>NZ_JBDNRK010000026.1:0-55483 GCF_047718555.1 Clostridium sp. | reverse complement strand
CTTATACTCTGTTTAATTTTCAAAGATCAATTCCTGTCATCTGACAGCTTTTATATAATATCATTATTTAGACATCCTGTCAACATTTTTTTATTATTGAGCAGATTATTTTTATGAATTACAATGGTTATTATAATATCATAAAGCTTAATCTATTATAATATGTTATTACTCATTATATTAATATTAGTCTTATATGCTGACTATATCTATTTTAAACAGTGTTTCTTACTTATAGATACGCTAGGGCCAGTATACGCACAAACTAGTCCATTAAGAAAATACATAAGAAACTTTCATCAAAAACTTAATAACATTTCCCATGCTATTAAATTAATTTAGAATAATTTTCATATTTTTTTATAATAATAATGAGAATATTATGTAGTATCAATAATTGAAACCAAATTTATTATGATCAATTAACATTTTACGCTGTTCAACATCTAAATAATTTATAAAATTATTAGTTTACAAAAATATATTTAATAACACATATACTATATATGTTGAAAATCTCCCATTGAAACCGATATAAATAATGTAGTTGAAATTAATCTATAGATTTTTGTGCTTCAATCATAAAATAAATTTAAAAATCAATAAAAAAATAACTCCTGGAACACCAAAAAAACCTGCTACAAGTGCTGTTACTAAATTAATTCCTATGGTAAATCCAAAATGAGCCCCTACTAAATTTACTATAAACAAGAGTATAGTGCCAAGTACTGCATTTATTATCAATCTAATTAATATCTTTAATGGCCACGCTAGTAGTCTAACAACAATAAATAGTCCTATTATTGCTATTAAAAAATATCCTACGTATTCCATTTAATCATCCCCCTATTTATACATGTTAATCAACATTCTCTTCCCCAGTATATATGTTAAATCCGTCAACTCTTATGTTTAATTTTTTTGCTTCTGCAAGAAGATATATATATCTTGACTTAGCTGCCGCTTCTTTGTAAATAGCATAATCTATTAATACAGGCTCGTTCACAAGTTCAAAATAATCTCTACAAGCTTGTAGTTCTTTTCTGGCTTCTTCTATAGCAGCAATAATATCTTTTTGATCTAAATTATATTTAATATTGTTATTTAATTTTACACTTTTTTTCTTAACCATAAAAAAACCTCCCATTTTATACCTCTTTACAATTATAGACATAAAATGGGAATAATATTCCTGTTATATTTCTTTTCTTCCTTCAAGAGCTTTTGATAAAGTTATCTCATCTGCATATTCAAGATCTCCACCCACAGGTATTCCATGTGCAATTCTAGTAACTTTTACACCTAACGGCTTCAATAATTTAGATATATACATAGCAGTAGCTTCTCCATCAACATTGGGATTTGTTGCAACTATCACTTCTTTAATTTCATCCTTCATACGACTTACTAGCTCTTTTAATTTTATGGAATCCGGACCTTTTCCAGACATTGGTGATATTACTCCATGTAACACATGATATACACCATTATATTCTCTAACTTTTTCTATAGCCATAATATCCTTGGGTTCCTCTACCACACAAATAATCTCTTTATCCCGGCTTGGATTAGAACATATAGCACATGGATCAGTATCTGTAAAATTTCCACATACAGAACAATACTTTATAGTACCTCTGGCTTTAACAAGTGCTTTCGAAAATTCTTCAACTTCTTCTTTGGGCAAATTTAGCACATAAAGGGTTAGTCTTTGGGCAGTTTTATACCCTATACCAGGAAGTTTAGCAAATTCTTCTATTAACTTCTCTATTGCTACTGGATAAAAATCCAACACCGTCACCTCAATTATTAAAACATTCCAGGTATATTCATTCCACCTGTCATTTTTTTCATTTCACCTGCGGATTCATCCTCGGCTTTTTTAAAAGCTTCATTACAGGCTGATATAATTAAATCTTGAAGCATTTCTACATCATCTGGATCAACTACTTCTGGTTTTATTTTAACATCAATTAATTGTTTTTTTCCATTAACTACAGCAGTAACAGCACCGCCACCTACAGTAGCCTCAAAGCTTTTGTTTTCAAGATCCTTTTGCATATCTTCCATTTGCTTTTGGAACTTTTGTGCCTGTTTTATCAAGTTGTTCATGTTTCCTCCGCCCATTCCTGGGAATCCACCTCTTGCCATATATATAACCTCCTAAAATAAACTAAATTAAGTTTCAGTATTAACATTTTACCATTTAAAACATCATTCATCAATAATATCAACTATTTCTTCTCCAAAGGTCTGCTTTATTATATCCTCCGATGATAACTTTGTTTCTTCCTCATCTTTTTCTACACTATACTGCACTTTTATCTTTTCCTTAAGTATCTCTGAAAATATATCTTCAACTTTTTTATTGTTTTCAGACTTTTGTAAATTCTGCTTACTGAAATTATAACTTTTCTTAAATCTCACTTCTATTATACTATGTTTACAGCTTACAGGTTCACCATTACTAAGATGAGCACCTAATACTCTTAATCTTCTAGCTTTAAAAGTTTCAAGTATGTCTTTCCAAACTTTTTTTATATCATCTAAAGTTAATTTTGATTCAATATTTATAAAATTATCTGCTGTCTCTACAGAGGAATTATTTTCTTCAACAGCTTCCTTAGGTATTTTTCTTATATCTTGTTTTGCAGCATTTTTCTTGGATTCTCTGTTATTATATACTATACTTCCATTTTTTATCATACCCTCAAGCTTATTAAGTCTTGCAAGTATAATTTCATTAGAGGTATCATATTCTATTTTACACATTTTTATAACAGCTAATTCTAGATATATCCTGCTTTGCTTACTCCATTTAGACTCTTCTTCTGTATCCTGAAGTATCTTTATATATCTCATAATCTCTTCAACTCTTATTTTTTCAGACTGTTCTTTAACAAGCTTTATATTTTCCTGTGACATATCTAAAATTTCTTCTGCATTCTTACTAATTTTAACCATCATAAGATTTCTCATATGAATTATAAGATCTTTAATAAATATATTTATATCCTTACCACTAAATACAATGTCATCCACTGTTTTCATGGCATTTTCAATATTCTTTTCTATTAATGCAGATGTTATTTTAATAAGGTATTCATTGGTCACAAGTCCAAGCATATTAATAATATCATCATATCTAACCTTACCACTTCCTGTTGATATGGCTTGATCCAATATGCTGAGCGCATCTCTCATGGCCCCATCAGAGATTCTTGCTATTAAATTTAAACTTTCATCATCTGCAAATACACCTTGTGTTGTAACTATTTCTCTAAGTCTTTGAAACATTTCATCTTTTTTTATTCTTTTAAAGTCAAATCTTTGACATCTTGAAAGTATTGTTATTGGTAGTCTTTGAGGATCTGTTGTAGCCAAGATAAACATAACATTTTTAGGTGGTTCTTCAAGAGTCTTCAAGAAAGCATTCACTGCCCCCATAGAAAGCATGTGTACTTCATCTATAATATATACCTTAAATCTTGCTTCATGTGGAGGATATTGAACATCATCTATAATATTTCTTATGTCCTCTACTCCATTATGAGAAGCTGCATCTAATTCTGTAACATCTATTTCAAGACCATCATTAATTTTTTTACACATTTCACATTGATTACATGGCTCCCCGTTTTGAGGATTCAAACAATTTACTGCCTTTGAAAGTATTTTGGCAGTTGAGGTCTTACCTGTTCCTCTTGTACCGCACAATAGATAAGCATGAGCTATCCTATTATCCTTAACTTGATTTTTTAATGTTATGGTAACATGTTTTTGTCCTACAACCTCGTCAAAAGTCTTTGGCCTCCACTCCCTATATAAAGCTGTATATCCCACTTTTTTTCACCTCATTGCTGTTAAAACAAATATAAAGCTTATAGTAAATAATATCCATTTATATTATACTACATTTATGTAAATTAATTTGATATATAATAAAAAAAGATGCTATATGCACCTTAAGATTCTATATTTAATTAAATGTCGTGCACCTTGCCTCGACCATAATCCATGAGCGTTACTTATACAGTTAGCTCAAACCAGGTTTTTCCACGGCACACGAAAGGGTTCACTTACCGCTGCTTCCTTCCGGACCTGACGGGGTTCATGAATTTTCGTTGCGTGGGACCAAGCTCTCAACACCACTTATATAAGGCAGACCTCACAGATTAAAGCCTCAACAAGGACTTCAACCCTGCTATAGCGGATTGCAGGTTACAAGACACCGCTAACTCCCCATCTAGCACGACAAAGTTTTAATGGCGGAGAAAGGGGGATTCGAACCCCCGGTTGAGTTTCCCCAACACACGCTTTCCAGGCGTGCTCCTTAAACCGCTCGGACATCTCTCCATATTTTTTATACAATTTACAGAACAAATTGTCACGCAGTCTATTATATACTTTTAATTTTGCCTCGTCAATAAGTAAATATTAGCATAAATTATTAAATATCTAAATTTTAGTACAAAATATAGAGATAAGAGCAAGAAACGATTAAAATCTCTTTTCTTGCTCTTATTATTATTATTTTAATTCACTTACCATTTGAGTAACTTCAGTTTTAAACTGTTGAACTTCATTTTCTGGTGCATCTTTAGTAGAATACCAACCTTTCTGTTTCATTGCGTCAAATACTTTATATTGAATATCTTGAGCACTTCTAAAATTATTTACAAGTGTATTTCTTAGATTAGTACAAGATGTTTCAGTTATACCTGTGCTGTATGAGGAAATAACTTGTTTTTCTGTGGCTAATAAATCTTCCATCATTTCCTTTTCAGTAAAATTACCATTGCTCTCCATAATATATACCTCCAAATTTTTATTATTGATGTGAATCAATATAAGTTTTTAAACTATTAAAATTTTCTCTATGTGCATTACTTGCTTCATTACATAAAGATTTGAGTTGAGCATCATTACAACATTCTGCATATTTATGAAACTTTTTATTCATTAATAACTCATATCCAATTTCATCTTTAATTACTTTTAAATTATTGACTTCTATTTGCTTTGAAGCTGTAGCTGTAGCATCCATAATATAACCTCCAGTTATTTTTAATATTTTATTTCTAAATTATTTTTACCCTTTTGTAGATAAAATATAATGGCAATGAATACCAGAATGAAACTCTATCATATATTATTTTTTTGTTATAATTACATGAATCAATTTATTTTTTTTTAGTTATGTTGTAAAATAATGCTTGAAGTAATTCTCTCTTAAGAATATATTTATTGATTTATAAAATATAAAAGGAAGTGATACAGTGAATCCAGTAGCATTTACAATATTAGGTTTGTCTATAAGATGGTATGGAATTATAATAGCCTGTGGTATGTTAATTGGTATCATAATTGCTAATTTCACATCAAAAATCAAAGATATAAATTATGATGAATTATTTAATATGATTTTAATAGCTTTACCTCTGGCTATTATAGGAGCAAGATTATATTACGATATTTTTAATTTTAGCTACTACAAAAGCAATTTATCAGAAATTTTTAATACACGCCAAGGTGGTCTGGCCATACATGGTGGCGTTATTACCGGCTTAATTGTTGCATATTTATATACATATTATAAAAAACTTAATTTTTGGAAGTATGCAGATGTAGCTGCACCTTCAATAATACTAGCTCAAGGAATAGGCAGATGGGGAAATTTTTTCAATCAGGAAGCTCATGGCGGACCAGTTTCTGCTGCTTTTATAAGTCATTTTCCAAGTTTTATACAAAAGGGAATGTATATAGATAGTGTTTATTATCATCCTACCTTTTTATATGAATCAATTTGGGATATTTTAATCTTTATTTTATTATTTATCTTATTAAAAAATACGAAGAAAACAGGAATTGTAATATTTACCTATATAGGTTTATACTCTTTGGGAAGGTTTTTTATAGAGGGCTTAAGAACAGATAGTCTTATGCTTGGCCCTATTAGAGTAGCACAGCTTGTAAGTTTATTTGGTATAGGTATTTGGGTAATATTTTTGCTTGTGCTTCGCAAGAAAGGTGATTTTTTAAAGTAGTTTAGCTTTATTATTTATTATAACAGAGTTCTAAGTATCGGTATTTATGATACTTAGAACTCGTTGTCCTTTATGGTAAATGATTATCAATTTATTTAATACATACTATTTAAATATCTTGTACCATAGGTAGTTTTAAAATACTTATTTTTTATAACTTCAATAGAATCTTTTTTAACATTATCTTCAAATATGTTAACTAAGAAATCGGATTCTACTAATATTTGAAAATCTATACCATCTATTTTTGAATAAGTGTGATGATTTCCTATAATATATAGTATTCTGTTTAGTATTTTAATATCGAGGTTAAATTTCTCCAATATTTCTTTTGCCACGCTTGGCCCTTCTAATTCCTGATATTTTCCTGATGATGAATTATATTTTTTTTCACTTATTTTTATACCTATATCATGTAAAACTGCTGACACTTCTAAAGTAAGCTGTTCATCATTGTCTAATCCCTCTAATTTCCCTATATTTTTAGAAAATCCATATACTTTTAACGCATGATTAATTCTAGGTACATCATTTCCAAAATAATTGATCATAGATTCTATTATTTCTTCTATCATTCTACACCTCATAATTACTACTTCTTTATAGTATTATATCAAATATTAACAAATAAGTTAAGCTAAGGTCTTATTAAATTATTTTTTAATTTAATGCTAAAATAAAAAAATACCAACAATTCAAATCGTTGGTATTTGTAAAACAATTAATTATTGATTGCTTTGATTACTTTGATTATTAGAATTTTGTCTATTACCTCTTAAACCTTGCATTACTTTATCTGCTTGTTCCTGAGTTATAACCCCATCACTTACTAACTTACTTAAAGGGTTATTTCTAGGTGTACCTGTTTGATTATTCTTACCATTACCTTGTGCAGTATTATTTTGTGAATTTCCTTGACTATTTGTTCTCCTCCTGCCTTGTCCCATATTATTCATATTTGCTGTAAGAGAATCCAATATTTTAGTAGATTGATCTTGCGTTATTGTACCGGCCTTTACCAACGCCTGAAGATCTTGCTCATATCTTTGTTTAACAGCATCTGCATTAAAAGTTCTTCTGCCATTTGACCCTGAAGAATTCTGGGAACTACCACTATTTTTGCTTTGGCATCCCATAATTAAAAATGCAGACATAGCTAAAACCAATAGCATTATAGCTATCTTATTAAAAGTTCTAAACTTTGCCACAAAAAACACATCCTTTATAAATAATTTATCTATGAATAATAGTTTAGATTTGTTCTGTGTCTTTAACTTGGCAAATTTGTTAATACTTTATTAAAACATATTTATTTTAAAATCTATTAATTAAATTGAAGATTTGTAAACCCTTGATTTTAAAGTATTTCTAAAGATTTTTCATTTTCGTTGAAAATTATGGCGGAGAGAAAGGGATTCGAACCCTTGGCGGAGTTATCCCCGCAGCAGTTTTCGAGGCTGCCACCTTCGACCTCTCGGACATCTCTCCTTATTACTGTACTTAATTAGTCTGTTGCAGAATTAAGCAGACATTAATTTGCCTAGCTCTTTAGACTTTGGACTTTTATATTTTCCTTCATTATAAAACTTAATTTATCAGTTAATTATACTATTATACAAGTATAAATCTCAAGCATGTATTTTCACTTTTTTGTTTATTATCTTCTTTCTTTAAAAAAATCCTTAATAATTTTACTGCAATTTTCTGAATATATCCATTTAACCTCTATATTATAATTTAAATATTCATTTTGAAGCAAATTTACAACAGACCCTCCCGCTCCCATATTGGGATCAAAAGTTCCTATATATACTTTTCTTATTCGAGAAGCTGAAATTGCGGCAGCGCACATGGGACAAGGTTCTAATGTTACATACATGTCACAACCATTCAATCTCCAATTTTTCAACACTGAAGATGCTTGTCTTATTGCCAATATTTCCGCATGTGCTGTGCAATCCTTTAAAGTTTCTTTTAGGTTATGAGCTCTAGCTAATATTATATTGTCCTTAACTATAACAGCACCCACAGGAACCTCTCCTATTTGCTTTGCTCTTTCAGCTTCTATTAACGCCTCTTTTATGTATAATTCCTCCATATATTTTCTCCTAATTATTTAGTTTATAGCATTATCAAATACTAATTTTTATAATAATTATTGCTCTTAATTTATATGCGTTTATTCTATATTTCGAAAGTAATCCCTACAAATATTGCTGCTAAAACTAATTGTAAAAATTTTTTTAATAGAAATTTAGATATTATCAATGGGTTGCAAAATTATTTAACTAATTAATGTCTGTATTATATAGATACATCTATTTTATCACAATAAAAGAGACACCAGTTATAACCGGTGCTAAATTAAAATATATATTTAAAAGGGGTAATCCTTATATTTTTATAATAATAAATTAATGTTACAGTTTATTTTCCATATTGTAACTATTGTATTTAAAATTTAAATATATTTTGTAAATTAAGATACAAGACTCAATATAATATTTAAACTTTCATTGATATTTAATTAATTACAAACTTAAAAGAAACACTATAATAACTAAATTATTATAGTGTTTCTTACTTGGTGCACCTAAGAGGATTCGAACCTCCGGCACATGGTTTAGGAAACCACCGCTCTATCCTACTGAGCTATAGATGCATATCTTTCACTTTAATATTCTATTATAGTTTAATTGTAATGTCAATTCAATATTATTTCTTATAAAAAATTTTTGAACTAAATATAATTATTATTGAGAATTAATTGCTTTACGTACAAATCCTTATTATTTCTTAAATCAAGAAATTCATTATCAGCTAATAACAATGGTCTTTGAAAATCATTTTTATTTACCTGTATTATCTTGTATATTTTATCATTATTAAGTAATACACTCTCCCCCATGTAGTAATTTATTACATGATTTAGGAATATAGTACAATAGTTATAATCTAATTTTCCTAAACTATCCTCTTTAATTATCTCTAAAGCCTCAAAAGGTCCTCTGCTATTTCTATATCCTCTGTTTGAATTAACAGCATCAAATACATCAGCAATGGCAATTATTTTAGCAAAAGGATGAATTTTATTATCTTTTATTCCAAAAGGATATCCCGAACCATCTTCTCGTTCATGATGCATAAGTATAGCAAGTCCTACTGATCTATCTAAAAATGGTATTTTATTTATAAATTCATATCCTGTTACAGGATGCATTCTTATCTTTTTTAATTCAGAGTCTGTAAGCTGACCTACTTTATTTATAATATTGTCTGATATTTTAGTTTTACCAAAGTCATGCAAAATAGCTGCATAATTAAGTAAATTCAATTGTATTTCATCTAAACCAATCCACTTTCCAAGAATTGAACTAAGAGCAGCTACATTAACTCCATGCCTGTATATACTGTCCTTTCCACTACCATATAGTACAATATTTTTTATAATGGAATCCGTAGATTTCAATTCATTTTTTATTTTAATTGAAAATTTTCTAATTTCCTCTATATCGGACACTTGTAATCTGTCAATGTGTTTAAATATTCTTTGTAAATCAAAAGTAAGTTCAATAAAATTATCTTCTATATTTTTTAAACTTTCGGAGATAGATTCATATTCCTCATAATATACTTCAACTTTACTATAAATATATTTTTCTTTTAATGTATTTATTACACGCTCTGTTAATTGAACTCCCTTTGCTACAAGTATTATTCCATCACTTTTTATTTCATTAACAGTTATCATACCAGCCTCTAAATCTTCTACTGATAATATTTTCTTCTTCTTTTCCATATAAATACACCCTTCGCAAACAATCTTTTTAGATTATCTTATATACCTTTATAAATAATCGTATATACTTTTACTGAATTAATACTTTTTTATAAAATTTTATTATCTACATATACTAAACATATATTTTATATAAATTTAAATTCTATTAATAATCTTATTCAACTATTATAATGATCAATTTTTATAGTTGAAAATTTTTATATTTAAACACTAACTTTATTATTTAAAATAAAGTTATATAATTTTATTAAAATAATGTATACATTTTATCATTTAAATAAAGAATATTAAATATGAATTTAATGGAATTTACTTACTATTTTTCAATTTACAATTTTTTATTTATTTGATATCATTGTATTATAATACGAATATTGTATATGGGAGGTGTATATAATGGTAGATCAATTAAAAAAAGCTCTCCTGGCTGGTCTTGGTTCAGCTGCTTACACCTATGAAAAGGCATCTAAAGTCATAGATGAGATGGTTATTAAAGGTAAATTAACTATTGATGAAGGTAAAGAATTATCTGAGGAATTAAAAAGAGATATTGTAGCAAAAAGTGAAAAAGTTAAACCTGTAACCAAAAAAGACATTATAGACATATTAAAAGAAGCAAATTTTGTTACAAAGGATGAAATCTTAGATATCAAAAACAGACTTACTGAACTTGAAGAAAAACTGAAATAATTTTAAGAGGCCCAAACTTATTTGTTAGGGCTTTTATTTTTAAGAGGGGAAAACAAGTATGCATAGAAACTCTGTACATAGATTAAAAGAAATAGTTAAGGTACTAGCTTACTATGGTTTTGGATTTATTGTTGATTCAAAATTAAATGGAAATAAAAAATCACCTGAAAACTTAAGAAAAGCTTTTGAAGAATTAGGTCCTACTTTCATAAAAATAGGTCAAATTTTGAGTACCCGACCAGATATTTTACCTTCACCTTACATAAAAGAACTATCTAAGCTGCAAAATAATGTCCCTCACGAAAAATTTGACAATATACAAAATCTTTTTTTTAATGAATTGAATGCTACCATTGAAGATACATTTTTGTATTTTGATAAAAATCCCATTGGATCTGCTTCTATTGCTCAGGTATATGATGCTATTTTAAAAGATGGAAGATTTGTTATTATAAAAATTCAGCGCCCAGGAATTGCTGAAAAAATGAAAACAGATTTATCCATAATAAAAAAGTTATTAAATATTACAAAAATTAAGTTTACAGATGCTCTAATAGATCCAAAAGACGCATTAGATGAATTACTTATATCAACAACCCTAGAATTAGATTTTAAAAATGAACTAAATAATATAAAAAGATTTAAAAAGTTAAATCAAGATGTTGCCTTCGTATCCATTCCTTATACTATTGATGAATTATGTACTAAAAAAATAATTACTATGGAAAAGATAGTAGGTATTAAAATAGATAATTTAAAAAAACTTTTGCAGTCAGGTTACAATTTAGATGACCTAGGTAAAAAACTCACCCTTTCCTATTTTAAACAAGTGTTTGAAGATGGATTTTTTCATGGAGATCCTCATCCTGGTAATCTACTTATACGGAATGGCCATATATATTATATAGATTTTGGAATAATGGGTACCATTTCAAAGTCATTAAAATCATCACTTAATGAGGCAATACTTGCCATAGCCTATCATGATATAAATAAAATGACATCTGTGATTATGTCTCTAGGCATAAGAAAGGGATATGTAAATAGAAATTCTCTTTATGAAGCTATAGATTATTTATTTGCTAGCTATATGTCTGCCTCTTTAAAGAATATAAAAATTTCAATTATGCTTCAGGAAATTTTTGAAATTTCAAAAAATAATAATATAAGACTTCCAAAAGAATTGACAACACTGCTAAAAAGTACACTTATAATTGAAGGAGTTATTGCAAAAATATCTCCAGATTTGTCCATAGTAGACGTACTAATACCCTATGTAAAATCTCAAAATAAAAATATATTCTTAAAGGATTTAGATCTTGATGCATTATTATTAAATGGATTTAGATTTATTAAAAGTTCTTCTGAATTTCCTTCAAAGTTTGTAGAACTCTCCGATAGCTTAATTAGTGGAAGAGCTAAAATACAATTACAACATAATAATTTACAAAAGCCTATTAAAGACTTAAATAGAATGGTTAATAGAATGGTTTTTGCCATTATTATATCTTCTATGATTATTGGCTCATCACTTATACTTAGAACAAATATAGGACCAAAAATTTATGATATTTCTATCATAGGCATAAGTGGCTTTATGATTGCAGCGCTAATGGGCTTCTATTTATTAATATCAATATTAAGATCTGGAACCTTATAATCATCTGCTGCTTATAAGGTTCTTTAAATAATATACTATTAGTGATAATAATGGAATTATAATAGATAGAGGTATATGATTTAATCCTGTAGAAAGATGTTTAGGATAAGTATTTATCATTGACATTGTAATGGAGCTAGCACATATAAGAGTTCCAAATATAATACATAATAATCCCCAATTTTTAATGTTAAATAATTGAACTGTTCCTAACACAGAGCAATACATAAATATAGATATTTTAAAAAATCCTCCCAGCATTAAAATTACTATAAATATAATATCCAGCCTATTTAAAAAATCGCCAATATGTACTAACCTAAGTGTTTCAAGTAAAGGGTAATTGTTTGAACTGGCAAATTCATATCCTAAAGCCAATATAAATAATATATTATTTATAGCTAGCATTATTGCTTCTGTAAGCACTACAAGAATTACAGTTTTTCCTACTTTTGTTTTTTCCATAACAAAGGGGTATAACATAGTCATAGCTACAAACTCAGAATAAGGAAGCATTATAAGCTTCCATCCCTTTGACAATACAGGTACAAGTCCATCATGTAATATTGGTAAGATATTATAACCATGTATTACATTACCTGTAATAATCAGTAATATCCATAATAAAATACTGCTTCCTATAATTATTATCAATGCTAATTGCACCATGTTTCCTATATTTTCAATACCCTTATATACACTATATACAACAACAATCATAAAAACTACTGCTACAACATACATAGGCATTCTTATTAAATTAAATGATGTTGTAAGCTCCATAAAATCCCTTAATACTCTATATGCCACATAAGAAAAATACCATATATATACAGCACTTAATATATAACCAATAAATTTACCATATATTTTTGGTAAATACGTTACTATAGAATCATTTGGATACTTATTAAACAAACTTATATAAATCATTTGTATGATTACAAATATAATTCCATAAGCTAAAATTCCAATCCAAATATCAGTTTTAGTTTCTGGGGATAAATAAAATAGAACTGCACTGCCATAGGGAAGTAAAAACATTATTATAAAAAATTGATGTGCTGTTATCTTTTCTTTCATGAATATATCTCTCCCAAATATTTATTGTATAACATATAAAAATGATTAAATTACAATATGTAAATAAATTTCTATTATACAATAACAATAATCTTATATTTAATAATAGTCATAATATAAAATTATGCTTTTATCAGCCTTTTTAAATAGTAAATTACAAGTGTTATCCCAGGAATAATAATTGCAATAGGCAGATTTACGTATGGTAATACAAAATTCCAACCAGTATTTATATGCTCTGAATTATTTCTTGCAGTTATTAGTGAGGTAATTAATACTAGTACACCTAATATAGTACATAATAGTCCCCAATTTTTAACCTTAAATACCTGTGAAATTCCCAGTGCCGATACATACATCAACACAGATATTTTAAAAAATCCTCTCAGCATTAAAACTACTATAAATATTATATCTAATCTATTTAAAAAGTCTCCAATATGCACTAATCTAAGAGTTTCAAGTAAAGGATAGTCATTTGAACTGGCAAACTCATATCCTAAAGTTACTATAAATAGAATATTATTTAATGCTAAAAAAATACCCTCTATAATTGATGTAAAAATCACAGTTTTCTTTAATTTGCTTTTTTCCATTAAAAACGGATACAGCATAGTCATAGTTATAAATTCACCGTAAGGAAATGTAGAAAGTTTCCATCCTTTTGAAATCAATTTTATGAAACCTATATGTAAAATTGGATACACATTGTAAAATTTAAAAGCACCTTTAGTCATAGATAATAATATAAAAACAAAAATACTTGAAAATATTATAATCATAAAACCTACCAATGCCATGTTCCCTATATTCTCAATACCCTTATAAACACTATAGGTAATAACAATCATAAAAACTGATGCTGTTATATACATAGGCATTCTTATCAGTGAAAATGAAGTTGTAAGTTCAATAGAATCTCTTAAATCTCTAGCAGCATCATAAGCAAAAAACCATATATATATAATACCTAATACAAATCCAATATATTTTCCATATATTTTAGGCAAATATGTTACTATAGAGTCTTCAGGGTATTTATTAAAAAGACTTATATAAATCATTTGAATAATTATAGAAACTAATGCATAAAAAAGCATTGCGATCCAAATATCATTTTTAGTATCTGGAGTTAGAAAAAATAAACTTGCAGTTCCATAGGGTACTAAAAACATTATTGCTAGAAATTGATATGATGTTATTTTTTCCTTCATATTATTACCCTCCTAACCTTTTATTTAAAATTTTTGTCTATATTGGAGGTTTTGAAAGAACTCCCGTTTTATTTACTTGTGTATTAACATTTATATCTACTTTTAAATCTTTAAAAATATCATTCCAATTTTTGTCCATGTAAGTCCATTCATTAGGGTATTTTCTCATCATGATATTTCCAAAATCAAATATATCAAGTTTAAAATCTTTTTGAGCTTTATTTATCACTAGATATACATCGTTAAAAATAACTTTATTTTGTTCTTTAGCAAGCACATCCATGATATTAGGATTCTTGTTTGGATCTATCATTCCTGTCATTTCTCTTATTGATGATTTTGCCTTAATATTAACTTTAATATCTGCTTTATTATTATGTAATTTTATATCTGTTTTCTCTGAAGCAGATGTAACATCTAAACTTATTTTATAATTTTCAGGGTATTTTATCATGTATTCTGCCATAAGTATATTTTTATCTATACTTCCACGAATCCAATTTAGCCCTACAGTTTCCCTAATTGATAGATAGCCTGCAAGTTTATCCTTATGAAATACGGCTGAACCACTTAAATTATAGTTTTTATTTTTATCTAACTTAGAATTATCTATATTAATTAAACCACAGGTCGTTGATTTTGATCCATGAGCAACACTGTTTACAAAGTCTAAATTAGTAGTAAGAACAGTTTCTCCTCTTCTCCTTTGCAGCTCCAATAAATTTGTTACTGAAAAAGCAGAGGTGGCATTTGTAGAAACCTTGGCCCTTATAATATCCTGGGCCTCCCCATTTGTAACCAAAAAAGGTATTGTAGGTCTTATCTGATTGTATCTTAGGGAAAAATCCATAATAGGGGCTATCCCCTTTCTTGCCATACTATCTCCAATGACAATATATTGTATATGGGCATAATTAAATTGTTCCCCTACTCTTTTATAAAGATTAGTTATAGCTTTATAAACAGTTTCGCCCTCGGCAGTGTAGCTATTTGATTTTACAGTATCGCTAACACTGTTACTATCCATAACTTCAACAGAAACCAAATAATTATTATCACTAGTTAAGTCAAAACCTATGGCTAATATAATTCCTAATTTTTCTATTTCCGTCGCGTCTTTGCACCCTGTAAGACTTACAACTGGTATAGCTAATATTAATAATATTATGATAAATTTCTTAATGATTTTCTTCATATACATTCTCCAAAACGTTTTATTTTCTAAATAGCTTAATACTGTTATCTAATTTTTCCATTGGTATTCTAATAATAGTATCCTGGTTTCTTTTTAAGCTAAATGGCATAAATGGATACATATATGGTACTCCAAAGGATCTTCTTGATGTCATATATGTAATTAAAAATAATAACCCACATAAAACGCCAAAAATCCCCAGGGCACCACCTAAAAATAATATAGTATATCTTATGAAAAGAATAGTTGAATTTAGTTCTGGAGATGGGATAGTATAAAGTGCTGTTCCAACAAAAGCAACTATAATTATCATTGGGGCACTTACTATACCTGCTCTTACTGCTGCTTCACCAAGAATTAAGGTTCCCACTATACTTACAGTTTGACCAATGGTTCTAGGTATTCTAAGACCTGCTTCCCTTATTATTTCATAGGCAGAAAGCATTAAAAAACATTCCCACATTGATGGAAGAGGTATTCCTGATCGAGCTCTTATTATTG
Organism: Clostridium sp.; assembly: GCF_047718555.1. Taxonomy (GTDB): domain Bacteria; phylum Bacillota; class Clostridia; order Clostridiales; family Clostridiaceae; genus Clostridium_I. The sequence continues at coordinate 39,291 of NZ_JBDNRK010000026.1, read as the reverse complement.
TAGTAATAAAAGGAGTAGGTATAAGTTCTTGATGAAAGGTTAATAAGGCTACATACACTCCCGGTAATGCCATAGATATCATTAAACCTATATATCTAAACCATCTGTTTAAAGTAGCCGGTATATAATTTGTATAGTAATCATCACTAGCTTGCATAAACTCAACAAAGAGTGCAGGTACAGATAAAACAATAGGAGTATTATCTACAATAATAAGAATTTTACCTTCCAATAATTTAGAAGCTGCTACATCTGGCCTTTCTGTTTTAAATATAGTTGGTACTAAAGATACAGGATCATCATTAATAGCTTCTACAATATAATTAGATGCAATTGGACTTATTTTTATTTTTCTGATCCTAGCTTTAACTTCCTCTAATATTTTTCTATCAACAGCATCATCCATATAGCATATAGCAACATCAGTTTTAGTTTCTTCACCAACTATAAATTTTTCCGTTTTGAAATTTGTATTTTTAATTTTTTTTCTTATAAGACTAATATTTTTAGCAATTGACTCTGTAAACCCTTCTCTAGGGCCTCTTATAGCATTTTCAACATTAGGTTCTTGAATAGCTCTCTGTGGTGGCTCTTTAATATTTGCAATAAAAGCTTTATCCAGCATATCTGAAAAAATCACTACATTTCCATCAAGTATTGCATCTATACACTGACCAAAAGCTTTGCAAATACTATCATCTTTTATAGCAAGCATATATTTTATTGACTGTTCTATATCCTTTATTTCAGTATTTTGCTTTAATGGAAATTTATCAATTATACTATCATTTATTAATTTTTCAGTAATGAATTCATTTAAATAAACTATAGCAATTTTACCTTTATTATTATCATATAACGATATCTCCCTTATAATTAAATCGTAGCAATTATTAAAAATACCTTTTATATAATTCTCATTCTGTTCAAGTATCTTATATATACTTTGATTATTATTATATTTTTTCTTATTATTTTCTTTATTATCTTTTTTCTCATCGCTATAACTTAGAACTGTATTATCAAAATTTTGTGGCTCCTTTAGAGAAAAAAAATCTTTTAATTTTTTTAATGTCATAAGCATCCCTTCTTTAAATATTTTATTTACTTTTCAGCAAACTTTATTGGAATAATATTTACATATGTTTTTTTTATTTATTTATCCATACAGCCTTAAAATTTCCATAAATAAAAAATAACAGATTTAATGAAAATTCTATTACTATATTTCCACTAAATCTGTTATTTTATTAATTTTTATAATAATTCTAAATAAATTTTTATTTTTATTGATAGTTTTTAAGCTACTGACTCATTCTTTTTTTCTTCTATAATTTCATGAAATTTAATAACTTTACCTCTAAAAGTTAGAGATAATGTAAAGAATATAATAAATACAAATACTAAGAATGCAATATCTTTACCAAGTACACTATAATTTATTCCATTTATAACTTCTCTCAATCCTGAAACTACATAAGTAAAAGGCATAAATGGAGAAATTACTCTATAGAATTTTGGTGAAAGTTCTATAGGAAAAGTTCCTGCTGATGATGCAAGCTGCAGAACTAGAAGTATTATACCAAGAAGCCTTCCTACATCCTTTAGTAAGAATATTAAACACTGAATTATAGATATAAAAACAAAGGATATAAATATATTAAATAAGTAGAATACAAATAGATTGCTTGGTCTTATACCTATAAATAACACTGCTGTACTTACACAAATTGCTTGTAGTGCACCAATTCCTATATATACTAGATATTTTCCCATGACAATTGACTTTGCTTTTGCCTTTATATCTTCATCCACTTCATCAGAAACTACAAAGAACATGAGTATAGCCCCTACCCATATAGAAATAGGTATAAAATAAGGAGCTAGTGCAACACCGTAAGTTTCATCTGCAAATAGATGCTCTGTTTCCACATTTATAGGCTGTGATACAAAATTACCCATAGTAGTACTTGAATTTTTAAGATTTTTATTTAAATCTTCTGCACCACTTGAAAGTTTATCACTAAGTTCTTTGGAACCATCATAAAGTTTATTTGTTCCATCCTGTAATCCATTCGCTCCATCATATAATTTACTTGTTCCATCATTCAAACTCACTGCTCCATTATAAAGTTTATTTATACCATTATTTAAATCACTTGTTCCTGTGTAAAGCTTATTTGTTCCATCATTTAAAGTACTTGCTCCATTATAGAGCTGTGTTATACCACTCGAAAGAGTTGGAGTGCTATTGCTTAAATTATTTAAACCATTATTTAATTGTAATGCTCCATTTCCAATTGCATTTGCTCCTGAAAGAATGCTGTTACTACCATCAAATAGTTCACCTATTCCAGGAACAAGATTATTAGTTGTACCATCCTTTAATTGCTGCATACCAGTCACTAAGCTTGGTTTATCATTAATTCCTATATTTACTGCCGTATTTAATGCACCTACAGCTGAAGCTAAACCTTTTTGTGGATCTTTATTTGTAATTCCATCCACTAAACTTGGCTGCCCATTTCCCCCTACATTTACTTTTGCATTGAGAGTTCCTATAGATCCTCCTAATTGATTTATATTAGATACTAAACCATTTTGTCCATTTACTTTAGTATTAAGCCCTTCTGATGCCCTCCCTAAATCATTTATTCTACTTGCAATATTTTCATTGACATTACTTACTGCAATAACACCATTATTAAGGCTTAACTCATTATTTAATAATTCATTCATTGTAGAAACTAAATTAGCACCAATCTGCAATTTTTTACTATCACTGGTTGAAGAATTCCTATACTCACTAATCAATCCTTGTAATTGTTTATCTTGAATAGCCCCATTTAATCCAACTGCTAATGTTTTAAGTGAATCTAAATTAGAATTTACATTCTTACTTTCATTTACTAATCCATCATCACCATTTATGCTGTCATTAATTTTCTGTACAGCCGACCCCAAACCCTTTTGTGGATCTCCATTAGTAATTCCGTCTACTAAACTTGGCTGCCCATTTCCACCTACATTTACTTCTGTATTGAGAGTTCCTATAGCACCCCCTAATTGATTTATACTAGGCACTAAACCATTTTGTCCATTTATCTTATTATTAAGAATTCCTATAGCACCTCCAACTTCACTTACTCCTGTGGATTCACTAATCAATCCATTATTTAAGGTTGAAATTCCATCTTGTGCAGTTCTAATTCCTGTTGTAAGCTTATTAATTCCACCTATTAATTTAGAAGAATCATCTGGATTGCTAATTCCAATTCCACTAACCAATTGATTTGAGCCATTGAACAAATCAAGAACCCCATTCTGTAATTCTGGTATTTTACTGTTCAATTGTTGTAAACCAGTTTTAAGCTGACCACTTCCATCGTTAGCACTGGCTATACCTGTTTTAAGCTGGCTGCTTCCATCTACAGCAGTTGCCAAGCCATTCTTCAGTTGATTACTTCCACCCATTAAGCTTAAAACACCACTAGTTAATTGATTGCTACCATCTTTAACACTTAAAATACCATTAGCTAATTTACTGCTTCCATCTACAGCCTGATTCATGCCATCTTTAACATCATACAAGTTATCAAAGGTTACTTTTGTGTATTCATTTACCAATGTTTTAGTTATTTTATCGTCTAAATTTGTCTTTACACTTGAATATATTTTTGTGGCAATATAATTTTTCTTTGGATTATCCTTGAATACAATATTAGGTTTTTCAGGTACTCCAGATTTAGCACTAAGTGCCTTTTCTGAAAAGTCTACAGGAATTACTACCTCACCATAATATTTGTTTCCCGTTAGACCATTATCGGCATCACTTTGCGATACAAATCGCCAACCAACATCATCATTTTTCTTAAGCTCGTTTACTAAATCTCCACCATAGTTTACATTTTTACCATCATTTATAGTACCCTTGTCTAAATTTACTACAGCCACAGGCATATTTTGTAAATTGCCATAAGGATCCCAAAATGAGGATAGATAAAAAAGACTATAGAATAAAGGAGTAATTATAATAGCAACAACAGAAATTCCAATGAATCTATTTTTGAAAATTTTCTTTATGTCTCTAGATGTAATTTTTAAGAAATTCAATTTATCTTCCTCCCCTAAAGCTGTTATTTTAAAAAAACATTTAATATTTTATACTGACTGGTCAGTTATATTTATAACTCTTTTTTTATTTTCTGTCAATACTTGAAAACATGAACATGTAAAAACCTTAATAAATTTATTATTTTTACAGTAAAATTTTGATGCAAAAAAGCACTGAAAATTCAATTTAAATTGAACTTTTCAGTGCTTTTCCAGTTTCTATTGGTTTATAAGCTTTTTATTTGTTTTTACACAACATATAATACATCCCATTACATGTAGAAGTAAAGTGGATAGTACATTATGAACTCTTGGAAGCAGTAAACTCTTACTTCTTTAAATTGGAGCAGTTGACTTTTGTAATCCTATACCAGTCAAAATATAATCCGTTAAATTGTTGATAGTACCATTAATATTATCGCTTTCTGCATTTACTACTTCATAAAGAGATACAGAGCATAGTGTTCCTAAAAATGCATAAGCTAAAAATAGCGAATTGCCTTCTTTAATAGAGCCTACCTCCATTGCGGCTTTTATAAACTCTTCAATATGAATAACATAGCGCCTCATTATGTCTCTAAGCTCTAATTGCCTAAGTTCTTTACCCCAAAGCTGACTAGCAATAACTCTAAAAAAATCTCTATTTTCATGTATTAAGTTCAACTGAACTCTACACACTGCTTGTAATTTTTCTAGTGGGCTTTTTTCATTATTAGTTGCTTCATCAATCTCATTTTTCATGAGATCTACACCTTCTGTGATTATGTATTTAAATATTTCTTCCTTACTTTTAAAATGATAATATAACGTTCCCTTAGCAACCCCTGCATTACTAGCTATTTCGTCCATAGTAGCACCATTATATCCATTATTTGAAAAAACTTTAATTGCAGAATGAAAAATTGCATTCTTAGTTTTATTCATAAAATCACCCCAAATCAACTGAAACATATTTTATTTGATTAATTATTGAATTTTTAAATTAATTTCACCATAGCTATAATTTATCATCAATACAATTCCATTTCATCCGATGACTATAGCCTCTAATACTCCCACTGCATTCTGCAAAAACCATTCACGCAAAATCTAAGATTTTTGTTCTCTGCTTAATTATACTATTAAAATGTCATATAACAATATGTTTTCATAAAATTCAATCATATAAATAAACAAAATTGTAAATTTATTAAAAAATTATTTATGCTATATAATTTTGACATTTTGTATAAAAAGAGATTATAATCAACACTAGACCTGTTTAAATAAATTTGATGAGGAATTATAAAATGATTAAATACTATAATAGAAAAACCAAAAACTATGAAATAGAAAAGGTAGCTGGCGAAAAATATTTAAATTGGATATATAATTCTCCTATGGGAATGAATTTATTAGAAAAATTCTTAAAGAAAAAACTTTTCTCTAAATTTTATGGTTTCTATTGTAATTCTAGAATGAGCAGTTACAAAATAAAAAAATTTGTAACTAATTTTGATATAGATATATCTCACAGTGAAAAATCTATAAAGGAGTTTAAATCTTTTAACGATTTTTTTTCAAGAAAATTAGTTGAAAACTCCAGGCCTATTGATAAAAATAAAAACTCTCTTATTTCACCCTGTGATGGTAGAATTACTGCTTTCAATAATATAAATCTAGATAATCTAATACAAGTTAAAGGTATAACCTATAAATTAAGTGATTTTATTAAAAATGATATTATTGCTAAAAAGTATAAAAATGGCAGCTGCATCATTTTAAGACTTTGTCCTACAGATTATCACAGATTTCATTTTTTAGATAGTGGTATTTGTGAATCTACTGTTAAAATTACGGGCAGCTATTATTCAGTTAATCCTATAGCTTTAAATAAAATAAATGGGGTGTTTTGCGAAAACAAAAGAGAATGGAGTATATTTCATTCTGATAATTTTGGAGATGTTCTTTATGTAGAGGTCGGTGCAACCTGTGTTGGCTCAATAATACAAACTTATACTCCAAATAAAAAAGTATTCAAAGGAATGGAAAAAGGCTTTTTTAAATTTGGGGGCTCTACTATAGTACTTTTCTTTGAAAACAAAAAAATAATTATAGATGAAGATATATCTGAGCAATCAAAACTTGGTTTTGAGACAAAGATATTAATTGGCGAAAAAATTGGAGCTAAATTTTGCAAGTAATTATAATGCTTACAAAATAAAAAAATTAATTTTAAATAAAAACTTACAAATTTATTATGTTTTTAGTAAATTTTCACCTATAAACTTCTATGTAAATCATAAAATTATCACAGATAATTTATTTTTTTAGTATAATGATATTATATTCTTGTTTCTGCAATATTTTCTACTAATATTACAAATTTAGTTATTGCAAAAAACCATTAAGTTTTGTAAAATTTATAGTTGAAAGGGATCTTTATTTTTCTTATGGAAATATTTCTTCTTAATAATTGTGAATATTTTCACATATTTTTTAGAGGAAATGTAAAAATTCGTTCGTATACAAAAATATAATTTTGTAATTGAGTTAAATTTTTAAATATGAATAAAAGCCATGACTATAAATAGCTAATAAATATAAATATTTCTATTTTAAACAATAATGATCTTAAAAATAAATCTAGGGGGCTAGATATGAAAACAGTAATTATAAACGGTGTACAGCTTAAAGCTGATGAAAACACTACTATTCTTAAATTAGCAAGAGACAACAATATTGATATATCTGCACTATGTTTTTTAAATAATTGTAATAATGACGTAAATAAATGTGAAATATGTACTGTAGAAGTAGAAGGTACAGGCTTAGTAAGTGCCTGTGATACTTACATTGAAGATGGTATGGTTATAAGTACAGATTCTGAAGCTGTTACCGAAAAAATTAAAAACAGAATATCAGAATTGCTAGATAAGCATGAATTTAAATGCGGTCCTTGTAATAGACGCGAAAATTGCGAATTATTAAAGCTTGTTATAAAATACAAAGCAAGAGCTTCAAAACCATTCTTGCCTAAAGATAAATCAGAATATGTAGATGAAAGAAGTAAATCATTAATTGTAGATAGAACAAAATGTTTACTTTGCGGCAGATGTGTTAACGCCTGTACAATAAATACAGGAACTAATGCTATGAAATTTATAGATAAAGGTGATAAAACTATTATTGGAGCAGAAAATGAGAAATGTTTTGACGATACTAACTGTCTACTATGTGGTCAATGTATAATTGCCTGTCCAGTAGCTGCTTTATCAGAAAAATCACATATGGACAGAGTAAAAGATGCCTTAAATGATCCTGAAAAACATGTTATAGTTGCCATGGCTCCATCTGTTAGAGCTTCCATAGGAGAGCTTTTTAATATGGGTTTTGGAGTTGATGTAACAGGAAAAATTTATACAGCTTTAAGACAACTTGGCTTTGATAAAATATTTGACATAAATTTTGGAGCTGACATGACTATTATGGAAGAAGCCACTGAATTAGTTCAGAGAATAAAAAACAATGGCCCATTTCCAATGTTTACATCCTGTTGTCCAGGCTGGGTAAGACAAGCTGAAAATTATTATCCTGAATTATTAGGTAATCTTTCATCTGCTAAGTCTCCTCAACAGATATTTGGTGTTGCAAGTAAAACCTATTATCCTACTATAGCTGGACTTGATCCTAAAAATGTAGTTACTGTAACGGTTATGCCTTGTACATCTAAAAAATTTGAAGCTGATAGACCGCAAATGGAAAATGACGGTATTAGAGACATAGATGCCGTTATAACTACTAGAGAATTAGCTAAGATGATAAAAGATGCTAAAATACCTTTTGCTAAACTTGAAGATAGTGAAGTAGATCCGGCAATGGGTGAATACAGTGGTGCTGGCGCTATCTTTGGTGCAACAGGTGGCGTTATGGAAGCAGCTCTAAGAAGTGCAAAAGATTTTGCTGAAAATGCTGAACTTGAAGATATAGAGTACAAACAAGTAAGAGGCCTAGATGGAATAAAAGAAGCCGAAGTAGAACTAGCAGGTAAAAAATACAATGTAGCTGTAATAAATGGCGCTTCAAATCTGTTCAAATTCATGGAATCTGGTAAAATGAATGAAAAACAATATCACTTTATAGAAGTTATGGCTTGCCATGGAGGCTGTGTAAATGGTGGGGGACAACCTCATGTGAATCCAAAAGATTTAGAGAAAGTAGATATAAAAAAAGCAAGGGCTTCTGTACTTTATAATCAAGATGCTCATCTTACAAAGAGAAAATCTCATACGAATACTGCATTACTTAAAATGTACAAAGATTATCTTGGTAAGCCTGGTGAGGGCCTTGCTCATAAAATATTGCATTTTAAATATAAAAAATAGCGAAAAAATATATTTGTCTGTGAAACTATGATGTTACAGAAAGATTTATTCATAGCTTTTTTATAATAGAAAACCTATTTAGTCAAATTTTATGGCTAAATAGGTTTTTCATTTATAAATTAAAACTGTACTATATCTGTTAAAATTTTATCAAACTGTACTATAATACTTAACTGCAAAATTAGATATTTTTACCATAAAGTATACTTTGAAAAAATATGTTCTACAAATTCCAATAAAGATTATACATTTACTTAATATCAGCTAATAGAAGATATATAAATAAAATTAAAAAACTTTATCGCAATGCATAAATATGCATTGCGATAAAGCCTCTTTTGTAATTAAACATTAGCCTCTTTTTTAAGAGCACTTACTAAACTTACTGATACTCCAACCATAAAAATAATACCTGCTATGGTTCCAATATATGTCATTCCAAGTTGTTCTATTAATTTTACTATAACTAAGGTTATTACTACACCCCAAAATATTATCCAATCGCCACAGAAAAATTCAAATGTTTTTTTAAGTACACTAGTAATTAGGTTCATTTTGCTATTCCCCCTAGTTCTGTTTTGTATTTTCCTTCAGCTGCTTTATAACGTTTAAGCCACCATACAATTACGCCACTTAATGCAACGAAGAATGCCATTAATATTAGTAAGAATAAATCAGAAAATAACCAACTTACTCCAAGACCTTCTCCTGCCCAAAATGTTCCAAAAGCTGTAAGCATTATTCCAACTATAAATTTTAGCGTATTCTCTGGAATTTTGGTAAGAGGCGTACGAAGTATTAATCCAATTACAGACACAACTGCAAATGCTAAAATTGCTCCAATGGTTGCTGCCCATATACCATCAACTTTATTTGTTGTAGCAGTAGATCCAAAAGTAATAACTATAAATGCAACCTCCAAGCCCTCTAAAAGCACACTTTTGTAGGAAGTAACAAAGCCAAAGCCATTAAACTCATTAGTATTTACATTACCAAGTTCTTTTAGTTCTTTCATCTTCTTTTGATATATAGCAGCTTCATCGTGTAGATCCTTAAATCCACTATAACGAAGTAGTGCTTTCTTGAGCCATTGTAAGCCAAATAACACCAGTATTACTCCTATAACAACTCTTAATACCTCAATTGGAACAAATATTACTATTGTTGAACCAAAAATTGCAACAAGTACTGCCAATGTTATGAACGCAGCAAGTCCTCCCAATAAACTACTTTTCCAATTAATAGTAACACCTACAACTAGCACTATGGTTAGTGCTTCAACAAATTCAACAATTGAAGCAAAGAAAGATGGTAATATAGAAGACCAAATCATAATAATTCTCCTTTCAATTTTTTATTAATGTGATTTCCCATCTGTATATAGTAATAAATAATTTACAAATGTAACGCTTGTTACATTATATTAAATTATAGCCTATATTATGGTAAAAATCTATATGTTTATGAATTTTTAACACTATATTATTTGTTTACAAAAAAGTTTATGCACCTTTTTCCTTGGAAGCAGTAGAAACATCTACTTCCTGTAATAACCTACACAATTTAACTGGAACTATTAAATGAACCATTTCATCAATTTTATATTTCACTGATGAGGAAAATTCAAAACGCAATTGCTGCTTTGATTCTTCAACTATCTCTAAGGTAATTAAAGTACCAATGTAACGCCAAACCCCTCCATGAAATGATCTGAATAGTATTTTTGTTAAGAAAACATTATTTGTTGATTTATCAAAACTTGATTCTAAATTATTCTCTACAGGGACTAAATCACATGGACGACACATCCATGTCACAGTTTGCCCTTCCTCCACATTGTAGGTATTAAATGCCTTAATAATTCCAATTGAAGATTTTACATAAATATATTCTGAATTTACTCTTGAAACTTTTCCACAAATTTCATTAGTTACATCTAAAAAACGTGCTGCAAAAGATGTTTTAGGGAAATTATACATATTCTCAGGAGAATCAATTTGTTCAATATAGCCATCTTTCAATAATATAATTTCATCTGACATGCTCATTGCCTCTATTCGATCATGAGTAACATAAATTGTGGTGATTTTAAACTGATGAAAAATACGCACTAATTCCCAGCGCATCTCTTCACGAAGTTGTGCATCTAAACTAGATAAAGGTTCGTCCATTAAAATTAATTTTGGGCGCGGTGCAATAGCCCTTGCCATAGCAATTCTTTGTTTTTGTCCACCTGAAAGTTCTGATGGAAAATGATTTATATATGATTCCATGTGAAATATTTCAAGAGTCTCATACACTCTTTTTTCAATTTCCTTACCCTTCATTCCATTCATTTGTAAACCAAAAGCGACATTTTGATATACGGTCATATGTGGCCAAAGTGCAAAATCCTGAAATACCATTCCAATCTTCCTCTTCTCTGGTGGAAGATTTAAGGATTTTGAGGAAACCGTAATTCCATCCATTAGTATTTCACCCTCATCTAATTCTGTAAGCCCTGCTATAATATTGAGCAATGTAGTCTTGCCGCAACCAGAAGGTCCTAACAAAGAGATAAAGAAACCATCTTTTACTTCAAAAGAAATCTCATGTAAAATATTCTTATTGGAATATCTTTTGGCTACTTTTTTAATTTCTAAACCCATTAATTTATCATCTCACTTTTAGATTTATTTACATAATTTACAGGTTGTAATGATTCCTGCATATTATTACTTTCAGACTTTTCTATAATCTTTTGTGAATTATTTGAATGTGATGAGTATGACACAGAAAGAAATTTCTTTGAAGCAGCTTGCCCTATAGAATATAAAGCAATTGTAGTAATTACCGCTATTATAGTTAATGCCGCTCCATTCTCCCATTGATTGTTTTGATATAAAGTATCTAAAACTGTAGAGAAAGGTGGTGAACCAGGCGGATATAACAATTGTGAAGCAGGCAATTCAAACAGCGTATGAACGAAAGCTAAGAAAAAAGTTGATATCGATGTACTTGCAACCAGTGGAATTATAATTCTCCTAAATAGAGATAATGGTGATGACCCGTGTATACGCCCAGCAGTAATTAAAGCTGGACTAATCTGAGTTAATGCACTAACATGAAGTCTAACAGAATAAGGTAAAACTTCTGCAATATACGCCAAGTAAAGACAAGCTATTGTTCCATAAATGGCTAGATGAAGTGGAACCAACCATATAGCATTAAATGCAAATACAAATCCTGCTGCTAGTACAATGCCTGGTATAGCAATTGTAGACATAGTAAGAAAATATAACACTTTTTTACCAGGAACTTGGGTATATTGAATAATATAAGCTAATAATAGCCCGAGAATAACAGCTACCACTGCTGCTGCAAGTGCAAGTTCCATAGACAAGCTAATAGCATTCCATGAATCTCCACCTATATTAAATGCATTCATGTAATGATCAAAAGTAAAATTACTTGCTTCCAATCCATGACTTATTGTTTTCATTAAAGAAGCTATCAATGTAGTTACTATTGGAACTACATAAGATATTATTAAAATAAAACCTACTACTGGATAAAGCCATATCTTATTAAGTCCTGTCCTTATCTTGTTAGAAGCACTAATTTGATTTTTAATAATACTATATGAACCTCTTTTTAAAAACCATAGTTGAAAAATTAGAGTAATACTTATTATAATTATCAATATAAATGACAACGCACCAGCCAGCGGATAGTTAACTGGAGATTGATTTAAAGCTGCAAAAATAGCATATGTAATAACAGGTAAATGAGTAGTACGAACAATTGAAGCCGTAAGTCCAAAATCTCCTATACCCTCGGCAAAAACAATAGCAGCACCAGCTAGCATAGCAGGTACAAGCAAAGGAATATTTATTCTAAACCAAGAAGTCAATTGAGAGGCACCCGATAAACGTGATGCATTCTCATACTCTGAACCAAGACCTAGCAAAGCATTACTAACTGCAATATAAACTAAAGGAAAATGCTTTAATCCCATAATAATAACTAATGTTACTGGAGTAAAAAACCAATTAGATATGGAATTAGATGCTGGAATTACTTGACTCAAAATACCATTTCTTTGTAAAAGTAAAATCCATCCTTGAGCTATAAGATACGATGGAGTAATAAAAACAAGCCACGCAGATAAATCCACAACTTTTAAGAACTTCATATCGCAGCGCTTATTTATAATTGCCAGACCAGTACCAATAAAAGTAGCAATTACAGTTGAAAAAAATCCTATCAAAAGTGAATTCATTATTGCCTCATAAGTATATTTCTTTGTAAAAACACTCTGTATCACACCAAAAGATAGTTTTAACGATGGCGTCACATCGAATATATTTGGGAAAAGACTTTGTAGTAGGATTGTGGTTAAAGGATAAACCACAATCACAAATAAAACTACAAAGGCAATAATAGCTGGCATGATTTGACGTAAATCTTTAATATGTTTAATTTTGAATAATATTTTCATGGAACCAAGTTTTAAATTCATTTTCATGGTTTGAAGACCATACAGGGTCTTCTACATTCCACTTAACATCCTGTTGACGCCCAGGTTTAGCTTGTACATCTTTAATAAGAGGCTGAAAATTAGAAGCTCCTCCCTTTGTTTTCACCATAATATCCTGTGCTTCTTTGGAAAGAATAAAATCTGTAAATTGCTTTGCTGCATCCATATTAGTTGCATTCTTTCGAATTCCTATAGCACCAGTGGCCATTGAAACTCCAGATTTTGGATAAACTATTGCAATAGGATTTCCTTTTTGTACTAGATCAAGTGCTCCTGTATCTTGTAGTACAGCTACTTTTACAGTACCAGCTACAATTGCTTGAGTAGCAGTTCCACTTGAAGGGAAAAATTTACATCCATTATTTTTTAAATCAGTAAAGAAAGTATGTGCTTTGTCTGTACCTAACTCCTTAAATATACCAGCTATAAAAGGATATGCCGGTCCAGAAATATTAGGGTCATTCATAGAAATAGAATTTTTAAATTTAGGATCCAACAGATCTGTCCATTCTTTCGGAGCTTGTTCTGGTGTAACTAGTTTAGTGTTATACGCAATTATACCAGCTGCAGATGTTCCAGTTGGAATATAAGATTTATCCTTTGGAATAAGACTCTTTCCAAGATCAGTATAATTTTCTGCATTCTTTGGTGTCCAGCCCGTCAATAACATTCCTTGCTTATTTAAGCTTTCCATTGCTCCGGTACCTTCAATCCACATCATATCCCACTGAGGATTATTTCTCTCAGCTTGTGCTTTAGCTAATAAGTTTCCTGCCGAATCGTCAACTATTTTAACTTTAATTCCCGTTTTACTCTCAAACACTTTAGCAACATCAGCTGTATAACCTGCAGAAGAGTAAACAACAACTTCCTTAGATTTATTATCTGATGTTCCAGAAGACGTATTCTGAGATGCATTCTGGCTAGAACCACATGCTGTTAAAGAAGCAAGAGTTAAAAAAGATGCTAGTACTACAGTTATCAATTTACTTTTGTTCATTTCTAAATCACTCCTTAAATTTAGATACAAATTTTAAAATATAAAAAGTATTATTCCAATTTTGTTTCTAACTGAAAACTATGCACACCTCCTTGTAACGTCTGTTACATGCTAAATTATATCAATATGTAACAAGTGTTACAAGTTAATCTTCGTTAACTCCTGGTTAACCTTTGTTAAGCGATATTGTAGAAAATTTAATATATGAACTGATAAAAAGATGTGTGTTGTTTCTCTGAAATTAACTGTGATTTATTATCTCCAATAGTTATAACTGTATTAGACTAATTATAAATATATTTGCACAAAATATTTATGACATGAGTACTTAAAGATAATGAAATGAGCTTAGACATCCTCCTTTTAATATTGATGACATCAAAGAAAACTTCTATATATCAAAAAGAGGATTTTTTATTATATTTAAATATATACTGGCAAAAACAATTAGAATTGATTGTTAGTCTTCTCTTTCATTTTCATAAACCTTATTATTGAATTCCTCAAATACATTTTTGCATTTTTCTAACATTTCCTCAGTAGACTTTCTTAAGGATGACCCATAAATATCTCTTAATTTTATTTTTTCAAACCATGCCAAAAGTTTTTCTAATTCCTCTTCATTTTCTTCTGCCTCTGCAAAAGTAAAGTTCTTTCTGCTTGTTTCTCTTTCTATCTCTGCAAAGTAATCCTCACATTTATCAATTATTTCTTCATATTCAATTTGTCTTGCTTTATTAAAATATTCGATTACTCTTTGTTCAAATTTCTCCTCCATAAATACAGATTGCATAATAAACGTTTCTCCATTATTATTCTCAAGCTCTTCAGATAAGGAATCTAAAACTGAATAATTTTTTTCACTAAAAGGTAAAACCCACATTGACTGGTTAATATTTATAGCACCAAGTTTTTTTAGCTTTCTCCATGCTTTTACACGTAATTTTGAAGGCTCTGATGGTAAATTATAAGTAATAACGAGCCATTTATTAGCTGTCATATTTCCAACTCCTTTGTAAATTTGGTTGTATTTTATCATGTTGTAATAACTGTTACAATACACTTTGGCGTTAAAATTGTGTTAATTCAATTTTCCTAATTTCAATATTATTTCTACATGATTATTATCAATGAATCTTACTCAGTGGGAGTTTGTATTCCCACTGAGTTTAGATGAATTATCCAGGGACGTGCCGGTGTTATCTCCACCTTTAGAAAAGCAGAGAACCAAAATCTTAGATTTTGTGTGAATCGCTTTCGCTGTGTGCGGTGGAGTGTTACAGCGGCTAGTCATCGGATAAAGTTTAAATTTAGCTTTATTTAAACAATTTAATCATAACATAGATAAATCTAATAATTATGAATTAGAAGTGAAAATAACTAAAAAAAGATGACTTTTGCATAATACAAAAATCATCTTTTAGTTGTATAGATATTTTTTATTTAAGAATTCTGTAGATTGTAAAGTAAATATTTATTATAAATCAACACTCATTCGTAAACTTTGTCCTTAATATTTTTATATTCTATAAAGGTTAATATTATCATTATACTATCAAAAATTGTTAATCCTAATAACCACACTGAATTACTAAATGTATATCGGTATATTTGATAAATAATGAATAAAATTAGAGAGAATATAGTAAGTGGATAAGCAAACATCTTTTTCTTCCACAACATAATAACAAGAAATAATTTTATCATTCCATGAGATATTAAATAAAAAATACCAAAATGCTGAATACTTAAATTAAATCCTAAACTTGATCTCATAACGAAATTTGCAATTATATCTTTTGGATCTTCTAATAACTCATTATATGTCAATAATACAACTAACTTACTTAATCTATATGGATTTAAAAATATTAATAAAACTCCACTTATTATTTCTAGTATTCCATTGATTCCCTTTAATAATATTCCAATTTCAAAGCTTTTGTGAAATATATTATTTTTTGTATTAAATTTTTTATTTATCAAGGATAATTCATTTTTAAATATCATTTTTTCTCCTTAACTTTACATTTAATCTTATCTATTATTTATTTTAATATTTGTATTTTACTAAAGATTTATTAGAATATCATTAAAATATACAAAATTATCGTAATAATTATTTAATGTTGAATAATCACCAGTGTTAAAAGCAGCACAGCGTAAATCATATATTTTTTGAATTTACAAACTCACCTCATCTTTATCTATTATAAAATGTACTATGGGTGAAAAAATTATTCCTATTTTCCAGATAACATACCCCAAAGTATTTTCATATAATCTTTTAAATTAATATACGTACTTTCAGCAGGCATTGGAACTTTTCTAGGAAAAGGTCTTGAATAAACCCCTGGAAGTGTATGATGCAATACGTGTTCCCTAGAATCTCCATGAGTTAAAAAAAGAAATATTTTCTCAAATATACCCGTGCTGCTTAAATTTCTAGTTTTCAAGCTTCTTTTCCTATAATCTTCTTCCAAAATTAAATTACCATGTTCAATTAATTGGGAATGATGTAGTACAAAAGAATCTATCCACAAATTCACAATGTATAGTATTAAAATTATTGAATACTTAACATTAAAAGCATAGTGACATGCTAACGCCAATCCTCCATAAATTATTATGTACATAATTATAGATAACACCTGACTTCTACGACTGTATTTGTTTTTAAAATCTTTATGATATGGCAGTATACTATTAACTACAAATGAAACAAAGGCTATTCCAAAAATAATTTCCATTAAATTATATAAAATTCTAAGAGAAGTATTTTTAATCTTACCAAGAGAATGAAACTCAATATCCGCCCAACTGTTGACCTTAGAATGATGGATACCATGAATAAGGTTATATGTTTGAGGATCATTCAATAAGAACCATGAAAAAACTTTGTAAAAAACTTTATTATTTATTTCCGGCACATATTTATGCCAACATTCATGCATTAAAAATCCTAACCAAGTAAACAAATAAACTCCAGGAAATATCATTATCATAACTGAAAAGTAGCCAATGTATTTATATGCCATTGGCATTAGAAACAGATATAACGGCCATGCTAAGAGTACAAAATAAAACTTCCACTTTTCTCTACAAATTTTATTCTTAGATATATACTCCATATTTGTTCCCCCATCTTGAATTAATAATTTTTATATATTTTAAATAATTATTGAATATTCTGATAATTAACAGTGCTTCTTAACAAGAAATGTCCACAAAATAATAGTACTACTAGCAATTAGTTGGCATTGTTTCATTTGTCTAAACAACTGGAATTATAGGATAATACCTTACTTTCATTATCTCAATTTCTTAATTGTATTATATCAAATCTTTTTAAAAATAAATATATGTTCTCATAATTTATAATATTTTTTTATTCAGCGACCTCTCAAGCTTTATATTCATCAATACCAAGCCTTTTGAGATTATCATATAAGTTTCATTTTAAGTTTCTTAAAAGAACTTTGATGTACCCTTATTCCCATTGTAGGTAACCTTCATTATGAAGTTATCTGCTGTTATCACATTTCTTTGTGTTTTCCAAAGTTTCAAAACCTCCTTGTTCAGTCCTTCATAGAATTATCATCAACGTGTTCCATTGTAGTATTATACATTTATATCCTCTCCTCTTAATCATAATTAATATTTAAGTTTATACAGCCTTATGTCTGCCATAATAGGCATATATCCGAGCCTATTTTAAAGCAAAACAAAAAATCTAGCAGAAACGCTAGATTTAGATACTCTTGTGGTAAAAAATAAAAAAAGACGCACCTTAAAGTACACATTTTGAGGAAGTTGTAAATTAAGAAATATCGTATTTATATCTTCAATCACAGTAAAAAAGTTCTTCAAATTTTTAATCACATATCGCATTAAATATTATGAAAAGTTATGTATATAGTATTATGTATTTTAGCTAATTTTAAATCTAGAAATTAGCTTTCCTTATTTTATTATAATAGTCTATTACATGTCTGTCGTACTCCTCATCCATAAGTGGAGAACTCAGTAAAAAGTCTGCTGTAGATCTACCCATAGCTATTGGAATATCATAAATGACGGAAATCCTAAGAAGAGCCTTTATATCTGGATCATGAGGTTGCGATGTCAATGGATCCCAGAAAAAACACATAAAATCTATTTCATCATTAACTATACTGGCACCAATCTGCTGGCCTCCCCCCATAAGTCCGCTTTTAAATACTTTTACCTCCAAACCTGTTTTTTCAGAAATAAGCTTTGCAATAGTACCAGTCCCGCATAGAAAATGTTTGGATAAAATATTTCTATTATTCTCTGCCCAGTCTATCAACTCTGCTTTTCTATTATCATGAGCAATTAGTGCAATCATTTTTTGTCTGCCTAATCTATCTGTACCCATACTAATCCTCCTTAAATGTAAATGTGTATTTGAAATAATTTTATTTCATTTGTCAATAAGCCAAAATCACTATTTATTAGTCTTATTAATCTTTATAGCTACTTAGTCTTTTCTTAGTTATATTAACATCGGCAAATTTCACCACCACCTTTTATAAAAAAGTCTAATCCAAAAATATATAATAAAAAAATAATAATTAATCCAATCGGATCAAAATAATTTCTAATTGTCATAAGTTTCTCCTATATTAACATCAGTATCATTAATATATATCGTATAAATTCCACTCACCTTTCTATATTTAGAATAAATTTTTATTCTTAGCTTCCTCTTCTTGCCTTTTTCTTATATTAAGCCAATCCCAACTGTGTAAGAATTTTTCTCATTTCACTATCAAAATAATCTCCAAATTTACTTCTCAATACTCCTTCGATTTCTGCCACAATACCCTTGGTATCTTTATCTGCACCATCTATGCTTATTGAAAATACTGGATTAGAACTTATTATTACAGTTTTATTTCCACCATAAGAATTTTGCAATATCTGTTGAGTGGAGTATACCCTATTTGATAGACACATAGAAAAGTATGTATAATAAGTGCAGAAGAAATGATGTGTCTATGAAATGGGAAGCAAGAGAGAATTTTCAGCTGAGTATAAAAAAGAAATAATTAAGCTTGTTACAGAACAAGGGAAGAAAGTAACCCAAGTAGCAAAAGACATAGGTGTTAGCGAGGTTTCAGTTAGAAGATGGATAAAGCAATATGGAATTCATGGAGAAGACACTTTTCCTGGCAAGGGTAAATTAAGACCGGAAGATGAAGAAATAAGACGAATGAAAAAGAAAATGGCAGACCTCGAAAAAGAAAACGCTATATAAAAAAAAGCTATAAGCATCTTCACAAAGCCCGTGAAATAAATTTTCTAACCTTTACGGACTAATAAATATCATATACAAATTATCATATTTATACGTATCAATAATAAAAATAATTTTTTTTATAAAACAAGAATACATAATGAGATTTTTATTTTACATCTCATTCACCGTCAAAATCTCCCGTCAAATAAAAAATATCAAGAGTTTGTTTTATCAAACCCTTGATATTGCTGGTGCGTCAGAAGGGATTCGAACCCCCGGCCAACTGGTTCGTAGCCAGCTACTCTATCCAACTGAGCTACTAACGCACATAATTATTAACATAACAGATTTTATCACATTACATAAAGAAATGCAAATAAAATTCCTCAGTTCCCTCCGTCATCAACATAATTATAAAACTATCTTTCTATTTATTTTAAAACTGCGCATACGATAGTTCTAGCTCCATTAAATTCATAGCTGCAAGTATATAAAGTTAATATATTATTGTAATTATTTTCAATATCTTTTTTATACATAGATTTTTGTTTCAAATAATTAATATAATTTATGTAATCTTGATCTGAAACAAAATTAATTTTCAAGTCAGCATAATTTTCATTTACTGTAAATACAGAAAAAACTTCATAAGTATATTCTTTATTATTCTTTAAAATTTTTATCGTTCCATTTTTAAAATTATCTTCTTTTTTAAAATCATTTATTTTATTAAACATAGTTCCATTTTTCATATTATGGCCATAAATAATAATATTTTTATCTGAATCAATATTACTTCTATAATCAATAAAAATAGTTCCAGAGTCGCTCTTTTCTCTATAAAAATTATTATGTAGATAAAATTCATTATCTTTTCCTTGTACAACGGGATAGTTTATATCTGTACCAGTAACACTAAACCACATTTTATAATCTGAATTAATACGCTTTAAATTGTCTTCATTAGAATTGTCTCCAGCATTTTGTTGTACCTTTGGTTTAAAGATTTGAACTTTGGAATAATTTTTACTATCTCTATAGTATTGAAAATATTTATAACCTATACTAAAAATACAAATTACTATTACCAAAGTTAAAACTATATTTATAATGATTTTTATGCGTCTATTCATATTTTACCTCTATATAAATCTTTTCATAACTTTACTTTTAAGTAATTTTGATGTTATAAAGGACACTAGAGGCACTGTTAAAATAACCGCTATACTTCCAGAAATTCCTTGCATAACCTCTATTCCAACGGAATACATATTAACAATTTGATTATATTTCATATCATAGGAATAGATTAAAATTAAAGTATTAATAGCACCACCAGTAAAAGCTAATATAAGAGTATTTGACATAGTGCCCATCATATCTCTACCCACATTTATTCCAGATGCAA
Organism: Clostridium sp.; assembly: GCF_047718555.1. Lineage (GTDB taxonomy): Bacteria > Bacillota > Clostridia > Clostridiales > Clostridiaceae > Clostridium_I. The sequence goes on along the minus strand of NZ_JBDNRK010000026.1, from coordinate 18,624 downwards.
AAAGTTCTCTACTGGTTAATTCAGCATTTTTATCATAAATTTCATTTATAGTTGATGCAACTGAAATACTGACATCCATAACTGCACCTAATGAAGCTATAAGTATTCCTGCAAATAGGATACCACCTACATCTAAATGTGCCTTAGCTCCCAAATATACTAATTCCTCAACTTCTGTTACATTATAACCTGATATTTTTGCAAAATAACCAAATCCAGTGGCGAATATCCCCGCTATAACTACACCCATAACTGTTCCTAAAATAGATGCTATTGTCTTTACACTTAAACCAGCAATTAAGTACATTGTAACTATAGTAGTTAAAATTCCTACAATGACAGCAGCTAAAAATGGTGAATATCCTTTATATAGCATTGGTATGAATAAAAATATTACACAAATAAATGTAAATATAAGGGCTATAGCTGATTTAAATCCTTTTCTACCTCCAATTAACCAAAGTATTAGAATAAATAATCCAACAAAACCATATAAAATTGGTTCTCTATCATAACTATAAACAGAAGCTGCATAATTATTTTGCGATTTACTTAATGAAACTATAACCTTCATGTTTTTTTTACAATCTGCTCCATAGAGATATCCTGAAAAACTAGTGGCATTTAATATTTTTCCTTTCATATCACCACTTAACATCTTAACTCTTACCTCTTGGTTTCCAACACGTGATCCATCCTTTTGTATATTATCCTTTACAACTTCTTCAACCACAGCTTTATCAAAACTTGTACCCTTTTGATTAGTTAATTCTACTTTATTCACTTGATTAAAAAAATATAAGAATATAAAAAATCCTAATGCTAATATAATTATAACTATTCTTTTAATATTAGTTAATTTATTACTAAATACTTTTGAAAGCATAATTTAATATCCTCCAGTTTTATTTAAATTACATAGTTCTCCAAAAAATATTTTATAACTAAGATTTATAACTAAACTCTCATAATTCTAAAAACACTATGAAATTCATACAATTTTGATTCTCATAGTGTTTTTATTATTTTGAATCTAATTTTAAATGTAGTTTTAAAAATCTTTTATAATTTTTAGGATATGCATTAATTATTAATTAATATTTAAATGTAAGTATCTATTTTGCCAGCTTATATAATTTCTTTCTATTTACATAAACTAATCCTGCTACAGCTACACCAGCTACAGCAACTATAGGATATACATTGAAATTATCACCAGTTTTAACACCTTCTAATTTTGTATTATTACTGTTAGAACTCTGTGCATTTGTTGCATTTTGATTATTGTTTGTTACAACTGGATCTTGCTTAATAACTGCTGCTTTGAAGCTTTCTACTGAAGATTCTAAAGTATCAACGGCTGCATCTACTGCTGATTGATTAGCATCATCTGATCTTAAAACAGTATTAGCTGCTGCAATTGCTGCACTAAATTTGTCTTTTGCTTCAGATGGATATTGACCTTTGCCAGTTCCTACAACTGCACTATTTAATAGAGCATTTGCATTATCTATTGAAGTTTTTAATTGTGACTTGTCCCCTTTTTGCTCAATACCATTAATTCCTTCTTTTAAATTTGTATAAGCATCAGCAATTTCTTGTGAAGTAGCAGATGGCTTGCTTGAAACTGCTTTTGCAGCTGTTAATGCTTTTTCTAATTTATTAAAGCTTGAAGGAGTATAAGTATCTTTAGCATTAACTTTTTCTTGTCCTGCAGCAATTAATTCATTTAAACTTGATTTATCAATAGATTTTATAATTGAATAAGTATTGTCAATCTTTTCTCCATTATCTGTTCTATAAGTATTTATTGTAAAACTTACTTCATCAATATCAATAGTAGAATAAGTTGGAATATTTTCCTGCCATCTTGCAGCTATATAAGCTTGTTTCTGCTGTACTAAATTATAGTATTTACTACCTGATGCTGAGTTAGCAGTCATATATAATATACCATTTGGATCTACTACATTTCCGTTTTTATAAGTAACATCTTGTGTAACCGGTTGAATTGCCTCATTATCATCAACATTAGTCAAATAATCTTTATATGCTTGAGTTGTTGGTTGTCCATTTACATCATTATCATACTGAGCATCATAGGTATCTTGATCTATCATTTTAGACTGATCGTTTACTCCACCCTTTAATATTAAAGATCTTGAATAAGTATGATCATGTCCTGTTAAAACAACATCAATTTTATTCCTTTCAAGTATAGGAACTATAGCATATCTCAAATTAATTACTGATATTTCATTGGAATGTGAATCACCAGATCCATATATGTCTTGATGTATTGTTACTACACGCCATTTTGCATTTGGATTTTCGCTAATAGCTTTTTTAATAACTTGTTCATGCTCTGCTACATTTGAGTTATTAGTATTTAAAGTTATAAATAATGTATTACCATAGGAATAATAATAATCTCCACCTGCTCCTGTTGCACCTAAAGTAGATGCATTTGGATTATTAAAATGGTATGAATAGTTTGGACTTTTTGAATCATGATTACCAATTGTTGTGGCAACAGGTAGTGATTTTAATGCATCCGCACTTAAATATCCTGCATATTCAATGTCCTGTTCGTTACTTTTTGGACTTGATGTTTGGACTTGATCTCCTGCTGAAAGCATAAAGCTTACATTTGGATGTGCTTTTAAAGCTGAATTTATAGTGTTGTTCCAGTTAAAACTATCATTTCTTACTGCAGCATCTTGACCTTGAGCTGTAGCAGCACCTTCAGCAGTATTACTACTTGAAGAACCTATTTGCGGGTCACCAACATATAGAAAACTGAAGCTCTTTGTGCTTTGTGTTTTATAAGGAGTAGCTTTTCCCCAAACACCATTTATCTGATAGCTATAATAATAAGTCGTATTTTCTTCTAGTCCTGTAGCTGTAGTTTTATTACTATTATATCCTGTAACAGCAGCTGCAGTATTTACAGTCAATTCTTTTGCATCACTAAGATCCTGCTTTTTGCCTATTTTAAATTTTGGATTGAGCTCAGAAACTTTTGAATACCAAGCAAAATTCAATTCACTTGCATTTTTACCAGGTGTCAATGATATTTCTATAGGATCTTTTTTTACTGTTTCCCATGTTTGTACCCACTTATCCCAAGCTCCATTTTTAGCTGCATCTGTAAGCTTAGCTTCAGTCCAATCATCAGTAACTCCTGCAAATGCAGTAATACTTGTTGTAAATAGCATGGTAGTTGTTAATAATAAAACCACTATTCTCTTTACTCTTTTTAACATGTTATATTACCCCCTAATAATGTAGTACTTTTTAGCAAATAACTTAAGTAAACATTATCGTATATGTATGCTTATAAAATATTTATGAACAAAGTTATGTTTATAGATTAGTTTACTTGGTTATTGCTAAATTGAAACTTATTTAAAGTATAATTTATAAACTTATTTTTATACATGATTATTAAGGATCATTTACATTAAAAATCATAATTTTACATAACTTAACATTAAGTTAATATTTTGTACAAAAAATAATAAAACATCTAACTTTTGTTAGATGTTTTACTGGCGGAGAAAGAGGGATTTGAACCCTCGCGACGGTTACCCGCCCTACGCCCTTAGCAGGGGCGCCTCTTCAGCCACTTGAGTATTTCTCCATGCCCTCAAAATTTACTTTTAAATTAAAATGGCGGAAAGATAGGGATTCGAACCCTAGGTACGATCACTCGCACGCCGGTTTTCAAGACCGGTGCCTTAAACCAACTCGACCATCTTTCCACGTCTTACGACATGTATTATTATATCAGGTCATATATATGCTGTCAACAATTTTTTTATGAACATTTATAATAAATCTAAAATAATATAAATCTTTTAGAATTCCATGGGATTTTATCACTTCTTATCGTCTATATAATTAAAAAATCAATCTTACAAACTTGTAAGATTAAATCTATAACTGTAATCCATAAGTCATGTAAGTTAAAATGAACAATCTATATAATAATCTTAGTAAATTTAATTTACTACAAATTTCTTTTTAAAATTCTATATAAATTATTTACATAAAAAATTAAGCATTACTAAAGATTTTCTATGCTTTATTACTTATTTTCACAACCTAAGAATATTAATGTCAAATATATTTATTAATAAATATATTTGACATTAATATTTATATAGTGTACTATTTACATATAACACAATAACGTATTTATTAAAACCAAGTTTATTAGTTTGCTATTAATATTTAGCTTTACTTACTCATTAGCAGTAATAAAATAGTAAATTTTAAAATTTTAAGGAGGTATATCATGATAGAAGTAAAAAATGTTTCAAAAACTTACAAAATGGGAAAGGAAATAGTTACAGCTTTAGATAATGTAAATGTTAAAATAAACGATGGTGAATTTGTAGCTATTGTTGGACCCTCTGGTTCTGGTAAATCCACTCTTATGCACCTAGTAGGAGGTCTTGATACCCCTACCTCAGGAAGTATTTATGTTGACGGCAAAGATATTAGTAAATTAAAGGACAAATATATGTCCATATACAGAAATGAAACAATAGGCTTTGTTTTCCAAGCTTTTAATCTTGAAAATACTCAGACAGCACTGGAAAATGTAATGATGCCTCTTATATTTGCAGGAGTAGGTGGAAGAGAAAGAAAAGAAAAGGCTAAGAACGCTCTTGAGATGGTTGGCCTAGGAGATAAAATAAAGCACAGACCTACTGAAATGTCTGGTGGACAAAGACAGAGGGTAAGTATTGCAAGAGCTCTTGTAAATGAACCAAAAATAATTTTTGCTGATGAACCTACTGGAAACCTTGACTCTAAAAATGGTGAACTTATAATGAATCTCTTAACGGATTTAAATAAAAAAGGTTACACTATAATTATGGTTACACATAATATGGAGGAAGCAAGAAACTCTAAAAGAATAATAAAAATTAAAGACGGACAAGTTCAGGAGGTGTCAATAGATGAAATTTAATGACGGATTAAAACTGGCATCAAGAGACCTAGGAAGGAGAAAACTAAGGACATTTCTTACTGCACTTGCAATTGCAGTTGGTACTATGCTTATAGTTACTCTAGTAAGCCTTGGAACTTCCGGCGAAAATCTCATTTTAAGTAAATTTGAAAATAATGCTTCATTAAAAAAAGTAACTGTGGCACCTCTGAAATATTTTGACGACGAAAACACTGATTTTTCAGATTTTGACATAGATTCTATGTTTAAAAAAATTGATACTAATTTAGTAAAAAAACTTTCTAACATATCTGGAGTAAATGAAGTAAAAGCCAATGTAACATCTCCTATTGGCAGTATTAAAATAGATAATTATGAAAGTAAAGATGCTACTAAAATAGTAGGCCTATACAATAACAATAGTATTTTTAGTAATGATTCAATTCAATCTATTAGAAAAGACAATAACAATAATAATTTAAATCCTATAATTGAGGGAAGAAATTTAAGTAGTTCAGATAAGAATTCGATATTGGTAGGTAAAAATTATCTTAATAATATGGGTATAAAAGATTATAAAAGTGTCATAGGAAAAGATATAACTATAATTCAAAATAAAACACAAAATCCCAACATCACTATACCCCCACTTCAAGTTAAAGCAAAAATAATTGGAGTTATAAATGATAAATTTGAAACTAAAGATGTATTAATAACCTCAATAGATATAGTAGATAAAGTAAAAAGTTATTATTCTCTTCAGGAAAACTATATTGATACTAATGGCTATGATTCTGTAGATTTATATACTGATAATATGAATAATGTATCAAATATATCAAATTCAGTAAAAAATATGGGCTATTATTCTTCAAGCTATCAAAAAATAATAGAACAGATTAAAGGATCCTTTAAAGTAATAAAGGTTATACTTGCAGTTTTAGGACTAATAGTATTGTTTGTTGCAGCTGTAGGTACAATAAATACTATGGTAATGGTTATATATGAAAGAACTAAGTCCATAGGAATTATGAAATCTATAGGTGCAAATAGAAGTAATATTCACGGAATATTCTTAATGCAGTCTGGTATAATAGGCTTTATCGGAGGTATAATGGGACTCATATTCAGCACCATTAATATAAATATAATTCAATTGGCACTAAGAATATTTTTACAAAGTAAAAATATAAAAGAAACAATTAATTTTGTCATGCCTTCCTGGCTTATATTAGGCTCTCTTTTATTCTCAATTTTAATATCAATAATAGCTGGTATCTATCCATCAATAAAGGCTTCAAAGATGGATCCTGTAGATGCATTAAATTCATAAGGAAGGTGATTTAAATGAAATTAATTGATTGTATAAAAATGGCTTTCAGTGATCTTAACAAAAGAAAGCTTCGAACAAGCCTCACTTGTTTTGGTATAGCTATAGGTACTCTTCTAGTAATAGTAATGGGAGGACTTGGCCAAGGCATTCAAACAATAAGCAGCGATCAAATAAAACAAGTAGATTCTTTTAGAACAATATCCATAAATAATTCTGGAAATGATACTAAAAGTAAGATAATAGATGTGAGTAATCTTAACAAATTTAAAAACATAAATGGAGTTTCAGAAGTTACAGCATCCATAAATACAACAGCCACAGAAATCACTTTACAAAATAAAACAAGTAAAAAAGTTGATATAAATGGTAATAATTTAAATTTTTCTATATTTACTGATGGAGAAAAAAATGAAGTTAACGCTGATAAGAAAAAGGTTGGAAAATATGGTTCAAATCCCATTATTGCTGGGGAAATATTGCAACAAAGCAATAAGGATTCTGTACTTATAGGCCAGAGCCTACTGGATAAAATGGGAATAAAAGATTACAAAAATGTTATTGGAACTGACATAGAAATAAAAGTTTCTCTTCCTGTAATAGAAGGTGTTCCACAAAAAAATCCTCTTATAATAAAGTCAAAAATAGCTGGTGTAGTGAATAAAGCTTTCAAAAGTGGTGGATATACTATTACTGCTTCTGATGAATTAGCTTCAAAAATTCAAAACTACTACATGAATGATAGCGACTATTTAAATAAGCATGGATATACAAATGCACAAATTGAAGCTAAATCTATGGAAGAAGCTTCAGCAGTAAATGATTCTATTACAAAATTAGGTTATAAAACTCAATCAAATGTTTCCCAAGCAAATCAAATGAATAATATGCTGACTATTGTTAAAGTTCTTCTCACAGCTGCTGGAGTTATAGTTCTTTTAGTTGCTTCCATAGGAGTTATCAATACCATGTCAATGGCAGTATATGAAAAGACAAAATCTATAGGCATAATGAAAGCACAGGGAGCCTCTAGAAAAAATATAAGAAGAATGTTTATAGTTCAATCTGGAAGCCTTGGCTTTGTGGGGGCTGCTGCTGGTACTATAATTGCCTTAATAATTGGAACTGCCATTAATAAAATACTTATTGCAAATAAAATAGGCGGTTTTGAAGAAGGCATGAAAATAGTAGATATACATGCATCTACCGTATTATTTACAATCATATTTACTATAGTAGTTGCTATGATTGCAGGTATTATACCTGCTAGAAAAGCAGCAAAATTAAATCCTGTAGATTCCTTACGATTTGAATAAAATAAAAACAACTATAAAAATCAATAAAAACTACATGATTTTCATAGTTGTTTTTTAATTATATATTGCAATAAATCATATTCATTGCATCTAAACAAATTCTAACTAAATTTTATTTATTAAATGAACAATTTTAATTGCAAATTATATATATTATTTTATTAAATCTTTTCCGCCCATATATGCTTTTAAAGCTTCTGGTATAGTTACAGTTCCATCTTCATTTTGATAATTTTCCAGTAAAGCGGCCACAGTTCTACCAACAGCCAATCCTGAACCATTAATAGTGTGAACAAATTGTGGCTTAGATTTAGCATCTTCCTTATATCTTATATTGGCACGTCTTGCCTGGAAATCTTCAAAATTACTGCAGCTTGATATTTCCACATATCTATTATAACTTGGCATCCAAACTTCAATATCATATTTTATTGCAGCAGTAAACCCTAGATCACCTTTACATATTCTAACTACTCTATAAGGAATACCTAAAATCTGAAGTATTTCTTCTGCATCTGCAGTAAGTTTATCAAGCTCTGCATAGGACTGCTCAGGTTTGGCAAATTTAACAAGCTCTACTTTATTGAATTGGTGTTGGCGAACAAGCCCTCTAGTATCTCTTCCAGCTGAACCAGCCTCTGATCTAAAACATGCACTATACGCAGCAAATTTTATAGGTAAATCTTCTCCCTTTAGCGTTTCATCTCTAAATAGATTTGTAACAGGTACTTCTGCGGTAGGAATTAAGAAAAACCCATTGTTTTCAACCTTAAATGCATCCTCTTCAAATTTAGGAAGTTGACCGGTTCCAGTCATACTATCTCTATTTACCATGTATGGTGGTAGAATTTCTGTATAACCATGCTTTTCAACATGTGTATCTAAGAAAAAGTTTATAACTGATCTTTCCAGTCTTGCACCTAGACCTTTATAAAAAGTAAATCGTGATCCAGTTACTTTTCCTGCTCTTTCAAAATCCAATATATTAAGATCTTTTCCAATATCCCAATGTGCTTTTAATTCAAAATCAAACTTTCTTGGTTCTCCCCATTTTCTTATTTCAACATTGTCCTCATCAGATTTACCTTCTGGTACACTTTCATGAGGTATATTTGGTATTCTCATCATTATATAATCTAATTCTTCATCTACTTTTACTACTTCTCCATCTAAAGTTTTTATCTCTTCAGAAAGTTTTTTCATATCAGCCATTAGACTATCTGTATTTTCACCGGCTCTTTTTAACTTTGCAATTTCTCCAGATTCCTTATTTCTTGTGCTCTTTAAATTTTCAACCTCTACAAGAATTTTTCTTCTCTTCTCATCTAGACCTACAACCTTATCAATATCACCTAAATCAAAATCTTCACCTCTATTAGAAAGTGATTTTTTGATTTCCTCTGGATTTGTTCTTATTCTTTTTAAATCTAACATAATGTTACTATAAAACTTTACTATAAGTTTTATAGATTCCTCCTTCCGCTTAAGGGTATTAAAAATATTATATAAAAATTTTTATCACAATTTGTATAAAATTTATTAATTACATTAACTAACAAACAATATTAAACATAGATTATTAATTACAATTTATTACTAAAATATTTACAATATTTTAACTCACCATGTTAGTTTATCATTTATATACTAAAAATTCAATTATAATACCAAATCAAACGTATAAAGGACACTACTTTTAGAATTTTTTATATACAAGGCATATTCCAAAGAAATAATTAGTCAGTATGCTATAATCTTCGATTTATTATTTCTTTTCACATGCCTAAAACTAATCCAAGGTGTGTATAAATATTCCACTTCTTATTTTAGGCTCAAACCAGGTGGATTTTGGAGGCATAACCTTTCCTTCATCTGCAATTCTCATGAGTTCATCTATGGTAGTAGGATACAATGAAAAAGCTATTTTCATATCAGTTCTTACTCTTTCAACCAGTTCCTCAATGCCCCTTATACCACCTACAAAATCAATTCTTTTATCCTTTCTTGGTTCTTTAATACCTAAAACAGGAGATAATAAATTATTTTGAAGAATAGAAACATCTAATGATTCTACAGCATCCTTATCGTTAAAAGTGTTATTTTTAGCTTTTAATTTATACCATGAATTTTCAACATACATACCAAAAGTATGTTTTTCACTAGGTTTAAACGCACTTTCATTATCTAATTTATCTATTTCAAAATTTTCAGATATATTATTTAACAATTCTTCTAATGTTAATCCATTTAAATCTTTAACCACTCTATTATAATCAAAAATTTTTAATTCTTTATCAGGATATAAAACTGATAGAAAATAATTAAACTCTTCATTTCCATAATTTATCTTTTCTTTTCTCCTGTTTACACCAACTTTAACAGCGGCGGCTGCCCTGTGATGGCCATCTGCAATATATAAAGAATCAACTTTTTCAAATAAACTAGTTAATTTTTGTATTATTTCCTCTTTCTCTATTACCCATACAATATGAGTAATTTCATCTTCTGTAGTAAAATTATATAATGGAATGGTTTTTGTTTCATTATCAATTATATTACTTATTTCTATATTCTTTTTATAGGTTAAAAATATAGGACCTGTATTTGCATTACAGCTATCTACATGATTTATCCTATCCTTTTCCTTATCTTCTCTTGTATACTCATGCTTTTTTATAGTTCCATTTATATAATCATCTATGGCTGTACAGCCTACTATTCCAGTTTGAATTCTTCCATTCATTATCTGCCTATATATATATATATTAGGTTTACCATCTTTAACAAATACATCCTTATTTATTAAATTGTTTAGATTTTCCTTTGCTTTTTCATATACTTTTGGATCATATGGATCTATTACTTCATTAAAATCTATTTCTGCTCTATCCACATGGAGAAAGGAATAGGGATTTCCTTCTGTCATTCTTTTAGCTTCTTCATAATTCATAACATCGTAAGGAAGAGCAGCTACCTTTTCCACAAATATATTTTGGGGCCTTAGTGCATTGAAAGACTTAATTTTAACCACTTTAACTCCTCCTAAAATTAGTTCTTATTATTAAAGAAATCTTCTACAATACTCACAATCTCTTCTCCTATTCTACCTTGCGCTTCTACAGTAGCAGCACCTATATGAGGAGTTAAAGATATTTTGGGATTTTTTATTATTGCTTCATTAACAGGAGGTTCTTTTTCAAATACATCTAATGCCGCTCCAGCTATTTTGCCGTTGTCTAAAGCTTTAACTAATGCATTTTCGTCAATAACGCCTCCTCTGGCACAGTTTATTATATAAGCACCATCTTTTATAATTTCAAATTCCTTTTCCCCTATAACATAAGGTTCTCCTTTTTTATAAGGAATATGAAGTGATATAAAATCTGATTCCCTTAAAACACTTTCTTTATTAGTACAGATAAATTTTTCATTATTCTCTGTAGTACATATATCATAATAAATTACCTTCATACCAAAGGCAACAGCCCTTTTTGCAACTTCTTTTGCTATTCTTCCAAAACCAATCAGTCCCAAAGTTTTTCCATATAACTCAGTACCTTCATACTTTTTCTTTTCCCATTTACCATCTCGCATTGTTACATTGGATAAGTGAATTTTTCTTGCAACAGCCAGCATATGCCCAAAGGTCATTTCTGCAACTGATATACTGCTTGCATTAGGAGTATTATTAACCTTTATACCCTTTTCTAGTGCATAAGCAGCATCTATATTATCAATTCCAACTCCACCTCTTATTACAAGTTTAAGTTTTCCAGTACTAGCTGCTATATCAATTAAATCTTTTCTAACTTTAGTAGCAGATCTAACAACCAGACAATCTATACTTTTTATTTGCTTTAAAAGCTCATCGCCCTCAAAATGATCTTTTAAAACTTCATAACCCTTTTCTTCTAATGCGTCTATTGCCCCTTTTTCCATTCCATCATTAGCCAATATTCTTACCATGTTTTTGCCCCCCCAAAAATTTATTATTGAATTAAGCAAGTAATCCAAAACATTAGCACCAATTAAATATTTTATTACTTGCCACATTTAGAAAGATTACTTGCCTATCTCAGATTTATTTCAATTTCAGTATATCATTTATATTTTCTATAAGATCTTTGATATCATCCAATGAACATTCTGCCATGTGAGCAATTCTAAAAGTTTTATCTTTTATTTTTCCATAACCATTTGCAAGAGTAAGACCTCTTTCCCCTAGAGCCTTATTCAAATCAGCTATACTAATATCTCTTGTATTTTTTATTACAGTAACAGTATTGGAAAGATGATTTTTATCGCCAAACACATCAAAATATTTTTCAGCCCAATTTCTTACATAGTTTGCCATCTCTATATGCCTTTTAAATCTATTATCCATGCCCTCCTCTAACATTTTATCAAGAGCATAATCTAAAGCATACATATGAGAAATTGATGGTGTTGATGGATATTGATAATTTCTCTTTATAATAGCTTCATGTAATTTCAAAAGATCAAAGTAAAATCCTCTATTTTCAACTTGTTTTGCTCTTTCTATTGCTCTAGTTGAAAATGAACATACTGCTATTCCTGGAGGTAATCCTAGAGCTTTTTGTGAAGATGTTACACAGATGTCAACTCCCAATTCATCTACATCAATTCTCGTACCAGCCATAGAACTTACAGTATCTAAACACCAGATTATATCTGGATACTTTTTGACTACCTTAGCAATCTCTTCAACTGGATTCATTATTCCTGTAGAAGTTTCATTATGAGTAATAGTAATCAAATCATATTTCCCTGTTTTTAAAACATCATCTACAAATTCAGGCTTCAATGCCTCTCCCCACTCAAATTCATATAGATCAGCAGGCACACCATTACATTTTGCAATTTCATACCATTTTTTTCCGAAAGCTCCAATTGAAAATATTGCTGCTCTCTTTTTAGTACAAGATCTAACTGCACCTTCCATAAGTCCACTTCCAGATGATGTGGAAAGTAATATTTCTTCTTTTGTATTAAATACTATTTTTAATTTTTCACTTATTCTTTTCTGAAGTTCTGATGCATCTTTACCTCTATGGCCAATCATTGGTGTTGCCATTTTTAAAAGTACATCTTCACTTACCTCTACAGGCCCTGGAATAAATAATTTTTTATGCATATTTTATTGCCCCCTTAATAAAATAAATATTTTTATAATATTGCCCCAAATATTATATATTTTGGAATTATTAAAGTAGACCTTTTTATTCTCCGGAAAATAAAAAGAGCCTTTCGTCCCAAATAAAGGGACGAAAGGCTCCGCGTTGCCACCCTAATTGATCAAATAAATTGATCCTCTTAATTTAAATAACGGCTATTAATACCGTATTGCTCATCGCAATCCCTCTGAGGTGGATTCACTAAATGATAACTATCGATTTACACCAACCATCGACTCTCTAAAAATTTCATCAAGTTACTATTCTCTTCACAGGTTTTATAAATTTATTATCATTATATGCTCACCAAAATACTATGTCAATAATAATTTATATTTATTTTTCTAATTTTAGTTTACATAATAATCATATTTTTATTAATATATATCTATTTAAATATAATTTATCAATTATCTTACATATAAAAGTTAAATTTTATAAATAATATTAATTATTTTATTATCTTAAAAATTTTATAAATATAAAATTAAAGCAATTTGACAATTATTTTAGTAATGTATATAAACCTCAGCATTTTGTGGAGTATTATTGTATATCCATTTCGCATCATCCATAGATACTCTAACACATCCATGAGAAGCAGTCTTTCCAAGTTTTGATTTTTCTACTTTATTTTCTTCTTGTTCTACTTTATTATTATGCTGAATTTCATCAATTGGAACCGAATGTATTAAATAATTTGAAAAAAATTGCACAGGATACATTACTGTTTCATTTGTTCCATCATTATTATTAAGCTTAAGTCCATTTGGATAAACTAATTTTTTCTTTACTTTAAAAATACCAACAGGAGTTTCGGTATCCGCATTACCTAATATGCCAGTAGAACAAGCAATCTTTTTTCTTATAACATTTCCATTGCTGTATATATTAACAATCTGTTTTGTTAGATCTACGTCTATTATATAGTTACTAAACTCAAGAGGCATAGCTTTTAAATTATTATTATCTTTCTTTACCCATCCTTTAACTGAAAAATTATCTTCACAATAAATATATCCATCTTTTTCTTCATAGGCTACAATTTCACTATCTCTGTCTAAACATTTTATTAAACTACTTTCATCTCCAATTTTTTTATACATTTTTATACCATTTTGACTTATATAATATGTTTTTTTGAAACAGTCATTAAGCGAAAATATAGATATATTGTCTTTTATCTGATTTTGCATATTCTTTATTACTTGATTTTTAATAGAATTTTCATCTGCAACCTTTGAAGAAGTTTCTATTGCCTTATCCTGATTTGATACAGATCCAAATAAAAATGACGGCACCATAATAAAAAAACAAGTCATAATTATAGATATTAAACATGATAATAAAAATCTACCAATACTCTTAAACTTCATCCTAATATTCTCCAAATACTATAATATATTTAACATTATTAACCATTAAATAAATTTTAAACATATTAGTATAAAGTTTATAATTAGTAAGCTTTTTATTTATTATTTTCTAGTACATTTCCTAAATCTTTAATATACTCACCGTATTTTACCCAGTCTCCATTCTTTTGTGACTCAATTGCTTTATCATAAATATCCTTAGCCTGCTTTAATCTTTCATCACTTATAACAGATTTATTTTCACTTGTGTCAACCGCATTATTCTCATCGTTATTATTAAATAATTGTTTTAAAGCACTACCTATATCAGGTGCCATTACAAACTTTTCTCCTGAAGATAATATAACTCTTTTTACTTCTGGTATACTATTTTTACCTTGAGCTCTTAAATACAGCGGCTCCACGTAAAGCAGTGAATTATTTATAGGAATAATTGACGTATCTCCAAATTGAACCTCTGACCCCTGAGTATTCCAAAGTGCTATTTCCTTAGATATATCAGGATTTTGATTTATTCTTTGTTTAAATAAATAAGGACTATATATAGTTTTTTCTGTTGGTAGACTATACATGATTAATTTTCCATAGCTATTTCCGTCCATTCTTGCTGCAAGTATACCTACCATATTTTCTTTATTTTTCATATTAAAATATTCAAGTAAAACAGCTTCTTCCTTTTTCTCATCTGGAAGTTTCATAATAACATAAGATGAGTCATTCACACTTTTTGCACCATTTATGCTTTTTTGATTTTCAGAAACGGACCACAAATCTTCACCATTATAAAAAACACTAGGATCTGTTACATGATATTTATCAAATATATTACATTGCATATTAAATAGATCCTCTGGATATCTAAAATGTTCTCTTATTCCTTGTGGAAGTGTATTTACATCTTTAAATAATCCTTTAAAAATTTTATTATAGCTATTGGCAACAGGGTCTTCTTTATCTATCTGATAGAAATTAATGTCACCATTGAAAGCATCAACCACAACTTTTACTGAATTTCTTATGTAGTTTATATTATTTACAGGCTGAGAAAACGGATATCTATCAGAAGTAGTATAAGCATCCATTATCCAATAAATTCTGTCATTATATACAATGGCATATGGATCTTTATCATAAGTTAAAAAAGGTGCTATTTTCTGTGCTCTGTCTAATATGTTTCTATTGATTAAAATTTTACTACTTGAATTTATAGAGTTAGAAACTATAAAATTAAAATTCCTCTTGTTAATTGTAAACAATAATCTATTTATAAAATTGGCCTTTAATCCAGCTTTTCCATTATAATTATAAGTTGTATCTGAACTACCCTTTGGATAATCAAATTCTCCTAATCTATTATTAACAATAACATAATCATTTGTATTTTCTCCAAAATAAATTCTTGGATTGTCTAAAGTAATACCAGAATTATTATTGGTAGGTATGTCCTTCATTAGAAATTGTGGTTGTCCCTCACTAGTAATAGAATTTACTTTACTCATTACTAGGCCATATCCGTGAGTATAACTAAGATGTTTATTTTGCCATGTTCCAGCATTACCCGTTAGTGCATTTTGGTCAATCTCTCTTGGTGATATAAAAACCTCTGTCTGTTTTCCACCTATATCATATCTATCTACATCAACATCATTAAAATTATAATAATATCTATATACTTGAACTTGATTATAAAATTCTAAAGATTGTCTAAAGGAATTTAATTTTATATTATTTATAGTATCCATATTAGTATTTATATCTTCCTGTGATAAACTATCTTTAATACCATATGGCTTTATCTGAATTTTATCTAAATTAAATGCTTTTTTAGTAAAATCCATACTATATTTTATATATTTATTTTCTAAAATTCTCTCATTTGATTTTACAATTACATTTTGTACCATAAATGAAATGGCATTTTCAGAAATCACAAGAACGATTATTAAAGTAATAGAAATAATTATAGGTCTTACTTTAGTTTTTAATAAACTTACAACAGTAATAACTGACGAAATTAAACATACTAACGCAATTAATCTAAAAAATAATAAAGACACATTTATATCAGTATAACTGGCCCCAAAGGATATTCCCCTAGAACTGTAAACTAAATTCCATCCTTTTATAATGTATCCAACAGCTAACATTATAAATATTATTGCTGAAACTATTGCAAGCTGCCTTCCTGCAAACTTAGTTATTCCACTTTTTATATATTTGAAATTATGAATACTATTAAATTTATTTTTTCCATACATATATCTATCTCTAGTAAGTAGTACAAAATATACACTAAATGTTATAACAATTAAAAATATTAATAAAATCATGATAACTCTATACAATGATTCTATTAATGGTAATTTGAAAATATAAAAGGATATATCTATATTAAAGATTGGATCTTTTATATTAAAAGGTGATGAACTTTGAAATTGTAATATTTTATACCAATACCTAGAAGAAACATAGAAGGAACTTACAAAAGATATTATAAAATTGATTATAATAAAAATTCTTTTTTCCATTTTGTTTTTATTAATCTCAACGTTTAATTCTTTTCTATAAGTGATGAGACTCTTTCTAATGCTTTTATAATATAAATAAAATACGAAGTACAAAATTGCAAACATAGGAATCATTAATTTTAGTACAGAAAATAATTTTGTAAAATATATAGATAAATATCCCACTTCCTTATACCACTGAACATTTATTATAAAATTTACTATTCTGTCAGAGAATATTAAAGCAACTATTATAAAAAAAATAGTAGTTACAAGTATAATCTGCTTTTTCAAAACATCACTCTCCATTAATTTATCAATGAATCTTATTTTGTGGAAGTTTGTACTTCCACAAAGTTTAGATGAATTATCCAGCAACTAGTCATCGGATAAATTTCATCAATTAAATCTCTTTTAATCATATATTATATACTATACTAATCAGATACCAAATATCTCTTTTTATTTAATTCATTTAATATATTTTTTAGAGAATCTTCATCTTCTACACTTATAGTATGAATATGAACACCCCCAGTCAAAATTGATAGAGGTTCAGCTTCATATTTATTCAACTTCGATATAAAATTTTCTACATCGAAAATGGTTTTAATCATTAGTATTCCTCTTATTTCTCCGTAAAGCTTATGCTCAATAATCACATCCTCTATTATTCCACCAAATTTTACTATAGTTAAAAGCTCATCTTCTATTTCCTCTGACTTATGACACACTGCTATAACTTTTTTTATTCTATTACTTTTATTTTTAGATATTATATATCCTTTTGGAGTGGAAATAATATCAATTCCAGCTGCCCTCAATATAGCTATATCCTTAACTATTATTTGCCTTGTAACTCCAAGTTTTTCTGCTAACATACTACCCTTTAATGGATCCTCTTTTTCCTGTAAAATATCTTTTATATAATTTCTTCTTTCATAAGAATTCATAAGTTTACCTCCAAAATATTTTACCTTATATTCAATTAGTAAAATGATTTATTTATTAATTAATTTTTATTATCGCAAAATTTAATTATTTCTAATTCATCATTATTTATTTTATTATGATGATTCTCAATTAAGTATAGAAATCTTTTATCATATCCATATTTTTTTAGAATATCCGCTCCTATTTTACCATGATTATAATATATATTAATTTTTTTTACACCATTAAATTTTCTCATTTTTCCTTTAGATAAATAATCTAAAATTACCAATATAGACTTATCTATAATATTTAAATTTCCTTTTATCTTTCCTATATCATGTAATAATGCTATTTTTATTAAATAAGAAGAATTTATTTTCTTATCATAACAAATTTTTTCAATATCTTTAGCCACATTTATACAATGCTTTTGTTCATGTAGAGAAAGATTTTTAAATAACATTAATTCATTATTATTTAAATTTTGTTTTATATATTTAAAATCATCTTTAGTAGGCTTTGCATTAATATATAAGATGAATTGTTTTATTCTATAAAAAAACATTAAAAGTCTACCTCACTTAAATTAATAGAATATACTATATTTATTTCTCTTAAAAATATTATATATTTTAATATAAACAAAAGCCAGTATTATGGAAAATAGATAAAACTTCACATTAATACTGACTTTAAATAATCATTAATAATTAAGATAATTTCTTATAAAATATATAAGAAAGGTCTTTTAATTTTATAGTAAAATAAAAAACAGCCCTAATGGACTGTTTGGTGGAGATAAAGAGATTCGAACTCTTGACCCTCTGCGTGCAAGGCAGATGCTCTCCCAGCTGAGCTATACCCCCATATGGTGGACCTTCAGGGACTCGAACCCCGGACCAACCGGTTATGAGCCGGTTGCTCTAACCAACTGAGCTAAAGATCCATTACCCAGCATCGACCTACTCTTCCACAGGGCTACCCCTGCAGTACCATCAGCACAT
>NZ_JBDNRK010000025.1:0-57666 GCF_047718555.1 Clostridium sp. | reverse complement strand
CATGCATTTGCAGTTCTAAAATTCAGATGGGGTAAAAGAATCCCCACCTGAATTTTAGAACTTGCTTCAATATGTCTATCTTAAGAGGAGCATATCAAAATGAAATTTACGTTGTTTTTACTTCACATTTCAAAAAATATATTGTGAAGGAAAGTATAAAAAGAACTGAGATAATGCTTTTAAATACGTCTGATCTAACCTATGTTTCGTAAAACTATCCTACGTAAAATCTAACAACTATCATATTGAGGTATTTTTAAAATTTAAAAAACTATACAAAAAATCTCAATAATAGTATATAATATGTATACGAACATACATTCTTGCTAAATTGAGGTGGAAAATATGAAAAAGACTTTGGAGGAGTTAAGAGAAGAATTACAAATAATGCTGGATTCTAATGAATGTAACTATGAAGAGATATTACGCATCAGCCAAGAATTAGACAAGCTTATCATTGATTATTATAATTCAAAATTATCACACTAGATACATTTAAATGTACCTAGTGTTTTATTATATGGGTGATAATTAAAATTTATAATAGATTTAATTCAAAATTATTTAATTAAAATAATGGAGCTTAAGTATTAACAGGCTATCCATATAATATATAATGAAGGAATATACTATACATATATAATATATTCCTTCTCTTATTTTTCAATAATATAACTAACTTTTTAGCTAAAAGTAACTACTTGTTTTTAGCAGGAGAACCATTATGAAAGGTTGTTTTTGTGACATTCATATCCATAGTCTTTTCAGTGATGTTATTTATGGCTTTATTTTGTTTCACATTTTTAGTCTTTTTATTTCTATTCATTTTTTTATTCCTCCTATTCATAAAAATATAGCAACTTAACAACTATATTTTTAACAAATATAATAAAAAATATTTGCAAAATCAAAAGAAGAATATAAACTAAAAATAGGAGATAATTGTATTGAAAAAAGTTTTTTAAGTAAAAATATTTTAAATATCAAAAGTATAGATATCTTCTCATTGTTGGCATATATAAAAGCAATTAGCAGATGCGTTGAATTTTATAATTATTTAGTATATAATTAAGAAGTTATATGGTGTTTTTTGACAACATATTACATAAATCAACGGTATTATATATACATATAATAATATTATTATTCAAATTTCTATAAGGAGTGGGAAAAATTGGGAAAGATAGTAACGTTTGGAGAGATAATGCTTAGACTTTCACCAGCAGGTTATGATAGATTTGCTCAGGCTAAGCAGTTCAATGCATTTTATGGAGGAAGTGAGGCAAATGCAGCAGTTTCACTTGCTAATTTTGGTAAAGAGGTAAGTTATGTAACTAAGCTGCCAAAAAATGATATAGCACAATGTGCAGTAAATGAATTGAGAAAATATGGAGTCGATACAAAGGATATAGTAAGAGGCGGAGAAAGAATGGGCCTCTATTTTTGTGAAAATGGAGAATCTCAAAGACCTGCAAAGCTTGTTTATGACAGAAAAAATTCTGCAATAGCAAAAGCTAAAAGAGAAGATTTTGATTGGGATAAAATATTTGAAGGAGCAGATTGGTTCCATTTTTCAGGAATAACTCCAGCACTTTCAGAAGAATGTGCAGAAATCACATTGGAAGCAGTAAAAGCAGCTAAGAAAAAGGGAATGACAGTAAGCGTAGATTTAAATTACAGAGAAAATCTATGGGATGCAGATAAATTCAGTAAGGCAATAAGAGAACTTTTACAATACTGTGATGTAACTCTTGGAAGTATGGAAGAAGCAGAAATGGCAATAGGCGAAGGTGAAGGCGAAGACTGCAATGAGATACTTAAAAAACTTGTAGAAAAATTTGACCTTAAGTATGCTACAATAATATTGAGAAACAGATTTACAGCAGAAGATGTAGATTGGACAGCAGTACTTTATGATGGAAAAGAGTTTTATAATTCAAAGAAATATGATATACATGTTGCAGACAATATAGGTGGAGGAGACGCTTTTGCAGCATCACTTATATATGCAATATCATCAAATCTTTCAAATCAAGAAATTATAGAATATGCTGCAGCAGGATCATGCTTAAAATACAGCATGAATGGTGATGCTAACCTTTCATCAGTATCTGAAGTTGAGACACTTATGAATGGCGATGGTTCAGGAAAAGTAAGCAGATAAGCAAGTTGTCAAGTACACCATAAAACAGGATGTTCGCTTATAAAACTGCAAATGTTAATATTGTGTAAGCAATAAAAAACTTAATAATAAGACCTGCATTTGCAGGTCTTATTATTCTTTAAAAATATGACTCAACAGAAGCTTCATCACGGAAAAACTTTTCTACACATTCTTCAAGGGTATCAGCTACTGGATTTCTAAACATAGAACTGAAATATTGAGCTTCTATTGTGCTTATTTTATCTAATAACTCTAAATTTTGAGTGAATATTCCTTGGCAGAGGTTTAAATTTTTGTCCTTAGTTTTTCGTCTAAGAGCCTTAGAGTATTTGCATAAAAAACTTATATATTTGTCCAACTTTGTTTTATAACATCTGTTTATAAAATACTTAAGAAAAGAATGAGGAAGTAGATTTAAAATTGCTAATTGGTTATCTAAAAGTTCAGATATTAAAATTAGTATGTTTTTATCTACAAAAGTTATATCCCTGTAGTAATTAATATGTTTTGTATATATATTTTTTTTCCATATGTAATTTACTGTATAATAAATTATGCTGCTGATTAAAATAAAAATTGAAGGTATAATTATAAAAGATAATTTAAAGTTTAAAAGAATAATATGAAAATTCCATGTAATAATGGAAGTGACAATTAATATAGCTTGGATAAATAGAAAGTATAGATACGTGGGTCTTGTTATGCCATAAACATTAAGTTTAGATTCATTTAAGATTTTTTTTATATTTCTTTCAATATATACATTTTCTTCAAGTATTTTTTCTATGCTTCGGAATTTTTCTTGTGTTTCTTTTCTTGCCTTTGTTTTACTTTCGTATTGTAAATTTTCTTTTTCCATTTCATCTTCTTCGGTTTCTAAAAAAATTTTTTCAATAAGATTATCGGAACTTAGCATATTATTATCCATAGAATATATCAACTCCTTTATATGTAAAATAATACTTTAATTTACATAAAATGTAAAGTATGATTTTATACAATTTATTTTAAAATAGGATTGAGATACATTTATGTTTTGAATTGAGAAAGGATAATTATTTATCTATAATTTTACTAAAGAAGGGAGATACTACTCCTAGAAAAAAATATATATTAAGAGGAGAGATTTAAGTGGAAAATTTAATGTTTTGTTATCAGTGTGAACAAACATTTGGAGGAAAAGGTTGTACAAAGAGTGGAGTTTGTGGAAAAGTACCAGAAATTGCAAATCTGCAAGATTTGTTAATATATCAGTTGAAGGGAATTTCTTGTTATGCAAAGCCTCTAATTGAACAGGGAAAAATTATTGATAAAGAAATAGTAAAATTTGTAGAAAATAGTCTATTCACAACATTGACAAATGTAAACTTTGATGCAGAGGTTCATGTAAGAAGATTAAAGGAATCACAAAAGATAAAGGAAAGCTTAAGAAATGAAGCGCCTGAAGGAGAATATCCAGATGCTGCTACATATAATCTAAGTGATACTAAAGAAGCTATGTTAAAGGATTCAGTAAAAGCAGGAATTATGTATGACCAAGATCTTGATGCTGATATTCGATCCTTAAGATCAACTATATTATATGGATTAAAAGGTATAAGTGCTTACGGACATCAGGCAAGGTTTATTGGTTATAATAGTGATCAAGTAGACCAATTTTATTTTTTAGGACTGGAATCTACCACAAATGACAACTTAGCTCTTGAAGATATGATACGTATGGCTATGAGAACTGGAGAGATGAGCGTAGAAGTAATGAAAACTCTAGATGCAGCAAATACCACTAGATACAAAAATCCTTCACCTCATAAGGTAAATGTTAATATTAAAAAAGGTCCATTTATTATAGTATCCGGACATGATTTAAGAGATTTAGAAATGCTGCTTGAGCAAACCGAAGGTAAGGGGATTAACATTTATACTCATGGTGAAATGCTTCCGTCACATGGATATCCAGAATTAAAAAAATATAAACATTTAGTAGGTAATTTTGGTTCTGCTTGGCAAAATCAGCAGAAAGAATTTGATGGAATATCAGGCTGTATTTTAATGACAACTAATTGTTTGATGAGACCAAGAGAAACATATAAAGATAGAATATTTACTACTAGTGTTGTAGGTTGGGATGGAGTAAAATATATCGGAGTTTCTGAAGATGGAACTAAGGATTTTAGTGAAATAATAAATAAAGCATTAGAACTAGGTGGATTTAAAGAAGATGAAGAAGAAAAGGAAATACTAGTAGGCTTTGGACATAATGCAACATTATCACATGCTGAAGCTATAGTTAATGCAGTTAAAGAGGGGAAAATAAGACATTTCTTCTTAATAGGTGGTTGTGATGGAGCAAGACCAGGAAGAAGCTATTATACTGAGTTTGCAAAAATGGTTCCAGAAGATTGTGTAATTCTTACTTTGGCCTGTGGTAAATACAGATTTAATAAATTAGACTTTGGAACAGTAGCAGGACTACCCAGATTATTAGATGTAGGTCAATGTAATGATGCCTATTCAGCAGTTAGAATAGCCACAGCGCTGGCAGATGCCTTTGAAACAGATGTAAATTCGCTGCCGCTGACCATTGTACTTTCTTGGTATGAACAAAAGGCCGTAGCTGATTTATTAGCATTATTATCACTGGGTATAAAAGGAATGTTCTTAGGACCAAGTTTACCAGCTTTCCTATCACCTAATGTATTACAATATCTAGTGGATACCTTTAATATAAAACCAATAAGTTCACCAGAGGATGATTTAAATACTGCACTATTGCAAGTAAAATGTTAGTTATGTAGAATAAGTAAGGTTAAAAACCAGCTCTTAAAATAGAAAAATGATTAAATAACTTGAAAAATGCTATTATCGGCCATCAAATAATTGAATGCAAAAATTGATTGATTTATCGTTCTAAGGAAAGAGCAGTAATTAAATACTGATTCTTTCCTTCTTTTTTTTGTTGAAAGGTTTTTTTGAATTAACTAGATAGATACTTACGAGAATAAAACACAGACCTACTAAAAGATTGACAGTAGTAGACTCATGTAAAAATAGGATACTGATAATATTTGCAATAAGCGGAATGAGAAATGTATAAGATCCTACTTTACTCACTTCTCCTGAACCAATAAGTATAAAAAAAGCCAGCCATCCTAAAGCAATCACAAATATCGAAATAAATAGCAAATTTGAAACAAAAGGTATATTCCAGACGATATTAGACCAACTTTCAATGACAGAACCTGATCCTAGTAAGAAAAGACCACCAATTGTAAGTTGAAGTGACACCATCCATATTGAATCTACCAGTTGGCTTGTTTTCTTCATATATACCGTACCGAAACACCAACTCAATGCAGTACATAAAGCAATCAATATTCCAAGGGTGGAAGTATGATTAGTTAAACTAACAGAACTTATAATTGCGATACCAGAAAAACCAAGAATCAAACCAATAATTTTTAATTTGAACATGGACTCTCCAAGCCATAACCAGGAACAAATACCAAGAAGTACAGGTTGAAGAAAAACAATAGCTGAAAATATTCCGGCAGGGATGTAAAGTAGACCAAAAGTCATAAGGGCATAATATAATATAATATTTAATACTGAAGAAATTAGATAAATATGCCAAGTTCTCTTTATATTTAACTTTTTGTAGCGTGGAAGAGCAAATATAAGCAATATAAGACCACCTATGAAGGTTCTTATACCTGCAAATAGTAATGGTGGAGCATATAATAGGCCAAGTTTGGTTAGTGGCCAGTTCAACCCCCACATAAATACCAGATATGCAAGGAAAATGAAAGTTTGCAGTTTGGAAAGTTGTCTCATTTTGGTCACTCCTTATTTTAAATTTATTATTATGTTATAATATTTTTACATATAAATAAAATGAATATTTTTTATAAGGAGCATAACAAAAAGGATATGACAATTACACAACTTACGGTATTTTTAAAAATTGCTGAAACGGGAAGTTTCACAAAAGCAGGTGAAGAACTTTATATGAGCCAACCGGCTGTTAGTCGGGCAATATTAAGTCTTGAATCAGAATTAGATATTACTTTAATTATTCGAGACCGAAAAAATGGAATTATTTTTACAGATGTAGGTAAACGCATGCTCATACATATTCGAGAGATTTTGAAAGGATTAGAACAGATGAAACAAGAAGCTGCGGCTGAAAAAGGCCTTGAAGTAGGAACAATTCGCATTGGAACATTCCCTACTGCATCTGCTTATTTTTTACCCAAAATTATTAGTACTATTCAGCATAAATATCCTAATTTAGAATTCAATCTTTATGAGGGGACTATTAACGAAGTAAAAGAATGGTTAGTATCGAGAACTATAGATGTAGGAATTATTTCCTCACCAAATGAAGATCTAGAAATAATTTCTTTATATAAAGATAAGATGGTTGCCATAATGCGAGATGATCATCCATTACAAGGGAAAGAATACATTCGTATAAATGATTTGGATAACGAACCTATTATAATGTGTAAAGGCGGAAATGAATTACCAATTATTGATATATTTAATAAGACGGCAACGAATCTTCAAGTTAAATTTGTGGTCCATAGCACAAGCGCATTGCTGAATATGGTAAAAGAAGGATTAGGTTTAGCTATTTTGTCAGAATTGTCATTGACCACTTTGCCACCTAATATTGAAATTCGTGAGTTGGATCCACCGATTTTAAGAGATATTAATTTGGCTGTTCATTCATTAAAACAAGGTTCACTTGCGGTGCAATTATTTATCCAGACTGCACGAGAATTGTTTAATTGATTTTTTATATCAAATCTTGAAAAATATTTAAGCTAGACAGGAAGCTAGTATGAATAATGATATTATTAAATTTAGACCATAACGAAATAAAAATTTATAATAAAAAATTAAATGTTGATTTAAAAGTTTTTATTGCCACAAAAGAGTTGAGTAGTTTTATAAAATAATTTAGACAAGTTCATCATAAAACATGTCTAAATAGAAAAATTAAAAATATATTTATTAATATAAAAATAGTATAATAAAGTCCTTATTTAATAGATGAGGACTTATTTGACACTTGACTATAAATAAATGTAATATAAAATTAATTAGATTTAGTAAAAGAATAACATCTGTATAGTAATTTCTATACAAGATATCAAAATAGCAAAAGAATAATTTAAGAAATATAATAAATAAAGGGAGTGGGTACATTGAAGGCGAGAATAACTAAAATAAAAGGAATTTATCAGAAAGGAAAATCTTTCAATAATATAGGCACTTATTTTATGACATATAAGGGCAAGAAATATTATAGTGGAGATGTAATAACTATATATGATAAATATGAAATTCCTTATGATACTATAATTGTTGAAGAAAATGGCAAATGCTACATATATGGATTTTTTTATGCTAGTATTGGTGGACGTATAGATAAAAATGAAATATCTGATTTAATTTTATATAGAAGTTACAAAGATTTAAAAGATGGCGAAATTATTTTTGATTTTAGGATAGAAATTAAAGATATAGATAATATAGATATATGTAAAATAGAGCAAAAAGAAATCAATGGGAGATTAAGTGCAGAAGTTAAATTAAGATTGATAGAAATGGATTTGTATCCTTTATTAGACAGAATAAAAGATACAAATTTAACAAAGGAACAAAGAGAAGCCATTGATAAAAAGCTACATGAGTTAGGAAAAGAATTCATAATTCTATATGACATAGTAAAAGAACACAAGTATATAGAGAAGAATGGTTTAAATAGCTATTGATTTCATATAGTAGTGTGAACTACTACAACTTATAGAATTCAGAGCTTAATGCTTCAAGAAGTTTGCAATTTATATTAATGTGCTATAATCTTTCGAATATAAAGAGGATTATAGCACATTGCTTTAAAAAATTGAATTTGTGGCAGTTGCAAGTAACTATAATAGACAAAATATATACTAAATTTAATAATAAGTAATAGAATATGAATAATTAATTTCTCCAAATATGCCACATAGCATTATTTGTGCCTCTTGCAAATACGTCAGTTCTGTTACGTCCCCAGGATACTGCTGCAGGGTCAGAGGTTATATTGCCGCCAAGACTTCTCCAGCTGCTCCAGCGAGAACCATCCCAGGACATGGTTATTAATTGATTATTTATTCCTCTGGCAAATACTTCAAGTCTATTGGAGGCTCTAGAGGAAACAGCAGGGGCTGAAGTTATATTGCCACCCAGATCCTGCCAGCTGCTCCAGCGAGAACCGTTCCACCATAAATGAAATAGACGGTTGTTTCGTCCTCTTGCAAATACATCAATTCTATTATTACCCCAAGAAACAGCAGCAGGAGCCGAGGTCAGGTTTCCGCCAAGACTTTCCCAGTCACTCCATCTGGAGCCATTCCACCATTTATGCCAAAGAGCATTGTCAGTGCCCCGTACAAAAGTATCTATTCTGTTAGGTGCCCAGGAAGAAGCAGCAGGAGCTGAGGATAATATTCCACCAAGACTTTCCCAATCACTCCATCTGGAACCGTTCCACCATTTATGCCACATAGCATTATCTGTGCCTCTTACAAATACATCAATTCTGTTATTTCCCCAGGAGACAGCCCCGGGAGCTGAAGTTAATATTCCGCCAAGACTCTCCCAGTCACTCCATCTGGAACCATTCCACCATTTATGCCACATAGCATTGTCGGTTCCCTGTACAAAAGTATCCAATCTATTAGGTGCCCAGGAAGAAACTGCAGGCCCAGAGTATAATACTCCACCAAGATCTTCCCACTGGCTCCATCTGTCAAGGACAGAAGGAGGAACAAATCTGTTTCCAAGACAAGCTTTTATTACATCTTCAAAAGTATTATCTACTATATTTTCAGGTACACCTGCTGATAAAACTGAAAATACAATAGGATAGTTTTGTCTTTTGAAATCTATATATAGCATGTGACTTTTTTGCTCTATATCTCCGCTATATTTTGATGAATTATCTAAAGCATAGGGGATAGCTTCTCTGAAAAAATTGTTAACCATTTTGGTACTTATTCTAAATCTTCTAAAGTTTGAAAACAGATTAGGTTCATTATCGTAAATTAATTTCAATATTATATCTGTCTCTGTGTCAGAAGATCTGCTGTCCTTGGAAAAATCATCTTCTTCAAATTCGTCAAAATCTTCAAATTCATCATAATGCTGAAATCTATTAAAGTTTTCTATTTTTTCATTTAAGAATGGGTAAGTATTCTGAGGCATGTGATAGGGATGATAAAAAAAATTATTATTATACATTGGAAACCCCCTTGTATTTTTTACGGTTTCAAAAATATGATCAATTACATTCTATGATTAAATTTAAATTATGTTACAAAAACAAATGGAAATAAATATTAAGATTAATTTAAGAAATACCTTATTCTAATAGAAGAATATTTGACATATTTTTCTAAAGGTTTTTATATTATTTTGTAGAATTATATTTTTAGAAAGGTGGTGCGCATTATGAAATTGAATAATGATTGTATAAGAGATATACTTTTATATGTTGAAAAAAATACAACTTATGAATATCCTTTTGCATCTGCTGAAGATTTGATATCACGCTTAACGCAATATGATAAGGATACAATAAATTATCACATTAGAAAAGCTCATCAAGGTGGTTTGATTGATGCAATAAATTATAGAGATGGAGTACCTTTAGATATATCTTTTTTGTCATGGAAAGGTCATGAATACATAGATACAATTCGCGATGATAAAGTATGGGAAAAACTAAAGGATTCAACTAAGAATATAGCTTCTGTATCCTTACCACTGTTAGTTAAGCTAGCAGAAGATGTAATTAAATCTTTTTTAGCTGAGTAATGATAAATTTTAAAGCTTTTTAAATTTAGTGAAAGTTTATACTTCTACTAAGTTTATTATAGGAATTAAAACTTGTAGCATAATTTCTGGTTAGCTCATAAAATATATACAAAGCTTGTGATTTAAAGGAGCTGTTATGTATAATAATTACTATTACAGGGAGAGCATGCTACATCCCAAAATTATTGCCTATGTACGAGGAGAT
The DNA here is from genome assembly GCF_047718555.1 of Clostridium sp. Classification (GTDB taxonomy): domain Bacteria; phylum Bacillota; class Clostridia; order Clostridiales; family Clostridiaceae; genus Clostridium_I. The sequence continues at coordinate 47,431 of NZ_JBDNRK010000025.1, read as the reverse complement.
ATAAATGGTGATAGAATACCAGATGGTGTGTATTTAACAGGTGTAAAGACCGCAGATAGTCCATTTATTCAAAATATTACTCTTGTAATACAGGATGGAAAAACAGGTGAATTTACTAATATACAACTTATACAAAATTCAGGATATAATCCTACCTTGTTTTTGGGCGATTTTACTGGGAATGCTGTAAATGATATCTTAATAGGTATTAATTCTGGTGGTAGTGGTGGAATAATGTATTACTACATTTATTCATTCATTAACAACATACCTAGATTATTATTTAACGTTGATGTATATAATGAAGAATACCAATACACCGTTACCTATAAAGATAACTATAAGGTGGAAGTTGTCAGCGAGAAAAATAATAAGAAATATATTATAGATATATCCAATAGGGGATCAGATTATTTAAATGAAATATATAACCAGAATGGCAAACTAAAAAGTCCTATTAGTGGATTTGTGAATCCACTGAGTGGTTTGTATCCTGTTGATTTTGACGCAAATGGAGTATATGAGTTGTTGGCTTATCAAAAAATAGCAGGAAGATATAATGCAGATTCTTTAGGGTATGTCTTAAATACTTTAAAATGGGAAAACAATATGTTTGTTTTAGATAATCAAAATGTAGCTATTTGGGGATCATGATATTTAAATAAAATCTAGATAGAAATGTATGAGTAAAATATTTGAACAGAAGGTAAAACTTAATTACCTTCTGTTCATTATTCCAGAAGCCGCCATCCGTGTTTCTTCCTGTTCAGTTAAATCGTCAAAAGTTCTGAATACAAATCCATTTTCTTTTAAATAACTTATTATATTAGGAAGAGATTCTACTGTGGAGTGTTTATAGTAGGTATCGTGCATTAATATTACAGCCGTTTTTTTATTTTTGCATTGATATTCAATAGTGTTTTGAATTTTTATTGCAGGAACTTCCTTGCTATCGGCATCACTGGAGCATACATTCCAATCTACATAGTTTATATTTTTATTATTTAAGGTAGTTTTTATAGAATCTAAAACAGATTTTTCTGATGTGAGATTATTAGAACCTCCAGGCATTCTTACATAAGAAATAGGAGCTTTATGGATTAGTTTCTCAATAGAATTCTTACATATCTCATAATCTTCTAAATAAGATTGTAAATCATTATATATTTTTTTATAATTATGTGAATAAGTATGGATTCCGATAGCCATACCATGATTGTCTAATTCCTTCAATAAGGAAGGATTTTCGTCAACTTTGTTGCCAACTACAAAAAATGTAGCTCTTACATTGTTATCATCTAGTATTTTTAGGATTTTTCTTGTGTTATTAGGAGAAGGGCCATCGTCAAAAGTTAAAAAGACTTCTCTATTGTATAGTATATTTCTATGATTTTTAATGGTTGCATTACTTAATAAATTTAATTCACAGCTGTATGCATTAGTCCTATTAATTGTACATAGGAATAGTAAAATTAATAATGTAATTTTCGGGATATTATGTAGTCTCTTCATGGTTATCACCTTCTTTAGTTTAAAAATATTTCATTGGTCTTTAAATATAGGGTAACCTTAATTGAGGAAAGTATTATGGTAATTTATTGGAGTATATGTAATATATAATCTATTTTAGTACACAAACAAAGTTCTAAGTATCAGTATTTTTGACACTTAGAACTCGTTGTCCTTTAGGGTAGATCGTTATCAAGGGACCTATCCACTCTTTACTACCACTTTGAATAAGTGTAGGAGTATTAGAAAAATATTTGTTGATTTTATGATTTACATAAAAAATGATTAAGTTAATTTAACTTAATCATTTTTTAGATTTCTTCATTTTAAAGTTTCTATAGGTTGCCATCTGCATTGATTTTATTAGGAACAAATCTATTTTGAATAAATTTCATGAAAATATCCATAATTAGTCCGAGAAAGGCGATGACAACAGCTGTTGCAAATATCCTTTTTATATCATAGGTTTGCTGATAACTTAATAGTAACCAACCCAATCCTGAACTGGCACCCATCATTTCTGCTGCAATAAGCATATAAAATGAGTATCCTGCACTAATTCTGAGACCTACAAAAATTGATGGTAAAATTGATGGCAGTACTACTTTATGGAATAGCTTCCACCTTCCAAGGCCAAAGGATCTGGCTTCCTTTAATATTAGAGAATCCATATTTCTAATTCCGTAAACCGTATTGAACATTATGGGCCATATACATGTCCAGGCAATTATTACTACTTTAGTGCTTTCCCCAATACCTAAAATTAAAAGAAAGATGTGGAATAATAAGAAAGGGTTAAATTGAGAAAAAATTTCTATCACAGGTTCTGCTACTAAATCTATTTTAGAAAACCATCCTCCAAGTAAAAAACCTAATGGTATACCAATTACAATGGAAACAACGAATCCAAGTAAAGCTCTTTGTACACTTATACCCATATTTAATATTAAGTTTTGTGAATGAAACATATCCCATAACGTTGCCATAATACTAGAAAAGGAAGGAATAAATTGATTATCAAATATTCCTATGCTGCTGCAAATTTGCCATATTGAAATAAATATAAATATAATTAAAAATTTATAAATAGTGTCACCTTTTTTATTTGACATAAAGTTTGCCTCCTTAAAGGATATTATTTTGACATATTCATATCCATATGATCAGAACTGTTTTGTGTACTGTTTCCCATATTCATATGATCAGAACTGTTTCCAGTAGAATTATCCATATTCATACCTTTCATATCCATATGTCCTTCTGCATTGCTGTTACTGTATCTGTTACTGAATTCTGTAGTATTTGAATAGTTAACTTGGTAGGTTCCTACAGTTATAAGTAGAATTATAAATGCAGTCAATATTGTAAGTTGTACCTTATTAAACTTTTTATTTTCTTTTTTCCACTTAATAAAGCTAAAACCATGTTCTCTTTCTTTCCAGAAGAATAATTTATTTTGTAAATATATTAAAAATCTATTTAGTGCTACGCCAAGAGCTACAATAAACAGCCCGGATAAATATAATCTTGGAATTTGATTATTCATTGAAGAGTTATGAAAGAGCCACCCTAAACCTGCATTAGAACTTATCATTTCTGCAGCAATAAGCATAAAAAATGACATTTCTGCACCAACTCTAAGTCCTGCAAAAATTGAAGGCTCTGCTGATGGTAATATTACTTTTTTGAATAGCTGCCAGTTAGATACATTCATGGAACGAGCGGCTTTTATTAAAAGCTTGTCAGCACTTTTGGCTCCTAATATAGTATTATATAAAAGAGGCCATATACATACCCAGGCGACTACAGCTAGTTTTGTGGCTTCACCCATTCCGAAAAATAATATAAATACCGGCAGTAATGAAAAGGGATTTACTTGACCAAGTATTCTGAAAAGTGGATCAAAAAGGTCGGCGGTATCATTAAACCAACCTCCAAGTAAAAGTCCTATAGGTATGGAAATAACTGATGCTATTATAAGACCCAATATGACTCTCCATAAACTTACCATAATATTAGTAAACAAAGCATTATTAAACCATAATATATATATTTGTCCTACAACTGTTGAAAAAGATGGAATAAATTGAGGATTGAATACTCCAATTCTAGGCAGAATTTCCCAAAGAACTAAAAGTAATGCTACTCCACTATATCTCCAAATATAATAACTATAATTTCGTTTTGATTTACTCATAATAATCACCTTATTTCTTTACAATTTTGTTTATAAACTATATTTAGCTGAAATTTACTTTTTTCTATTATCGTGAAGGAGCTGCCATATTCTATTTTGCTTTTCATTAAATTCTTTAGAAGCCCTTATATCCACAGTATTTCTAGGCCTTTTTAGATTTATTTCAATAATTTCTTCAATTTTACCTGGGTTGCCAGACATTACTACTACTCTGTCTGCTAGAAATATTGCTTCTTCTATACTGTGAGTTATAAATACAATAGTTTTATTGGTTTTTTCCCATATAGCTAGAAGCTCTTCCTGGAGTAATTCTCTGGTTTGTGCATCTACAGCTGCAAAGGGTTCATCCATAAGTAATACTTCTGGGTCATAGGCAAGGGCTCTGGCAATGGCTACTCTTTGCTTCATACCACCTGATAATTCATGAGGATATCTATTTTCAAACTTATCTAGACCCACAAGCTTAATAAATTTATTGCTTATTTCTCTCCTTTCAGCTTTAGAAATACCTTTTATATCCAACCCAAATTCAATATTTTGTCGTACATTTAGCCATGGAAATAGTGCATACCCCTGTAAAATAATTCCTCTGTCAAGATCCGGCCCGGTAATTAATTTTCCATCAATATGTATTTCACCAGAAGTAGGCTTAGAAAGTCCAGCTAAAATATCCAAAAAAGTAGATTTACCACAGCCGCTGGGACCCACTATAGTTATAAATTCACCTTTTTTTATCTGTAAATTAAAATCTTCTAATACTAAAAATTTTTCTTCACTTTTACCTTCTTCAGGAATTACAGTATAAGATTTTCTTATATTTTTAATTGTAACTTTATAGTCATTAACAGAGACTTTATCTAAAATTTTAACTGCTTCACTCATTTAATTTTCCCCCTGATATAATATTAGTTGCTATTGAATTATTTTAACTGATAATCTAATAATTTTATGGATAGCTGGTTAATCTTTTACAATACTTTATTTTTAATATTTTCATACATATAATCTCCCTTCTATAAAACAACACTGTAGATAGCCTTATTAATATTCAGCATACAAAAATTACTGATTTCAATTATGGTTTTGAAACTTTTAAATACGACGAAAAGACTAGATATCTAAAAAGTAATAGATACCTAGTCTCCAGTTTTCTGGTCAACTATGAGTAATTTATAATTTTAAATTTAAGAGTAATCCAATATAATTAGTATGTTAATATATTGTACTGTGATTGTCAATATAGTTTATAATTTATTAATATTTTCTATATACTTTCTCCATATTATATAAATTTCATTTGGAATATAGATAATAAAGCTTACGTATTTAGAATTTATAATTTTCAAAGATAAAAAACTAAAGACAATATCCCTTAAGATCTAAGAACACAGTCTCTAGTTTGTCTAGTGAACTTTGTGTTTATATTGAGATAAAATTTTTGAAAAGTTTGCTCAATTATTGTGCCAATTATATCAAACAAAATATAGGTTAGCAATATAAAGATTAGGAGAATTCTGTACATTAGGCTAATTTGAAACTCAATAAAAGGTAAAATAAATTGCAAATATAGAAACCAATAAATTTTAGAAAAATTATAATTCATTAGTAAATCTACTTGACAAAAATAAATGAAGCTTTTAATATAAAAGCAAACAAATTGGATTACTCAGATATTTTGATTTATAGAAAATATATGTGTGTAAATGATTATAAGTATTATTTATAAAACCTAACTTAATATTATAAAAATAGGGGGATAAGTTCGCAATGTTTAATAAAATTATACAATACAATTTTAAAATGCATAAAATAAGAATAATAAGAGTTATTTTACAACTTTTATTTTTATTCTTATTGCCAGGTTTCTTTGCATTAGTATTTAGTGAGATTAGAAATACATATATATCTATTATCAAAGGTAATTTCAACTTTGTGCAGATATATCCTAGTTTAATTGAACTTATAACAATTCTTATTTTAACCGTAATTGTAGGTAGGTTTTTCTGCAGCTTTATTTGTGCTTTTGGAACCTTAAATGATCTGATTCATGGAATTGGAAAAAACATATTCAAGATAAATTTTAAATTAGATGAAAAGATAGATTATTTTTTAAAATACATAAAATATATAGTTTTAATAGCATTAATAATTTTCTCATGGACAATGGGTAGTAATATTTTTAAAAATGCAGATCCCTGGAACGCTTTTGCCAGATTGATTAGTTTTCAACAAATTACAGGTAATTTAATTTTGGAATTTATAATTTTAGTAATTATTGCAATAGGAGCTATATTTATTGAAAGATTTTTCTGCAGATATTTATGTCCTTTAGGGGCTGTATTAAAATTAATTTCTAAAGTAAGTCCTTTTAAAATCAATAAACCCAATGAAAAATGTGGAAACTGTAGATTGTGTACAAATAATTGTTCTATGGGATTATCACTGTATAAATATAATAGTGTTCATAATGGTGAATGTATAAATTGTTTAAAATGTATAGAGACTTGTCCTAGAAGAAATGTAAAAACAAATATATTTAATAAAGATATTAATTCAACATTGGCTAGTTCAGTTGCTATAGCAAGTTTTGCTGTAATATATTCTACTAATAACTATGTTGGAGCAGCAGTAAATAAAAATAATTTAGCCATAGAAGCAAGTGCAAATATAGTGCAAAGTAAAAAGGTATCAAATAAAATCAAATATAAAGACGGGGTATATACGGGAAATTCTTCTATGTATATTAAGCCCAATGTACAAGTTTCAGTAACCATTAAACAAGGAGAAATTGTAGATATAAAGGCAGAGCAGACAGAGGGTACACCTGGATATTATGAAAAAGTTGTAAATATAATACCAAAGGAGATAATAAAAGCCCAATCAACACAAGTAGATGTGGTATCTGGAGCTAGTTCTAGCTCTCAGGGAATTATTGTTGGTGCACAGGAAGCTTTAGAAAAAGCTAAAGTTAAATAATATTAATATATTTGTTTTTATAGGATTTAAATGTCTATAGAGAAATTTTAATAGAAGAATTATGGCTTTTTTAATTTAGTATTTTTATGAAAATTTTCCCAACATATTATATGGAAATTTATATTATAAATTCTAGTTTAGGTATGGATTTTATTGACAATATGCTAGTGTGGTATTATAATAATTTCAAAATACTACTAAACATATTTGAAATATGGAATTTGCGTAAAAATATTATGAGGAAGTGTGCATGCCTTGGAAAATAATATGCAGTTATCAAGTGAATTAGGAAAAAATAAAAAGCATCGCAAGCCCTGGATAAAATCCCAACAGGGATGGACCTGGATTATTACAATACTATGGATGTTAATAGCCAATTTGTGGCCGCCCTTTGGACTTTATGGCTTTGTATGCATGCTTACTCCAATTATCATTGCTCTATCTGGAAGAGGAAAGATGAGTTGTGCCCGTATATGTCCAAGAGGTTCCTTTATTGGGAAATTTACAGCACGCATTTCTAGACAGCACAGTATGCCTGTATGGATGCATAAAAAAACATTTCGTTTTGCTTTATGGGGAATTATGATGGGAAGCTTTATACTGCTTATGATTTGGGCTGTACCTAAGGGCATTGATACTCTTGAGAAAACTATTCTTTATTTTATGGAGGCAGCTACTTTTATAGCATTTTTAACTGGAATAATATTCAAGCCACGCAGTTGGTGTACAATATGTCCAATGGGCTTTACTTCAGGTAATATATGTGAGTTGCTAAATAAAAATTATAAAAACTGTTAAAGTATTTCAATATAATTAATTATAATTTCTTATAAGGGGGTATAAATATGAGTGCAAAAGATATTGTTATTAAAACTTTAAGTGAAGCTGAAAGTCCATTAAAAACTGGTGACATCGTTAGTTTAGCTAATGTTGATAAAAAGGAGATTGAAAAGGCAATTAAGGAGTTAAAAGCTGAAGGGAAGATAGTGTCACCCAAAAGATGTTATTACACAGTAAATCGATAGAAAATTTATGGTATGATATAAAAATTCATTATTTTATTTAAAAATGTTTATACAAAATAAGAAGTTCTAAAATTTAGTGGAGCTTCTTATTTTTATATATTTACTATATAAGTTGCAATTAAAATTGTTCATTTAATACATAACATTTAGATATCAGCTGCTTAAATACTTTATTATTAATATAATTTATTGCAACATATATGTAAGGCTTTTATCAATGTAATTTTACAAAAATAGACTTAAATTTAAGTTTTCATATAAAAATGTGTAAATGACTTATTAAGGAAGTTAAAAAAATTTTTATGATATAATTAATATAGTATAAAATTTAACTTGAGTATAAATGGGAGGGGTGGGAAATTTTATGAATTCAATTTTTAAAAGAAGAAGTATAAGAAAGTATACATCGGAAAAAGTATCAGAGGATACAGTAAAGGAGTTATTAAAAGCAGGAATGTCAGCACCTTCTGCTGCTAATGAACAGCCATGGGAATTTATTGTCATAAGAGATAGAGATATATTAAAGCAAATTATTGATGTACATGGATATGCAGCAATGCTTAAAGAAGCAGATGTGGCAATTGCAGTTTGTGGAAATATCAATAGAGATAAAGTCGGCGGATTTTGGGTACAGGATTGTTCTGCAGCTACAGAAAACATTCTAATTGAGGCTCAGGAATTGGGACTTGGAGCAGTTTGGCTTGGTGTTTATCCTTTAGAAGAGAGAGCAAATCCAATAAAAAAAATTTTAAAACTTCCTGAATCAATTATACCATTATCAATAATATCTATAGGCTATCCAGCAGAGCATAAAGCTGAATCCAATTATTATGACGAATCAAGAATTCATTATAATAATTGGTAAAGAAAAATATGTGATGTAATTTTAGTGTAACCTATATATTAAACGTGTCATAATAATATATTAAATAAATATCAAGAGTAGCGGGACAATATTAAGTTCCATCGCACTTTTAAATATGAGGGAAGAAGTGAATTGGTATGGTTATTACATATGAAGTAAATGATAATCTGTATGTGAATGTAACAAATAAATGCTCAAATGCCTGTGATTTTTGTGTAAGAAATCTTAAAGCTGCCTTTCAAAATGATTTATGGCTTGAAAGGGAGCCAACCTCTGAAGAAATAGTAAAGGATATATTTTCAAGAGATTTGAGTAAATATAAACAGTTAGTATTTTGTGGATTTGGAGAACCCCTTGAAAGAGTTGATACAGTAATTGAAGTGTGTAGAAGAGTTAAAGAAAAAAGCAGTATAGGTATAAGAATAAATACTAATGGACAGGCAAACAAAATTCACAACTATGATGTTACATCAAAATTTAAAGATCTTGTAGATAGTGTGTCTATAAGTTTAAATGCCAGAAATGCTAAAGAGTACGATGAGATATGTCATAGTATATTTGGTGAAGAAGCCTTTGATGCCATTTTAGACTTTACAAAGAAATGTAAAAAAGTTGTGAAAAACGTACAGCTTTCTATAGTGGACTGCATACCAAGAGAACATATTGATGAATGCAAAAAAATTGCAGATAATTTGGGGGTAAAACTAAAAATAAGAAAAGAAGTTAAGGCATGTGAAAATAAATAAATGTACTAAGTATTTTTGGTAGTATAATATATAGTAAACCTTTGGTGAATTTTAAATTATGTAGATAAGCGCATGTTATATATTGCAAATAATGAAATTTATTGTATAAAATATAGGCAAAAGTTAATCATAGTAATAGAGTTACTTGATAAATTAAGTTGTACTTGACCTGTTATTCAATTATTATATAAGTATTAATTAAAAATACTTATGTTGAAATTTTTAATAATGGAGGTATAAAAACATGGCTTTTAAAAGAGTAAAAGTTAAATTAAAAGAAAACGTAACTAGAAAAGATTTTTGGAGAGCCACCTATAATACTGACTCAAACTTAGGTATAAGACTGGTTCAGAATTTTGATAACATGAAAAAAAATTATTTAGAGGGTAAATTATCACAAAGAGGATCTCTTGAGGTAGCTATACCTGTATCTTATTATAACAGAGAACGAGAAACTATAGATGATGATGTTATTGAATATGGTTATATTAAAGAAATGAAAAATATTTGGGAAATTGTAGAATAAGTTTATTTAAATATTTATTAAATTAACAGTCTATAATTCTATAAAAAACCTATTTGATTGGATAATATGCAATTGAATAGTTTTTTTAAGTTTAACTATTTGCTTATGGGAATTCTGTTTATCCGATGACTACCATCCGTAATACTCCCATCTTCTATCAAAGTGGGAGATAACGGATGCTACGTCCCTGGATAACGATTTCTAAGTTTCAGATGGAGAAAAAAACTCCATCTGAAACAAAGAACTCTGTTTATCAAAGCAAGTTAAAGATAATTGACCTTAGCTGAGAAATGGAGTATTATTTAAATGCATGTGATAATCATTATTATGTAATACTATATTATCAGGAGGATCAATATATGAGTGAAATTGCAAAAAAATTAAATCAATGTAGAAAGCCTACAGGTGAAATTGGAAAATTCGTAGTAGAAGGAATGAATGAAAGTCATTTTGAATTAACAAACTGGGGACTTGATAAAATAAATATAAGAGAAAATAGTACTATACTGGATATAGGTTGCGGTGGAGGAAGAACTATAAACAGGTTAATTTCTCTGGCACCTAAAGGAAAAGTTTTTGGAATTGACTATTCAATGGATTGTGTAAAATGGGCCAGTGAGTATAATAAAGATTTTATAGGCAAGGGAAAAGTAGAAATTTTTCATGGATCTGTAGATAAACTTCCCTTTGAAAATGAAGAATTTGATATAGTATCTGCCGTAGAAACTATTTATTTTTGGCCAGATGTTGTGAATAATCTTATTGAAATAAAGAGAGTTTTAAAGCCATCAGGGAAAATTCTTGTAATAAATGAAATATACAATGATGAAAAATTTAAAGAAAGAAATGAGGAATATGTTAAGATTGGTGGTCTTAAAATATATACTCCTGAAGAATTTGAAGAACTATTTAAAAAAGCAGGCTATAGTAATATAAAAATAGAAGTAAAAGAAGAAAAAAACTGGATATGCGGGACAGCAGAAAAATAACTATTTTCTCAAAAATGTGCAGCATATAGGTTTAAAAATAGAATTATCTGTCAATAATTCCTCTATAGGAGGGATTAATATGAACAGAAATAGAAAAATTGCTATAGGAATTTTAGTATTATTAATTACTTTTACGGCCTCATTTTGTTACGGATATAGAAGTGTCTTAAAGGGTAATATAGCTTATTTATATAAAAGATATTTGAAAATAGGAAAAGCTGATAACAATTCTAATGTACAGACTGTAAATGTACAAAATAGTATTAAAAAAGATCCTGCTTCAGATAATACAATAATAAAAAAGGATTTGCCAGTTATATATGTAGACAGAAAGCATAATGAATTAAATGGAAAAGATGAAGTTAGTGAAGATACTCTAAAGACTTCCAATACTAGCAATGAGGACATGGCTGGTAAAGCGGTTAAGGATGTTTATAGTAGTTTTCAGGCAAAAGGATTTAAAATTGAAACTAAAGATAATGAAATTGTATGTGTAAAACTTCATTCACCAGGTAAATTTGTACCAAAGCTTAATGGAAATTCTTTTGAAATCTATATAGTTAATGATCAAGGTGAATTACAGCTTCAGGAAACAGGCGGAAACATCAATCATAAAGGTGAAGATGAGGTAATATTTAATAAAGATTCACAAGAATATAATACTATAGAAGAAGCTAGAGATAGCCTTTCAGACTTTACGTCCTAAGTCTGGAGGCTTTTTTAAGTAAAAAGATTTTGATTCGTAATTTCTCACAATTATGAATTAAAAGGTTTTTTATATGAACTTGAATTAACATAATTTAAATGGTAAAGTATAAAGTAGATTTTAAAGATAATGAGGGATTAATTTTGTATACGTACATAAAGGGTATTTTTATTGGTATAGATAAAGATTTTGTTATTGTAGAAAATAATGGCATTGGATATAAAATATATGTTTCTGGAAGTACTATGGCTGCTATGCCTAAAACGGGAGAAGAAGTGCTGCTGTATTTAGAGCAAATAGTAAGGGAAGATTTTTTAGGACTCTATGGATTTCTTACTGAGGAAGAGAGAGGTATGTTTAACAGACTGCTTACTATAAATGGAGTAGGGGCCAAAGCATGCCTGTCTCTTTTATCTATATCTACAGTTAATAATTTAAAATATGCTATATTGACTGGAGATGAAAAGGTCATAACAAAGGCGCCTGGAATAGGTAAAAAAATAGCTCAGAGAATAATTCTTGAATTAAAGGATAGAATTGAAGCGGATCAATTTGTAACAAAGATTACTGGAGAGGATATTTCAGAGGATATTTTTAAACAGGATAAGAAAATGGCTGAGGTTATGGGTGCATTAATATCTCTAGGATACTCAGAAAAAGAAGCGGAGAAGGCAATTGAAGCTTCAGATAAAAATGAAAGTTTGGAAATCATAATAAAGAAATGTCTAAAATTTTTAATGAATTAAGGGGGAAAATATGGAGGAAAGGATAGTAACTTCTGTAAATTTAGGTGAAGATGACGATATAGAGTATAGCTTAAGACCTCAGAGACTAAAAGAATACATAGGTCAGAATAAAGTTAAGGAAAAACTCAATATATTTGTGAAGGCAGCTAAAAAGAGAAGAGAAGCTTTAGATCATGTTCTATTTTATGGACCTCCTGGACTTGGTAAAACTACTCTTGCAAATATCATTGCCAGAGAAATGGGAGGAAATCTAAAGATAACCTCAGGGCCAGCTATAGAAAGAGCTGGGGATTTGGCAGCTATACTTACCAGTTTGTCTGAATTTGATGTACTATTTATTGACGAAATTCACAGATTAAATAGAAGTGTAGAGGAAATATTGTATCCTGCTATGGAGGACTATGCTTTAGATATAATTATAGGTAAGGGAGCAGCAGCAAAGTCTATAAGATTAGACCTCCCAAAATTCACATTAATTGGAGCTACTACTAGAGTTGGTCTTTTGACATCGCCACTTAGAGATAGATTTGGAGTAATGTGTCCTATGGAATTTTATGAAGATGAAGAACTTAAAGAGATACTTATAAGATCTTCGTCTATATTGAAAATAGACATAGAAGAAGCAGCGGCTCTTGAGATAGCAAGACGTTCTAGAGGTACTCCAAGAATTGCCAATAGACTTTTAAAGAGAGTTAGAGATTATTCAGAGGTTATGGGTAATGGAATTATTGATATTCAATCCTCAGAAAAAGCTTTAGAACTTTTGGAAGTTGATAAAGAGGGCTTTGACAGAATAGATAATAAAATTCTAGAAGCTATAGTGGATAATTTTAATGGTGGCCCAGTGGGACTTGAAACTTTAGCTTATTTTATAGGGGAAGAATTGGATACCTTAGATGATGTATATGAGCCCTATTTACTTCAAAAGGGATTTATTATGAGGACTCCAAGAGGAAGAGTTGCTACGGATAGAACCTACAAACATTTAAATCGAAATAGAAATTCACATAATAAAAATTATAAACAATATTCTGTGTTTAAAGAAGTTGAAAATAAAGATAAATTTTAATATACAGTTAATTTTTTAAAGAGGGTGGAGTTTTTGCAGCTTAAGGATTTTGATTTTTATTTACCAGAGGAACTAATAGCACAACATCCAGCAGAAAAAAGAGATGAGTGCAGATTGATGGTGCTGAGTAAAGATAAAGGACATATTGAACATAAGGTTTTTAAAGATATAATTGACTATTTAAATCCTGGAGATTGTTTAGTATTAAATGATACCAGAGTCATTCCGGCTAGACTTATAGGAAATAAAGAAGGCAGTGGTGGGAAAATAGAACTATTGCTTTTAAAGAGAATAAATAAAGACAGCTGGGAGACTCTTGTAAAGCCCGGTAAAAAAGCCAAGGTAGGAGCGAGATTTGAATTTGGAGATGGCCTTCTTACAGCAGAAGTAAAATCAGTAGCTGAAGAGGGAAATAGAATAATAGAATTTCAGTATGAAGGTATATTTGAAGAAATATTGGATAAATTAGGGCAAATGCCTCTGCCTCCTTATATAACTGAGAAGCTGGAAGACAAAGAGCAGTATCAGACTGTGTATTCAAAAAATGAAGGTTCTGCTGCAGCACCTACTGCTGGATTGCATTTTACCAATGAACTTTTGGATAAGATAAGGGAAAAAGGAATAAAAACAGTATTTTTAACATTGCACGTAGGACTTGGAACCTTTAGACCTGTAAAGGTTGATAATATAGAACAACACCATATGCATTCAGAATTTTATATTCTTTCAAAGGAAAGTGCAGATATAATAAATGACGTAAAACATAAGGGAGGGAGAGTTATATCTGTAGGTACTACTTCTACAAGAACTCTTGAAACTATTGGAGATGAAAATGGAAGAGTAAAGGAATCAACAGGATGGACAGATATATTTATATATCCTGGATATAAATATAAAGTGGTTGATGGTCTTATAACTAATTTTCACCTTCCAGAGTCAACTCTTATAATGCTGGTTAGTGCACTATCTAATAGAGAAATAATAATGAATGTCTATGAAACAGCAGTAAAGGAAAGATATAGATTTTTCAGTTTTGGAGATGCTATGTTTATAAGATAACTATGCTTATGAATGAATCTTATATTGATTAAATTGAGCTGAAATAGGTTGTGTAAGGAGACGGAACATAATGTACAAATTGCTAAAAAGAGCCGGTAAAGCTAGAAGAGGGGAGTTTACTACTCCTCATGGAGTTATACAAACACCTGTATTTATGAATGTGGGTACACTAGCGGCCATTAAAGGTGCAGTATCAACTATGGATTTAAAGGAAATAAAATGTCAGGTAGAACTTTCTAATACATATCATTTAAGTTTAAGACCGGGAGATAAAGTAGTCGGCCAGTTAGGTGGACTGCATAAATTTATGAATTGGGATAGACCTATATTAACGGATTCAGGCGGATTTCAGGTTTTCTCCCTATCAAATATAAGAAAAATAAAGGAAGAGGGAGTATATTTTAATTCTCATATAGATGGAAGAAAGATCTTTATGGGTCCTGAGGAAAGTATGCAGATTCAAAGCAATTTGGCTTCTACCATAGCTATGGCTTTTGATGAGTGTATTCCAAATCCTTCACCAAGAAGTTATGTGGAAGCTTCTGTAGAGAGAACTACAAGGTGGCTTCAGCGATGTAAAGATGAAATGAGTAGACTTAATTCTCTTCAGGATACTATAAATAAAAAACAAATGCTCTTTGGAATAAACCAGGGTGGAGTTTATGAGGATATAAGAATTGAGCATGCAAAAACTATTTCAAAATTTGATTTAGATGGTTATGCTATTGGTGGTCTTGCAGTAGGTGAAACTCATGAGGAAATGTATAGAATTATTGATGCTGTAGTTCCACATTTGCCACAGCATAAGCCTATTTATTTAATGGGAGTGGGCCTGCCAAGTAATATTTTAGAAGCTGTATCAAGAGGGGTAGATTTTTTTGATTGTGTTCTTCCTGCTAGAAATGGAAGGCATGGACATGTATTCACTAAACATGGTAAAATAAATTTGTTTAATGCAAAATATGAATTGGATGAGTCACCAATAGATGAAGGATGTCAATGCCCTACTTGCAGGAACTATTCACGAGCATATATAAGGCATTTATTTAAGGCTAAAGAAATGCTGGCATTAAGGCTTTGTGTTCTTCACAATCTTTATTTCTATAATACCCTTATGGAGGAAATAAGAGCTTCTATTGATGGAGACTATTTTGAGGAATTAAAAAAAGAAAAATTAAGTATGTGGGACGGAAGAGCCTAGAAAGGAGGATTTTATTAATGAGTCAAAATTACGTTATTATAATTTACATGGCGATAGTGCTTGGATTATTTTATATGATGATATTCTTGCCTGAAAGGAAAAGAAAGAAAAAATTTAGTGATCTTATGAGCAATATAAAGGTCAATGATGAAGTAGTAACAACAGGTGGGATTATGGGTAAGATCGTTAATATGCAAAATGATTATGTTATTATTCAGTCTGGTCCTGATAAAGCGAGAATAAAAGTTTTAAAGAGCGCTGTAAACGGTGTTGTTAGTGCGCAGTTAAAAGAAACAGAAACAAATAAATAGTAATAAAACACCTCTTGTCTACATAAATAGTATTAGATAGGAGGTGTTTTTATGGAGAAGAGAAGAAAAGGGCTATATGTTAATGTTATAGAAGGAGTACTTATGGGCTTTTTTATGACTCTTGCTATATTACTTATATATGCAGTAGTAGTCCATTTTGTGCAGATTAATGAAAATATTACTTCTTTACTTATTATCATTGCAACTCTTTTAAGTGTAGTATATGGTTCTGTTTATGCTTCTAGAAAAACAGGTAAAAAAGGCTGGTTAAACGGACTTATGGTGGCATTAATTTATTTTTTAATATTTTATTTAGTAGCCATTGTTGCCCAGAGCAGAGATGCAATGTTAACAGTAAAAGATTTATCTAGATTAGGATTATGCATATTTGTGGGTATATTGGCAGGAATGCTGGGAATTAATATAGATTGACTTTATTTAAAATACTTATTGTGTTATAATTGAGCAAGTAATTTATTGAATGGAGGAATTTTCATGAAACACATAAAAAGTATAAACAAATCAAATATAAAAGAGAGCTTAAAAAAGCCTGGCTGTAAAGAGTGTGCAAATTCATGCCAATCAGCATGTAAAACTTCATGCACTGTGGCAAATTTAGCTTGTGAAAAATAATTAATTTAATCCAAGCAGTAACATTTTAGGCATCGTAAATAAATAGCTGGTTTTTCTACTGGTATATTTATTTTCAGATGCCTTAATTACTGTTTTAAATTTATTTTTAGGGAGGAAAATGTTTTGTCATTAATTCATAAATTTGTTCAGGGTAATGACTATTATGTTATAGATATAAATACAGG
Organism: Clostridium sp.; assembly: GCF_047718555.1. GTDB lineage: Bacteria > Bacillota > Clostridia > Clostridiales > Clostridiaceae > Clostridium_I. Next base: position 30,688 of record NZ_JBDNRK010000025.1, on the reverse strand, counting down.
AAGTGTACATGAAATAGATAAATTGGTTTATGATTTATTAGACGAGAATGGTCTAAAACCAAAGGAGGAGCTTATAGATAAATTTTCAAGTGTTTATTCTACAGAAGAAATATCTGAGGCTTATGATGAAATAGAGGAACTTATTCAGGAAGAGGTTCTATATTCAAAAGATCTGTATGAAGATATTGCAAGAAATTCAACAAAGGGAAAGTCCTACATTAAGGCTCTTTGTCTAAATATAGCCCATGATTGTAATTTGAAATGTAAATATTGTTTTGCAGAAGAGGGTGAATATAAGGGCTGCAGAATGTTAATGACACCTGAAGTTGGTAAAAAAGCTATTGATTTTGTCATAGAACATTCAGGACCAAGAAGTAATATTGAGGTGGATTTATTTGGTGGAGAACCACTTTTAGCCTTTGATACAGTTAAGGAAATAGTAGAGTATGCAAAGCAGCAGGAAAAAATACATAATAAGAATATAAGATTTACTATGACAACTAATGCAACTTTACTAAATGATGAAATAATGAAATATGCCGATGAAAATATGGGAAATATAGTTTTAAGTATAGATGGAAGAAAAGAAGTAAATGATAGTGTTAGAGTAAGAGCAGATGGCAGCGGATGCTATGATGTAATTTTGCCTAAAATAAAAAAGATGGTAGCTATGAGAGATAAAACTAAGCAGTACTATGCAAGAGGAACCTTTACTAGAAACAATACAGATTTTTTTGAAGATGTAAAGCATATGGCGGATTTAGGATTTAAAGAAATTTCCATTGAACCTGTGGTGCTGCCAGAGGACAATCCTCTTTCCATACGGGAAGAAGATTTAGAAACTATATTTAAGCAATATGACAAATTGTATGAAGAAATGCTTAAGAGGCATAAAGAGGGAAATGAATTTAAGTTTTATCATTTTAATATAAATTTACAGGGAGGTCCCTGCGTATACAAGAGAATATCGGGTTGTGGAGCAGGGCATGAATATGTGGCAATAACTCCAGATGGGGACGTATATCCCTGTCATCAGTTTGTAGGCAATGGGGATTTTAAATTAGGTACTATATTTGATAAGGATTTAAATGAAGAAATTCCTCAAGAGTTTAAAGAGGCTCATATATACAATAAACCTAAGTGTATAGATTGCTGGGCTAGATTTTATTGCAGCGGCGGCTGCCAGGCAAATAATTATAACTTTAATAAAGATATCCATATACCTTATGAAATAGGCTGTAAGATGCAGAAAAAGAGAATAGAATGTTCTATAGCATTAAAGGCAAAGACTATGGAATAATTAATATAAAAATAAATAGCAATATTAAAATGTTATGAATATTTTACATTGCATAATAAAAAAGCTTCAGTTAAAGTAATATGACGTAGAGAAGTATATTGATTCTATATTCATTTAATATGGAGCTTAATATAGTAAATTACCTAATATTGACTAATTATATATACACAACTATAATTAAATGGATAGCTAAAAATATTGTCAACAAAGGAGGATAAAAATGAAGAAAAGAAGTACAGTTTATTTTGTACTGAGTATAGTAGTAATTGCAGTTTTAGCCTATTTAGGCGCTTTTGGATATGTGGGAAGTACATATGAAATAAAACCTTTTAGTAAGACTATAAACAGAGGTCTTGACCTTCAGGGTGGAGTATCTGTAGTAGAACAGATTACAGATAAAAATGTATCAAATGCTACTATGCAGAGAACTATTCAGTTACTTTCATTGAGAGTAAATAAAATGGGGGTAAGTGAAACCAATGTAGCTAAAGAGGGCGCTGACAAGATAAGAATTGATGTTCCAGGAAAAATTACTCCGGATGAAGTATTGAATACAATAGGAAAAACTGGTCAGCTTAAATTTGTAGGTCCCGATAATTCAACTATCTTAACAGGTAACGATGTGAAAAGTGCCAGTGTAGGTACAGATCCACAGACCAACAAACCGCTGATAAACCTCCAGTTAAATGATAGCGGTACTAAAAAATTTGCAGATGCCACTCAAAAATATTTAGGCCAGGCAATTTCCATATATATGGATGATCAACAGATTACAAGTCCTACAGTGGATACAGTTATAACCGATGGTAAAGCCCAAATTAGTGGTAATTATACAATTGATACTGCAAAGCAGCAGGCGGATATTATAAGTGCAGGAGCTCTTCCTGTTACACTAAAAGCAGTTCAGGTTCAAACTGTAAGTGCTACTCTTGGTTCTACTGCACTTCCTATGAGTGCTAGGGCGGGCCTGGTAGGTATAGCAATAGTTTTGGCACTTATGTTTATATGGTTTAGACGCCCGGGAATTATGGCGGATATTGCATTGATATTATATGTATTTTTAGTGTTGCTTGTATTTTCAGGTATAGGTGCCACTCTTACTTTATCAGGTATAGCAGGATTTCTCTTAACAGTTGGTATGGCTGTAGATGCCAATGTACTGATTTTTGCTAGAATAAAAGAAGAACTTAAGGCTGGAAAGTCAATAAAATCTGCTACTAAGGCTGGATTTCAAAATGCCATGTCCTCCATAGTTGATTCCAATATAAATACAATAATTGCTGGATTGGTATTGTATTTCATAGGTTTAGGTCCTGTAAAGGGATTTGCATTGACACTTATAATTGGAGTACTTGTAAGCTTATTTACAGCACTGTTTGTAACAAAACATCTGCTGAATTGGTCTATAGATATGGGATTAATAAGTAAGCCTAAACATTTTGGAGTAAAGAGGGGGTAAACATATGCTTAAAGTTGTTGAAAAGAGAAAAATTTGGTTTACCATTTCCATAATTATAATAGTAATTGGCATAGGCTTTATGTGCTATAGAGGACTTAATTTCGGTATAGATTTTAGGGGTGGTACTCTTATGCAGATAAACATTAATAAGGATTTTAACAAACAAGATGCAGATAAGATTATAGAGAAGTATGTTAAGACCAATGAATTTGAGAGTACAAAGGCCAATAATAAAGAGCTTGATATAAGAATTAATAGTGAAGCGATCTCTGATGAAAATACTACAAAATTATTTAATGATATTAAAGATAAATATAAATTAAAGGATTCAGATTTGATAAGCAGGGAAAGGATAGGAGCTACTATTGGAAACGACCTTGTAAAAAATGCTGTGACTGCCTTATCAATATCCATAATTTTAATGTTATTTTTTATAGCATACAGATTTGAATTAAAATTTGGTATAGCAGCTATAATAGCACTTTTGCATGATGTATTGATTACATTAAGTGTTTATGCTATAGGAAATCTGCAAATTAACACACCTTTTATAGCCGCAATTTTAACTATAATAGGATATTCCATAGCCGATACTATAGTTATATTTGACAGAATAAGGGAAAATCAAAAGAAGCTGCGAGGCAGAGAACTTATAGAAATTGCAGACACAAGTATTTCTCAGACCGTGGGAAGATCTATATGCACTGTAACTACTACAGTGGTTACAATAACTTGCTTACATATATTTGTTCCAGGTGTAAGGGAATTTACTATTCCTATACTAGTTGGTATAATCTCAGGATGTTATTCTTCCATATTTATAGCTAGTCCAATATGGTACTTATTTAAAAAGAGATCATCTCATAAAAAAATAATAGATAAAAAAGAGCTTATTAAATAGACTAAATAATTGACTTAAATCGAAGTGACTGCTTAGGCACTTCGATTTTTCTCTGAAAAATGTTTGTATTATATGGGATTATAATATATAATATACTATGTTTTCTACAAAGCTGGAGGAATAAATTATGGAGATAATTGAAGAGAATATTCACTATTTAAAACAGCTAAAATTTCATAATCCCTTTTTTATGGACGGTATGCAAAAAGCTATAGATAAAGTTGTTAAGGCAGTAAATAATAGAGAGAAGATAATAATTTATGGCTACAGCGATGTAGACAGTATATATGGTATATCCATACTGTTTTTATTGTTAAAATATCTTAATGCTGATGTGGAATATTTCATACCAGATGATATGGATGAGGAATATAGAATAAGCAGTGAATCCTTAAAGGACTACATAAGATATCTTGGAGCAGATTTACTTATAACTGTAGGCTGTGGAAGTAATTCTAAACAGGAAATTATATTGGCCAAGGAACTTGGTATTGATGTTATTGTCACTGATTACCATGAGATCTATGAGGATTGTAAACAGGCAATACTTATAAATCCAAATAAAAAATTTTGCAAATATCCTTTTAAGTATTTATCTGCAGCAGGAATTGCATTTAAATTTTGTGAAGCAATTTCTATGTATTATAAAATAAAAGGTGTATATAAATATATAGATTTAGCTATGCTTGGTACTATTTCTAGTAAATTTCCTATAAAAGAAGAAAATAGAACCATAGTTGATGTGGGCTTAGAACATCTTGCTGATACTAATAATTATGGAATAAGAGCACTTATGAAAATTAATAGATTTAAGGAATTTAATGAGGATATGGCAGTAAAATTGGTTGAGTCAGTTATTTCTACAAAAAGCGTAGTTGGGAGAATTGACAATGCTAGAATTGCAGTAGAACTCTTTACTACTCATGATAGCTATAGAGCATTGCAGATTGCCAAGTACTTAAATAAAGAGGTCTTAAAAAAATAAGTAAATAGGTCTACCTGATTTATGGTCGTTGCCTGAACTTATATGTCTAAAATATAGTATTATATATCCAGATAATAATTTCCAAAATTCGGTAAAGATGAAGGGGATTTTATTTAGGTATAAAGCTTTTTGTATATTGATTTAGGAGGAATAAAAATGAATTTGGAAAGTAAAATTAGAATTATTGAGGATTTCCCCAAAAAAGGTATAAGTTTTAAGGATATAACAACTTTACTTGAAGATAAAGCAGCTTTTAAATATACAATAGACTCTTTTTCTGAGTTATTAAAGGATAAAAATATAGACATAGTTGTAGGACCAGAAGCAAGGGGGTTTATGTTTGGAACTCCACTGGCTTATGCACTGGGAGCTGGTTTTGTACCAGCAAGGAAAAAGGGAAAATTACCTTGTGATACTTTAAGTATTGAATATGGTCTTGAATATGGAAAAGATGTTATTGAAATACATAAGGATGCTATTAAGCCGGGGCAAAAAGTTGCAATAATAGATGATTTACTTGCCACTGGGGGCACTATAGAGGCAGTAACAAAACTTGTTGAAGAAATGGGTGGCGAAGTGGTTTCTATAAATTTTCTCATAGAGCTTACTGGACTTAATGGAAGAGAAAAGTTAGAAAAATATGATATCAATTCATTGGTTACATATGAGTTTTAGTTTTGACAAATTAAGGCATATGAAAATAAATAATAGATCAAAGATGTGACGTATATTTTAAATTAAACAAGGAAACAGGTTCTGATGATAGTGGGCTATCAGAGGGTTCTGTTGACGCAGTAGAATTTAAAATATACTAGCAGACTGGCCTATTTATTTTTTGAATATGCCTTAGCTATTGCAACATAATTTTAAATTGCAAAAATAGACATTATAATATATAATATTAGTAAAAATAATTGGGCTGGTTGCTAAACCAGCCTTTGATTTTAGGGAGAGAAAGCAGAATGCTGAGCAAGTTGATGGAAACAATAGATAAATACTGTTATAATGTTGATAAAGATTTTATTAATAAAGCCTATAATTTTGCTATGGATGCCCATAAAAAACAAAAAAGGGAATCTGGAGAGCCTTACATTATACATCCTGAGGAAGTTGCCTGCATTCTAGCAGAAATGGGTATGGATCAAAATACTATAGCAGCTGGTCTTCTTCATGATGTCATAGAAGATACAGAATATACCTATGAAGATGTTGCAAGAGAATTTAATTCTGAAGTGGCAAATTTAGTTGAGGGCGTAACAAAGCTTGGAAAAATAAGTTATAAAACTAAAGAAGAACAACAGGCTGATAATGTAAGAAAAATGCTGCTTGCAATGGCCAAGGACATAAGGGTTATATTGATAAAATTATCTGATAGATTACACAACATGAGAACATTACGTTATATGTCAGTGCAGAAGCAAAAGGAAAAAGCTAAAGAAACCTTAGACATATTTGCTCCCCTTGCTCACAGGCTTGGTATTTCAAAAATAAAATGGGAATTAGAGGATTTAGCTTTTAGATATATAAAACCAAATGAGTATTATGAACTGGTAGATGATATAGCAGAAAAAAGAGTAGAGAGAGAAGAATATATTAAAGGAATAATTGCTGAACTTCATAAAAATTTGGAAGATGCTAATATAATAGCTGATATAGATGGAAGGCCTAAACATTTTTATAGTATATATAGGAAAATGGTAAATAAAAATAAAACTTTAGATCAGATATTTGATTTAACGGCTATAAGAATTTTAGTTAAAGATATAAGGGAGTGTTATACAGTTCTTGGAATTGTGCACACAATGTATAAACCTATACCAGGAAGATTTAAAGATTATATTGCCATGCCAAAGCCTAATATGTATCAATCGCTGCATTCAACGGTTATAGGACCACAGGGAAAGTCCTTTGAAATACAAATAAGAACTCATGAAATGCATAAAACTGCAGAATATGGTATTGCAGCTCACTGGAAGTATAAAGAAGGAATAACTGAAGGAGCTGATGGCAAAGAGATAGAACCTGTAAAGGCAGATTTTGACACTAAGCTTACATGGGTAAGAGAAATGCTGGATTGGCAAAAGGAAACTACAAATCCAGAAGAATTTATGGAGAATTTTAAAATAGATTTATTTGAAGATGAGGCTTTTGTATTTACACCTAAGGGTAAGGTAATCAACCTTCCATCTGAAGCTACACCTGTAGATTTTGCTTACAAAATACATACAGATATAGGAAACAGATGTATAGGTGCTAAGGTAAATGGTAAAATAGTACCTTTAGATTACAAACTGAAAACAGGTGAAATAGTAGAAGTTTTAACTTCAGGAATAACAAAAGGTCCCAACATACAATGGCTCAATAGCGTTAAAAGTAATCAGGCAAAAATTAAAATAAAAGCTTGGTTTAAGAAGGCTAAGAGGGAAGAAAACATAAATAGAGGAAAAGAAATACTAGAGAAGGAAGCAAAAAAACAAGGCTATAATTTTGCTGAATTTATAAAGGAGATTGGTTTAGAACAAATTTTAAAGAAGAACAATGTCAATAGTATAGAGGACCTTTATGTCTCTGTGGCTATTGGAACCACATCGCCATCCTTGCTGGTATCAAAACTTAAGGAAAACATGCAGGGGAAAAGCCCCTCTGCTGCTGATGAATCAGCTTTAAAGGATATAAAAGAACACATAAACAAAGAAGCCAGGAAAGAAAAGGCAAAAAAGAGTTACAATCCTGGAGTTACAGTAAAAGGGGAAACCGATATACTTGTTAGATTTTCTAAATGTTGCAATCCTGTGCCAGGAGACGATATAATTGGATATATAACCAAAGGAAGAGGGGTATCTATCCATAGAAAAGATTGTGAAAATGCCCACAATTTGATAAGGCAGGATGGAAGCAGGATAGTAGAGGTTGCTTGGGGAAATGGAAATGAGGCTTATGTTACGGAAATTCAGATAAAGGCAGATGATAGGCCAAGACTTTTGACAGATATAATGGAGATACTAAATTCTATGGATACAAGTATTCAATCTATGAGTGCAAAAGCAGTAAAAGGTGATATAGCCTTTATTACTTTTAAAATTAAAATAGTTGATATAAGCCATCTAGACATACTTATGAGAAACATAAAAAAACTAAGAGGTGTTATGGAAGTATATAGAACAAAAAATTAGGAGGTTAAGTATGAAAATTAATATTATACCTGCAGGCATTTATGATGCCAATTGTTATGTTTTAGTTGATGAGGATATTAATGAAGCAGCGGTAATTGATCCCGGTGGAGATGCGCAGATGCTTATAAATAATATAAAGGCTTCGCAAGCTGAGGTTAAAATGATTTTATTAACGCACGGACATGCAGACCATACAGGAGCAGTAAGTGAACTTAGAAATGAATTTGGATGCAGTGTTTATATAAATGAAAAGGATGCAGAATTAATAAATAAAAATGTTCCTGTTTATGGAAGCCAAGATGAAAATGGAGATAAATTCATTGGTGAAGGTGATCTGCTCAAATTTGGAAATCATGAAATTAAATGTGTGGAAACTCCAGGTCATACACCCGGAGGAATGTGCTTTCTCATAGACAATTTAGTTTTTACTGGTGACACTCTTTTTAACAGATCCATTGGAAGAACAGATTTTCAAGGTGGAGATTATAACACAATAATAAATAGTATAAAAAATAAGTTAATGATATTACCTGATGATACTGTAGTTTATCCTGGACATGGACCAAAATCAAGTATAGGTTTTGAAAAAAATAACAATCCCTTTCTATAAAGCCGGATGCTAGTGGAGAAAATATGACTAAAATAAAGATCCATAATGAAAAGTTTAAATATGAAATATATAACATATTTCATTTGTTTTATGATGAAATAAAATTTGTAAATGATGATGAATATGATTACCAAGTTATAATTAAAGAGGATAATATACAAATTTTATATAATAATATATGTGAAAACTACATTTTTGAAGAAAAGTTGACGGAAAAAGAAAATGTGAAAAAAATTTTGTACAAATATTTAAATAAAATTACAAATGTGGAAATTCCCTGGGGAACCCTTGTTGGTATTAGACCAACTAAAATAGCATTAAGGCTTATGAAAGATGGAAAAAACCATGAGGAAATAAGGGGATATTTTAGAGAACACAGTTTAACAAGAGCAGATAAAGCAGAGCTTTGCATAGGTGTAGCAAAGGCTGAAGAGTCTATTGTCAATAAGGATACCAATTCCATAAGTGTATATATAGGTATGCCCTTTTGTACTACAAGATGTCTTTACTGCAGCTTTATATCGGATACTATACAAAACTGTGAGGATGTAATAGAGTCTTATTTAAGGGCAATGTACTATGAAATAGAGAATATGTCTGTCTATATTAAGAAAAAGGGTCTTTCCATAGAATGTGTGTATTTTGGAGGTGGAACTCCTACGTCTATAACAAATGAACAATTTGAAGAAACAATGGTTAAGATATATAATAGTTTTATAAAGGATAATAATGTAAAGGAATTTACAGTGGAGTGTGGAAGACCTGATAGTATTACAGTGGAAAAGCTTAGCACTTTAAAAAAATATGGAGTTAATAGAATAAGTATAAACCCTCAAACTATGAATGACACTACCCTTAAGCTTATAGGCAGAGGACATAACTCTAAGGATGTAATTGATAAATTTAGGCTTGCCAGAAGTTTGGGCTTTGATAACATAAACGTAGACATAATTGTAGGCCTTCCAGGAGAAGGATTAAAAGAAATTAAATATACCTGCAGTGAAATTTTACAGTTAAGTCCAGATAGCTTAACTGTTCATGGTATGTCCTTAAAAAGAGGATCAAAGCTGCATCAAAATATATTGAATAAAATTCATATGAAGGTAGCTATGCAAGATGAGCTTAACAAAATGTATGATGAAACAGTAAAGCTTTCTAAGGCTTTAAACCTTAAACCATACTACATGTATAGACAAAAGAATATGGTGGGAAACATGGAGAATGTGGGCTATTCAAGCTTAGATAAGGAATGTATATATAATATAGAAATGATTGAGGAAAGGCAGACTATTATAGCCATAGGAGCTAATGCAGTTTCTAAAATTATATTTTTAGAGGAAAATAGATTGGAGAGATTCCCAAATGTTAAAGATGTAAGGGAATATACCAAAAGAATAGAAGAAAAAGTTGAAAGTAAAATAAAATTTCTAAATGAATTATACTGATTAGGAGGATGCAAAATGGCAATTCAAGCACCAAAGGGTACAAAAGATATGCTGCCACAGAATGCATATAAATGGCACTACATAGAGGATAAATTAAGACATATTGCAGCAACTTATGCCTGTAGAGAAATAAGAACCCCTGCTTTTGAGAGTACTGAATTATTTGAGAGAGGTGTAGGTGATACTACAGATGTAGTTCAAAAGGAGATGTATACCTTTGAAGATAAGGGTGGGAGAAGTGTAACTCTTAAACCGGAAGGAACCTCACCAGCGGTAAGAGCTTTTGTGGAGAATTCACTTTTTAATGAAGCTCAGCCAACTAAATTATATTATTTTACCCCTGTTTTCAGATATGAAAATGTTCAAAAGGGAAGACTAAGAGAACACCATCAGTTCGGTATAGAGATCTTTGGATCAAAGGAAGCTTCTTTGGATGCAGAGATTATAAGTCTTGCCATGAGAGCTTTCAGAGAATTTGGAATAAAGGGTCTTAAATTAAACATAAACAATATAGGCTGTCCAAAGTGTAGAAAGACCTATAATGATGCTTTAAAAGCATATTTAAAGGAAAATTATGATGATCTATGTGATGTATGTAAATCAAGATTTGAAAAGAATCCAATGAGAATATTGGATTGTAAAAATAAAGATTGTAAAAAAATTGTAGAAGGTGCACCTGTTATACTAGATTACATATGTGATGATTGCAGAGAACACTTTGATAAATTACAAAGCTATCTTACAGCTCTTGGCATAGAATTTAAGATAGATCCACTTATAGTAAGAGGACTTGATTACTATACTAAAACTGTATTTGAAATTATAAATAAGGATATTACTGTTTGCGGTGGAGGAAGATATGATGGATTAATTCAGGAAATAGGTGGGCCAGAAATGCCAGCGGTAGGTTTTGGAATGGGTATTGAAAGACTTATACTCACCTTAGAGGAAGAGGGAATAAAAATTCCAAAGCCTAATTATATAGATTTATATATCGCATCAATGGATAAAGCTAGTAAGATAGAGGCATTAAAAATTGTAAATGCCTTAAGAGAAAAAGGCATAAAATGTGAGTGCAATCACATGTCAAGGAATGTAAAGGGACAGATGAAATATTCCAATAAAATTGAGGCTGCTTATACTATTGTACTGGGAGAGTCGGAGCTTAATGAAAAAAAAGCAAAACTTAAGAGGATGAATGATGGGGAGCAGATGGATGTAGATATAACTGATTTAGAGGATATTGTATTAAAGATGAAATAGACTAAGTTTCATTAATTTTTTAGGAGGAAATAATATGGGAGAAGCATTAAAAGGTCTTAAAAGAACTGTTATGTGCGGTGAGCTTAGAGAAAGTAATGTGGAAAATACCGTTACAGCTATGGGCTGGGTTCAGAGAAAAAGAAACCTTGGAGGACTGGTTTTTATAGATTTAAGGGATAGAACAGGGTTACTTCAGGTAGTATTTGGTGAAGAAATAAACAAGGATGCCTTTACAAAAGCGGATATTGTAAGATCTGAATATTGTATAGCTGTTACTGGTAAGATAGTTAAAAGAGAAGCACCAAATGAAAATATGCCTACAGGTATGGTGGAATTATTAGGAGAAAATATAAAGATTTTATCTGAAAGTGAAACTCCACCAATATACATAAAAGAAAATCTAGATGCAGGAGAGAATATAAGGCTTAAACATAGATATCTTGATCTAAGAAGACCGGATATGCAGAGCATATTCAAGATAAGGCATAAAACTGCAAAGATTATAAGAGATTTTCTAGATGAAAAAGAGTTTTTAGAAGTTGAAACTCCAATGCTTACTAAAAGTACTCCTGAGGGTGCAAGAGACTATCTTGTACCAAGTAGAAATTTTAATGGGAAGTTTTATGCATTACCTCAATCACCACAGCTTTTTAAACAGCTTTTGATGGTTTCTGGCTTTGATAAATATTTCCAAATTGTAAAATGCTTTAGAGACGAGGATTTAAGAGCAAATAGGCAGCCGGAGTTTACACAGGTAGATATGGAGCTTTCTTTCGTAGAGGACGAGGATATAATAGCACTAAATGAAGAACTTTTAAAAAGAGTATTTAAAGAAGTAGCTGGAGTAGAAATTAAAACCCCTATAGAGAGAATGCCATATAAAATAGCCATGGAGAAATATGGCAGTGATAAACCGGACCTAAGATTTGGAATGGAAATAAGTGATTTAAGTGAAGTGGTTAAAGATACTGAATTTAAAGTATTTAAGGATGCTCTGGAGAATGGCGGAAGTGTAAGGGCTATAAAGGCTGAAGGCTGCGGCGTTATGGGGAGAAAACAAATAGATAAGCTGGGGGAATTTGTTAAAACCTTTAAGGCAAAGGGTCTTGCCTGGATAGCTGTTAAGGAAAATGAAATAAAATCTCCAATAGCTAAATTTCTTACAGAAGAGCAGCTAAAGGCCATAATAACTGCAGTGGATGCTAATACTAATGATTTAGTATTAATAGTTGCTGACAAAAATAGCGTAGTATTTCAAGCTCTTGGTGAATTGAGATTACACCTCGCAAAGGAGCTGGAACTGTTAAAGGATAATAAAGAGTTCAGATTTGTTTGGATTACTGAATTCCCTCTTCTATCCTATAATGAGGAGGAAAATAGATTCCAAGCAGAGCATCATCCTTTTACAATGCCTATGGATGAAGATATTCAGTATCTTGAAAGTGATCCAGGAAGAGTAAGAGCTAAAGCCTATGATATAGTTTTAAATGGAGAAGAACTAGGCGGAGGAAGTATAAGAATACATGAAACAGATCTTCAGGAAAAAATGTTTAAAGTACTTGGATTTACAAAGGAAAGTGCCTGGGAGCGATTTGGTTTCCTACTGGAGGCCTTTAAATATGGTCCACCACCACATGGCGGATTGGCTTATGGCTTTGATAGAATGATAATGTTCCTTGCAGGTACAGAAAATATAAAGGATGTTATAGCTTTCCCTAAGAATCAAAATGCTGCCTGTGTTATGACAGAAGCACCTAATGTAGTAGACGAAAAGCAGCTTCAGGAATTAGGTATAAGTATAGCAAAAGAGGAAGAATAAGAATAATATAGGATATGGTAAACAACTGGTGAATATCTGTTTATTTACCATGTTTAACATAAAAATTACCATTTTAAAAATCGAGTTACTGTAGTATAATAGATTTATAGAAAGAACAATTGAATAAAACTCCTACTGTGTACGAGAATTGGATTTATGTTGACCCAACACTTTTTTTCGGGGAACCAAACTCTTTCTGTGAAATGATGCTTATTTACATAAATAAGAACAAGAAGCAGGAAGGCGGTGCCCACCTGCTGAGAGCGGGTTATCTTTTAAGTTCATGAAACGGCACAGCAGGAGTTTTCTGTTATATAACAGAAAAACTGAGGCTGTCTCACAATCCATATATACGCATTATGGATTGTGAGACAGCTTTTTAACTATTACACTATTAAAAATAATTATTAGAATGTGATTTTTAATAATTAAATAAGACCGTTCTTAAAAGAAATAAATATTCATTTAAGATAGTTACTTTACAATGAGTTGTGGGATTATTTCAGAATTTCATATTAAACTATAGGCTTTTTCTTCAGAAACAGAAGCTTTGATAAAGAGGATACCATAGCAATGGCTATAGCTATGGAACCGGCGGCACCTAGAGTTTGAATACCATAAATAGTAGCCTTTGTTGTATTACCAAGGATAGTTTCATACATAGTGTAGTACATTCCATTACCGGGTACCAGAGGTATAATACCACATATTATAAAAGTTGTTACTGGAGCCTTACGCAGCCTTGCCATTATTTCAGAATAAATAGATGCGGATATGGCACCTAAAAATAAGGATAATATATTTGAATTATATAAATTGTGCACTATTAAATATACAAACCAGGAAATACCACCGCCCATACCTGCTATAAAAACATTTTTTCCCTTTATATTATAGATTATTGCAAAGCATAAAGATGTAATAAAAGAGTAAAGGGCATACATAATCATATATTTATACCTCCTGAAAACTCAAACCAAATTTTAAAAACCATACCAGTACCCACAGCTATAGCTACAGCTATAAAAAAGGCTTCAATTGCTCGAGCAGTGCCAGAAATTAAATCTCCATTCATAGCATCTCTAATGGCATTGGTTATTGCAAGACCAGGTACTAAGAGCATTATGTCACCAATTATAACTTTATCATAATGGGCTGAAAGGCCAAGTTTGTAAGAAATAATTGCAAAAAGTGCAGCTCCTGCACCTCCTACTATGTTTGTAAAAAAATAATCTACTTTAAATTTGGATATGAAATTTGTAGAATATTTTATGATCCCAGCTATAATAAAAGCCGCCCAAAAATCTTTAAAATTACCACCAAACAGTATAGTAAAAAATGCACCAATAAAGCAAGCTGCCAATAAGGTAATTCTACTGGAATAAGAAGGACTATTTTTTATTGAAATAAGTTTTATTTCTACATCTTCAATAGTTAATTGTTTTCTCTCTATAATTCGTGAAAGATCATTAATCTTAGATATTTTATCTATGTTAAAAGTTCGGTTTATTATTCTCTTTATAACTGAAATATTTATATTTTCAGCATTCTTACCTGAAATTATTATGGCTGTAGGGGTGGCATAAGCATCTAGGGAAGTTACTCCAAGAGCTTTTGATATTCTTATCATTGTTTCTTCAACTCTATAGGTTTCAGCTCCATTTTCAAGCATTATTTTACCAGCTTCTGCAGCTAAGTCTAATATTTTATTTGTCTCCATTTGCATCTCCTTAATAGTATTTAGCCATATTCAAATAAATAACTAGTCAGTATGCTGGTCTATTTTGAATCTTACTACTTATTTTCACAGGCCTTATAAATTTACAAGCATATTATAGCACAAATAAATAGTTCAAATTACTGTTGTTTTATTTCAATTTACATTATATAATCATAATTATAGTGAAAATTATATAAGCTGCAATTAAAATATTACATTTCATTAATATGTACATAAAATAATTATTAAATTAAAATAACGTTTTACTGTATGGATATTTAATGCAACCTATATAGAAATAATATTATCATTTATTAATAAAAGGGAGTGTAAACATTGGATTTTCAAAACGTTAAGGAAAATGACCAGAAGGTATATGAAATAATAGCAAAAGAACATGAAAGACAAGAAAATAATATTGAACTTATAGCTTCAGAAAACTTTACCAGTGAAGCAGTTATGGAAGCTATGGGATCATATCTTACAAATAAATATGCAGAGGGTTATCCTGGAAAAAGATATTATGGTGGTTGTCATATAGTTGATCAGGTAGAAGATTTAGCACGAGATAGAATGAAAGAATTATTTGGCGGAGAGCATGTAAATGTACAGGCACATTCTGGTTCACAGGCGAATATGGCAGTATATTTCTCAGTATTAAAGCCAGGAGATACTATACTTGGTATGGATTTAAGTCATGGTGGACATTTAACTCATGGAAGTCCGGTTAGCTTTTCAGGAAAATTATTTAATGTAGTAAGTTATGGAGTAAATAAGGACACTGAAACTATAGATTATGAAGAACTTAGAAAGAAAGCAATTGAGCATAAGCCTAAAATGATAGTAGCTGGTGCCAGTGCCTATTCAAGAGTAATAGATTTTAAGAAATTCAGAGAGATCAGTGATGAAGTGGGTGCATATCTAATGGTAGATATGGCTCATATAGCAGGGCTTGTAGCTGGAGGAGTGCATCCATCACCAGTACCTTATGCAGATTTCGTAACTACCACAACTCATAAGACACTAAGAGGACCTAGAGGTGGAGCTATTATCTGTAAAGAAAAATACGCAAAGGATTTAGACAAGACAATATTTCCTGGAATGCAGGGTGGTCCATTAATGCATATAATTGCTGGAAAGGCAGTATGCTTTGGAGAAGCTTTAAAGCCTGAATTTAAGGATTATTCTAATCAAATAGTAAAGAATGCAAAGGTACTTGCAGAGGAGCTTACAAAATACGGTTTCAGATTGGTTTCTGGCGGTACAGATAATCATCTTATACTCATAGATTTAACTAACAAAGATATAACTGGTAAGGATGCAGAAAAGCTTTTAGATTCTGTGAGAATTACAGCTAATAAAAACACAATTCCATTTGAGACAAAGAGTCCTTTTATTACAAGTGGTATAAGAATAGGAACAGCAGCTGTAACTACTAGGGGTTTTAAAGAAGAAGAAATTAAGAAAGTTGCTGAGTTTATCAATGAAGCTATTGAAAAAAGAGATCAGGATTTAACTGAACTAAAAGAAAAAGTAACAGCTTTATGTAATAAGTTTCCTATATATAAATAAGATATAACTAATATGTGTTATTAGAGAAAAAGCACTGAATTCTAACGTATTTGCCATAGAATTCAGTGCTTTTTTAGTATTCTATAAAGTTAATGGTTTTTTATTATACTAAAATGAGAATAATAAAAATAATGTGATAAAATATAATTATGCTTTTTTTAATTAGTAATATAAGAAGATTGTCAAATAACTTGAAAGTTTCTGTTCATTAAACAGTGAAAGATTTCACTTGTTAATGTGCAAAAATTATCATTATATATTTAAATTTAAAAGGAGTCTGTGAATTTATGAGTTTAAGATTTATATATGGAAGAGCAGGAAGTGGTAAAAGTAATTTCTGCATAGAGGATATAAAGAAAAAAGTAGAAGAAGATGTAGAATATCCACTTATATATCTAGTGCCAGAGCAGTTTTCTTTTCAATCAGAAAAGAATATTTTAAATGCCATTGGAGAAAAATCAAATTTAAAGGTTAGAGTTATCAGCTTTAAAAGAATGGCTTTTAGGGTAATGAATGAAGTTGGTGGAATTACTCATAAGCACATGGATTCCGCTGGTAAATGTATGCTTATTTCTCATATAGTAGATAAAATATTGGAGGAGTTAACTGTATTTAGAGGAGCCGCGGCTCAGCAGGGATTCATAAATACCATATCGGATTCCATAAGTGAATTTAAAAGATATTCAGTTACTCCAGAATTACTTTTAAAAACTGCTGAGGATATGGATAAAAATATAAATCTTAAAGATAAACTTTTGGATTTAAGTAAAATATATGGAGAATTTGAGACTTTACTACATAAAAATTATATAGATGCTGATGATGACTTAACTTTGCTTGCAGAAAAATTAGAAGAATCAAAAATTTTTAATAATGCTGAAATATGGATTGATGAGTTCTCCAGCTTCACCCCTCAGCAGTATAAAATAATTGAAAAGCTTTTAAGAAAGACAAAGAGAATAAACGTAGCATTAACCAGTGATTATGCAGATGGTAAAAATTATGGTACGGATATTTTTGAATTCACTAAGGGAACGGAAGATAAATTTTTAGAGATAGCAAGGAATAACAATGTTAAATTAGATAAACCCAGAGTACTTACCGAAAAGCCCTTTTATAGATTTAAGGACAGTGATGAAATGGCATTTTTAGAAAAAAATCTATTTGCTTTTCCATATGAAAAATTTAAAAGCAAAACTTCAGATATAAAGCTTTTTAGAGCACAGAATACATATTCAGAAATAGAGGGTGCAGCCAGAGACATTATAAGAATGTGCAGAGATGAAGGCTATAGATATAAGGATATAGCTGTTATAACAAGAAATCTGGAAAATTATGAAACTATAATAGCTTCAATTTTTGAAGAACATGAGATACCTTATTTTATAGATGAAAAGAGAAATATTGAAGGAAATCTGATAGTTGTACTTATAACCTCTGTAATAGAAATTCTCACTAAAAACTGGTCCTATGAGGCTGTATTCAGATATTTAAAAACCACACTGACAAATGTGACAATTGAAGAAGTAGATATTCTTGAAAATTATGTTCTGGCCGCTGGAATAAAGGGAAAGAAAAAATGGCTGGAGGAAGAAGTTTGGAATTATAGGCCGGATTCACTATTTGGAAGAGATGAAATATCTATTCAGGAAGAGGAATTTTTAAATAAAGTCAACTCTATAAGAAGTATTGTTATAGAGCCTATAAAAAAGCTTTATAAAAACACTAGAGGAAAGAGAAATGGAGAAGAAATTTGCAGAACTGTATTTGAATTTTTAACGGAAATAGGGGCTCCGGAAAAAGTGGAAACATTAATTGAAGAGTTTAAGGAAAATAAAAGACAGACTCTTGCCAATGAATACAGTCAAATATGGAATATAATAATAGACTTATTAGATCAAACCGTTGAAGTAATGGGAGCTACACCTCTTACTCTTGAAGAATTTGTTAAAATTATGTCCATTGGCTTTAGGGAGCATAAAATGGGATTAATTCCTCCTGCGGTGGATCAAGTTCTGGTTGGCAGCGTAGAGAGGCTAAAAAGTCATGATATTTGTATTCTCTATTTAGTTGGAGTGAATGATGGAGTATTTCCATCGGTGAATAATGAAGAGGGAATACTAAGCGATAGGGAGAGAGAAATATTAAAGGAGAGAGGAGTAGAACTGGCAAAAAATACAAGATTAGCTGCCTTTGAAGAGCAGTTTTTAGTATATACTACTCTAACAATTCCAGGAAAATATCTCAGTATAAGCTATCCTATGGCAGATTATGAAGGCAAAAGCTTAAGACCTTCCATAATAGTTTCCAGATTAAAAAGCATATATCCAAATATAACAGAGGAAAGTGATTTGATTTTTGAAGAAAAGGACGAAGATAGACTAAAACTTATAGATGCAAAGCTTCCAGCATTTAATCAGCTCATTTATGTGCTTAGAAAGAGGTTAGACGAAAATGATGATGCTATGCTTTGGAGAGATGTCTATAAGTGGTTTAGCGGCTATGAATACTGGAGAGAAAAGTGTAGAAGAGCCTTCAGTGGAGCTGCTTATACAAATCAGACACAGATGATAAATAGTGAAAAGGCTAAAAAACTCTATGGAGATAATATGCATATCAATGTATCCAGAATGGAGAAATATGCCCAGTGTCCTTTTGCTTACTATGTACAATATGGATTAAATGCCAAAGAGAGAAAGGTATTTAAGCTCAGCTATCCTGATATAGGAACCTTTATGCATAAGATAATAGATGAATTTAGTGAAAAGGTAAAAGAAGAACAGCTTTCCTGGGATGAGCTTGATAAAAATTGGTGTGAAGAAAATATAAGCAGTATAGTGGAGAAGAATGTTAAAAAGAGCAATAGCTTTATTTTAAATAGTTCTCCAAGGTATGAATATCTTACAGAAAGGCTTAAAAGAGTGCTTACTAAAACAGCTCTTGTAATAACGAATCATATAAAGAGAAGTGGATTTAAACCTGTAGGTTATGAAATAGATTTTAGTGAACAGGGGAGTTATCCTCCAATAATTGTACAATTACCTTCTGGTGAAAAGATAAAGCTAATAGGACGAATAGATAGAATTGATATGTTGGTTAAAGAAGGGGAAACCTATATAAGAATAATAGATTATAAGTCAGGTAATAAGCTTTTCAGACTTTCTGATGTGTATTATGGACTACAAGTGCAGCTTTTACTCTATCTTGATGCTATACTTACAGAAGAGGGAAAAGATCTCGATAAAAAGCCTATTCCAGGGGCTATATTGTATTTTAAAATAGATGATCCTCTGGTAAAAAGCAATAGAGACTTAAGTGATGATGAACTTAAAAAGGAAATAATGAAAAGATTTAAAATGAAGGGCTTATTAATAGATGATCCGGAAATAATTAAAGAGATGGATAGAGAAATGGAAGGTAATTCACTGATTATTCCTGCAAGAATAAATAAAGATGGTTCCTTAGGAAAATCTCAGGCAGCTTCAAGGCATCAATTTGAACTTTTGAGAAGTCATGTAAAGAATGTAATAGCTAAAAATTGTGAAAGCATGTTAAGAGGAGATATAAGTATTAAACCTTGTAAAAATAAGGACTCTGTACCTTGCGATTTTTGTATGTATTCCTCCATATGTGCCTTTGATCCATCTATAGAGGATAACGGTTATAGATACATATACGATAAAAGTGATGAGGAAGTTTGGAGCCTGATTAGTAAGGAGCATGATAAGGAAGGTGAAAACAATGGGCAATAACTGGACTGAGGAGCAGCGGGAGGCTATTGAAACCAGGGGATGTAATTTGTTAGTAGCGGCAGCAGCAGGTGCGGGAAAAACGGCGGTTCTTGTAGAGAGAATAATAAGAATGATTACAGATAAAGAGAAAGCCGTGGATATAGATAGATTATTAGTTGTTACATTTACTAATGCGGCAGCTGCAGAAATGAGGGAGAGAATTGGCAGTGCCATATCAAGGGAGCTTTTTAAGGACCCCGAATCAAAGCTTTTACAAAGACAACTGGTACTGCTGAATAAGGCAAGAATAACTACAATTCACTCCTTTTGTCTTGATGTAATAAGAAATTATTTTCACATTATAGATTTGGATCCTAAATTCAGAATAGCCGATGAGACAGAGGCTGTGTTATTGAAAAATGAGACTATAGAGGAACTTTTTGATAAAAAATATGAGGAATCTGACAATGAGGAATTTTTAAATCTGGTAGAATGTTATTGCTCTAACAGAGATGATTCAGCTCTTATAGAAATGGTGCTTTCTCTTTATAATTTTGCAAAAAGTAGTCCCTGGCCAAAGCAATGGCTTCAGAATATGAGTGAAGCTTTCAATATAGGGGAAGACTTTGACTTTGGCAGTTCAATTTGGGCGAAGTCAATTTTATCTAATGTAATAATTGAGCTTACAGGTATTAATAAAGTAATAGAAAAAGCTTTGACAATTATTAATAATGAGGATACTCTGGAACCTTATTCTAAGTCTTATGAAGAAGATCTGGCAATGATAAATGATTTAGTCATAGAGAGTAAAAGTTCATGGAACAGCTTTATAGAGTGCTTAAGCTCTGTAAAATTTCCAGCATTAAAGAGATGTGGTAAAGACGTAGATAGAGATAAAAAAGATCAAGTACAAAAAATAAGAGATAAATATAAAAAGCAAATAAAAGATATGCAGGAAGAGATATTAAGTTCTAATGGAGATACTATGGATGATCATATTAGGGAACTATATCCGATTATGAAATGCCTTGGAGAACTGGTTATAGAATTTGATAGAGAATACATTAAGAAAAAGCGAAGCAGAGGTATAATAGATTTTAATGATTTTGAACATCTTACATTGCAGATCCTTACAGATAAAAATGAAAATGAAGAAATAATCCCTTCAAAAGCAGCGCTGGAGCTTAGGGAAAAATATGAAGAGATTCTAATAGATGAGTATCAGGACAGTAATTTGGTACAGGAGGTTATATTAAATTCTATATCAAGGAATGACAGTGAAAATCCAAATCTATTTATGGTAGGAGATGTAAAGCAAAGTATATACAGATTTAGGCAGGCAAAGCCTGAGCTTTTTCTTGATAAATATATCAATTATTCCAGTGAAGCGGGGGCAAAAAATAGAAAAATATTATTATTTAAAAATTTCAGAAGCAGGAAAGTAGTAGTGGATGGAGCTAACTATATCTTTAAAGCTATAATGTCTAAAAATATAGGAGAACTCAATTATGATGAAAGGGAAGAATTAAAGGCAGGAGCAGAGTTTAGTGAGGTGAATGAGGATGAATTTACTGGACTTGGAGTGAATGAACTTCATATAATTGAAAAAAGCAAAGTTCAAGACAGCAATAATTCAGAACCTGATACCCTAGATGATGAGGAAGAAGAAAATATTGATAATATAAGACTTGAAGCTAGAATGGTAGCTTCGAGAATAAAAGAATTAATAGATAAAAAAGATAAGCCCTATGCTGTTTTTGATAAAAATATTGATAACTATAGAAGTATTCAGTATAAGGACATAGTAATACTGCTTCGTGCAACAGCAGGTTGGTCTTCTACTTTTACAGAGGAGTTAAAGGCTTTTGACATACCTGTATTTGCAGATACAGGTACCGGATATTTTGAAACTACGGAAATAAAGACAGTAATTGCATTATTGCAAATAATAGATAATCCTCTGCAGGATATAGCAATGCTTTCGGTACTACGTTCTCCTATAGTTTCTTTTACTGATGAAGATCTTATAGATATAAGGTCACTGGATAGAAGTAGCTCCTTTTATGAATTGATGAAGCAGGTAGAACATAGATATTATGAACTATGTACTGAAAATAATGAAAGTATTTATGCTAAAAATGACGAAGGCAGCCTAGAGAGTTTTAAATATCATAGGGAAAAGTCAAATAGAAATACTGAGGAATTTAAGTATGGTGATGAGGACATATATGCAGAATATGATGATAGTACTAAATATGTTAACGTAGAATACATAAAAGTAGATGAAGAAAATAGTATAAGCAAAAACCTAGCAAGAAAATGTTATGATTTTGTAAGGTCGCTTAAAGAATTTAGAACTCTGGCACTGCATATGCCAATAGATGAGTTTATATGGTATTTATACACTGAAACAGGCTATTATAGTTATGCTGGAGCTATGCCAGGAGGAGTTCAAAGACAGGCAAATTTAAGAATACTGTTTCAAAGGGCAAAAGCCTATGAAAATACAAGCTACAAGGGGCTATTTAATTTTATAAACTTCATAAACAAATTGAAAATAAGCAGCAAAGACATGGGAAGTGCTAAAATATTAGGTGAGAATGAAAATGTAGTGCGAATAATGAGTATTCATAAAAGTAAGGGATTGGAATTCCCTGTAGTTATTTTAGCAGCTTGCGGTAAGAATTTTAACTTGAGAGATATGACAAAAACTGTATTATTTCATCATGACCTTGGTATAGGACCGGATTATGTTAATTTTAAGAGGCGAATATCATATCCAACTATATTTAAAAATGCCATTAAGAAAAAAGTAAAGCTGGAAAGTCTTTCTGAGGAAATGAGAATACTCTATGTAGCATTAACGAGAGCTAAGGAAAAACTTATAATAACAGGTGCTGTAAGGGATGTTGAAGCTGCAAGTAAAAACTGGTCAGAGGATATAGATAGCAATGAAGAAAAGATATCAGAGAATGTAATACTTAGGGGAATGAGTTACCTGGATTGGATATGCCCTGCTGTTATTAAGCATGAAGCTGGAGAAGCTTTAAGGGAAAAAGCTGATATATCTATAGAAGATAATTTCAAACTTAGTCATGAGTCTCAATGGAAAATAAAGCTTTGGACTAGAAATGAGATTGTAAAGGAGAATATAGTATTATCTGAAAAGGAAGCTTTCAATGAAGAATATATTAGTAATGAAGTTAAGCCTGAACATGAAAATAAAAAACTCAGTAAAATAGAAGTACTTAAAAGTATTCTCTCTGAAATAGAAAATAAAGTGCCAAGAACACCTTATTATGAAGAAATAGACAGAAGACTCAGTTGGAAATATAAATATGATCTGGCTAAAGGGTTACCTTCCAGTGTGTCCGTTACTGAATTAAAAAGACAACAAAGCTCTGAGGATGAATATTCCAGAAATATATTTCCGCCAGTATTAAAGAAAAGACCAGCATTTCTGGAAGAAAGAAAAGGGCTTACACCTGCAGAAAAGGGAACTGCCATGCATGCAGTAATGCAGAGACTTGATTTTAGTTTACCTTTAACAGAGGAAAGTATAAAATCACAAATAGAAAAGATGATTTTTAAGGAGCTTATAACTGAAAAGCAAGCTGAAGCTGTAGATATAAAGAAGATAGAAAGATTTTTTCAAGGTGAACTTGGTAAAAGAATGCTTTCATCATTACATATAGAAAGAGAAATCCCTTTTGTAATCAGACTTAAGGCTTGTGATGTCTATGTAGAATTGTGTGAAGAAGATTATAAAGATGAAAGTATGATGCTTCAGGGCGCTATAGATTGCTATTTTGAAGAAAAAGATGGTCTTGTTCTTGTGGATTATAAAACAGATTATGTAACAGATAAAAATGTGGAAACTGTAGTAGATAAGTATAGAAATCAGTTAAAATATTATTCTCAGGCACTTACCAAGATTACAGGGAAGAAAGTGAAGGAACAGTATTTGTATTTGTTCTATGATGGAAGAGTTATAAAAATTTGATATTGCAATTTACCACAGGGGTGCAATTTTTTCCGATTTTAATTTTCAACTTGCGTGTTCTTAAACTACGAATTTAAGCTTAAACAAAAAGGAAAGGAAGTAATGAATATGATTAATGGTACAGAAAAACTTTTTTATAAGGATCCATATCTTTGCGAAGCAGAATGTGAGGTAGAAGATGTAATAGAGAAGGATGGCAAATATGAAGTGGTACTAAGTAGTACTCCATTTTACCCCGAAGGTGGTGGTCAGCCTTCTGACATAGGTTATATGGATAACATAAAGGTTGAATATGTATATGAAAAGGAAGATATTATATATCATGTCATGCCTGAAAAACCATCAAATAAAATAGTACATTGTCAGGCCGATTTTGATAGAAGAGTGGATCACAATCAGCAGCATTCAGGAGAGCATCTCATGTCTGCAGCTTTCTTTAAATTATATCATGCTGCCAATGCAGGTTTTCACCTTGGAGAGGACTACGTAACTATGGACATTAAAATTAAAGATATGACAGAGGATATGATAAAGGAAGCAGAAAGAGAAGCAAATTATTATGTTTTCAGAAATGAACAAGTAAAAACTTATTTTTTAACCAAGGCAGATGCAGAAAAATTGCCTTTAAGAAAAGCAATTACGGCTGAAGGGACAATAAGAATGGTACAGATGGGAGAAAATCTGGATTATAGTGCCTGCTGCGGTACTCAGGTTAGAAGAACAGGAGAAGTAAGAATCATTAAGGTTGTAAAATGGGAAAAAAATAAAGGGATGACCAGAATATATATAAAATGCGGTTTAAGAGCTTTTAAAGATTATGTCACTAAAAATGATTACGTTACAGAAATTGCCAGAGGATTTTCAGTGGAGGATGCTGAGATTGTAAACAAGGTAAAAAGTCAGACAGAAGAAATAGGTAATTTAAAAAAGAAAATTTCAAATTTATATAATTCAATAGCGGAAAATGAGGCTCAGGTATTAATATCAAAGACTGACTCAAAGATTATAGCCGCTGAATATAAAGAAGAAGGTTTTGATTTTCTAGACAAGCTTTATGAACATTTAAAAAATGAAGAATATATTCTTATTTTAAGTTCCTTAAAGGATAATAAATTTTTATTTGCACATAATGGTTCCTTTGATGTGGAGTGCGGAAAATTATTTAAGGAGAAGTTAAAAGAGTTCAATGGAAGAGGTGGCGGAAATGCTAAGAGGGCTCAAGCCAATTTTCCTGATTCAAATTCCATGAGAAGCTTTACTGAATATTTGAGAGAAAATGTTATATAATATTAATAAATATTTTTCACTCTATTCCATTTATATTAATGTGTTAAACATCTTCTACATATAGATAATTGGATGATTATGTAAATTGAATTAAAACATTTATTGAAAACCATAGGATTTAGGTAAGACGTCTGTCTTATCTAAATCCTTTTTCAAGTTATATATAATATGAATAATTTTGGAAAAAAAGATATAAGAAGAAGGATTCTAATAGATAATGTAGAATAATTTATTAAAAAGGGGGAGAGTTTAATGGAAAACAATGAAAAAATATTAAATAATCTGCTTCAAAGAGTTGAATTAACAGAGGGTGCCATGGAGGAACTTGTGATAGTATTGCAGACTTTAAATAAGATATTCACTGAAAAGGGTATATATGATATAGATAAATTTCATGCTCTTATGGAGGAAGTTGCAAAAGATGAAAAGACTAATTTTACGTATAGGGATAATATAAATAAAGTTAAAGAAAGTTTTAAGGAAAGTGAAAAATAGCGATTTAAAATAATTTTAATGTGAACTAAAAAAGTAATTCCTCAATTGTAAATCGAATTGCAACCCTTCAACTCTATTTGAGTTATAAAATTTTTGATTAAATATATATGCCCAGGAGGTTGCATCCTGGCTTACAAAAGATTGGTGATGAGCCAGTCTTTTTTGTTGCGTTATTTTTATCAGACATTTATCCTTAAAACGTTGGTGGCAGAATGGAGGATATATGTCTAAATTTTTTACTTATGAAGAAAGACTTGAGTTACAGAAGCATCTGAAAGAAAGTCTTTCATTTAAAGAAATCAGTCGCAGATTAGATAAGAATCCAACTACGATTTCCAGAGAAGTACGTAAAAACAGCTCTGAAGTTGCTACAGGTTATCCTGGTTTCCCTTATAATACTTGCAAGAACCGTTTTAACTGTAGAAAGAAAAATATCTGTGTCAATGACTGCTCTAGAAAATCGGCGGCCTACTGTAAGCTGTGTGCTCAGTGCAATGGCAGATGCGATGATTTCATAGAAGAAATCTGTACTTCCAGATTTCGTGTCCCATATGTGTGTAATGGTTGTGAAAGCCTTGGTAAATGCACATTACTCAAAAATATTTATGATGCGGAACATGCCCATATCAAAGCTTCAGAAGTAATATCTGAAGCAAGAAGCGGTTTATGTGTTTCTGAAGATGAAATAGCAAGACTAAACGCTATTATTTCTCCACTGGTTCAAAACGGTCAATCAGTTCATCAAATATACGTTACGCATGAAGATGAACTTATGTGTAGTGAGAAAACTATTTACAACTACATAGACGCCTGCCTGTTTGATGTACGCAACATTGATCTTCCTCGCAAAGTTAAATTCCGTGAACGTTATAAAAAGCCGGAATTCAAGGTAGATAAAGGCTGTCGTATTGGACGTAATTACGAAGACTTCAATGTTTTTCTGAATAAGAATCCAGATATATCGGTGGTACAGATGGATTCTGTGATTGGAACCAAAGGTGGAAAATGTATTCTTACTATTCACTTTGTGGAAAGTAGCTTAATGCTGGCATTCCTGCGTGATGCAAATACCTCGCAATCCGTGATTGATATATTCAACATGCTTGAAAAAGATCTTGGTGAGGAACTTTTTCGAAAACTGTTTTCTATTATCCTCACAGATAACGGCAGCGAGTTTTCCAACCCAAAAGCAATCGAGTACCGTCATGAGCCACGGTTTGGTTTAAGAACCCATGTGTTTTACTGTGATGCGGGAAGTCCGTTTCAAAAAGGAGCGATTGAGGTAAACCATGAACTGATACGTAGAGTTCTTCCTAAAGGAACTAGTTTTAATAGCCTAACGCAAGAAGATATCAGTATGATGATGAACCATATCAACTCATACAAAAGAAAAAAGCTGAACAACCGTAGCCCATACGAAACGTTCAGCTTTTACCACGGAGAAGAAGTTTTAACAAAACTTAGATGTGCACCGGTTGCAGCCAGTGACATCATGTTAAAGCCAGTTCTTCTCAAAAAATAAAACGATAAAACTGCGCCGCCAGCAATTCATACAAAACCTAAACAGGGGTGGATTCTCCGATTACAAAAAAATTGAGGGGGAATCGACCTCCCTTTGGCTTGCAGTTTTCTATTATGATACAGCAGAAAAGTAGGAAAATCAAACTGCATTTTGGTTACAAAAACTGCATTTCATTTACAAAACTGGCTTTTCGAGTGCAAAAACTGCATTTCGTTTACAAATATTCAGTTGTTGATTACAAACATTGCATTTGGTTTTACAAAGTTGCATCTTGTTTTGCTATTGAGTCTAAAAAAGTAATTTAAGTATAGATAAACACTGATTAGGGCTTTAAAAGTAAGTCTTGATCGGTGTTTTTGAATAAAGTCGTTGATATATTACAATATAAACTTTCAGATGACACAGTATAAAAAATAAATTCTATAGTATTATAAGATAGTTTTTTTCAATAAGGATAAATGGATTTAGAAATTAATATAAAAATTTGTATTGAAAAAGCTAATACTATTAGTTATAATAAAACTAAGGATATTAGTATAAAAACTAATTAGATTAGTTTTTATTATATTTATTAAAAAAAGGTGAGGAGATGATATCATGCGAATTATTCATGAAAAAACAGTTTATCAATTGACATTTTTACCACATTTGTTTCCTGTTAATTGTTATTTTGTGGAGGAAGAAGATGGATTAACTTTGATTGATGCTGCATTACCTTATAGCTGGAAGAAAATAATAGAGGCTGCGGATAGTATCGGGAAAAAAATTACAAAGATTATTTTGACTCATGCACACGATGATCATGTAGGCTCTTTAGATGCACTGAAAAAAGCAATCCCGGATATTCCTATATATATTTCAAAGCGCGATGCTAAGTTGATGACTGGAGATTGCACATTAGAATTGAATGAACCGAATTTGCCGATACGTGGAGCAGTACCAAAAAAACTTAAGACACGAGCAAATATTTTACTCAAAGAGGGGGATAAAATTGGTTCACTGATTGCTATATCAGCACAAGGACATACTCCTGGGTCCATGGCGTTTTTAGATACGCGCAATAATTCCTTAATAGCTGGAGATGCATTTCAAACAAGAGGAGGTATAGCTGTAGCAGGACAACTTCGACTATGGTTTCCGTTTCCTGCAATGGCAACATGGAATAAGCAAGCAGCACTAGAGAGTGCACGAAAACTCAGAGGATATTTTCCTTCATTACTTGCTGTTGGTCACGGACCAATGCTAAAACAGCCAGTAACTGCTATGGATGGTGCCATTGCTAGAGCTGAACAAAATTTAGAAAATACAAAATAGTAGAGGAAGATGATAATATGTCTCCAAGAATGGGAGTTGATTTGTCTGCAATTTTGAAAGTTGCAGTAGAAATTGCAGATACAAAGGGCATGGGTGAAGTAACATTGGCTTTAGTAGCCCAAAAACTGCATATTCGCACTCCATCCTTATATAATCATATAAATGGATTGAAAGACTTGCGAAAAAAATTGGCAATTTATGGTATGGAACAATTTTATAACGCTTTGGCACATGCAACCATTGGGTTAGCAGAAGATGATGCAGTTCGTTCACTGGTTGGAGTGTATGTAGCATTTGCTCATACTCATCCGGGATTGTATGAAGCAACTCTTCTTGCCCCAGATCCAAGTGATATGGAAGTGCAGCGATCCGGAAGCAAAATTGTAGATATTGTTATCAGAGTGCTGAAAGCTTATGGGTTGGAAGGTGAAGCAGCACTGCATGCTACCCGTGGATTGCGAAGTATCTTACATGGATTTGTTTCATTAGAGCAAAAAGGTGGATTTGGACTTCCATTAGATATTGATGTAAGTCTAAATTTTATAATTGATACTTTTCTTACTGGGATTCATGCGTTGGAATATCAATGAATCTTACTAAGTGGGAGTTTGTATATTCCCACTGAGTTTAGATGAATTATCCAGGGACGTGCCGGTGTTATCTCCACCTTTAGAAGGTGGAGTGTTACAGCGGCTAGTCATCGGATAAATAAGGAAAATTTTTTTAAAGTTGATTTTTTAGGAAGGTGATTTAATATGATAATAAAATCTGCTAATTTGCTTATACGATTTTTATTAGAATTGTTTATGCTCGCAGCATTTGCTTACTGGGGTTTTAAAACAGGAAGAGTAACTGTGGTGAAATTTGGATTAGGCATTGGTATTCCGCTACTAGTAGCTATAGTTTGGGGGAGTTTCCTGTCACCTAAGGCACCTTTATATATATCAGAAGTAATTAAACTTGTATTGGAATTAATTATCTTT
Organism: Clostridium sp.; assembly: GCF_047718555.1. Taxonomy (GTDB): domain Bacteria; phylum Bacillota; class Clostridia; order Clostridiales; family Clostridiaceae; genus Clostridium_I. Next base: position 1,106 of record NZ_JBDNRK010000025.1, on the reverse strand, counting down.
GGGCTAGCCGCATTTGCAATGAAGGCGGCTGGACATCCTGCTATAGCTGGAGCACTGGTACTTGCTTTTGTAATCAATCGCATTCTGATGTATCTGTGGAACCAATAATAACAGTAAAGTGACAAAAAGATAAATGAAAATTTAATAACTATTGTAATTCTATGAATGTTAAAATAAAAAAACCATATTAATTTATCTGAAATTATAGTGGAGGAAATATGGAAAATGAAAAAATAAGTAAAAATTGCAATGTATTTATTTATAATGAACTAAAAGATTATACTACTAATGTGTTCTTAATCGAAAAGAAGTCAAAGATATTTTTAATTGATACCTTTTGTGGTTCCAATAGTATGGAACCTATAAAAAGAATGCTGAAAGATAAATACAATGATAAAGAAACTATTATTGTAAATACACATTTTCATTGGGATCATGTATGGGGAAATTCTAGTTTTAAGAAAAATACAATAATTAGTCATGAACTCTGTAGAGATTTATTGAATAAGCAATGGGATGAACAATTAAATAAAAATAAAAAATATATATTTGGAAATGTTGAAAAATTATTACCTAATCTCACTTTCAAGGAGAGTATTAATTTCCATAAAGAAGGAATAGAAATATTTTATAGTCCAGGGCATACTGTGGATAGCATTTCAATATTTGACCATGATGAAAAAATATTGTATGTTGGCGATAATTTGGAAAAGCCAATTATATATGTAGAACATAAGGATATTGACACGTATATACAAACTCTTAATACATATTTAGGTTATAAATTTACAAAGATTATGGCTGGTCATACATTAAATTTAACTGAGAAAGATATCTATGAGACAATAAAATATTTAAATGATCTAAAAAACGGAAATAAATTTGAATTTGAGTCGAAATACATGAGGAAAGTCCACCAACAAAATTATAGATTTATTCATGAATAGTATAATTATTCAAAAACAAATATAAATTTAAGCCATATTATAAAGTAATTGGTATAATTTTCACTAAATCAATTCATAATATATAAGGTGCCATTATATGTATCTATTATCAATGAATCTTACTCAGTGGGAGTTTGTATTCCCACTGAGTTTAGATGA
>NZ_JBDNRK010000024.1:0-59706 GCF_047718555.1 Clostridium sp. | reverse complement strand
CTCGGCTGTTAACCGATAGGTTGAAGGTTCGAATCCTTTTCGCGGAGCCATTTTTTATTTTTTGAATATATTTTAATGATTATTCCGTTAATTACAATGTAATTAACGTTTTTTTGCATAATTAATTGTCCATTATAAATAGAATTCTAAGTATTGGTATTTATCCGATGACTACCATCAGTAATACTCCCATCGCACTCTGTGAAAGTGATTCACAGAAAATCAAAGATTTTTGTTCTTTGCTTTTCGTAAAGTGACAGTGAAGAGTGGCTAGATGCATGGATACATGAATAAATGTAATTAATTTTATATAAGTAAAATGATTCCAGGGATATTTTTCGCCATATTACTAAAAATAAAATAAAACTTTTAAAGGAGAAATCTTAATGTCAGAATATATACTTGATGTTAAAGGTTCTGTTAATTTAAGTGATTATGGAAATATCTATGAGTATATGGGTATCGTTGGAGTAAATGATAAATTTACAATAACTATAGATTACTTAGATGAGAAGAATATAGAATTAATTATGTCTATGTTAAAATACAAGGATTTTACAATACTAGATAATGGCAAAAATAAACAAGGAAAATATTGTATTAAAGTCTGTAAAGGTAGTTCTCAATTTAGGAACATTCAAATAAATAATTAGTCAGTATGCTAGTATCTTTGACTCACTATTTATTTTTATATGTCTTAAAGCATAAAAATAATTGGAACTTATATATTTTATAATTGCAAAATGAAAGATTTAGTGGGAGTAAATAATTTCTGCTAAATTTTTTATTTTATATAGTAAATTTAAAAAATTTTAAAAATATTTATTGAAAAAATTATACGAAAAATGTATAATAAAATAAAAGTCAAAGAAAGTCAAAGAGAATAAACCTTTAATGGAGGGGATGTTCTATGATAAGGCTATCTGATATTATAGAAAATTTTATAAAAGAAATGATGGCAGAAACAGATGAAAATGAATTAGAAATACAACGAAATGAGTTGGCTAATCAATTTAGCTGTGCACCTTCACAGATAAATTACGTATTAACAACTAGATTTACTACAGAAAAAGGTTATTACATCGAAAGTAAAAGAGGTGGCGGTGGATGCATTCGCATAAGGAAGATAGAATATATTGAAAATAAACCACTGGCTAACGTAATTACAGAAAAAATAGGAAATAGTATAACATATAATGGAGGAATACAGATCATTGAGGCTTTAAAGGACGCAGAAATTATATCTAATAGAGAGATGAATATTTTGAAGGCAGCTATAAATGATAGGACTTTGTCTATGGTTAATGATTTAAGAAATAAAGTTAGGGCGGAAGTTTTAAAAGCCACTATAATGGCTATAATGTTGTAGGTTTACAGTTAATGGTATAAAATATATAATAATAATATATTCTTTTGTATTACAGAGGAGGATTGAGAAGGTATGTTATGTGAAATATGTAAAAAAAATGAGGCAACTTTTTATATAACTAAGATTGTAAATGGTAATAAACAGCAGATTAGTTTATGTGAAAATTGTGCTAAAGAATTTGATGGATTTAATGTTTCAGGAGAAATAGGAATAATATCACCTTTTTCACTTCAGAATATATTAAGTGGACTTATGGATTATATGAGTGAAACTCCAAGCGTTTCTAAAGGGCCAGAAATAAAATGTAAAAATTGTGGTATGACTTTAGCTAAATTTAAGGAAAAGGGGTTACTTGGTTGCAGTGAGTGTTATAAAAATTTTAGTTCCACTGTAAATCCGGTGATATATAGAGTACAGGGTAAGGTAGAGCACGTTGGTAAGATACCAAAAAAATGCGGCAAGGGAATAATTGAAAAAAAGAGAATACTAAATTTAAAAGAGGATCTACAAAAAGCTATTGCACTTGAAAATTATGAGGAGGCAGCGGTAATTAGAGACAAAATTAGAGTAATGGAAAATAACGAAAAGGAGGGGTAATATGCAGAATTGGTTAAAGTGTGATGATAATCCTGATAATTTTGTTATAAGTAGTAGAGTAAGATTGGCAAGAAACATTAAAAATGAGCCATTTCCAGACAGCCTTGATGAAAATAAGGCTAGAAGATTAGTGGGAGAAATAGAAAATGCATTTTTTACATCTTCTCATATGAAAGATGAATTTAAAAGTATACATTTATGGGATTATGATAAAACTTACAATAGATCTTTCATAGAAAAGCATTTAGTTAGTAATAAATTAATAGAGAATAAAGATAAATCTGCTTTTATTGTAGATAAGAATGAAACTGTTAGTATTATGATAAATGAAGAAGATCATATAAGATTGCAATGTATAAGTTCTGGATTTAATTTAGAGGAGATTCTAGATTATTCTAATAAATTTGATGATCTTCTTGAAGAAAAAATAGAGTATGCTTTTGATGAAAAACTAGGATATTTAACAGCTTGTCCTACAAATGTAGGGACGGGATTGAGAGCTTCAGTAATGATGCATTTGCCAGCTCTTACTATGAATAGTCAAATTAATGGAGTACTAAATGCATTAACTCAGGTTGGAATGACAATCAGAGGACTGTATGGAGAGGGATCTGGGGCATATAGTAATTTATATCAAATTTCTAATCAGATAACTCTTGGAATCAGTGAAGAGGACGTATTATCTAATTTAAAAGCAGTTGTGAATCAGCTTATTAATCAGGAACAGCTTTCCAGGGATCAAGCAAAAAAGAAATATAATTACGAATTAGAAGATAAGATATATAGGTCACTGGGTATTCTAAAGTCTGCTAGAGTTATGGATTCAAAGGAATGTTTAAAACTATTATCTAATATAAGAATGGGTGTAGAAATGGGAATTATTAAAGATATAAATAAAAATGTGCTTAATGACTTGCTAGTAAATACTCAATCGGCTACACTTAGTATTATATATGAAAATAAATTAACTGGAAGAGACCTAAATATAAAAAGAGCAGATTATATTAGGGAAAAATTAAAGTAGGTGGTGAATTAATATGTTTAGCAATAGGTTTAATGAAAGAACAGAAAAAGTATTATTTTATGCCAAAGAAGAGGCACAAATGTTTCAGCATGGTTATATAGGTACAGAGCACATTTTGCTTGGCATACTAAAAGAGGAAAATGGTATATCAAAGAAAATCCTTAATAACTTAGGTATAACAATTGATGCTGTAAGAAATTTAATTGCTGAATATGAAGGAAAAGGAGACATTGATTTATATAGAAATGAAGTTCCTTTAACTCCGAGAACTAAGCGATTACTGGAAATTAGTGCTTTAGAAGCTACAAATTTAAATCATAACTATATAAGTCCAGAGCATATACTTTTGGCTTTAATAAGAGAAGGAGAAGGCGTTGCCTTTACAATATTAGGTAATTTAAATGCAGATTTTGATAGGTTGAGAAAAGAAATTTTAGAAAAATTAGCAGCTGGTGAGGGTAATAGCACAAATAATAAAGCTTCCAATTCAGCTAATAATTCAACTCCTGCCTTGAATCAGTTTGGAAGGGATTTGACAACAATGGCGTCAGAGGGAAAACTTGATCCTGTTATAGGAAGAGATAGTGAAACTCAAAGAGTTCTAGAAATTCTTTGCAGAAGAACAAAAAATAATCCTTGCTTAATTGGAGATCCTGGAGTTGGTAAAACTGCTATAGCTGAAGGCTTAGCACAAAGAATAGTGTCAGGTAATATTCCAGAAATATTAAAGGATAAGAGAGTGATAACTTTAGATATTTCCTCAATGGTAGCTGGCTCAAAATATAGAGGTGAATTTGAAGAAAGATTAAAAAGAGTTATGACAGAGATAAGAAATTCTGGAAACGTAATTCTATTTATTGATGAGATTCACACTATAATAGGAGCAGGAGGCGCCGAAGGAGCTATAGATGCATCTAATATATTAAAGCCTTCTTTAGCTAGAGGAGAGATTCAGTGTATTGGGGCTACTACTATTGATGAATACAGAAAATATATAGAGAAGGATTCGGCGTTAGAAAGAAGATTTCAGCCAGTAAATGTTGGTGAACCATCAAAAGAAGAAGCTGTTCTCATACTAAGAGGGTTAAGAGATAAATACGAAGCACATCACAGAGTAAAGATTACAGATGATGCTCTTGAAGCAGCAGTAAATTTAGCAGATAGGTACATTACAGATAGATATTTACCTGATAAGGCAATAGATCTTATAGATGAAGCTGGAGCAAAAGTGAGAATAGAAAATCTTACTGCACCACCAGATTTAAAAAATCAAGAGGAAGAGCTTGAAAAAACTGAGAAAGAAAAAGCAGATGCTATAAGATTGCAGGATTTTGAGAAAGCTGCAAGGCTTAGAGATAAAGAAAAAGAATTGAAAGAAAAAATAGAAGATTTTAAAAAGAATTGGAAAAATAGAAAAGATGTTGAAAATCATATTGTATCTGAGGCACAGATAGCTGCTGTTGTAGCAAAATGGGCTAATATACCTGTAGAGAAGCTTACAGAAAAAGAATCAGAAAAACTATTGAAATTAGAAGAAATACTTCATAAGAGAGTAATAGGGCAGAATGAAGCAGTAAAATCAGTTTCACAAGCTGTAAGAAGAGCAAGAGTTGGACTCAAAGATCCAAAAAGGCCTATAGGTTCATTTATATTCCTTGGACCAACAGGTGTGGGAAAAACTGAATTGTCAAAGGCTTTAGCAGAGGCTATGTTTGGTGATGAAAATAGCATAATTAGAATAGATATGTCTGAATATATGGAAAAACATACTGTATCTAGATTGATTGGTTCACCTCCAGGATATGTAGGATTTGACGATGGTGGTCAACTAACGGAGAAGGTTAGAAGAAATCCATATTCAGTAGTTTTATTTGATGAAATCGAAAAAGCTCATCCAGATGTATTTAATATTTTACTTCAAATTCTTGAAGATGGAAGATTGACAGATGGTAAAGGAAAAACAGTAAATTTTAGAAATACAATAATAATATTAACATCAAATGTTGGGGCTTCAACTATTAAAAAGCAAAAGTCTTTAGGATTTGCTGTAAATAGCAATGAAGTAGAAGACGAATATGAGAAGATGAAAGAAAATATAATGGAAGAGCTAAAAAGATCTTTCAGACCGGAGTTTCTAAATAGAATTGATGATATAATTGTATTCCATCAACTGTTGGAAGAAGATCTGCAAGAAGTTGTTAAACTTATGTTAGAATCTGTGAGCATCAGGTTAAAAGATCAGGATATTAACATTAAATTTACAGAGGAAGCAGAAAAACTTTTAGCTAAAAAAGGCTTTGATCCAACTTATGGAGCAAGACCTTTAAGAAGAACCATTACTAAAATAGTGGAAGATAAGATATCAGAAGAAATACTAAATGGCTCGCTTCATAAAGGAGATAATGTTTCAGTTACTGTTAATGACAATGAATTGGAATTTTCCAAAGCTTAAATTATATTAGGCAGAGTAGACTTAGGTTTCTCTGTCTCTTTTATTTTATTATGTATATTTAAAAAATTTTTTTTATAGTTTTTAATAACGCATAACAAAGATATTAAAAATATTGTATAATATTTGTGTAGTTATTAGGAGGGTGTGTTAATGCCAAAAAATAAAACTACTTTTGTATGTCAGGAATGTGGCTATGAATCTTTAAAATGGATGGGTAAGTGTCCTGGTTGTGGGACATGGAATAGTTTTGTTGAGGAATTAACAAAGCAAAATAAGAATAGTACATTTTTAGATAAAAATAGTGAATCTAAATGTATAGTTAATATAAAATCGGGAGAACATGAAAGATATAATACAGGTATAAAAGAATTAAATAGAGTATTAGGTGGAGGCTTGGTTAGGGGTTCTTTGACTTTGATTTCTGGATCACCGGGCATTGGAAAATCAACTTTATTATTACAAAGTGCCAATAATATTGCTGAAAAATATGGAAAAGTATTATATGTTTCGGGAGAAGAATCAGAAGAACAGATTAAAATGAGAAGTGATAGGCTTAAGGTAGCTTCTAATAATCTATTTGTGCTTTCCGAAATTAATATGGAGGTTATTCTAAATCAAATAGAGCAGCTGCAACCTATGTTTGTCATTATTGATTCAATTCAGACGATTTTTAAACCATCAATAGCTTCAGCTCCAGGAAGTGTATCTCAAGTTAGAGAATGCGCAAATGAAATAATGAGAACAGGTAAACTTAAGGGAATCTCTTTTTTTATAGTTGCACATGTAACAAAGCAAGGAGAATTAGCAGGACCTAGAGTATTAGAACATATGGTTGACAGTGTACTTTCTTTTGAGGGTGAAAGAACTGAAGAATTTAGAATACTGCGAACTATAAAAAATCGTTTTGGAACTACCAGTGAAATTGGAGTTTTTGAAATGAATGAAGAAGGGCTTATTGAAGTGGATAATCCTTCAAATGTATTTTTAGAAGAGACTAGTTTTAAACAAGAAGGCTCTATTGTTATAGGTATTATGGAGGGGACTAGACCGATTTTAGTTGAAATCCAAGCGTTAGTCAGTGAAACTAAGGCTATTATGCCCAGGAGAACAGCAGTTGGAGTTGATTCTTCAAGACTTAATTTAATATTAGCAGTATTGGAAAAAAAGTTAAAAATACCTTTTTTCAATTGTGATGTTTATGTAAATGTAGTTGGTGGTTTGGATATAGCTGGTACCTTTGGAGATTTGGGCTTAGCTCTTGCTTTAATTTCAAGCATAAAGAGTAAAAAAATAAATATAGATAAAATGATAGCTGTTGGAGAAATAGGACTTACAGGTGAAGTAAGACCTATTTCATACTGCGATAGAATTGTAAATGAAGCAGAAAAAATGGGATTTACAAATATTATAGTTCCTGTAAGAAATAAGGGAAAAATAAAAACAAACACTATGAATGTATTTGGAGTGTCTTCATTAAAAGAAGCTGTAAATAAAGTATTTTGAATAAGGTGATGATATAAGGTGAATGAATTAAGATTGAAAAAAGATAAAGAGCTTATGTGTGTTTTAAAAATGATGGCACCAGGAACTCCATTAAGAGAAGGGTTAGAAAATATTCTAAGGGCAAAGACTGGTGGACTTATAGTTTTAGGTGATAGTTCGGAAATTTTGGATATAATGGATGGAGGATTTAAAATAAATTCAGAGTATAGTCCATCCTATGTATATGAGTTAGCTAAAATGGATGGTGCTATAGTTTTAAGTTCAGATTTAAAAAAAATATTAAGTGCAAATGTTCAGCTTATACCAGATTCATCAATACCTACTTTTGAAACAGGAACAAGACATAGAACTGCACACAGAGTTGCAAGACAAACAGGGAATATAGTAGTAGCTATATCTCAACGAAGAAATGTAATAACAATTTATAAAGATGATATAAAATATGTACTTAGAGATAGCAGTATCATATTAGGTAAGGCTAATCAGGCACTGCAAACTCTTGAGAAATATGTATCAGTCTTGGAAAGAGTTGTGACAAATTTGAATTTGCTTGAATTTCAAGACTTGGCAACACTTTTTGATGTGGTGACTTCCATCCAAAGAACTGAAATGGTAATGAGGATAGTTTCTGAAATTGAAAGATACATATGTGAACTTGGAAACGAAGGAAGGCTTATTTCTATGCAACTAAATGAATTAGCGAAAAATGTTGAGCAGGATGGTATACTTCTTATAAGAGATTATTGCGAAGACAATATTGACTATGATGAAGTGCAGAAAAGTATACAAAGTATGAGTTCAGATGAATTCCTAGATTTAGATGTAATATCAAAGCTTATTGGATATCATGGAGTTCCATTGGTTGATACTCTTATATCACCTAGAGGTTATAGAATGATAAGTAAGATACCTAGAATACCAAGCACTGTTATAGAAAATTTAGTAAAACATTTTAAGGAGTTAAAAGCTGTTATGGAGGCATCTTATGAAGAACTTGATAATGTAGAAGGAATAGGTGAAGCAAGAGCAAAGGCAATAAAGAATGGACTTAGAAGGCTTAGAGAGCAATTTATTTTGAATAAGCAATTTTAGGCATCTTCAAAAATATATAAGTCAGTTTGCTAGCCTATTTTGAATTCTACTGCGTCACCAGAATTTACTGATCTTGCTATCATCAGAATCTGTTCTCTCATTGAATTAAAAATATTCGTCGAATCTTCGACCTGTTATTTATTTTCAGATGCCTTAATAAAATAAGAGTTATACTTTAATTTTGTATAACTCTATAGGTATTATCTTAGATTATATTTACCTAGGGTATGAATCTTATCATATTCTTTTAGTAATATATCATATAAGTTAAGTCCTAAAGTATTGCAAAGAGAAGTTAAATAAAATAGATTAGTGCCAATTTCACTTTCTATTATATCTCTGCAGTTCTCACATAGTTTTCCTTTTATATGTGTCTCTAAACATTGACTCAAATTTTCAATGTTTAAATCAGAATCTTTACTTGGGAGTTTTTGCTTTTTTGCTTCCATACTTATGCATCCACAATTAGTAATAGATTTTGCTACAGCCCTATTTATTCTACCTTCCGATTCTTGTAGTTTTGTCATGATGTCTAATAGACTTCTATGTCTTATCAATGATTCATCCACAGTATTTTGAAAATCATCAAAAATTATATCCTTCATTAGGCTCATCTCCCCTATAAACAATTAATTTATGTCTATAAAATGATTATAGAATTCTTAATATAATTTTGTCAATAAAAGTATAGTACAAATTTTTAAGTACAGCTATATAATAAATCAAGAGTACTTTTATTGATAGGGGGATTTGAATGTTAAAAGTTGGAGAAACAATATTTATTCCTAAATATGGAGCTGGAATTATTACATCCATAGAAAATAAGGAATTATATGGTAAACTGTATGATTATATAGTTATAACATTTATAATAAATGATATGAAGTTTTATATACCCAAAGAAAGAATAAATATGTATAATATAAGGCATATATCTAGCAAAGATGAAATAAATGCTGCTTTAAAAATAATTGAAGAAGATATAGATGAAATTAATAATGATTGGAATAAAAGATATAGAGGAAATAGAAGAAAAATAAATACTGGCAATATACTAAAAATAGCTGAGGTGATAAGAGATCTATATTATATGAAAGACAATGAGATAATGCCTCCTGGAGAAGAAAAAATACTTGAAGAGGCAGAAAATATGATTGTAAGTGAAATAATGCTTGTTTTTAATTTGGGGATGGATACGGCCTATGAATTAATTAGAAAAAGTTAATATTTTATAAAAAACGTTTACTTTTATTGAAAATAAATTTTTGTTATAATATAGTAAGAAGAAAAGGTATTTTTATATGTGAATTTAAAAATGAACAATTGGTAATAATTATAAGGGAGGTGGAATTATTGTTAAAAAAATTATTGAGAGGGCTTTTAACCTTAATTGGACTTGTATTAGGATATATTTTGGGTGATGGTTTACTAAAAACGCATTATTTTAATATAGTTATAACTAAAAGTGGTGCAATTCAAACGGTCTTATTTTTAATTTTATGTACTTTATTATTTGGATTAATATTTTACTTGATATCACCTTGGATTATTAATGGAATTACAAAGGCTATGGAGTATTTTGAAAATAATATTCAAAAGGTACCAATATCTGAAATTGTTTTTGGGACAGCAGGGGCTATGGTTGGCTTGTTTATATCTGCTATGTTTGTTAGCTTGTTCCCAAGAATGTCTATACTATGGACATTTATAGAAGTTATTATATGTCTTATAGTAGCTGCTTTTGGAGCCGATATTGCAATTAAAAAAAGAGAGGAAATAGTATTATTTTTTTCTAACGCAAAGAAAGTTAGTATAAATAAAGACAAAAAGAACAAAGCTGTGTTTAAATCTGGAGCAAAAGTATTGGATACATCTGTAATAATTGATGGTAGAATATTTGATATCTGTCAAACTGGATTTGTTGAAGGAACTCTTATAATACCAAACTTTGTACTTCAAGAACTGAGACATATAGCTGATTCCTCTGATGCGCTTAAAAGAAATAGGGGTAGGAGAGGGTTAGATATATTAAATAAAATTCAAAAGGAATTGAATGTTGATGTTCAAATATATGAGAAGGACTTTGCAGATATTGAAGAGGTTGATAGTAAGCTCTTAAAATTAGCACAAATCATGAATGGTAAAGTTATAACTAATGACTATAATTTAAATAAGGTGGCAGAGTTTCAAGGTGTTCCTGTACTTAATATAAATGAACTTGCTAATGCTGTAAAACCAGTGGTTTTGCCAGGAGAGGAAATGATAATTACTATTATTAAGGATGGTAAAGAATCGGGACAGGGGATTGCTTACTTGGATGATGGAACCATGATAGTGGTAGAAGGTGGTAGAAAACATATTGGTGAAACTCTTAATGTTGCTGTTACATCTGTATTACAAACTGCAGCAGGAAGAATGATATTCGCTAAACAGAAGGAGAACTTAAGTAAAGCTTAGGTAAGGGAGTTATAATTGAGATGGGGAAAAACTGTGCTATAATAGTAGCTGCTGGTAAAGGAACAAGAATGGGTAAAGGAATAAATAAACTATTTCTTAAAATAAAAGATAAGCCTTTACTAGCGTATACATTAGAAGCGTTTGAAAAAAACAAATATATTGATAGTATAATATTAGTATCAGCCAAGAATGAAGTGGAATATTGTAGAAGTGAAATAGTATTAAAATATTCTATTAGCAAAGTAAAGAAAATAGTATGTGGTGGAGAGAATAGGCAGCAGTCGGTGTTAAATGGCCTGAAGGCTACTAAAGAATGTGATATAGTTCTTATTCATGATGGAGCAAGGCCTTTTGTTAGCCATAAAATTATATGTGATGGTATAAAATATGCCAGTATATATGGAGCTTGTGCCTGTGGTGTGAAGCCAAAAGATACAATTAAAGTAAAGAATGATGTGGGATTTTCAGACTATACATTGGATAGGAATAAACTATTCTGTGTTCAAACACCGCAGAGTTTTAAAAGAGATATAATCATAAATGCACATAAAGATATTATAAATAAAGATATATCTGTGACGGATGATACTATGGTAGTTGAAATATGCGGATACAATGTCTTTTTATATGAAGGAAGCTATACAAATATAAAGATGACAACTCCGGATGATTTGCTTTTAGGCGAGAGGATACTTAGAGATTTTAATTATTTAGATATTTAAATCTAAAATTATGTATAATTTTAGAAAGTATAGTTTTTAACTCGCCCTTAATTAATAGGGTGAGCTTTTTTACTCTATAGAAAATTAATAAACAATTTTAATTGGAATCTATATAATTTAAAATAATTTAGTCTTTGCTATGAAATAATTGTAATGCTATAATCTTACCATAGATATAAATAAGATTTATCCGATGACTAATCACTCTAATACTCTCATGGCTTTTCGTAAAATAGGAGTAAAGAGTGGCTACGCCCCTGGATAACGACTTACCCTAAAGGACAACGAGTTCTAAGTATCGGAGGTCATAAACAAAAACTCCACCTGATGCTAATAAGTCTATTTATAGTAGATTATACCGATAACGGATATTTATATAATTGGAATTGTTGATAATAGTGCTTATTAATAAGATACTGTGGATATTATTTCCTAATATTATCACAATTGTAATGGCTAAAAAGTAGGAGGTAAAATATGAAAATATTTAATACAATGTCTAAAAAAAAGGAAGAATTTGTACCAATTAATCCTGGAGAAGTTAAGATGTACGTCTGCGGGCCTACGGTGTATAATTTTTTTCATATAGGTAATGCAAGAACATTTATTATATTTGATACAGTAAGAAGATATTTCGAATATAAAGGTTATAAAGTAAGTTTTGTACAAAATTTTACTGATATTGATGATAGAATGATAAATAAGGCAAATCAAGATGGTATAAGTATTAAAGAACTGGGTGACAGATTTATTTCTGAATATTATAAAGATGCAGATGGGCTGCATATAGAGAGAGCTACTGCAAATCCAAGAGCAACAGAATTTATTCAAGATATTATAAGCTTTGTTAGTGATCTTATTGACAAAGGATACGCCTATGAAATTGATGGAGATGTTTATTTTAGTACTGAAAAATTTGAAAATTATGGTAAACTGTCGGGGCAAAATTTAGAAGAATTAGAAAGTGGAGTAAGAATAAACGTAGATGAAAGAAAAAAAGATCCCATGGATTTTGCTATATGGAAAAAGCAAAAAGATGGTGAGCCAGCATGGGAAAGTCCATGGGGACCTGGAAGACCAGGATGGCATATAGAATGCTCTTGCATGGCACATAAGTTATTAGGTGATACTATAGATATTCATGCTGGTGGTATGGATTTGGTTTTTCCACATCACGAAAATGAAATTGCTCAAAGCGAAAGTAGAAACGGTAAAAAATTTGCTAATTATTGGATGCATTCTGCTTATTTGAATGTAAATAATCAAAAAATGTCAAAATCTCTAAATAATTTTTTTACGGCAAGAGATGCACTTAAAAAGTTTGATCCTGAGGTAATAAGATTCCTTATGTTAAGTGCACACTATAGAACTCAATTAAATTACAGCCCTGAGTTATTGGAGTCAGATAGGTCAGCTCTTGAGAGATTGTATAATTCTATCTACAATTTAGAAAATTTATTAGAAAAGACTAATATAGATAAATTAAAAGATGAAGAAAAGGTATATTTGGATAATTTAAATTCCTATAGAGATAAATATATTGAAAAAATGGAGGACGACTTTAATACTGCAGATGCAATTTCTGTGATATTTGATTTAGTGAGGGATATAAATTCCAATTTGGGTATTGAATCTTCAAAAGAAATTATAGAAACTTCCCTTAATTTAATTAGAGAACTGGGAAAGCCTCTTGGAATACTTCAGAAGTCCACAAAGATTAATTTAGAGAAAGAAATAGAAAAATTAATAGAGGAAAGACAAAAAGCTAGAAAGGAAAAGAATTTTGCTCTTTCAGATAAAATAAGAGATGATTTAAAAGCAAAGGGTATAATACTTTTAGATACACCAGAAGGTGTAAGATGGAAAAAAGCATGATTCAGAGGTGCAAATATGGAATTTAGTTTGTTGAAAGGCAGCTTTACTAAGCAGGAGGCAAAGAATTTAAATCCATTAGTACTTGCTTTTGTGGGTGATGCAATATATGAAGTGTTTATAAGAGCTTATATTGTCAATGAAAATAGAAATATGCATGTTCATAAACTTCACATTAAAGTTGTTTCCTTTGTAAAAGCTCATGCTCAAAGTGAATTTATAAAAGAACTTTTAAAAGATTTAAGCGAAGAAGAATTAGCTATTTATAAAAGAGGTAGGAATTCAAAATCTGGTACCGTACCCAAAAATGCAGATTTATGTGAATATAGATCTGCTACAGGGCTTGAAGCACTTTTTGGATATTTATATTTAACAGAACAAAATGATAGGATAAACTATTTTATTAGCAGAATTATTAAAATAAAGTTAGGGGAATAAAAATGTCATTAAAGGTAATTTTGGTAGAACATACTCCAAATCCAGAGAAAGTTGTAGCAGCAGCAGCAAAGCTTTGCTATAGTTCGATTGGAGTAGACGATATTATGGAAAATTTAAATGAAGAAAATACAAATAAATTTATAAATATGCTAATGTCCTATGGACATCATTCTCCTATTGAACATGTTTCATTTACTTTTGCTATAGAAGGTGTATCAAGAAGCTTAACTCACCAATTAGTAAGACATAGGCTTGCATCATATTCTCAACAAAGTCAAAGATATGTAAAACTTGCTCAATTTCAATACATAGTTCCACCGGAAATTGAAAAAAACAAAAAAGCAAAAGAAATTTTTATTAGTGCTATGGGAAAGGATCAACAGGTATATGATGAACTTGTTAAACTACTAAAAGAGTCAGCTTTTAGCAGTTTAGAAGAAGAATATATTAGAGTAAACAAGTTAAACCCAGGTGAAATAGATGAGAAAAATTTATCTTCTCTTTTAAATAAAGCAGAAAAAAAAGCTATTGAAGATGCAAGATATGTATTTCCAAATGCTTGTGAAACAAAAATTATTGTAACTATGAATGCTAGAGAACTTATGCATTTTTTTAACGAAAGATGTTGTAATAGAGCACAATGGGAAATTAGAGCTATGGCAAATGAAATGCTAAAGGAAGTAAAGAAGATATCACCTGTACTATTTAAATATAGTGGACCTGATTGTGTTAGAGGAATATGTCCAGAAGGTTCAATGACTTGTGGTAAGATTTTAGAAGTAAGAGAACTATATTTAAATAAATAAATGTGGTTTTATAAAATTAATTATACATAGAAAGGGTTAATTATGAGAGAAAAACAAATAACAGAAAAGAGCAATAGGAGTATTCCTAGGAAGAACACACATAGAGATAAAAAAGTTATTAAAGATTCAGGAAGAGAAGATTTAGTAGAGGGAAGAAATGCTGTAATTGAAGCTTTAAAATCCGATAGAACTGTAGAACAGATATTAGTGGCTAAAGGAGATAGCGAGGGCTCAATTAATGTTATTTATGCATTGGCCAAAGAAAAGCATATAGTAATAAAGGAAGCAGATAGGAAAAAACTTGATCAGATGTCAGATACCGGGGCACATCAAGGGGTTATAGCCATAGTAACTCCCTATAAATATTTTGAAATTGATGATATTTTAAAATATGCAGAAAGTAAGGGTGAAAAGCCTTTTATAATAATTTTGGATGAAATTGAAGATCCGCATAATTTAGGGTCAATAATTAGGTCCGCAGAAATATGTGGTGTACATGGGGTTATAATTCCCAAAAGAAGAAATGTTGGTATTACACCTATAGTGTATAAATCATCAGCAGGTGCTGTGGAATATATGAAAATTGCTAAAGTTACTAATATAAATTCAACTATCGATACTCTTAAGAAGAAAGGTATTTGGATTTATGGTGCAGATATGGGGGGCAAAAATTATTGCTATGAAAATAATTTTCTTGGGGCTATCGCACTAGTGATTGGTAGTGAAGGCAGGGGAATATCAAAGTTAACTAAAGAAAAATGTGATGGTCTAGTTAAAATTCCTATGCACGGCAGGATTACATCTCTAAATGCATCTGTTGCAGCAGGCATAATTATGTATGAAGTGCTAAAGCAAAAGATCCAAAGAGGATAAAAGTGAAAAATATATTTATTGATGGATATAATGTAATTAATAGTTGGAAAGATTTAAGACAGGAGAATACAGGAAGTATGGAAATTTCAAGAATGAAATTAAAGGATATACTTCTTAATTATGGAGTTTACAATGACTATAAGATTTTTTTAGTATTTGATGCACATCTGCAGGCTGGAAATATTGAAAAGAGGGAAAAAGTCAATAAAAATCTAATAATTGTATTCACTAAAGAAGGAGAAACGGCGGACAGTTTTATAGAAAGACATGTAAATAATATAGGAAGAAAATACGAAGTTTTAGTGGTTACATCAGACTCTTTAGAACAGCAATTAATATTTCAAAGAGGTGCCATAAGAATGTCATCTATAGAATTTTATCATGAAATAAAATCTATTGAAAATAAAATTAGAAAACAAAGTGTAAAGAAACAAGATGATGGAAGATCCAGTCTGAAAGATAGAATTGATAGAGATATTGCAGATAAGCTAGAAGAGATGCGTAGAAGTAAATAAAATACTTGACTTGTAAATTATTGCTAATGTATAATTTAGTAGATGCTTTTACTCATTGGAGGGGATAACTTGGTGAAAAGGGGAATTATAGAAGCTCAATCTTCAAAATACAATGAATGGCTGGATGAAGAAATTGCTATTGAAGCAAAAAAAGGGGATAAAAAAGCTCAAGAGTATATCATTAGTAAATACGAAAATTTTGTAAAAGCTAAAGCTAAATCTTATTTCTTAATTGGAGCGGATAAAGAAGATATCTATCAAGAGGGAATGATAGGGTTATATAAGGCAATTAGGGATTTTAAACCACATAAATTGGCATCGTTTAAAGCTTTTGCGGAACTTTGCATAACACGTCAAATTATAACGGCTATTAAAACGGCAACTAGGCAGAAACATATACCACTAAATACATATATCTCTTTAAACAAACCCATATATGATGAGGAATCAGATAGAACACTTTTAGATGTGCTGTCTAGTGTAAAAGTGGCAGACCCTGAGGAACTTGTTATTAGTAGAGAAGAGGTCATAAGTATTGAAACTGAAATCGGACAAGTACTTTCTGAACTTGAGTTAGAAGTTCTTATGTCGTACTTAGAAGGAAAATCTTATCAGGAAATTGCTTGCGATCTAGATAGATGTGCTAAGTCTATAGACAATGCATTACAAAGAGTGAAAAGAAAATTGGAAAAGTGCTTAGATAAAAGATTGTTTTGATATTGACAAAATAGCAAATTAGTGTTAAAATAAATAACTAGTGTATGCCTTGCACTATATGTGCGGGAGTAGCTCAGCGGTAGAGCACTAGCTTCCCAAGCTGGGGGTCGCGGGTTCGAGACCCGTTTCCCGCTCCAAAGTGAAATTGCCCATGTAGCTCAGTAGGTAGAGCGTCACCTTGGTAAGGTGGAGGTCACCAGTTCAAATCTGGCCGTGGGCTCCATACTTGGAATTTGCAACACACGTGGAACAGTGTACACTAAAATGTAATGATGATAACTCAAAAATTAAGGTAATAGCTTGGTAAAAGGAGGAATAAAAAATGGCAAAAGCAAAATTTGAGAGAAATAAACCACATGTAAACATAGGAACAATAGGACACGTAGATCATGGTAAGACAACATTAACAGCAGCAATAACAACAGTATTGGCACAGACAGGTGGAGCAACAGCAACAAACTATGCAGAAATAGATAAAGCACCAGAAGAGAAAGAAAGAGGAATAACAATCAACACAGCACACGTAGAATATGAGACAGCAAATAGACATTATGCACACGTTGATTGTCCAGGACATGCAGATTATGTAAAGAACATGATAACAGGAGCAGCACAAATGGATGGAGCAATCCTAGTAGTAAGTGCAGCAGATGGTCCAATGCCACAGACAAGAGAGCATATACTACTAGCAAGCAGAGTTGGAGTTCAGCACATAGTAGTATTCTTAAACAAAGCAGATATGGTAGATGATCCAGAGTTAATAGAATTAGTAGAAATGGAAGTAAGAGAACTGTTAAGTGAATATGGATTTCCAGGAGATGATACTCCAATAGTAGTAGGAAGTGCATTGAAAGCATTAGAGAATCCAACAGATGCAGAAGCAACAAAGCCAATATTAGACTTAATGGAAGCAGTAGACAGCTATATACCAACACCAGAGAGAGCAACAGATAAAACATTCTTGATGCCAATAGAAGATGTATTCACAATAACAGGAAGAGGAACAGTTGCAACAGGAAGAGTAGAAAGCGGAATTCTACATGTAGGAGACGAAGTAGAAATCGTAGGATTAAAAGAAGAGATAGGAAAGACAGTAGTAACTGGAGTAGAAATGTTCAGAAAATTACTAGATGAAGCAATGGCTGGAGATAATATCGGAGCATTACTAAGAGGAATTCAGAGAACAGACATAGAAAGAGGTCAGGTATTAGCAAAACCAGGTTCAGTAACACCACACAATAAATTTGTTGGTCAGGTATATGTATTAAAGAAAGAAGAAGGCGGAAGACATACACCATTCTTTGATGGATACAGACCACAATTTTATTTCAGAACAACAGACGTAACAGGATTAATAAAATTACCAGAAGGAATGGAAATGGTAATGCCAGGAGACCATATAGATATGACAGTTGAATTAATAAGCCCAGTAGCAATGACTGATAATTTAAGATTTGCTATAAGAGAAGGCGGAAGAACAGTTGGTTCTGGTGTCGTTACTTCTATTGTTAAATAGTCTGATTTGATTATGGGCTGGGTTATTAACCTAGTCCTTTTAAAAGCACAAAGTTAAGCTTACATTTCATATTTCATTTTAATATATTTGTTGACAGAAGTAGTTAATTGTGATAAATTATTTAGGTAACACATGTTTTGAAAGGCGTATGTTATGTATAAGGCTTCAAAACCGGGAGGTGTAGATTGTGAGAGTTAAAGTAACTTTAGCATGTACAGAATGTAAACAAAGAAATTATAATACCATGAAAAATAAAAAAAATGATCCAGATAGACTTGAAATGAGAAAATACTGTCCTTTCTGCCGTACACATACACTTCATAAAGAGACAAAATAGTTATGACCTATTTACGCAATTTTTTTATAGGATGTGAATAGAATGTCTAATAATGGAAAAGCTGAAAAAATGAAGGAATCACCATTAAAAGGGTTAATAAACTTTTTTAAGGAACTTAAGGCGGAAACTAAAAGGATTACTTGGCCATCTAAATTTGATGCTAAGAAAGCTACTGCGGTAGTTGCGGTATTCTGTGCAATTTATGTTGTAATAATTGCTATTTTGGATTTGGGTTTCACTAACCTCTTCAAGGTGATCTTTAAATAAGGTATAAAAGGAGGTTATGGGACTAGGAATAAATCCTAATCCTAAGATTATGGGAGAAAAAGCTAGATGGTATGTAGTACATACATATTCAGGGTATGAAAATAAAGTTAAGGCCAATATAGAAAAGACTATAGAAAATAGAAATATTCATGATTTGATCTATGATATTCAAGTGCCTATGGAAGAAGAAATTGAAGAAAAAGACGGCAAGAAAAAAGTAACTCTTAAGAAGGTTTTTCCTGGATATGTTCTAATTAAGATGATAATGACCGATGATTCTTGGTATGTGGTTAGAAATACAAGAGGAGTAACTGGATTCGTTGGTCCAGGATCTAAACCAGTAGCGCTCACTGATGAAGAAGTTGATTCTATGGGCATCGTTGAGAAGCCTGTAAAAATTGATATTGAAGTGGGCGAAAGTGTTAAAGTAATTAATGGACCTTTAGAGAATCAAATTGCTTTAGTTCAGGAGATTACTGAAGATAAGCAAAGGATTAAGGGTTTAGTTAATATGTTTGGCAGGGAAACTCCTGTTGAACTTGAATTTAATCAAATACAAAAATTAGATTAGTAAAGACGAAAGTCTTAATAAAGTGGGAGAATTTCTAAAATTCGCATGACCACATTACAGGAGGTGTAAACTCATGGCTAAAAAAGTGGTAGGTTTAATAAAACTTCAATTACCTGCAGGAAAGGCAACTCCAGCACCACCAGTTGGACCAGCACTTGGACAACATGGTGTTAATATTATGGCATTCTGTAAGGAATATAATGCTAAGACTGCTAATCAAGCAGGACTTACTATACCAGTTGTAATTACAGTTTATCAGGACAGATCATTTAGTTTTATACTAAAGACTCCACCAGCAGCAGTACTAATTAAAAAAGCAGCTGGAATTAAGAGTGGATCAGGTGTGCCAAATAAGACAAAGGTTGCAAAAATCACTAAGGATCAAGTTAAGCAGATAGCTGAAACAAAGATGCCAGACTTAAATGCAGGTTCATTAGAAGCTGCTATGAGCATGGTAGCTGGAACAGCTAGAAGTATGGGCGTAGAAATTACAGAATAGTTTTTCTAATTCAGTGGGAGGCAAAACCGTTAATACCACAAGGGAGGATTTTTTTATGGGAAAGAATTATGTTGAAAGTGCAAAACTTATCGACAAAAATGTTCTATATACACCAAGTGAAGCAGTAGAGTTAGCAATAAAGACTTCAAAGGCTAAATTTGATGAAACTATAGAACTTGCCATTAGACTTGGTGTAGATCCAAGACATGCAGATCAACAGGTTAGAGGTGCAGTAGTATTACCTCATGGAACTGGAAAAAAAGTTAGAGTTCTAGTCTTTGCTAAAGGCGAAAAGGCGAAAGAAGCAGAAGCGGCTGGAGCTGAATTCGTTGGAGCTGATGAGTTGGCTTCAAAAATTCAGAGTGAAAATTGGTTTGATTTCGATGTAGTTGTAGCTACCCCTGATATGATGGGCGTAGTTGGAAGACTTGGTAGAATATTAGGACCTAAGGGATTAATGCCTAATCCAAAATCAGGTACAGTTACATTTGATTTGGCTAAAGCTATTGCTGAAATAAAGGCTGGTAAAGTTGAGTATAGAGTTGATAAAACTTCTATTGTGCATGTTCCAATTGGAAAGCATTCTTTTGGAAATGATAAACTTGGACAAAATTTTCATGCTTTAGTTGAAGCTATAGTAAAAGCAAAACCATCAGCAGCTAAAGGACAATATATAAGATCAGTAGTAATAAGTAGTACTATGGGACCAGGAATTAAGATTAATCCTGTAAAAATTCTAGATTAGTATTGACTTATAATTATATATTTGATATACTTTCAAAAGTTAAATAAGTAAACACTCCGTAGATAGTAGGTGCTTAGGCGTAACGGGAAACCAACCTACCGAGGATTCCAATATATGATCGTGTATATGGTCTCTTCGTCTTACGGAGAGATCTTTAGTTTTAATTGAGCAGTTTTAAACTGTGAGGAGGTGGATACACAGTGGCAAGCAAATTTAGAGAATTAAAAGAAGCAAAAATTTTGGAAATAAAAGATAAGTTGGGTAAAGCAGAAGCTGTTATAATGGTAAAATATCAAGGTTTGACAGTTGAAGAAGATACTGAACTTAGAAAGAATTTAAGAGATGCTGGTGTGGAATATAAAGTTTATAAGAATACATTAGTGACTCGTGCAGCAAATGAACTTGGATTTGAAAAAATGGTGCAATATCTTGAAGGACCAATAGCTGTAGCTATTGGATACGAGGATCCAACTGCTCCTGCAAGAATCTTAAATGATTTTTCTAAGGCTCATAAAGCATTGGAATTAAGAGCAGGATTAGTGCAAGGTGAAATATTTGATGAAAACAAAGTCAAAGAACTTGCATCTGTTCCATCAAAGGAAATACTTATTGCAAAATTACTTGGAAGCTTCAAAGCTCCAATATCCAATTTCGCTTATTTAGTAAGCGCTATAAAGGATAAAAAAGAATCAGAGTCATCTGAGCAAGCTTAAAAAAGAGAAATATATTCGGAGGTGCTATAAAATGTCAAAAGAAGAAATAATTGAAGCTATAAAAGGTATGACTGTTTTAGAGTTAAATGAATTAGTAAAATCTTGTGAAGAAGAATTTGGTGTTAGTGCTGCTGCTCCTGTAGCTGCTGCTGGTGCTGGTGCTGCTGCTGGTGCTCCTGCTGAAGAAAAATCAGAATTTGATGTAGTCTTAGCAGAAGCTGGTCCTAACAAAATCAAAGTTATCAAGGTAGTTAGAGAAATAACTGGATTAGGATTAAAAGATGCTAAAGAAATAGTTGACGGAGCTCCAAAAACTATTAAAGAAGCTGTAGCTAAAGAAGAAGCTGAAGCATTTAAAGCTAAAATTGAAGAAACAGGCGCAAAAGTAGAATTAAAGTAGTCAGTTTCTAAAATGGCACTCCAAAGAGTGCCATTTTTTTTTAAGAATAATACGCATCATACAATTTTATTTCTTGATTGGATTGACATATAATATGGTTTGTGATATCATATAGAAATGCAACGAAATATTTAGATTTTGTTTAACAAAATTACGTATTATATGAATTAATGTTAGTTTTATGGTTATAATAACCAAATAGTAAGGTGATTAACCCAGAAATGTAATTCCACAGGTGAAGTGCGTTTTTGGTTATTTTAGTTTATACAAGGGGTGAAAGCTAATGGTACATCCTGTGCAAGTGGGTAAAAGAACAAGAATGAGTTTTTCTAAGCAACATGAAATTGGAAAGATGCCTAATCTCATAGAAATACAATTAGATTCATATGAGTGGTTTCTTAAAGAAGGACTTCAAGAAATATTTGATGACATCAATCCAATTCAGGATTATACGGGCAATCTTGTTCTAGAGTTTGTAGGATACAAACTTGATATGGAAAATATCAAGTATTCTGTGGAGGAATGTAAGGAAAGAGATACTACATATGCAGCACCTTTAAAGGTAAAGGTTAGATTACTTAACAAGGAGACTGGTGAAGTTAAAGAACAGGAAGTTTTCATGGGAGACTTTCCTTTAATGACGGAACAGGGAACTTTTGTGATTAATGGTGCTGAAAGAGTTATAGTAAGTCAATTGGTAAGATCGCCAGGTGTTTATTATGATTTTTTGGTAGATAAAACTGGTAAAAAATTATTTTCATCTACAGTTATTCCAAATAGAGGAGCTTGGCTAGAATACGAAACTGATAGTAACAGCGTTATCTATGTAAGGATAGATAAGACTAGAAAATTACCGATTACTATATTGGCTAGAGCTATGGGCTATGGATCAGATGCTGATATTGTAGAATACTTTGGTGAAGAAGAGAGATTAAAAGCCACAATTGAAAAAGATAATACAAAAACTAAAGAAGAGGCACTGTTAGAAATATATAAAAGATTAAGACCTGGCGAGCCTCCTACTGTAGATAGTGCAGTTTCACTTATAGATTCTTTATTTTTTGATCCTAAAAGATATGATTTATCTAGAGTTGGAAGATATAAATTTAACAAAAAATTAGCCATAAGTCTTAGAATTGCTAATAAAATAGCTGCTGAGGATATAGTCAATGATGAAACTGGAGAGATAGTTGTCCAAAAAGGTGAGAGAATTGATAGAGAAAAGGCTATTGAAATTCAGAACTCTGGAATTAATAAAGTAGATATTATAATTGATGATAAAGTAATTAGAGTTATAGGAAATCATTTTGTTAATATCAATCATTTCATTAAATTTGATATTAGCGATTTGAACATAAAAGAGTTAGTGCATTATCCAATATTAAATGAGATATTGCAGAACTATACTGAAGAAGACTCGATAAAAGAACAGCTTAAAAAGAATATTCACAGATTAGTGCCAAAACATATTGTGAAAGATGATATATACGCAACAGTAAGTTATGAGCTAGGGCTAGCTTATGGTGTGGGCAATGTAGATGATATTGACCATTTAGGTAATAGAAGACTTAGATCTGTTGGTGAATTATTGCAGAATCAATTTAGAATAGGCCTATCAAGAATGGAGAGAGTGGTCAAGGAAAGAATGACTATTCAAGACCAAGAAGTAATAACGCCTCAGGCGCTTATAAATATAAGACCAGTGGCGGCAGCTATTAAAGAATTCTTTGGTAGTTCACAACTTTCACAATTTATGGATCAAACAAATCCACTATCAGAACTTACACATAAAAGAAGATTGTCGGCACTAGGACCAGGTGGACTTTCAAGAGAAAGAGCTGGATTTGAAGTTAGAGACGTTCATCATTCCCATTATGGAAGAATGTGCCCTATAGAAACACCAGAAGGTCCTAATATAGGACTTATAAACTCTTTAGCTACTTATGCCAAGGTTAATGATTATGGATTTATAGAAAGTCCATATAGAATTGTTGATAAAAAAAATGGCAAGGTTTTAAATGAAATAAGATATTTTACCGCAGACGAAGAAGATCAATTTTTAATTGCACAGGCAAATGAACCTTTAGATGAAGTAGGCAATTTTGTAGATAGTAAAATAACTGTCAGAACCAGAGATGATGTATTAGTTGTATCAAATACAGAAGTTGATTTAATGGATGTATCTTCAAGGCAGATAGTATCAGTAGCTACAGCTATGATACCATTCCTTGAAAATGATGACGCCAGCCGTGCACTGATGGGTTCAAACATGCAGCGTCAGGCAGTGCCTTTATTAAAGCCTCAGGCTCCTATTGTAGGAACAGGTATAGAGTTTAAGGCCGCTGTCGATTCAGGAGTTCTTCCTAAGGCAAAACATGCAGGTGTAATTGATTATGTCAGTGCTAATGAAGTAAGAGTAAAGAGAGATGATAATGGCTCTATCGATTCTTATAGATTATTGAAGTTTAAAAGATCTAACCAAGGCACATGTATAAATCAAAGACCTATAGTATCAAAGGGAGAAAAGGTAGATGTTGGTACTGTGCTATCAGATGGGCCATCTACTGATCTGGGAGAAATAGCATTAGGTAAAAATATTCGTATGGGCTTTATAACCTGGGAAGGATATAATTACGAAGATGCTATGCTTATATCTGAAGAACTTGTTAGAGAAGATGTATTTACATCAATTCATATAGAAGAGTATGAAGCAGAAGCTAGAGATACTAAGCTTGGACCTGAGGAAATTACTAGAGATATACCTAATGTAGGCGATGACGCTCTTAAGGATATAGATGAGAGAGGAATTATAAGAATTGGTGCGGAAGTACGTTCAGGAGATATATTAGTTGGAAAAGTTACACCTAAAGGTGAAACTGAATTAACAGCAGAAGAAAGACTTCTAAGAGCTATATTTGGAGAAAAGGCAAGAGAAGTAAGAGACACATCTCTTAGGGTTCCACATGGAGAAGCTGGTATAATTGTGGATATAAAAGTTTTCACAAGAGAAAATGGAGATGAATTACCTCCTGGAGTCAATGAATTGGTAAGATGTTATATAGCTCAGAAGAGAAAAATATCTGTTGGTGATAAGATGGCAGGAAGACATGGTAATAAAGGTGTTATTTCAAGAGTTTTACCAGAAGAAGATATGCCATTTTTACCAGATGGTAGACCACTTCAAATATGCTTGAATCCATTGGGTGTTCCTTCTCGTATGAATATAGGGCAGGTTTTGGAAGTTCATTTAGGATGGGCAGCAGCTAATCTTGGATGGCATATAGCAACGCCTGTATTTGATGGAGCTACAGAACCAGAAATAGTTGAATGCCTAAAGAAGGCCGGATATGATGAAGATGGAAAGACTATACTATATGATGGAAGAACTGGAGAAGCATTTGACAGCAGAGTTACAGTTGGATATATGTATATATTAAAGCTAGCACATTTAGTTGATGATAAAATACATGCTAGATCAACGGGTCCATATTCTTTAGTTACACAGCAGCCTTTAGGTGGTAAAGCGCAGTTTGGTGGCCAAAGGTTTGGTGAAATGGAGGTTTGGGCACTAGAAGCTTATGGTGCGGCTCATACTTTACAGGAAATATTGACCTTTAAGTCTGATGATGTTGTAGGTAGAGTTAAGACCTATGAATCTATAGTTAAAGGTGAGAATATACCAGAACCAGGTGTTCCAGAGTCATTTAAGGTTCTTATAAAAGAACTTCAAGCTTTATGCTTAGATGTAAAAGTTCTTGCAGGAGATAATCAGGAAGTAAAATTGAAAGAGTCAGTGGAAGAAGGCTTGGAAGATTTAGATGTGAACATTGAAGGAAATGAAGATAGTGTTCCTCCAACTCCGCCAGATGATTATATTGAATCTGATAACCAAGACTCAGATGATGATATTGACTTAGATTATGATGATTTGCCTTTAGATGATCTTCAAGAAGGATTGGAACTTGAAGATTTCAATGATGAACACTAATTATGAAGGGAGGATGTACCCTTGGAATTAAATAATTTTGATGCTTTACAAATAGGATTGGCTTCACCAGAAAAGATAAGAGAATGGTCTAGAGGTGAAGTGAAAAAACCAGAAACAATAAATTATAGAACTTTGAAACCTGAAAAGGATGGATTATTCTGTGAAAGAATATTTGGACCTATGAAGGATTGGGAATGTCATTGTGGTAAATATAAAAGAGTTAGATATAAAGGTATAGTATGTGATAGATGCGGCGTAGAAGTAACTAAAGCTAAAGTTAGACGTGAAAGAATGGGGCATATAGAACTTGCTGCCCCAGTATCTCATATATGGTATTTTAAAGGAATACCATCTCGTATGGGATTAATATTGGATATGTCTCCTAGAGCTCTAGAAAAAATACTTTATTTTGCATCTTATGTTGTTCTGGATCCAAAAGAAACAGCTTTATTAAAGAAACAGCTTTTGAACGAAAAAGAATATAGAGAAGCTATTGATAAGTATGGTGAAGATAGCTTTGATGCTGGTATGGGAGCTGAATCAATTAAAAGATTACTTGAAGAAATAGAATTAGAGCAACTATCCGTTGAACTAAAAGATGATTTAAAAACAAGTACAGGACAAAAGAGAATAAGAATAATAAGAAGATTAGAAGTTGTGGAATCTTTTAGAAAATCAAGTAACAAACCCGACTGGATGATTATCGATGTAATACCAGTTATTCCTCCAGATTTGAGACCTATGGTTCAACTTGATGGTGGAAGATTTGCTACTTCTGACTTGAATGACCTTTATAGAAGAGTTATCAATAGAAATAATAGACTTAAAAAACTTTTAGATTTGGGAGCACCAGATATAATTGTAAGAAATGAAAAAAGAATGTTACAAGAGGCTGTAGATGCTCTTATTGATAATGGAAGAAGAGGAAGACCGGTAACAGGTCCAGGAAATAGACCTCTAAAGTCTCTTTCGGATATGCTTAAGGGTAAGCAAGGAAGATTTAGACAAAATCTTCTTGGAAAACGTGTTGACTATTCAGGGCGTTCAGTTATAGTTGTTGGACCAGAATTAAAAATGTATCAATGCGGTCTTCCAAAGGAAATGGCATTAGAATTATTTAAACCTTTTGTAATGAAAAAATTGGTTGAAAGTGGAGTTGCTCACAATATAAAAAGTGCAAAGAGAATGGTTGAAAGAGTTCAGCCACAGGTTTGGGATGTACTTGAAGAAGTAATTTCAGATCATCCAGTATTGTTAAATCGTGCACCTACTTTGCATAGACTAGGAATTCAAGCATTCCAGCCAATATTAGTTGAAGGAAGAGCAATAAAATTACATCCACTTGCTTGTACAGCATACAATGCGGATTTTGATGGTGACCAAATGGCCGTCCACGTGCCTTTATCAGTGGAAGCACAAGCAGAAGCAAGATTTTTAATGTTAGCTGCTCATAACATATTAAAGCCATCAGATGGTAAGCCAGTATGTGTTCCGACGCAAGACATGGTATTGGGATCTTATTATTTGACTATTGATAAAGATAACGTTAAGGGTGAAGGAAAGTCATTTTCTTCAGCAGAGGAAGTTATCATGGCATATCAATTAGGAGAAGTTGATGTTCATGCTAAAGTAAAAGTTAAACTTTGTAAAATTATTGAAGGTGA
Organism: Clostridium sp.; assembly: GCF_047718555.1. GTDB lineage: Bacteria > Bacillota > Clostridia > Clostridiales > Clostridiaceae > Clostridium_I. The sequence continues at coordinate 32,569 of NZ_JBDNRK010000024.1, read as the reverse complement.
AAAAATATATAGAATAATAGATACTACGCCAGGAAAACTTTTATTTAATGAATCAATACCTCAGGATTTAGGTTTTATTGACAGGAGTATTCCGGAAAATGAGTTTAAACTAGAAGTTGATTTCTTAGTTGGTAAAAAGAACTTAGGTAAGATTATAGATAAATGTTATTTAAGGCATGGTCCAACTGAAACATCTATTATGCTTGATAAGATTAAAGCTAAGGGATATCACTATTCATCTATAGGAGCTATAACAGTTTCTACTTCTGATATGACGGTCCCACCAGAAAAGAAGACCTTACTTAATGAAGCACAAATGTCTGTTGATAAGATAGAGAAGCTTTATAGAAGGGGTTATATTTCTGAAAATGAGAGATATGAAAGGGTAATAGATGTTTGGACTAAAACTACTGAAGAAGTTGCAGATGCGCTTATGAATAACTTGGATAGATTTAATCCTATATTTATGATGGCTGATTCAGGAGCTAGAGGTTCTAAGAGTCAGATTAAGCAGCTTGCTGGTATGAGAGGACTTATGGCTAATCCATCTGGTAAAATTTTGGAAATGCCTATCAAGGCATCTTTTAGAGAAGGCCTTGATGTACTTGAGTACTTCATATCAACTCATGGAGCAAGAAAAGGTAATGCAGATACAGCACTTAAGACAGCGGATTCAGGATATCTTACAAGAAGACTTGTAGATGTATCACAGGATGTTATTGTAAGAGTTGATGATTGTGGTACTGAAGAAGGGTTTGAAGTATCTGAAATAAAAGAGGGAAATGAAGTTATAGAGCCTTTAAAAGAAAGACTTACAGGTAGATATAGTGCTGAAGATATTATAAATCCTAAAACAAAAGATATAATTGTTCATAGAGATTCCTATATGGATATTCACCTAGCTGAGAAAGTAGAAAATGCCGGGGTTAAAAAAGTAAAAATAAGATCTGTATTTACATGTGATTGTAAATATGGTGTGTGTGCTAAATGCTATGGCATGGATATGGCTACTGCTCAACAAATAGGTATTGGTGAGGCTGTTGGAATTATAGCGGCCCAGTCAATTGGTGAACCAGGAACACAATTAACCATGAGAACATTCCATACAGGTGGAGTTGCAGGAGCAGATATAACTCAAGGTCTTCCTAGAGTTGAAGAACTTTTTGAAGCAAGAAAGCCAAAAGGTCTTGCAATAGTAAGTGAAGTTTCGGGAACCGTCAGACTTGAAGATACTAAGAAAAAGAGAATAGTATATATTGTCACTGATGGTGGCGAGGAAGTTAGTTATGATATACCTTTTGGATCAAGTCTTAAGGTTCAAAATGGAGATATTATAAATGCTGGAGATGAAATTACAGAGGGTTCTATAAATCCACATGATATATTAAGAATAAAAGGTGTTAATGCTGTTAAAAATTATCTTCTATCAGAAGTTCAAAAAGTTTATAGATTACAGGGTGTTGATATAAATGATAAACATCTTGAAGTTGTAGTAAGACAAATGACTAGAAAAGTTAAAGTTGAAGATTCAGGGGATACGGAATTATTGCCAGGTACAATGATTGATATTTTTGACTTTAATGAAGCTAATGATAGCATAGAAGCTAATGGTGGTGAACCGGCAAAAGGAAGAATTGCTTTACTTGGAATAACAAAAGCAGCTCTTGCAACAGATTCATTCTTATCAGCAGCATCTTTCCAAGAAACTACCAGGGTTCTTACAGATGCAGCAATTAAAGGTAAAATTGATCCGCTAGTAGGTCTTAAGGAAAATGTCATTATTGGTAAACTTATACCAGCTGGTACAGGTCTGGCAAGGTATAAAAATATAAGTATAGAAGATGAAAAACAAGAAGAGAATGAAATTTTAGTAAAAGAAAGTTAACTTAACAAATGATTTGTTGACATGAAAAGTTTAAAATGATAAAATACAATTTGTGTGATTTTAATTAAAATCACACAGTAATTTATCATAAGGAGGGTATTTTATGGTAAACAGACTTAGCGGGAAAAAAGTTGTTGGTATAAAACAAACTATTAAAGCCATAAAAAGTGGAGAAGGTAGAGTTGTTTATATTGCAAAAGATGCTGACAATAAATTAATTAATACTGTTGAGGAGTTATCCATGGAGCATTCCTTAGAGATTGTTTACATTGAAACTATGAAAGAATTAGGGAAGCTTTGCGGAATAGATGTTGGGGCAGCAAGTGCTTTAATTCTGGAGTAAAGTGAGTTGCTATTATCTAAATTAATATATTGATAGTAGATTTTAAAGGAGGTGTAAGTATGCCAACCATTAACCAATTGGTAAGAAAAGGTAGAAAGACAGCTATTGTTAAATCAACTGCGCCAGCATTGAAAGAATGTCCACAAAAAAGAGGAGTATGTACTGTAGTTAAAACAACAACTCCAAAGAAGCCTAACTCAGCTTTGAGAAAAATTGCCAGAGTTAGACTTACTAATGGATATGAAGTTACTGCTTATATACCAGGTGTAGGCCACAATTTGCAAGAACATAGTGTTGTTCTTATAAGAGGTGGAAGAGTTAAGGATTTACCAGGTGTTAGATATCATATTGTCAGAGGTACATTAGATGCCGCTGGTGTTGCCAACAGAATGCAGGCTAGATCGAAATATGGTGCTAAGAAACCAAAACAAAAATAGTTTATTTACTTAGTGCTGTGTCTTCAGCTTTTATATATATTGTAAGATTATTTTAATTTTTCGTTTAAATACTTACTTACCCTCATGGATAGAAATACTATGAGTATATTATAAAATTTTGCAGAAGTACAAAGCACTTTACGACAGAAAATGTCGAGTACCTATGAACTTAAAATTATTTATTAAGGAGGGAAGAAAAGTGCCAAGAAAAGGACATATAGCAAAAAGAGATGTACTACCAGATCCAGTATACAATAGCAAGGTTGTTACTAAGCTTATAAACAATATAATGGAAGATGGTAAAAAGGGAGTAGCACAGAAAGTATGCTACGGTGCTTTTGAAATTATAGCAGCTAAAACAGGGAAAGAGGCTATAGAAGTTTTTGAAGCAGCAATGAATAATATAATGCCATTACTTGAAGTAAAGGCTAGAAGAATAGGTGGAGCAACTTATCAAGTTCCTATAGAAGTTAGACCAGAGAGAAGACAGACTTTAGGAATTAGATGGATGCTTGATGCAGCAAGAAAAAGAGGCGAAAAACACATGAAAGATAAGCTCGCTGGAGAACTTGTGGATGCTTCAAATAATACAGGTGCTGCTGTTAAGAAGAGAGAAGATACTCATAAAATGGCAGAAGCTAATAAAGCGTTTGCACATTATAGATATTAGAATTAATATAGCAAAACTGTTTTGGATATCCAAGGCAGTTTTGTCAAATTTTGTATCGTGATAATCGAGAGGAGGAAAAATAGTGGCTAGAAAATATCCATTAGAAAAGTTCCGTAATATAGGAATAATGGCACATATTGACGCTGGTAAAACAACAACTACAGAACGTATATTGTTTTATACAGGTAGAACACACAAAATTGGTGAAGTTCATGAAGGCGCAGCTACAATGGACTGGATGGTTCAGGAACAAGAAAGAGGTATTACAATAACCTCAGCTGCAACTACATGTTACTGGAAAGAACATGAAATAAATATTATAGACACACCAGGACACGTAGATTTTACAGTTGAAGTTGAAAGATCACTAAGAGTACTTGATGGAACTGTTGCGGTTTATGATGCCAAAGGTGGAGTTGAACCTCAATCAGAAAATGTATGGAGACAGGCAGAAAAATATAAAGTACCAAGAATGGCTTATATTAATAAAATGGATATACTAGGAGCTGATTTCTTTAGATCTGTTAATATGATGAGAGAGAGACTTAAGGCAAATGCAGTTCCAATACAGTTGCCAATAGGTAAAGAGGATCATTTTACAGGAATAATTGATCTTATTAAAAATGAAGCTATAATATATGAAGATGAATTAGGCACTGAAATGGAAGAAACTGCCATACCTGAAGATATGAAGGATTTAGCAGAAGAATACAGAGCTTCAATGATAGAAGCAGTTGCAGAATTAGATGAAGATTTAACAATGAAATATCTTGAGGGTGAAGAGATAACTGAGGAAGAAATAAAGGCTGCAATTAGAAAAGGCGTTATAGAAAATAAATTTGTACCAGTTACTTGTGGTTCCTCTTATAAAAATAAAGGTGTTCAACAAATGTTAGATGCTGTTGTTGATTATATGCCATCACCACTTGATATTCCACCTATAAAAGGAGAAACTCTTGAGGGTGAAGAGGATGTAAGACATACTAGTGATGAAGAACCAATGTCAGCATTAGCATTTAAAATTGCGACAGATCCTTTTGTAGGAAAACTTGCATTTACTAGAGTTTATTCAGGTATAATGAAGAGTGGATCTTATGTGTTAAATTCTACAAAGAATAAAAAAGAAAGAATTGGAAGACTTGTTAAGATGCATTCTAATCATAGAGAAGAAGTTGAAGAATTAGAAGCTGGGGATTTAGGAGCTATTGTTGGTCTTAAGTTTACAACTACAGGTGATACATTATGTGATGAAGCTAAGCCAATAATATTGGAAAACATGGTATTCCCGGAAACAGTTATTGATGTAGCTATAGAGCCAAAGACAAAGGCTGGTCAGGAAAAGATGGGTATTGCTTTAGCAAAACTTGCAGAAGAAGATCCAACATTTAAAACTCATACAGATCAGGAAACTGGTCAAACAATTATATCTGGTATGGGTGAGTTACATCTTGAAATTATAGTTGATAGACTTACAAGAGAATTTAAGGTTGAATGTAATGTAGGTAAACCTCAAGTTGCGTATAAGGAAACTATTAGAAAAGCAGTTAGAGCAGAAGGTAAATTTGTTAGACAGTCTGGTGGTCGTGGACAATACGGTCATTGTTGGATTGAGATAGAACCAACTGAAGAAGAATATACTTTCGAAAATGCTGTAGTTGGTGGAGCAATTCCTAAAGAATATATACAACCAATTGATGATGGTATTAGAGAAGCATCTGAAAGTGGTATTTTAGCTGGCTATAAAACTATAAACTTTAAAGTTAAGGTAGTCGATGGTTCTTACCATGATGTTGACTCAAATGAAATGGCATTTAAAATAGCTGGATCTATGGCATTTAAAAATGCAATGGCAAAGGCTGATCCTGTAATACTTGAACCTATGATGAAAGTTGAAGTAGTGGTTCCAGAAGAGTATATGGGAGATGTAATGGGAGATGTTAATGGAAGAAGAGGAAGAATTGAGGGAATGGAAGCCCAAGCCGGTGCTCAAGTTATAAGAGCCTTTGTCCCATTATCAGAGATGTTTGGTTACGCTACTGTTCTTAGATCAAGGACACAAGGTAGAGGAACTTATAGTATGGTATTTGATCACTATGAAGAAGTACCTAAAAGTATTCAAGAACAAATAATTGGAGAAAGAAAATAATTGTTTTTTTAAGGAGGAATAAAAAATGGCAAAAGCAAAATTTGAGAGAAATAAACCACATGTAAACATAGGAACAATAGGACACGTAGATCATGGTAAGACAACATTAACAGCAGCAATAACAACAGTATTGGCACAGACAGGTGGAGCAACAGCAACAAACTATGCAGAAATAGATAAAGCACCAGAAGAGAAAGAAAGAGGAATAACAATCAACACAGCACACGTAGAATATGAGACAGCAAATAGACATTATGCACACGTTGATTGTCCAGGACATGCAGATTATGTAAAGAACATGATAACAGGAGCAGCACAAATGGATGGAGCAATCCTAGTAGTAAGTGCAGCAGATGGTCCAATGCCACAGACAAGAGAGCATATACTACTAGCAAGCAGAGTTGGAGTTCAGCACATAGTAGTATTCTTAAACAAAGCAGATATGGTAGATGATCCAGAGTTAATAGAATTAGTAGAAATGGAAGTAAGAGAACTGTTAAGTGAATATGGATTTCCAGGAGATGATACTCCAATAGTAGTAGGAAGTGCATTGAAAGCATTAGAGAATCCAACAGATGCAGAAGCAACAAAGCCAATATTAGACTTAATGGAAGCAGTAGACAGCTATATACCAACACCAGAGAGAGCAACAGATAAAACATTCTTGATGCCAATAGAAGATGTATTCACAATAACAGGAAGAGGAACAGTTGCAACAGGAAGAGTAGAAAGCGGAATTCTACATGTAGGAGACGAAGTAGAAATCGTAGGATTAAAAGAAGAGATAGGAAAGACAGTAGTAACTGGAGTAGAAATGTTCAGAAAATTACTAGATGAAGCAATGGCTGGAGATAATATCGGAGCATTACTAAGAGGAATTCAGAGAACAGACATAGAAAGAGGTCAGGTATTAGCAAAACCAGGTTCAGTAACACCACACAATAAATTTGTTGGTCAGGTATATGTATTAAAGAAAGAAGAAGGCGGAAGACATACACCATTCTTTGATGGATACAGACCACAATTTTATTTCAGAACAACAGACGTAACAGGATTAATAAAATTACCAGAAGGAATGGAAATGGTAATGCCAGGAGACCATATAGATATGACAGTTGAATTAATAAGCCCAGTAGCAATGACTGATAATTTAAGATTTGCTATAAGAGAAGGCGGAAGAACAGTTGGTTCTGGTGTCGTTACTTCTATTGTTAAATAGTCTGATTTGATTTTCTGTATGTAATTATGAATTGAAATTTTGTTATAAGAGATGTATAAATAAAGCTTTATTTAAAAAGGAGAAGAGGACGCTCTTCTCCTTTTGTTTTGTGTAGAATAATGATCTAAAAATAATATATGCTAACAACATAATATGACAATTTTGAAAAATGTTTTAATGCATAGCTGAAGGGAATAAGAATTGAAGTTTAAAATTAAAAAACGCTTGCTAAAACATAAAATTAGTTGTATAATATAAGAGTTGTTATGTGAAAACAGCGATGAGGTAAGAGGTAGCCGCACTTACGGGGAATTCTTACTGAGCATGTCGCGGTCTTGAACCGGGCGACGGGTAGTCTATAAATTATTTTATGTTGTGTGTTTGTATATTAATATGCAACACGTGGAGCAGTTTATAGAACGTCCGCTGTTGTACGTAAGAAGATGAGCGTGCGATGAAAAGGAGGGAAATAAAATGGCAAAACAAAAAATAAGAATTAGGTTAAAAGCTTTTGATCATACAATACTTGATCAATCAGCCGAAAAAATAGTTGAAACTGCTAAATCAACAGGAGCAAAGGTAGCAGGTCCAGTACCACTGCCAACAGAAAAAGATGTTGTTACAATATTGAGAGCACCACATAAATACAAAGATTCAAGAGAACAATTTGAAATCAGAACACACAAAAGACTTATAGATATATTGAGTCCATCACCAAAAACTGTGGATGCTCTAATGAGGTTAGATTTGCCAGCAGGTGTTGATATTGAAATAAAATTATAAAATTTATAAATTAGTTTTGACCGTTATGATCGCAATGCGATCCAATGATGTGTCGAGGAGGTGCTAGATATGAAAAAAGCTATACTAGGTAAAAAACTTGGTATGACTCAAATATTTAATGAAGCAGGTAAAATAGTTCCTGTAACTGTTATAGAAGCAGGTCCTTGCGTTGTTTTGCAGAAAAAGACAACGGAAAATGATGGATATGAAGCAATACAGGTTGGTTTTTATGATACAAGAGAAAAATTAATCAATAAACCACTAAAAGGACACTTTGATAAAGCTGGTGTATCTGTAAAGAAATTCATAAAAGAATTTAGATTAGAAGATATAAGTGCTTACGAATTAGGCACTGAGATAAAAGTTGATACTTTTGCAGCTGGAGAAAAGGTGGATGTATCAGGAGTTTCTAAAGGTAAGGGATTCCAAGGTACAATAAGAAGATGGAATGGCCATAGAGGACCAATGAGCCATGGATCAAAATTTCATAGAGCAGTAGGTTCTATGGGAGCTTCATCAGATCCATCAAGAACTTTTAAAAATAAAAAAATGCCAGGACATATGGGCCATGTTAATACAACAGTATTAAATTTAGAGGTGGCAAAGGTAATTCCAGAGAAGAACGTAATATTAATTAAAGGTGGAGTACCTGGTCCAAATAAGGGTTTCATTGTAATAAGAAACTCTGTTAAAGCCTAATTTTATTGGAAAGGAGGATACAGAATGCCTACAGTAGGATTGTTTAATAAAGAAGGAAAAAAAGTTGGAGACATTGAATTGTCAACTGAAGTTTTTGGGGCAGAAGTAAATGCTGATGCATTACATCAGGTTGTAGTTGCATTACTAGCGAATAAAAGACAAGGAAATCAAAGTGCTAAAACTAGATCAGAGGTTTCCGGAGGTGGAATTAAACCTTGGAGACAAAAAGGAACTGGTAGAGCAAGACAAGGATCAATCAGATCTCCACAGTGGATACATGGTGGTGTGGTTTTTGCACCAAAACCAAGAAGCTACAGAATGTCGGTTCCAAAATCAATGAAACGAGTAGCTATGAAATCTGCACTAAGCAGTAAAGTGGCAGAAAATGAAATCATTGTATTAGAGGAATTAAATTTTGAAGCTCCAAAGACAAAAGAAGTAGTAAAAATGTTGAATGCATTTAATTCAAAAAAAGCTTTGATCGTTGTAGCTGATTCAAATGAAAATGTTTATAAATCAGTTAGAAACATTGAAGGTACTACAGTAATTCCAGCTAATAACTTAAATGTTTATGATATTTTAAAATATGATAATTTTATAATAACTAAGGATGCTGTGTCAAAAATTGAGGAGGTGTATGCATAATGAATTTAACTAGCCATGATATTATAAGAAAACCAATAATAACTGAAAAAAGTATGGCTGAAATGTCAGATAAAAAATACACCTTTGTTGTTGATGTGCACGCAAACAAGAGCCAAATTAAAAAAGCTGTAGAAGAAGTCTTCGGAGTTAAAGTAGAAGATGTAAAGACAGCTAATATATTGGGAAAAACAAAAAGAGTTGGAGTTCACGTTGGTAAGAGAGCTGATTATAAAAAAGCTGTTGTAAAGCTTACAAGTGAAAGCAAGTCAATTGAATTCTTTGAAGGAATGAAATAGTTAATAAGAGCTAGTATTGGCTGATGGCCAGATAAGCGAAAAAAGGAGGAGAAAAAGAAAATGGCAGTTAAAGGATTTAACCCTACTTCCCCCTCAAGAAGAGAAATGACAGTATGTACATTTGAAGAAATAACAACAAATGTACCTGAAAAATCACTTCTTGTAGAAAAGAAAAGAAAAGGCGGAAGAAATGCTCAAGGTAAAATAACTGTTCGCCATATAGGTGGAGGAGCTAAGCAAAAATACAGATTGATTGATTTCAAAAGAAATAAGGATAATATACCAGCAAAAGTAGCAACAATAGAATATGATCCTAATAGATCTGCATTTATTGCTCTTATTTCTTATGTTGATGGTGAGAAGAGATACATAATTGCTCCAGTTGGATTAAAAGTTGGAGATGTAGTTGTATCAGGCGAAGAATCAGACATAAAAATAGGTAATTCATTACCACTTAAAAATATACCAGTAGGTACTATAGTCCATAATGTTGAATTATCAGTAGGAAAAGGTGCTCAATTAGTTAGATCAGCTGGTGCTAGTGCTCAGCTTATGGCTAAAGAGGGAGAATATGCAACATTAAGACTTCCAAGTGGTGAGATGAGATATGTAAGAATAGAATGTAAAGCTACTATTGGAACAGTGTCAAACTTAACACATGAAATCGTAAATATAGGTAAGGCTGGAAGAAAAAGACATATGGGTATTAGACCAACAGTTAGAGGTTCCGTAATGAACCCTAATGACCATCCACATGGTGGTGGTGAAGGTAAGTCACCAGTAGGACACCCAGGACCTCTTACTCCATGGGGTAAACCAGCACTTGGTTATAAAACAAGAAAAAATAAGAAATATTCAGATAGACTTATTGTCAAGGGTAGAAAAACTAAGTAGTCAGAAGAGAATAAAATTCTCTTCTGACTGCCAATTAAGTTATGTGAAGGGAGGCCAACAAGGTGAGTAGATCAGTAAAAAAAGGACCTTTTGTGCAAGAAGCGCTTTTAAAAAGAATTAATGAAATGAATAAAAGTGGTGAAAAGAAAGTAATAAAGACTTGGTCAAGAAGTTCAACAATTTTTCCACAAATGGTAGGTCACACTATAGCTGTTCATGATGGTAGAAAACATGTTCCGGTATATGTAAGTGAAGATATGGTTGGACACAAATTGGGAGAATTTGTACTAACAAGAACTTTTAAAGGACACGGAGATAACACTGAAAAGTCATCAGGACTTAGATAGCTTTAGGAAGGAGGTAATCATTAATGGAAGCTAGATCAATAGCCAAATATGTAAGAATGTCTTCAATGAAAATAGGCATTGTTCTTGATTTAATAAGGGATAAAAATGTAAATGAGGCTTTCGCTATATTACAATACACTCCAAAGGATGCAGCGGATGTTGTAAGTAAGGTTTTAAAATCAGCGGTTGCAAATGCAGAAAACAATTTAAATCTAGATGTAAACAGACTATATGTTGCTGATGCATTTACTGGTCAAGGTCCTACATTAAAAAGATTTAGACCACATGCACAAGGTAGAGCATTCAAAATTAAAAAAAGAACTAGTCATATTACTCTAGTTGTAAAAGAAAGAGCATAAAAAGGAGGGGAACAGTTTGGGACAAAAAGTTAATCCGCATGGACTAAGAGTTGGTGTAATAAAGGATTGGAATGCTAAATGGTATGCTGATAGTAAGAATTTTGCAGATTATTTAGTTGAAGATAACAAAATCAGAGAATTTGTTAATAAGAAGCTTCATAATGCAGGAATTTCAAAAATTGAAATTGAAAGAGCTGCAAAGAGGATAAAACTAAATATATATACTGCTAAACCAGGGATGGTTATAGGAAAAGGCGGCCAAGGTATTGAAGCTTTAAAAAAGGAGACTAAAGATTTAGTTTCTGATAAAAATATTTTAATCAATATTGTTGAGGTCAAAAATGCAGATAGTGATGCACAGCTTATGGCTGAAAATATAGCATCACAATTAGAAAGAAGAATTTCTTTTAGAAGAGCTATGAAGCAAACTATCCAAAGAGCTATGAGATTTGGAGTAAAAGGTGTTAAAACTTCATGCTCAGGAAGACTTGCTGGAGCTGAAATAGCAAGAACAGAGCAGTATCATGAGGGAACAATTCCACTTCAGACTTTAAGAGCTGATATAGATTATGGTTTTGCAGAAGCAGATACTACATACGGAAAAATAGGCGTAAAAGTATGGGTATATAGAGGTGAAGTTCTTCCTACAAAGAAAATTGAGAAAAAGGAAGAAGCAAACGCATAAGGAAGGAGGAATACGATATGTTAATGCCTAAAAGAGTTAAACGTCGTAAAGTACAGCGTGGCAGAATGAAAGGTAAAGCAACAAGAGGTAATTTTATTGCTTATGGTGACTATGGTTTACAAGCTACAGAATGTGGTTGGATAACAAGTAATCAGATTGAAGCTGCCAGAATAGCTATAAATAGATATGTTAAAAGAGGAGGAAAACTTTGGATAAAGATTTTCCCGGATAAACCAGTTACTGAAAAACCAGCAGAAACTCGTATGGGTTCTGGTAAAGGTTCTCCAGAATATTGGGTTGCAGTAATAAAACCTGGTAGAGTACTATTTGAGATATCAGGGGTAACTGAAGCACAGGCAAGAGAAGCTATGAGGCTTGCTTCACATAAACTTCCTGTAAGTACTAAGTTTGTTACAAGGAAAAACTTTGAGGAAATGGGCGGTGAAATTAATGAAGGCTAAAGAATTAAGAGAAAAAACTCCTCAAGATTTACAGACTCAACTAGTTGATTTAAAAGCAGAATTATTTAGACTTAGGTTTCAATTGGCTACAGGTCAGCTTGAAAACCCTATGAGAATAAGAGAAGTTAAAAAATCTATAGCCCAGATTAAAACCATCCTTAGAGAAGAAGAACTAAGGGCGTTTGAACAGTAAAGCTGAAAGGAGGTTATCCTGTGGAAAGAGGAAATAGAAAGACAAGAATTGGTAAGGTTGTTTCAGATAAAATGGATAAAACTGTTGTAGTTGCTGTAGAAACTAAAGTTCGTCACCCTTTATATGGCAAAACTGTTAACAGAACTACTAAGTTTAAAGCACATGATGAAAATAATGAAGCAAAAGTTGATGATAAAGTATTAATAATGGAAACAAGACCATTATCAAAGGATAAAAGATGGAGAATCGTAGAAATAGTTGAAAAGGCTAAATAGTCTTTTGAATTGAAAGGAGGGTGTTTAGATGATACAACAGCAAACTGTATTAAAAATAGCAGATAATTCTGGCGCAAAAGAGATTATGTGTATAAGAGTACTAGGTGGTTCCAAAAGAAAATGGGGAAACATTGGTGATATAATAGTTGCTAGCGTTAAAAGTGCAACACCAGGCGGTGTTGTTAAAAAAGGTGAAGTTGTTAAAGCAGTAATAGTTAGATCAGTTAAGGGTTTAAGAAGAGCAGACGGTTCATATATCAGATTTGATGAAAATGCGGCTGTAGTGATAAAAGATGATAAACAGCCAAGAGGAACTCGTATCTTCGGACCTGTTGCTAGGGAGTTAAGAGATAAAGAATTTAATAAAATTTTATCATTAGCACCTGAAGTTCTATAGGATAGGAGGTAGCTTTAGATGGCAATAAATAAAATTCATGTTAGAAAAAAAGACACAGTTGTTGTTATTTCAGGTAAAGATAAAGGAAAAACAGGAGAAGTTTTAGTTGCATATCCTAAAAAATCAACTGTATTAGTTAAAGATGTAAATGTTGTTACTAAACATCAAAAACCAAGTAAGGCTAATGTGCAAGGCGGAATTATAAAAAGAGAAGCACCGATTAATAGTTCAAAGGTTATGCTTTACTGTACAAAATGTAATTCAGCTACAAGAATAAGTAATAAAGTGTTAGATGACGGATCAAAGGTAAGAATATGCAAAAAGTGTGGAGAAACATTTTAGATTTTGAAGGGAGGGCTAATGCATGTCTGCAAGACTAAAGGATAAGTACGAAAAAGAAGTTATTCCAGCATTGATGGAAAAGTTCGGATATAAAAATGTGATGGAAATACCTAAATTAGAAAAAATAGTTATCAATATGGGCGTAGGAGAAGCTAAGGAGAATTCAAAAGTTTTAGAATCTGCTACAGCTGATTTACAGCTAATAACTGGTCAAAAACCAATTTTAACTAGAGCTAAAAAATCAATTGCAAACTTTAAGATTAGAGAAAACATGCCAATAGGTTGTAAAGTTACATTGAGAAAACAACAAATGTATGAATTTGCTGATAAGCTTATGAATGTAGCACTACCAAGAGTTAGAGATTTTAGAGGAATTTCAAGCAAAGCATTTGATGGAAGAGGAAATTATGCTTTAGGAATTAAAGAGCAATTGATATTTCCAGAAGTAGAATATGATAAAATAGATAAAGTAAGAGGTATGGATATAATATTTGTTACTACAGCAAAAAGTGACGAGGAAGCAAGAGAATTATTGAGATTCCTTGGTATGCCATTTGCTCAATAATAAGGAGGTAATAACGTGGCACGTAAGGCGATGATCGAAAAGTGGAAAAAAGAACCAAAATTTTCAACTAGAGCTTACACTAGATGTAGAATATGTGGAAGACCCCACGCAGTATTAAAGAAATATGGCATTTGCCGTATATGTTTCAGAGAACTTGCTTACAAAGGTGAAATACCTGGTTGTAAGAAAGCCAGCTGGTAATTGTTATTGAATGAAAGGAGGCATAAACCATGGTTATGACAGACCCAATTGCGGATTTGCTAACTCGTATAAGAAATGCAAACGTAGTTAAACACGAAGTAGTAGAAGTACCTTCTTCAAATATAAAGAAAGCAATAGTAAATATAATGCTTCAAGAAGGATATATAAAAAATATAGAGGAATATAATGACGGTTCAGTTCCAATGTTGAGACTTAGTATGAAATATGGTCAAAACAAAGTAAGGGTTATAACTGGACTTAGAAGAATATCAAAACCTGGTCTTAGAGTTTATTGTAGAAAAGAAGAAACTCCTAAAGTATTAAATGGATTAGGTGTTGCAGTAATATCAACTTCTAAGGGTATAGTTACTGATAAAGAAGCTAGAAAACTAGGATTAGGTGGAGAAGTTATCTGCTATATCTGGTAGTTAGATGAACAGGAGGTGTAAATATGTCAAGAATAGGAAGATTGCCTGTAGTAATACCTAATGGTGTCACTGTTTCAGTAACACCAGACAACGTTGTTACTGTTAAAGGCTCAAAAGGTCAACTTGTTAAGACTATGCATAAGGATATTAAAGTAGTTGTAGAAGATAATAATGTAATTGTTACTAGACCTAGCGAAGATAAAAACCACAGAGCTCTTCACGGATTAACAAGAGCATTAATACACAATATGGTTACTGGTGTAACAGAAGGTTTTTCTAAAACCCTTGAACTAGTAGGTGTAGGTTATAGAGCGCAATTAAAAGGTAGTAAATTAGTATTAAGCCTTGGATATTCACATCCAGTTGAAATAGATGCTGTAGAAGGTATTAATTTTGAGACACCTGATGCAAATAAAATTACAGTAAAAGGTATAGACAAAGAATTAGTAGGATCTGTAGCAGCAGATATAAGAAAATGGAGAAAACCTGAACCTTATAAGGGAAAAGGAATTAAGTACACTGATGAACACATCAGACGTAAGGAAGGTAAAACAGGTAAGTAACTACAAGAAAGGAGTGGAAATGTATGTTTAAAAAGCAGGATAGAAGCGAAGCTAGAAATAAACGTCATAGGAGAGTACGTAAAAAGATTTTTGGTACTACTGAAAGACCAAGACTTGCAGTTTTCAGAAGTGAAAAAAACATATATGCTCAATTAATTGATGATGTAGCAGGAAGTACTATTGTTGCAGCTTCAACTAAAGACAAAGATTTTTCATCTAAAGTGGGAAGTAATAAAGAAGCAGCAAGACTTGTTGGAGAAATCATTGGAAAGAAAGCTGTAGAAAAAGGAATAAAAGAAGTAGTTTTTGATAGAGGTGGATTTGTATATCACGGAAGAGTACAGGAACTTGCTGAAGGTGCGAGAACTGCTGGCTTAGAATTCTAGAGAAGGAGGGAAATAAATGAGAATAGATCCTAGTACATTAGAACTTAAAGAAAAAGTTGTATTTATTAATAGAGTTGCTAAGGTTGTAAAGGGCGGAAGAAATTTTAGATTCAGCGTATTAGTAGTAGTTGGAGATGAAAACGGCCATGTAGGAGTAGGAACAGGTAAGTCTGTTGAAATACCTGAAGCTATAAGAAAAGGAATCGAAGACGCTAAGAAGAACATCGTACATGTAGCAATGGTTGGAACTACAGTTCCTCATACTATTGAAGGTATATTTGGAACTGGTAAAGTTCTTATAATGCCAGCTACTGAAGGTACAGGAGTTATAGCTGGAGGACCATCAAGAGCAGTCCTTGAACTTGCTGGATTAAAAGATGTTAGAGCTAAGTCATTAGGAACTAATAATGCAAGAAATGTAGTAAATGCTACAATAAACGGATTATCAAGACTAAGAACTGTAGAAGATATTGCAGAGCTTAGAGGAAAATCTGTTGAAGAAATATTAGGATAGGAGGAGTTAACATGGCTAAACTTTCAATAACATTACAAAAGAGTTTAATTGGTAGGAAAAAGGATCATATAGCTACTGTTAATGCTCTTGGACTACGTAAAATAGGCAAAAAAGTTGAAAAAGAAGATACTCCTCAAATAAGAGGTATGATAAACAAAGTTAATTATCTTTTAAAAGTGGAAGAAGTTTAAAATATAAAACGGGGAGGTGCAAATTATGAAACTTCATGAGTTGAAACCAGCAGTAGGTTCTAGAAAAGCACCTAAAAGAATTGGTAGAGGTACTGGTTCTGGTCTTGGAAGAAACGCTGGTAAAGGTGAGAAAGGCCAAAAAGCAAGATCTGGTGGTGGTGTAAGACCTGGATTTGAGGGTGGTCAAATGCCATTATATAGAAGATTGCCTAAAAGAGGATTTACAAACATATTTGCTAAAGATATAGTTAGTATAAATGTAGATAGATTAAATATATTTGATGATGGAGCAGAAGTGACAATAGAAGTGCTACTTGAAAGAGGAATAATAGGAAAAGTTAATGATGGAGTTAAGATACTTGGTAACGGAGAACTTACAAAAAAATTAACTGTTAAAGTAAATAAATTTTCAAAAGTAGCAGCTGAGAAGATTGAAGCAGCTGGAGGAAAAGTAGAGGTGATATAAATTGTTATCGACCTTACGTAATGCGTGGAAAGTTCCGGATTTAAGAAAAAGATTGTTATGGACACTTGTTTTGGTTATAGTTTATAGAATAGGTATACATATTCCTGTGCCTGGAGTTGATACATCCAAACTTGTTAGTTTATCATCACAATCTGGCTCACTAGCTGGATTTTATGATTTGATGTCAGGTGGAGCATTCAGTAATTTTAGTATATTTGCTATGGGTGTAATGCCATATATTAATGCGTCAATTATTGTACAGCTTTTGACAATTGCAATTCCTTCTCTTGAGCAAATGCAAAAGGAAGGTGAAGAAGGCAGAAAGAAAATACAAAAGATGACTAGATATAGTTCAGTATTTCTTGCTGCATTTCAAACTTTTGCAATGTATGCCATAATAAATAGCCAGGGCGCTCTTAGAGATACCTCAAAGCTCAACATGGTTCTAATAGCTTTAACGTTGACAACGGCTTCTGTGTTTTTGATGTGGCTTGGAGAACAAATCACGGTTAAAGGAATAGGTAATGGAATTTCTTTAATAATGTTTGTAAATATTATTTCTAGAATTCCAAATATGATTTATCAAGTTACAACTTTGCAACAGACCAATACTGTTGATATTGTACAAATCGCTGTGTTAGTAGTAATAATTGTGGCATTGTTTTTAGCTGTTATAGTGGCATGTTTAGCTGAAAGGCGAATACCGGTTCAGTATGCAGGTAAAGCTGTTAATGGTAAAGCATTAAAAGGTCAATCATCTCATATTCCAATAAATATCAATGCTTCAGCCATTATTGCAATAATTTTTGCTATGGCAGTTATGCAGTTTCCTGTGATAATTGTTCAATTTTGGCCAAATTCATGGATATATAAGTCCATTGTCTCAGGTAAATATAGTATGTTTAAACAGAATAGCTGGGAATATGCAGTGGTCAGTTTTATATTTATTATATTCTTTACCTGGTTCTATACACAAATAACTTTAAAGCCAGATGAAATGGCTGAGAATATGCATAAGTCTTCAGGGTTTGTACCTGGCGTTAGGCCTGGAGAACCAACTGCAAGATATATTGAAAAAGTGCTTGATAAAGTTTCTATACTTTGGGGAGTTTTTGCTGGAGTAATAGCTGTGGCTCCAATGATTCTTGAATCTTATACTAAATTTCAAGGATTGTATTTTAGTGGAACAGGATTGCTAATAGTGGTTGGAGTTGCTATTGAGACTATGAAGGCTATTGAAGCCCAACTGGTAATGAAGCATTATGAAGGTTTCTTGAGTGAATAATAATATTGGAGATGATTAAATGAACATTATACTATTAGGTCCTCCAGGAGCAGGAAAAGGAACTCAAGCAAAACAAATAAGTAATAAATACAATATTCCTCATATATCAACTGGTGATATATTTAGAAAAAATATATCAGAAAAGACAGAACTTGGAGTAAAGGCTCAAGGATATATTAACAAAGGATTGTTGGTACCAGATGAATTAACAATAGATATTGTTAAAGATAGATTAAATAATGATGATTGTAAAAATGGATTTTTACTTGATGGATTTCCAAGGACAGTAAAACAAGCAGAAGCTTTAGATTTATTTCTTGATGATAAGGGGCATAAAATTGATTATGCTCTCCTAATTAGAGTTCCTGAGTCCAGTATACTTGAAAGAATGACTGGAAGAAGAACATGCTCAAAATGTGGTGCTAGTTATCATATTAAATTTAATCCACCTAAAATTGCAGGAAAATGTGATATTTGTGGCAGCGATATAATTCAGAGAAAAGATGATAGTGAAGAAACGGTTAAGGAAAGAATTGATGTTTATAACAGACAGACTGAACCGCTAATAGATTATTATACTTCTGTAAAAATACTCTGTGCTGTTGACGGTACCCAAGATATAGATGTTGTGTTTGAAAATATTTGTGATATCTTAGGGAGATAATTAGATTATGATAATAATCAAAAACAATAGAGAAATTGACTACATGAGGCAAGCGGGAAAAGTCGTGGAAGAAGCATTGCTCAAAATGGAAGAAGTTATAAAGCCTGGAATAACAACTGCATATTTAGATAGAATAGCGGAGGAATTCATAAGATCACAAGGTGCTGTTCCATCATTTAAAGGATATTATGGATTCCCATCTTCAATATGTGCATCTATAAATCAGGAAGTTGTTCATGGAATTCCAGACAGAAATAGAGTGCTGCAGGAAGGCGATATAATAAGTATAGATTGTGGCGCTATTTTAAATGGATATCAAGGTGATGCAGCTAGAACTTTACCAGTAGGAAATGTATCTGATCAAGCAAAAAATCTTATAAATGTAACTAGAGATAGTTTTTTCAAAGGTGTTGAAAAGGCAGTTGTAGGGAATAGACTCTCAGATATATCTTCAGCCATTCAGACTTATGCAGAAAGTTTTGGATATTCTATTGTTAGAGATTATGTAGGCCATGGCATAGGAAAAGATATGCACGAAGAACCGGAAGTACCTAACTTTGGTACACCGGGGAGAGGACCTAAGTTACTTCATGGCATGGTCTTAGCCATAGAACCTATGGTTAATGCTGGAAAATATTATGTTAGTGTACAATCAAACGATTGGACGGTAGTTACTGATGACGGCAGTTTATCATCACATTATGAAAATACTGTAGCTATTTTAGATAATGGACCTGAAATACTTACTTTTAGTCAACAGAGGTGAACTGATGAATAAGGATTGTTTGGGTACAGTTGTGTATTCAAAGGCTGGTAGAGATGTAGATAGAAAATTTATTATTATGGATATAATAGATAAAGAATATGTTTATATTTGTGATGGTGATTTAAGAAAAGTTGAAAAGCCTAAAAAGAAAAAAATCAGACATTTAATGTTTACCGAAACAGTTGCGGAGGACATTAGGCAGTGTTTAATATCTAATGTAGAAGTTAGTAATTCACAAATAAAAAGGTTTCTGCAGTCACTATGTACTAATAAGGAGGTTTGATTACCTTATGTCAAAAGATGATGTAATTGAAATGCAGGGAACAGTTTTAGAAGCCCTGCCAAACACTATGTTTGAAGTAGAACTTGAAAGTGGTCAAAAAATATTAGCGCACATTTCAGGAAAATTAAGAATGAATTTTATAAGAATATTACCTGGAGACAAAGTAACAGTTGAATTATCCCCATATGATTTAAGTCGAGGGAGAATAACTTGGAGAGCTAAGTAAAATAAGGAGGGTTAGCTATGAAAGTAAGACCATCAGTTAAGCCTATATGTGAAAAGTGCAAAGTAATCAAAAGAAAAGGAAGAGTAATGATTATTTGCGAAAATCCTAAACATAAACAAAAACAAGGCTAACGTGTTGAAAAATATTTAAGTTGTTGTTAAAATGTGTTTTAGGACGGCTGCCAATAAAGTAAATTTTATTGCCTAAAACTTTATATATAATTAATTAAAATGATAGTTTGAAATTTAGTGTATTAATACCTGGGAGGTGTAAATTTTAATGGCAAGAATATCTGGTGTTGATCTACCAAAGGAAAAAAGAGTAGAGATAGGTCTAACATATATATTTGGTATAGGATTATCAAAATCACAAGAAGTATTAAAAGCTACAGGCGTAAATCCTGATACTAGAGTTAAAGATCTAACTGAAGAAGAAGTTAATTCTATAAGAGATTATGTTAATAAAAACTTCAAAGTTGAAGGTGATTTAAGAAGAGACGTAGCTCTTAACATCAAAAGATTAGTTGAAATTGGATGTTATAGAGGTATAAGACATAGAAGAGGTCTTCCAGTGAGAGGACAAAAAACTAAAACAAATGCAAGAACTAGAAAAGGCCCAAAAAGAGCAATCGGAGCTAAAAAGAAAAAGTAATATAAGGAGGGATGATAATGCCAGCTCAAAAAGGTAAAAAAACAAGAAGAAGAAAAGAAAGAAAAAATGTTGAACATGGTTGTGCACATATAAAATCAACATTTAATAATTCAATAGTAACATTAACTGATAGCGTTGGTAATGCACTTTCATGGTCAAGTGCAGGTGGCTTAGGTTTCAGAGGATCAAGAAAAAGTACTCCTTTTGCTGCACAGATGGCAGCAGAAACAGCTGCAAAGACTGCTATGGAACATGGATTAAAAAGTGTTGATGTTTATGTAAAAGGACCTGGATCAGGTAGAGAAGCTGCTATAAGATCTCTTCAAGCAGCTGGTTTAGAAGTTACATTAATAAAAGATGTTACTCCTATTCCTCATAATGGTTGTAGACCACCTAAAAGAAGAAGAGTTTAATATTAGAGCACAGGAGGTGTAAGATTTAATGGCAAGATATACTGGAGCAGTTTGCAGATTATGCAGAAGAGAAGGTTTAAAACTATTTCTTAAAGGAGATAGATGTTTTACAGATAAATGTGCATTTGCTAGAAGAGGCTATGCACCAGGACAGCACGGACAAGGTAGAAAGAAGCTTTCTAACTATGGATTACAATTAAGAGAAAAACAAAAGGCTAAGAGAATATACGGGGTACTTGAAGGCCAATTTAGAACTTATTATGAGAAGGCTGAAAGAGTAAAGGGAATAACAGGTGAAAACTTATTAAGACTTCTTGAACTAAGACTTGATAATGTAGCTTACAGATTAGGTTATGGAGATTCAAGAAATGAGGCAAGACAGCTAGTTACTCATGGTCATTTCCTAGTAAACGGTCATAAAGTAGATATAGCATCATATAAATTAAGTGTTAATGACGTAATAACTGTATCAGAAAAGAGCAGAGGAACTGAAAAGTTTAAGACATTTGTTGAAAATCCAAAGGCTTTACCAGCTTGGCTTACCTCAAATGCAGAAAACTTCGAAGGAAAAGTTGTAGCTGAACCAACTAGATCAGATATAGATGTTCCTGTAAATGAAACATTAATAGTTGAGTTATACAGCAAATAGTTGATATAGAATCAGTTGCCCTCAAATAGGTTGCCACTTTATAATAAAGGAGGGTCATAGATGTTAGAAATAGAAAAGCCAAAAATTGAATGTGTAGAATCTAATGAGGATGGTTCTTATGGTAAGTTTATTATTGAACCTTTAGAAAGAGGTTATGGAATTACTTTAGGAAATTCTCTTAGAAGAATTCTACTATCATCATTACCAGGAGTTGCTGCCAATTCCATCAAAATAGAAGGTGTGCTTCATGAATTTTCAACTATAAAAGGTGTTAAGGAAGATGTAACAGAAATCATATTAAACATTAAATGTTTAGCTCTGAAAATGAGCGGTGATGGTCCTAAAATCATTTATATTGATGCTGAAGGAGCTGGAGAGGTTACTGCTGCTGATATAAAAACTGATGGAGATGTAGAAATTGTTAATAAAGATTTACATATAGCTACACTTGATAGTGATGGAAAGTTATATATGGAAATTGAAGTTAACAGAGGAAGAGGCTATGTTACTCAAAATAGAAATAAAAGAGAAGATATGCCTATAGGAACTATTCCGGTAGATTCAATATATACGCCAGTAAAAAGAGTTAACTTTAGTGTTGAGAACACAAGAGTTGGCCAAATAACGGACTATGATAAGTTGACTATTGAGATATGGACTAATGGAACTATAAGACCGGAAGAAGCTATAAGCTTATCCGCTAAAATTCTTATCGAACATTTTAAATTATTTATGACTTTAACAGATCATGCAGATGACGTTGAAATTATGGTAGAAAAAGAAGAAGATAAGAAAGAAAAAGTACTTGAAATGACTATAGAAGAATTAGATCTTTCAGTGAGGAGTTATAACTGTTTAAAGAGAGCTGGTATTAATACAGTTCAGGAATTAACAGAGAGATCCATGGAAGATATGATGAAAGTAAGAAATTTAGGTAAAAAATCACTTGAAGAAGTTGAACAAAAGCTTGAAGCTTTGGAACTATCATTAAAGCAAAGTGAAGAGTAAGGAGGTAAGTACATGGCAGGATATCGTAAACTTGGTCGTCCAACTGACCAAAGAAAAGCAATGTTAAGAAATCTTGTTACTAGTCTTTTAAAACACGGTAAGATAGAAACTACTGAAACAAGAGCTAAGGAAACAAGAAGTTTAGCAGAGAAAATGGTTACTCTTGCAAAAAGAGGAGATTTACATGCTAGAAGACAAGTGCTTGCATTTGTAACAGAAGAAGATGTAGTTAGTGAACTATTTGATACATTAGCGCCTAAGTATGTTGACAGAAATGGTGGATATACTAGAATATTAAAAATGGGTCCAAGAAGAGGCGACGGAGCTGAAATAGTTATATTAGAATTGGTGTAACTAAAAGGGGATTAAGTAGAATTCTAGCTTAGTCCCCATTTTATTAAATTTTGGGGTGTTATTATGAAAAATAACATGGTAGAATGCAAAAATGTTACATATAGATATGAAAATAATGAAGACAAAACATTTAATCTAGCTTTAGATGATATAAATATCAATGTTCCCAAAGGTGAATTTTTAGTTATATTAGGTAGAAATGGGTCTGGTAAATCAACTTTTGCTAAGCATATAAATGCACTTATGATTCCTACAACGGGAAATGTAATTGTTGATGGATTGGATACTTTAGATGACAATAATGTATGGGCTATAAGAAATAAGGCAGGAATGGTTTTTCAGAATCCAGATAATCAATTAGTGGCAACAATTGTTGAAGAAGATGTTGCTTTTGGTCCTGAAAATTTGGGAGTTGAACCTAGTGAAATAAGAAAAAGAGTTGATGATTCTCTTAAAGAAGTAGATATGTATGACTATAGAAAACATGCTCCACATTTATTATCAGGAGGTCAGAAACAGAGAGTCGCTATAGCTGGAACTCTGGCTATGAAGCCTGAATGTATAATATTTGATGAATCTACAGCCATGCTTGATCCCCTTGGAAGAAGCGAGGTTATTAATACAATAGAAAATTTGAATAGCAACAGTAATATGACAATAATTCTTATAACACATTATATGGAGGAAGCAATTGGAGCTGACAGAATAATAGTTATGGATACGGGAAAGGTCATAAATCAAGGTTCTCCTAGGGAAGTATTTAAGGAAGTAGAGATTATGAAGCAAATTGGGTTAGATGTTCCACAAATGGCGGAACTTGCATATGAACTTAGAAAAAGTGGCATTGATATAAAAAGTGATATATTAACTATAGATGAGATGGTGAATGAGTTATGTCGATTAAAATAGATAATTTAACGCATATTTACATGCCAGGTACACCTTTTGAAAAGAAAGCTTTAGACAATATAAATATAAACATTAATGATGGTGAGTTTGTTGCATTAATAGGTCATACAGGTTCAGGTAAATCAACTTTAATACAACATATAAATGGGTTATTAAAACCTACCAGTGGTAAAATAATTATAGATGATTTTGATATGACATTAAAAACTACTAAATTATCTGACATTAGAAAAAAAGTTGGTTTGGTGTTTCAGTATCCAGAATATCAAATTTTTGAAGAAACAATTGAAAAGGATATAGCCTATGGCCCAATAAATCTAAAACTTACTGAAGATGAAGTTAAAATTCGTGTGAAAAGAGCTATGGATATGGTTGGTTTGGACTATGAAGCTTTTAAAGACAAATCTCCTTTTGAACTTAGTGGTGGTCAGAAAAGAAGAGTAGCTATAGCGGGAGTTGTTGCTATGGAACCTAAAATTTTAATTTTAGATGAGCCTACTGCTGGACTTGATCCAAAGGGAAGAGATGATATTCTAAATCAAACTTTGAAGCTGCAAAAGGAGTATAAAATGACCATAGTGTTGGTATCTCATAGCATGGAAGACGTTGCAAAGGTGGCCGATCGAATTTTAGTCATGAATAAGGGAAAATGTATTTTGGATGGAAAGCCAAGTGATATATTTAAAGAAATAGATACTCTCGAAAGAGTAGGTCTAGCAGTGCCGCAAGTAACTTATTTAGTAAGAAAATTAAGAGAAAAAGGATTTAATATATCTCAGGATATCTTCACTGTTGATGAGGCCAGAAAAGAAATTTTAAGGGTTTTAAGGGGCGGTGAAAATGCTTAAAGATATAACAATTGGACAATATGTTCCAGCGGATTCTTTTGTTCACAAATTAGATCCTAGGATTAAAATAATCTTATCTATAATATATATAATTAATTTATTTCTAATAGATCAATATTTTGGATATGTATTTGTAATAATATTTACTGCTATAACTATACTGGTTTCAAAAATCCAACTTAGATATATATATAAAGGACTTAAACCTATTTTTATACTGTTAATTATTACTGCTATAATGAATATATTAATGACACCGGGACAAAGCTTAGTTTTTAAGTATGGAATTATTAAAGTTTATAAAGAAGGTTTAAATATAGCAGGATTTATGGTGTTGAGACTAGTATTTTTAATTGTAGGTACATCACTACTTACATTAACAACCTCACCTATAGAACTTACGGATGGATTAGAAAAATTGATGAGTCCCCTTAAAAAAGTTGGAATATCATCTCATGACTTAGCTATGATGATGACTATAGCATTAAGATTTATTCCGACACTTATAGATGAGACTGATAAAATTATGAAAGCACAAATGGCAAGGGGAGCAGATTTTGAGTCTGGGAATTTACTACAAAGATCAAAAAATTTAATACCGGTATTAGTTCCATTATTTATAAGTTCCTTTAGAAGAGCAGATGAATTGGCTATGGCCATGGAAGCTAGATGTTATAGAGGTGGAGAAGGTAGAACTAGGATGAAAATACTTAAGTTTCATTCTAGGGATGGAATAGCGATATTAGTAACAGCGATGCTTGTTGTGGTTTCAATTTGGAGTAGATTTTATTGATTACTGATTCGAAAAATACATAGCGAAATGAAGCCATTGGCTTTGTTTATAGTACGTGTTAAAGCTTCTTTAACAATGATCTATATAAAATCTAGGGTGTGAGGTTATGAAGAATGTTAAACTTACTATTGAATATGATGGTACCAATTATTCTGGTTGGCAGATACAAAATAATGCCATAACTATCCAGCAAATATTGGAAGAAAGTTTAAAGGATATAACTGGTGAGAGTCTAAAGATTATAGGTTCCAGTAGGACTGATGCTGGTGTTCACGCAAGAGGGTTTGTAGGAAATTTTTTGACTGAGAGTAAAATACCATCTGATAGATTTAGAAATATTTTGAATAGTAAGCTACCTGAGGATATTGTAATTTTAAATTCAGAGGAAGTGGAATTAAATTTTAATTCTAGATTTAATAGTAAAGGTAAGACATATAGTTATACTGTTTTAAATACACCTCAAAGACCAGCAATTGGAAGGAATTATGTCTATCATTTTAGAAGAAATATAGATGTAGCATTAATGGTAGATGCCAGTAAGCAATTTATTGGTACTCATGATTTTGCTGCTTTTAAAAGCAGCGGAGGAAATACAAAAACCACTGTAAGGACAATAAGCAGTTTAAAGATAGTAAAACAAGGTGATTACATAATATTCACCATAACAGGTGATGGTTTTTTATATAATATGGTAAGGATTATTGTAGGGACTTTAATTGAAGTTGGATTAAAGAGAGTTGAAGCTAAAAGGATTAAAGACATACTTATATCAAAAGATAGAACCATGTCAGGACCATGTGTGCCACCAGGGGGGCTGTGTTTAGAAAAGGTATATTATTAATTAAAATATGCATAAATTTATTGACACGCGTGGCAGATTGTATTATAATATATATGTTTGTATAACGTTGCTTAAAAAAGATCCACTAGCCCCGGATCTTTGACATAGAACGTAATTTATGTAAAGTTCAGGGAGGGAAAAAAATGAAATCATACATTGCGAAACCGCAAGAAGTTGAAAGAAAATGGTATGTTGTTGACGTTGATGGATTAACCTTAGGTAGAGCAGCAAGTCAAATTGCATTAATATTAAGAGGAAAAAATAAGCCTACATTTACACCTAATGTAGATACTGGAGATTTTGTTATTGTTATAAACGCTGAAAAGGTAGTTTTAACAGGAAAAAAATTAGATCAAAAAATGCTGAGACACCACTCATTATATCCAGGTGGATTAAAGGAAATACCTTACAAAGAAGCATTAGCTAAAAAACCTGAATTTGTTTTTCAGGAAGCTGTAAGAAGAATGCTTCCAAGTGGAGTATTGGGTAGAGAGGTTCTTAAAAAGCTTAAAGTATATAGAGGAAATGAACATAATCATGAAGCTCAGAAACCAGAAGTATTAAAATTGACATATTAATTCGTAGTTGGAAGGAGGATATAAAATGGCTAAAGTACAATATATTGGAACAGGTAGAAGAAAAAAATCCATTGCTAGAGTTAGACTTGTACCAGGAGAGGGTAAAGTCATAGTAAATAAAAGAGAGATAGAAAAATATTTTGGATTAGAAACTCTAAGAGTAATAGTTAATCAGCCACTAGTTTTAACTGGTACAAAAGACAAATTTGATGTTCTTGTAAATGTAAATGGTGGAGGATTCACAGGTCAAGCTGGAGCTATAAGACATGGTATATCAAGAGCTCTATTAAAAGCTGATGAATCATTAAGAGGAGAACTTAAAAAAGCTGGCTTTTTAACAAGAGATCCAAGAATGAAGGAAAGAAAGAAATACGGTTTAAAGAAAGCAAGAAGATCTCCACAATTCTCAAAGAGATAGTTGGTTTTCAAAGAGGGGAATATCCTCTCTTTTTTTTGTTGTTGAAAATTAATACATATTTTGCTACAATTTCTGATTTGTGTATTTTACATTGCTAATCAAGCACATATAAAAAATTTTAATATAATTGAGATTTCAGATCATTTTTAGATTTAATATTTATACAAAATTTATGAATATTCAATACATAGAGTGTATATTATCCATTGCAGTTCCTATATATTACTGTTATATTTTATATTAATATATGATATAATTACTTAATTGTTGAATATTTATATCAATATAGGAGGATCAATATGTTTAGTTTATCTCCAAAGGATGAAAAATTTTATGATTTATTTATTGAGAATGCATATACTATTCATGAAACTTCTTTGTTATTTAAAGCTTTTGTAGAAGATATTTCTAATCCTTATGAAAAATTAAAAGAAATAAAACAAATGGAAAAAATAAGTGATAACCAGCAGCATAATATATTAAGTGAACTTAATAAAACATTTATAACCCCCTTTGACAGAGAGGATATATATTCTATATCAAAGGAAATGGATGATATAGTGGATTTTATGGAGGCAAGTGCCAGCAGATTTGTAATGTTCAATGTAGATATAGTAAAAGAGGAAGCTAAAATATTGGCCGATTTCATCGTTAAGTCTTGTGGTTACATAATAAAGTTAATGGAAGAATTTAAAAATATGAGAAATAATACTAAGCTTACAGAAATTATTATAGAGATAAATAAAATTGAAGAAGAAGGCGATTTGATATTTAGAAATGCCGTAAGGCAACTATTTGTAGAAGATATACCCGTTCTTGATGTTATTAAGTGGAGAGAAATATATCAATATATAGAGAATACCTTAGATGCTTGTGAATCAATTGCAAATCTCATTGAGGGAGTGGCTATGAAGAATGCATAGTTCAGTAATATATTTATCAGTAATAATTGTAGTTCTAGCTTTACTTTTTGATTTTATAAATGGATTTCATGATAGTGCAAATGCAATTGCAACTTCTGTATCTACTAGAGTATTAAGTATGAAATGGGCTGTAATTATGTCAGCATCCTTTAATTTTTTAGGTGCTTTTATGAATGAGAAGGTTGCTAAAATTATAGGAGATGGAATAGTAAATCCAAATCTAATATCTCCTACTGTTATAATTGTGGCTATTTTAAGTGCTATAATTTGGGATTTGTTCACATGGTATTTTGCAATTCCAAGCAGCTCTTCACATGCGTTGATTGGCAGCTTAGTTGGAGCAGCTATTGTTTATCAAACGTCTTTTTCTGTGGTTAATTGGACAACCTTTTTTATTAGAATTGTAATACCACTATTTTTATCACCAATATTAGGATTTGTTTTTGGATACTTATTTATGATTGGTCTCCAGTGGATGCTTAGATATACTAAGCCTTCAACAGTATCAGGCTTTTTCTCAAAAGCTCAGATATGCTCAGCAATGCTTATTGCAATAAATCATGGCGGAAATGATGCTCAAAAATCTATGGGAGTTATAGCTATGGCGCTAGTAAGTGGTGGATTGATAAGTAACTTTCATATTCCCATATGGGTAAAAGGAGCCTGTGCCTTAGCAATGGCATTGGGAACTTTTGTTGGTGGATATAAAATAATAAAAACAATGGGAATGAATATGGCAAAGCTTTCACCAGTAAATGGCTTTGCAGCTGAAACTACTGCTGCTGCAGTTATCTTTTCATCTACAATGATGAATGATCCTGTTAGTACCACTCAAATTATATCATCATCTATTATGGGTGTTGCAGCCTCTCATAGAATATCTTCTGTTAAATGGATGATTGTAAAAAATGTATTGTGGACTTGGTTAGTTACTATACCAGTATGTATTTTAATTTCCAGTATATTTTCTTTAATACTAAAAATATTATAAAGAATAATTTATTTACTTCAATAATATTATAGTATGTAAAAAATCACGTTTTAAAATAAATGTGATTTTTATTTTTTTTAGTAACTAATTTATTAAATTACTTGATATGTGACTAAAATATCTAATATAGTACATAATAAGTTTGATAATAGTATAAGATTTTTATATAAAGACGAGGAGTGAGTAGGGTGAAAAAAAAGTTAAGGGTATTTAATGTAACTGTAATTACTTTTTTATTAATATTTTTTTCACTGAATGATTTTATTAATGCTTACGAAATACAAAATCATTTTGAAGTTAAGACTGATGATAAAAAAATAATATTGATAGATCCAGGACATGGTGGCATGGATGGAGGAGCTCAATCCAAAAATGGAACTGTAGAAAAAAATATTAATTTAAGTATAAGCCTAAAGCTGAGAAAAGCTTTACAAGATGAAGGCTTTAAAATAGTAATGACACGTGAGGAGGACAAAGGACTATACACTGATTTAGGAAAAGTTAGAAAGAAAAAAAATGAGGATTTAGAGAATAGATGTAAAATGAAAGATGAAAGTAATTGTGATATGTTTATAAGTATACACCTTAACATGTTCCCTCAGAGCAAATATTATGGATCACAGGTATGGTATTCATCTAATTCGGATAGTCAAAGGCTTGCACACATTATACAAGAAAACTTTAGAAATGATTTAAGGGATGATAGTAAAAGAGTTGAGAAGGCTGCATTAGATTCCTATAAAATTTTAAGATGTAGAAAAGATATTCCATCCGTTATTGTTGAATGTGGATTTTTGTCAAATCCTTCTGATGAAAGTAAATTAAAAAGTGAAGAATATCAACAAAAAATAGCAGAATCATTGTGTAAGTCTATAAAATCTTATTATGCCAATGAAACTAATTAATAAATAATGACATATTTCCTGAGAAATATATATTATTAGTGTGCTAAACCTAGACTAGGTAGACAATTTGTGTAGGTATTGATATAGACATATTTATTTATAAAAATTTTTTATGAAGAGAATTAAGGGTTACCAATGGTTTCATGGATTGATTGCTGAGTTTATGAGCAATTAAATGTTGAAATTATTCATCATAGATGGTGTAATAAATATAAGAATAAAAATAAATACAGAAATGAAAGGTAAGAATATATGAGACAAATAGATTCTAAGGAAATAACAAAGGCCGTAAAAGGCCTCTGTATTGAGGCAAATTATTATTTACCAAAGGATATTTTTAATGCAATTGAGAAAGCATGTTTGGAAGAAAGCTTTGTCATATCAAAAGATATCCTTGAAATAATAATGAATAATAGTAAAATAGCAGAAGAAGATCAGGTTCCTATATGTCAGGATACTGGGATGACATGTGTGTTTTTAGAAATAGGACAAGATGTACATATTACAGGAGAGTTTATAGAGGATGCTGTTAATAAGGGGGTAAGGCAAGGCTACGAGGAAGGATATTTAAGAAAATCTGTGGTAAGTGACCCAATTGAAAGAATTAATACTAAAGATAATACACCTGCTGTAATTCATTATGAAATTGTAAAGGGGGAAAATATAAAAATTACTATAGCCCCTAAGGGATTTGGATCTGAAAATATGAGTAAGATTAAAATGTTAAAGCCCTCAGATGGATTAGATGGGGTAAAAGCCTTTATATTGGATACAGTAAAGGAGGCTGGTCCTAATCCATGTCCACCTATTGTAGTTGGAGTAGGGATTGGTGGTACTTTTGAGAAAGCTGCATTACTCTCCAAAAAAGCTCTTCTAAGACCTATAAATACTAGAAATAAAAATTTATTTTATAGCAAACTTGAAGAAGAGATGCTAGAGAAAATAAATGAAATAGGTATAGGACCACAAGGGTTTGGAGGAAAAACTACTGCCTTAGGTGTAAATATAGAGACATTTCCAACGCATATTGCTGGCTTACCTGTAGCTGTAAATATAAGCTGCCATGTAACAAGACATGTAGTTAAAATATTATAGATAAATCACTTACTAATTAAGAGTTATACATTTTGGAGGTATATAATGGATATAAAGCTTAATATTCCTTTTACTGAGGAAGAAGCATGCAAATTAAAGGTAGGAGACAAGGTGTTGATTTCAGGCTCAATATACACTGCCAGAGATGCAGCACATAAGAGATTAATTGAACTTTTAAATAAAAAGCAGGATTTGCCAATGGAAATTAAAGACCAAATTATATATTATGTAGGTCCAACACCTGCAAAGCCCAATAAGCCTATTGGTTCAGCAGGGCCTACTACCAGTTATAGAATGGATTCATATACACCAAAGCTTTTAGATATAGGATTAAGAGGAATGATAGGTAAAGGATTAAGATCAAAGGAAGTTATTGATTCAATGAAAAAAAATAAAGCGGTATATTTTGGAGCTATAGGGGGGGCAGCAGCTTTAATATCTAAGTGTATAAAAAAATCGGACATAATAGCTTATGAAGATTTGGGATCTGAAGCTATAAGAAAAATTCAGGTGGAAAACTTTCCTGCCATTGTAATAATTGATAGTTTGGGAAATAATCTTTATGAATATGGTAGGGAGCAGTATTTAAACACGAAAAAAATATTTAGTCATTAGCTCTGTTATAACTACACTAGGAGGGAGTTAAAGGAGAATATATAATTGATAATTCTTCGGCATATATGGAATATGATGATAATGCAATATTTTTAGATAGAGAAAAAAGGTATGTCTTTCAGAAAAAATTAATAGATAAATATAAAAAAACACTTTTATCAATGAAAGTAAACTATTCGGGTAGCAATAGGGATAATAATACTACGATAAATATTATTAAATGTATGGATAATATAATAACAGAAATTTTTAATAATGAAATTTATTTAAAAATTTTTAGAATTACATTAGAAGGCCCTATAATAACGTTTCTTTTAAATATGGATGAAATAAAGGCTAAAAAAACCTGTATTGAAATAGAAAATAAGCATATGTTAGGAACGTGCATAGATATTGATGTGTATAGTTCTGATTGTAGACCTATAGAAAGAAGAGAATTTGGTTATGAAAAGAGAAAATGCTTTATTTGTAATGAATTGGCTGATACTTGCGTAAAAAATAAAGTACATACTCAGGTAGAAACACTAGAAGCAATGAGAAAAATGTATTTAGCATATGTAAATAAATATTATGGCAATAGATTTAATTAAGCTAATTGTAATTAATTAGTATAAGAGCACGCTTATTTAGTGTGCTCTTATCAAAGAATAAGGGGTAATTTGTAATAAGTAAATTTATATATATATAATACTTATTAGGCAATTTAAAATTAAAGGTTTAATTATTATGGCTTATATGTAAATTATTTGACACTATATATTGTAATATTATTTCGAAATTATTACAACATATAGTGATATACAAAATAATACATTGATATTCATATTTTTACATAAAATATGAATAAAATTATAATTAAAAATTTATTTTTAAAATATAGAATAAAAAATTATGTATAAAAGTAAAAAAAATTAAAACTTTAATAATAATTTGTATTAAATTAGCTGAATAGAATGTATAATAA
>NZ_JBDNRK010000023.1:0-60005 GCF_047718555.1 Clostridium sp. | reverse complement strand
TGAATCGCTTTCACAGAGTGCGTGGGAGTCTTACGCCAAGTTAGTCAGGTGAAAAATAAATAATAAGATGGATATAAGAAATATTTTGAATTACACAAATAAATAGCTTCTGATTATAGTGATGGATGCTATCAGAAGGTCATGCTAATAAAGCATGATTCAAAATAAGATAATATACTAGATAATTATTTTTTGAAAATGACAAAGGTAAAGGGAGGATAAAAGTATGCGAATAATTGCTGGTCTTGCAAAGGGAAGAAAATTATTATCACCTGAAGGCATGGAAACAAGACCAACCTTAGATAGAATAAAGGAGTCAATGTTTAGCATAATCCAAAATGATGTGCCTTATGCTGTGGTTTTGGATGTATTTGCAGGTACAGGAAGTCTTGGCTTGGAAGCTGCAAGTCGTGGTGCAAAGCAATGCTATCTAGTTGATAAAAGTCCTATAACCTTTCCTATATTAGAGAGAAATGTAGAAACTTTAAAATTTCAACATATTTGTAAGTGCTTAAATATGGATTCCTATAAGGCATTATATAAATTATCAGATGATGGTGTTATATTTAATTTAATATTTGTGGATCCTCCTTATATGAAAGATATGATTCCAAAAGCTATAGATATTATTCATGATAAAAATTTATTACATAGGGATGGATTAATTGTAACTAAAATTGATTCCGGTGAGGAAATATATCAAGGGAATGGAAAAATAGATTTAATTAATTTCAGAAAGTATGGCAATACAACTGTATGTTTTTACAGGTATAAGGAGGACTAAAATGAAGGTAGCTGTCTACCCAGGAAGTTTTGATCCCATAACTAATGGACATCTAGATATAATTAAAAGAGCGGCAAATGTATTTGATGAAGTTATAGTAGTAGTTCTTTTGAATCCACAAAAGAAGGGATTATTTTCTGTGGAGGAAAGATTAGAACTTATAAGAAGAGTTTTAAAATTTAAGCAAAATATAAAAATTGAATGTTACAATGGGCTACTTGTTAATTTTATGAAAGAAAAAGGAGCAAAAGTTATAATAAAGGGACTTAGGGCTATGTCTGATTTTGAATATGAATTTCAAATGGCTCTCATGAATAACAAATTAGATCCTGATGTAGAGACGGTGTTTATGATGACAAGAGCGGAATATTCGTATTTAAGCTCTTCCTCAGTGAAACAAGTCGCTGTGTTTGGTGGATGTATTAAAGGATTAGTTCCAGAGGAAATTATATCAGATATACTAAAGAAATCCCAAAGTTCTAAATAAGGGGAGAATATAAATATGAATGTTATGAAGCTTTTAGAATATTTATCAGATATTATAGAAACCTCAACAAAATTACCTATGACAGGTAAATCTGTTGTTAATAAAAAAGAAGTCTGTGAAGTTATTAATGACATAATTTCAGCACTTCCTGATGAATTAAAAAAAGCTCAGTGGATTATAAATGAAAAAGATAGGATATTAAGTGATGCATTGAAAGAAGCTGATATCATTAGGAGAAGAAATGCTCAGACTATAATGAAGGAAATTGAAAAACATGATATAACTAAAGAAGCAAAAATAAATGCAGAAGAAATAATTACTTCTGCACAAAATTCAGCAAAGAATATTGAAATAGCTTCTAGAGATTATGCAAATAATTTGCTGCAAGACCTTGACAGAGAAATTAAGGAAATTAATGATGCTATGCTTTCTAATATAAAAAATGAAATGGAGAAATTTTTAATTAATTATCAAAAAAAAGTAAATTTTACAAGGGATACAGTCAAAGAGAATATTAAAGAGCTTAAAAAGATTCAATAAATTTTATACTTTTATACACTATAAAGGGAAATACTGCTATTAATATTAGTAAAGGTATTAAAATATTGGAGCTTGTAAATGGAATATTAGTTCCCTGACTTATTGTAAATATCCCGTAATTACTAATTTTAAATATTATTAGAGTGGTAAAGGAAGCGACTATTCCTTGAAATATTTTTCTATATATGTATCTGAATAGAGAAAAATTATATTGGTTTGTATAGGCATAAGTCTGTGCTATAACACATAATCCACCAAAGGAAGTAAAAAAGCTAAATAGCATTAATTTCAACTCTATATTTAAGGATGAAGTGGAAACTAAATTACATCCATTTGTCATTTCAATAGAACCAAGTAAAAGTGAACCTAATATTGTATTTTGATTTACTGCAGAGAATACTGCAGTATTTTTTATTATGCCTAGTAATACAGAAAAAATTGTTATAAAGCCTAAAACCAAAAGAGAAGAAGCTATAGAGTTTTCTACGCTATTTTTAAGTACATTTCCTATATTTTGCTTTTTAAAAACATGTTTATGAATAGTTTTAGTCTCTTTAAAAGCAGTATTACCAGGTATCAGTAGGCCCATAATAAAACAAGAAATATAGCTTGAAATTAATAAAATATAACCATAGTGAGAGGAACCCAGCATGCTTTCACCTATAGTTCCAACTAAAAATAGAGGACTGCAGTTTGTAGCTATATTGATAAGTCTTGAAGCTATATTAAAATCGATGTCCTTTTTTTCTAGGAGTTCACAGCAGTACTGAGAGCCCATAGGATATCCGCATAAGAAACTTATTATAAGTACAATGCTGCATTTGTCTGGAAGTCTTAGTGGTTTACATAGAAATTTACCAAAAACCTTTGAATAAATATAAATACCATCATAGGCTATAATTATATTTAAGAGCATTGTAAATGGAAACATGGTTGGAAATACCTTGTAAGCAAAGAGCTTGGCCCCATTAATTGCATTATTAATGCAATTTGCTGGATTTATTATAATAGAAAATATAATGAAAGAGCATAGTATAGTAGTAACTATACTAATGATTTCATTTTTTGTATAGCTGCGTATTAAAATAAAGGTTGTAAAAAATACTAATATAATAATTATATAAAAAACAATACTCAAGTAAAAATCTCCTTATAAGTAATCTAATTTATTTATATTTAAAAAGGAGATAATTAATTACTATTTTCAATATCTATTTATTCTCTGATTATTATAGGACTATTTAAATAATCTGAGGAAGGTTTTATACTTTTATTTATAATACTGTAGGCATTAGTTGAAAGTATATCCAATTTTAAGCATTCACAGCTAACATTATATTTGGGAAGCTTTAGGTATACAGGAATAGTTGAATTATTTTTAATTTGTTTTAAAATTTCCATTCCTTTAGTATTAAAAGCCAGCACTCTTGCATAGGGGCAGGGAGATTTCCTTAGGGATTCTGTTTGGTGATTTTCAAAGCCAATAAAATATTGACATAAAATTCTGCTTAATCTTGTGTAAGAATATCTTTTACTCTTTATATTAGTCATCAGTTCATCAAAGTCTTTGGAATTAATAATTGATTTATAAATTTTATTATTAAGTCCTTCATTGGCATCGGGAATCTTATCTAAATTATTGGGGCCGGTAATACATTTATACTTTAAAAATTCAAATGTATTTTTCAAAAAGGTAAAATCATAATTGTTATATAACAGAGATGATAATTCCTGATAAACTGATTTTGGTAAAAAATCAGTTAAAATACTTAAATCACTTTTGTTTTCTATTTTCTCTCTTATGGCAGTTGCACTAGGAAATTTAGAAGTTATTTTTTTTGAGTTATAGTTGTCACCCTCTCTTTTTATGGTAACAGCTTTAATAGAACTATTTAATTTTATTAAACTTTTACAATATTCAATTGCTAAAATATTGTTAGAACTAGAAATCATAGTTTCTATAGATTTTGTGAAATTTATATCTAGGTCCTTAGATATAAATTTTAGTAATGCCTTACTTCTGGCAGTAAAATAAGGCAGCCCTAGAGAAACATATTTTTTTAATAAGCAGGAGTATTCACTAGGTGGATTTTGTAGTATATTTGATAGATAGTAAATTAATTTTAAATCTCCAGATTCACTCCCAAAGCATAACAAATCTACTATATTTAAACTATTTAGTAAACTTATTGCTCCGTAAGAAAAGAATTCTGCTGAAGAAATGCTGTATACAGCAGGCAATTCTATTACTAAATCTATACCGTTTAAAACTGCTAATTTTGCACGAGTCCATTTATCTAACAGGGCAGGTTGACCACGTTGGACAAAATTCCCGCTAAGTACTCCTATGAGTCCATCACAATTTGTTATTTCTTTTGTCTTATTTATGTGGAAAATATGACCATTGTGCAGCGGATTGTATTCTGCTATTATTGCCGAAACTTTCAAAAAATCACCTTCATTAGTTATTATCATATAATAACTATTATACTTGATAAATACATAGCATGGAAATAAAAAAAATTTACATAAACTTGTCAAAACTTAATGCATTTAGGTATAATTTTATTAATATATTTACTAATATTTTATGTAATAATTAAAATTGTTAGAAATTTTTCAATATATTGAATATAAGCTTTTTTGTTTTTTTTGTTGAAATTCTTCTATCAAAAGATGTATATTAATATTATATGCTACAGATATATATTTAACTTAAGGAATTAAATATATACTCTTATAAGGAAGGGAGAAAGAAAAATGGAATTAATGGAATCAATATGGGAAATGGCGAAAGGTGACAAAAAAAGGATTATCTTGGCTGAAGGTGAAGAAAAAAGAAATTTACAGGCATGTGATAAAATATTAAAAAATGGACTAGCAAACATTGTCTTAGTTGGAAATAAGGAAAAAATAGCAGAAAGTTCAAAGCAATTAGGGATAGATGTTAGCGGAGCTGAGATAGTAGATCCTAACACTTCAGATTTAACAGAGGGATATGCAAAAGAATTCTATGAACTTAGAAAAAAGAAGGGCATGACTTTAGAAAAAGCTGAAAAGATGGTAAGAGACCCTTTATATTTTGCAACTATGGCTATTAAAATGGGATACGTTGATGGTATGGTTTCTGGTGCAATTCATACTACTGGAGATCTTTTAAGACCAGGCTTACAGATTGTAAAGACTGCTCCAGGAGTAAAAATTGTATCAGGATTTTTTGTTATGATGGTACCAGATTGTAAATATGGAGAAAGTGGATTACTTTTATTTGCAGATTGTGCAGTAAATCCAAATCCATCTGCAGAAGAACTTGCAGCTATTGCAATAACAACTGCTGAAACAGCTAAAAAATTATGTAATCTTGATCCAAAGGTTGCTATGCTTTCCTTCTCTACTATGGGAAGTGCAAAGGGAGAACTTGTGGAAAAAGTACAAAAAGCAACTGCAATAGCAAAGGAAATGAGAACTGATTTGGATATTGATGGTGAGCTTCAATTAGATGCTGCTATTGAAGAAGAGGTGGCTCAATTAAAAGCTCCAGGAAGTCCTGTGGCAGGTAAAGCTAATGTTTTAGTATTCCCAGATTTACAAACAGGTAACATTGGATATAAATTAGTGCAGAGATTTGCGAAGGCTAAAGCCATAGGACCTATATGTCAGGGCTTTGCAAAACCTATAAATGATTTATCAAGAGGTTGTAGTGCAGATGATATAGTTAACGTTGTGGCAATGACTGCAGTTCAAGCTCAAAAGGGGATTTAATAAATTAAGAGAAGGCATTTGAAAGAAAATAGCAGGTCAAGATGTATAGATTCTTGAAAGGCTATTTCTTTCAATATGTCTAATGAAAGGAAGGTAAATTTATGAAAGTTTTAGTAATCAACTGTGGAAGTTCATCTTTAAAATATCAATTGATAGATATGCAGGGTGAAAAAGTATTGGCAAAGGGATTAGTTGAAAGAATAGCTATAGAGGGTTCTATACTTACACAGAAGGTAAATGGTGAAAAATATATAATTGAGCAGCCAATGAATGATCATAAAGAGGCAATAAAATTAGTGTTAGATGCATTAGTAGACAATGAACACGGAGTAATAAAGGATATGTCTGAAATATCAGCTGTAGGACACAGAGTTGTTCATGGCGGTGAAAAATATGCAAACTCTGTACTTATTGATGAAAATGTAATGGAATCAATTAAAGAGTGCATAAAACTGGCACCATTACATAATACTCCTAATATCATTGGTATAAATGCATGTAAAGATTTAATGCCAAATACTCCAATGGTAGCTGTGTTTGATACTGCTTTCCATCAAACATTACCAAACTATGCATATATGTATCCTCTGCCATATGACCTATATACTAAATATGGCATCAGAAAATATGGTTTTCATGGAACATCACATAAATATGTTTCAAAAGCTACAGCTGAATTTTTAAACAAGGATATAAAGGATCTTAAGATAATTACATGTCATCTTGGAAATGGAGCAAGTTTAGCTGCTGTGGAAGGCGGAAAATCTGTAGATACAAGTATGGGATTTACTCCACTTGCAGGAGTGGCAATGGGAACAAGAAGTGGTGATATTGACCCTGCAATAGTAACATTTTTAGTAAAAGAATTGAATTTAACAGGTGAGGAAGTAAATAATTTATTAAATAAAGAATCTGGTATTTATGGAATTTACGGTAAAAGTAGTGATATGAGAGATATAAAGAAAGCTGGTCTAAAGGAAAATGACGAAAGAGCAATGCTGGCTTTAA
The DNA here is from genome assembly GCF_047718555.1 of Clostridium sp. GTDB lineage: Bacteria > Bacillota > Clostridia > Clostridiales > Clostridiaceae > Clostridium_I. The sequence goes on along the minus strand of NZ_JBDNRK010000023.1, from coordinate 53,424 downwards.
ATGTTTTCCACTATAAAGTAAAACAATTCATAGGTTCTTATGCAGCAGCTATGAATGGGGTTGATGCTGTAGTATTTACTGGCGGTATTGGCGAAAATTCACCTGAAAATAGAGAAGGAATATGTGAGAACATGGATTTCTTAGGTATTAAAATTGATAAGAAAAAGAATAATGAAACTATAGGCGATGAGGCGGATATAAGTGCTGCAGACTCAAAGGTAAAAGTTTTAGTTATTCCTACTAATGAGGAACTTATGATTGCTAGAGATACAAAAGATATTGTAACTAAATAAGGTTTTTAAATTAATTGAAAAATTTTATTTATGTTGAAAATCTATGAAACGATCATTTAGTAAATGGCGGCTGTTAATCTCTAGCTTTATAAGATGGAGCATTGCAGCTGCTATTTATTATGATATAATTAAATTAAATCTTGACATTTTTTATGTGGATTTATATAATGAATTATGTTATTCTACATAGTAGGATTAATTAGTAATTAGCTATCTGTATATTGAGGAGGGAATAGTAGCTTTAGCTCAAGCTATGTGTTTTACACATTATATACATATTTTATATGTATGAGAAGAGTTATTGATAATTTTTCAGAGCTAACTATATGATGATAAATATTTCTGATTTAATTTATAAAAAAGCAACTAAACAAGATATTGACGTAGTATTGGATTTAAAAGAATTCAGTGATGATTACGAGACCTATCAGGTATTGGCTCCAATAAGAGTTAAGGCAACTTTGGTGAGAACAGGTGATATAATTTCTCTTGATGGACTTATCTGTGGGGAAATTCAGCTTACATGTTCTAGATGTCTCGAAAATTTTAGCTATAAATTACAGCTTGAATTACAGGAAAGGCTAACTAATGATCCTGAAAATAAGGATGATGAACTCATCTTTATAGATAATGATAAATTAGATTTGATAGAAATTGTTGAAAACAATATTATAATGTCACTTCCTATACAAAGGTTGTGTAAAGAAAATTGTAAGGGTTTATGTCAAGTTTGTGGTACAAATCTGAATAATAGCACTTGTAATTGTGAAAATCTAGATATAGATCCAAGACTAGCTGAACTTAAAGATTTGTTTTCAAACAACTAAGGAGGTGTTTATTGTGGGAAATCCAGCAAGAAAGTTTTCAAAAGGTAGAAGAGATTCAAGAAGAGCACAAACTTTTAAATTAAGTGCACCAGGCATAGTTGAGTGTCCAAATTGTCACGAGATGAAACTTGCACACAGAGTTTGCAAAAACTGTGGACATTACAAAGATAAAGAAGTTGTTGCAGTAGCAAAATAGAGAAAAGAAAGTCGAAAGACTTTCTTTTCTTTTATGTAATAACAAATTTATTATTTTTATTTCGGGTAATTGAACAATACATCAACTAGTTACCGGATAAATATAAATTTGCTGTCCAATAAACGAATAAGATAATTTTTTATATATCTATGGTAAACTATTAACTATTGTGATTAAATCTATATATAAGAGTATTTATAAAATTTATTCATAAAAGGGAAGTGTGATGAATAATGATTATAGCAATAGATGGAATGGGTGGAGATAATGCACCTAATGCTGTAGTAGAAGCCTGTACAGAAGCTGTCAATGAGTTTGGGGTAAATATAATTATAACAGGTAATGAGCAGATTATAAAAAGAGAATTGGAAAAATATAATTATGATAAAAATAAAATAGACATAGTGAATGCCAGCGAGGTTATAACTCCAAATGAACATCCAGTAATGGCTATTAAAAAGAAAAAAGATTCTAGTCTTTATAAGGCCTTAAATTTAGTTAAAGAGGGAAAAGCACAAAGTATTATCTCAGCAGGTAGTACAGGTGCACTTATGGCAGGAGCTACTTTTATAATTGGAAGAATAAAAGGTATAGATAGAATTGCACTGGCACCAATTATGCCTGGTAAGAATTCAACTTTTATGGTGGTAGATGCTGGGGCTAATGTGGATTGTAAACCTCAATACCTATTACAGTTTGCTTTTATGGGAAAAATATACTTTGAAAATATTTTGAAAGTAAATAACCCCAGTATTGGACTTATAAATATAGGTGTAGAAGAAGAAAAAGGAAATGACCTTACAAAAAAAGTTTATAAGCTTTTAAAGGAAGCAGACTTTAATTTCATAGGAAATGTAGAACCAAGAGATATTTCCAATGGTGACACGAATATATTAGTCTGTGATGGATTTGTTGGAAATACTGTATTAAAAATGTATGAAGGAGTAGCTTCTAATATCTTTAATATACTGAAAGCAGAAATAATGTCATCTACAAGATCTAAAATAGGTGGTATTCTTTTAAAGCCTGTATTTAAAAGTTTTAAAAAGAAATTTGATTACACAGAATACGGTGGTTCTCCCTTTTTAGGTACGAAGGGTGTAGTTATAAAGGCACATGGTAGTTCTAATGTAAAGGCTTTTAAAAATGCTATAAAACAAGCTAAAATTTGTTATGAAGGTGAATTTATAGATAAAATATCTAGTGAACTTGGAAAAATAAACGAGTTAATTAGTAAATCTAAATCTGAAATAATTTAGTAAAAATAACTTAATTTTACTTGAATCTTTATGTTTTATTGCTGTATAATCATAAACAGAGTTCTTTGTTTCAGATGGAGTTTTTTTCCCATCTGAAACTTAGAAATCGTTATCCAGGGACGTAGCAGCCGTTATCTCCCACTTTGATAGAAAAGCAGAGAACAAAAATCTTGGATTTTCTGTGAATCGCTTTCACACAGTTCGATGGAAGTATTACGGATGGTAGTCATCGGATAAAAGTAGTAAAGATATAATTATCTTAAAAATTCTCATATTAATATTGACGGTTAGGTTTATATGTAATATTATCTATATAGAGTTTAGGAGGTGAATTTATATGTTTGAAAAGGTTAAAGATATTATAGCTGAACAGTTAGGTTTAGATGCCAGTGAAATAACGTTAGAATCTTCATTTGTCGATGATTTAGGTGCTGATTCACTTGATATAGTTGAATTGATAATGGCTTTGGAAGAGGAATTTGATATAGAATTTCCTGATGAAGATGCTGAAAAAGTAGCAACTGTCGGAGATGTGGTAGAATACATAAAAGCACATACCGAGGAATAGAAGGCAAGTCCCGTTTAATACGGGGCTTTAAATTTATATAAAATTTTGAAAAAGTTTATTCTTGAATTTATATATTTATATGAATTGAAGAATGGACTTTTAAGGAGATGTCTTAATTGTCAATGCTTATGGAAGATATTGAAAAACTAGAACAATTACTAAAAGTTAAATTTAAAGATAAAAAATTATTGAGGACTGCCATTACCCATAGTTCTTATGCAAACCAAAAAAATATAGAATACAATGAAAGATTGGAATTTTTAGGAGATTCTGTACTGCAGATTATTATTTCTGAATATTTATTTTTAAATTACAAGGATAAAACAGAAGGAGAACTTTCTAAAAAGAGAGCTTTAATTGTCTGTGAAAATTCGCTGTTTAAGATTGCAAAAGGCTGGCAGCTTGGAGAATATATATTTATGAGTAAGGGAGAGGAAATTACTGGAGGAAGGACAAGAGTATCTATACTGGCAGATTGTGTTGAGGCAATTATTGCAGCTATATATTTGGATAAAGGTTTTGAATTTGCAAAGGAATTTGTATTGACAAATTTCTATAAAACTATTGAGATGGCTATGAAAAACAAAATAATTTTAGACTATAAAACTAAGCTTCAAGAAGTACTGCAAAAAGATGGCGATGTGGATATAAAATACCATCTACTGAAATTTGAAGGCCCTCCTCATAGAAGAAAATTTTATATCTCCGTTATTTTTAATGGAGTATTAAAGGGAGAAGGTACAGGGTTTAGTAAAAAAGAAGCTGAACAGGATGCCGCACAAACTGCATTAAAGGCTATAGGAGAAATATATGGATAAAAGACATTATATAATTCCAATTTTTGTACCCCATGAAGGATGTCCACATAATTGTGTGTTCTGTAATCAAAATTCTATAACTGGCAATACTAATTTGGTTGATGACAAATTTGTTACGGAAACAGTTGAGGAATATTTAAAAACTATTGATAGAAAAAATTCAATTATAGAAATTTCTTTTTTTGGAGGAACTTTTACTGCTATAGATATGAAGAAGCAAAGAGAACTTCTATCTGTGGCTAGAGATTATAAAGATAAAGGAAAGGTAGACTTTATAAGATTATCTACAAGGCCGGATTATATAGATGAATCTATACTTGATAATCTTAAATATTATGATGTGGATATAATAGAATTGGGAGTACAATCTATGGACAATAAGGTACTTAAATTAGCAGGAAGGGGTCATACTGCAGAGGATGTATATGATGCTTCAAAACTTATCAGAGCCTATGGATTTACTCTAGGACATCAAATAATGCCAGGTCTTCCAGGAGACGATTTCAAGAAAGATATTTACACTGCTGAGGAAGTAATGAAATTAAAACCAGATATATGCAGAATTTATCCAGCCTTAGTAATAAAAGATACTCCTATGGAAAAAATGTATTTGGACAAAATTTATGAGCCCTATACTTTAGATAAGGCCATAGAAATATGTGAAATAATATATGGTATGTTTAAGATAAATAATATAAATGTCATAAGGATAGGACTTCAACCTACAGATGAAATAAATTTGGGAAGGAAATTAGTTGCAGGACCATTTCATCCAGCGTTCAGAGAATTAGTTCAAGGAAGCATATATAGTGATATGATAAGTTCTATAATTCCTAAAGACTATAAAGGTGAAATCTTTATTGAAATAAATAATAGGGATATATCAAAATTATATGCCAATAAAAAAAACTATTTTAACCTCATGAAAGCTAATTTTCCACATTGTGAATTTATAGTAATTCAAAATAATAATATAATTTTAGAAAATATGATTGTAAGATTTCGTGGAAAGATTGAGAAAGTATCCGTGTATAATTATTTTCTCTGTAAATACAAACTCCCACTGAGTAAGATTCATTGATAAATTTCAATTAATAAAGTAATTGATTAAATAATTTACAGTGGCTAATTTCACTTGTAACAATGTTGTAGCTAAGTATAAGATTAAAAATATATTAGAGTTTATTGAAAATGTATTATATTAATTCTAATCTATGTAATTGAAATATTTATTTTTATAATATACACTGAAAATAAATATGTTTTTAGTGTATGGGTTGGGAGGATGAAATGAAAAAATCAACTAGGCAAAAATTTTTGAGAACGGCGATTATTTTTATAGCTTTAATTTTTATTTTGACTACAATTTTAACTTTTATCCGATGACTACCATCCGTAATACTCCCAACGCACACAGTGAAAGCGATTCACACAAAATCGAAGATTTTGGTTCTCTGCTTTTCTATCAAAGTGGGAGATAACGGCTGCTACGTCCATGGATAACGATTTCTAAGCTTCATTTGATCATTGATATTAGGAGAGTGAAATAATGTTCTTAAAAGCCATTGAAATACGAGGGTTTAAATCATTTGCAGATAAAATAGAATTGGATTTTCAAAAAGGTGTGACAGCAGTAGTAGGGCCCAATGGAAGTGGTAAGAGTAATATTTCTGACGCAATTAGATGGGTTTTAGGTGAGCAAAGCATAAAGACTCTAAGAGGGGGGAAAATGGAAGATGTAATATTTTCAGGGACTCAATTTAGAAAATCTGTAGGGCTTGCTCAAGTTACACTTACTTTAGATAATTCAGACAATATGATTCCTGTGGATTATGATGAGGTAACTATAGGTAGAAGACTATATCGTTCTGGTGAAAGTGAATACTATATTAATAACACTAAATGTAGACTTAAAGATGTGCAGGAAATGTTTATGGATACTGGTATAGGAAAAGAAGGGTATTCAATAATTGGACAGGGTAAGATAGAAGCAGTACTTAGCGGAAAATCTGAAGAGAGACGTGGGCTACTAGAAGAGGCAGCGGGTATTGTTAAATTTAAAACTAGAAAGGAAGAAGCGGAAAGGAAGCTTGAAAGTACGGAGGAAAATCTAGTAAGAATAAATGATATACTAGGGACTTATGAAGAAAGGCTTCAACCCTTAGAAAAGGAAAGTGAAAAAGCGAAGACTTTTGTTAGATTATCTCAGGAACTCAATGAAAAAGAGATAAATTTATTAGTTAATTCAGCAGAAAAATTTAAGATAAAAATTGATGATATTTTGAAGAATGCTAAAAATTTAGATTATGAAATCAACAAATTAAATTTGGAAAGAGATAGTACAAAGATCAATTTAAAAAAATACAATGAGGATTTACTTGAAATTCAAAATTTGCATGAAGCTCGGAGAAAAGAATATTATGAAAGAAAGTCTCAATATCAAAATATAATTTCAGAGAATAATTTAATAAAGGAAAAAATACAAAATTTAAAACAATTAAAAATTAAGTACACAACAGAATTAGAGGAACTGGCAGAAAAAATTAATACATCCACATCTGAAAATAAAAAGTATACGGAAGAATATATTTTGCTGAAAAATAAGGTGAAAGAACATAATGAAAATGCAACCAGTCTAGTAGAAATATTAGAAAATGCACAGAAGGAAATAGATGGAGATGAAAAACTTTTAAAGAAATATAAAAGTGAGGAATTTGACACTTTAGGCAGTATATCTGATTTAAGGAACTTTATAATTTTAATAAAAAAAGACATGGAAAATCATAATTTAAATATGGATCAAATTAAAACTGCCTGTGAGGGTTATTTAAATTCCATTAAGATTAATGAAAATACAAAAGCTGCACTTGAAAAGGAAATAGTTAAAATAAAGAAAAAGATAGAAGACTATGAGATTAGTATAGGAGAAAATAAAAGAGAAATAACTAGAATTAGTAAAATTTTAAATGAGGATGAAAAAGAATTTAATGCTTTAAATACTGAAATTAATAAATCAGAAGCAAATAGAAATATGCTTAACAGCTTAAATGTACAATATGAAGGATATAATAAATCAGTAAAAAATCTTATGTCTCATATAAGAAAAGGATATATTCATCAAGAAAATAAAAAATGTTTTGTATTTGGAGAAGTTATAAAAGTAGATAAAAAATTTGAAACAGCTATAGAAATTGCTTTAGGAGGAGCCATTTCAAACATAATTACTGAGGATGAAATTTTGGCGAAAAAGCTTATAAATTACTTGAAAAATAACAATCTAGGCAGAGCCACATTTTTGCCATTGAATATTTTGCACAATAAAAATTTAGTTGTAGATAGTAATATAAAAAATGCTTCTGGATACATTGGTATTGCAAGTGAATTGGTAGAGTATGATAAAAAACTTTCAGCGGCAGTTGAACATGTTCTTGGGAGAACAGTTATCGCAGAACACATGGATAGTGCTTTAGAAATATCAAAAAAGTCTAATTTTAGTTTTAGAGTTGTAACTCTTGCTGGTGAAATTGTAAACCCTGGAGGAGCTCTTACAGGAGGAAGTATTTATAATAAGGGTTTCAATATAATTGGCAGGAAGAGAGAAATAGAGGAATTAAATTTAAAAATTGATAAAATGAAAGAAAAACTTCATAAGTTATCTATAAAAAATAAAGAAAATAAAACTAATATAAATTCTTTAGATGATACGAATTTAAATTTGAAAGATTATATTCATTTTGAAAATATAGAGATTACTAAAATTCAGGGTAAAATCAATGCAATTGATATAGAAAGTGAAAAATTAAATAAAAATCATAGGATTTCTATTAATGAAATCAGCATGCTTAGTGATAAAAAAGAAGAGGCTTCTAAGGAATTATTGATTAAAGAAAAAGAAATTAATAATTTGGAGCATAAGAAAATACAGCTTTCAGATATGGAAGAAAAATTAGAAGAAAAATTAAAAATGGGAAATGAGAAAATTCTAGCTGCAAAGGATAATTTGACTTCTATAAGAGTAAAAGAGGCAAAATTAGAGGAGAATATTGTAAATAAAAAAAGAGAAGTAGATAGGTTAGCTGAAGAGATAAAGTACGCTGAAAATAAAAGTATGGATTTAAAAACTCAGATAAATAATTTTAAAATAGATAGTATTAAACTTGAAAATGAATTAAAGTCAAATGGCAAAGCTTTAGAGGAAATAAAAGAATTTTTAGCAGCTGCAGATAATTTTTTTCAAGAAGATGAAATTGAAAAATTAAAAATAAATCAGAAATTACAAAGTTACAATGAAAAATTTGATCAGTTAAATATAATAGCCGATAAAAAGGATGAGGAAAAACATAAAATACAACTGAATTTAACTAGAATAGAGACTGAAAACGAAGCTTTAATTGAAAGATTAAATGATGAATTTAAGCTTACCTATGCAGAGGCACTAGAGTATAAAAGAGAAATCAATGATATAATAGTATATAAAAACAACATTCAGGAATTGAAAAATAATATATCGGCTTTGGGAATTGTAAATGTAGGATCCATTGAAGAATATAAATCTGTTAAAGAAAAGTATAATTTTATGTCAAGTCAAAGAGAAGACTTAGTAAAATCTAAAGAGGAAATAATAAATGTTATAAATGAAATGACAGATAGAATGAAAACAGTATTTAGTGAAAATTTTGAAAAAATTAGAAAAAATTTTACAGAAACCTTTAGAGAACTTTTTAAGGGAGGAAATGCTGATCTTATACTTTCGGGAGAAGATGTATTGTCTTCAAATATAGAAATTAATGTAGAACCTCCAGGTAAAAAACTTCAAAATATAAATTTAATGTCTGGTGGGGAAAAAGGTCTTTCTGCCATTGCTCTACTTTTTGCAATTTTAAAAATGAAGCCTACTCCCTTTTGCATATTAGATGAGATTGAGGCAGCCCTAGATGATGCAAATGTGGCTAGATATGCTGAGTTTTTAAGAAAGTTCTCAGAAAAAATACAGTTTATAGTTATTACTCATAGAAAAGGTACCATGGAGGCCAGTAATGTTTTGTATGGTGTTACTATGGAGGAAAAAGGAGTGTCAAAGGTGGTGTCTGTTGACCTGGCTGTTTAATAACGTAATTTTAATATTCATTGATAATTTAAGGAGGAAACGATGTTTAGTGGATTTTTTGATAAATTAAAGAATGGTCTTTCTAAGACTAAGAACAATTTTACTGATAGAGTAACTGAAATACTAACAGGTACTGTATCTATAGATGAGGATATGTATGATGAACTGGAGGAAATACTTATAACTTCAGATATCGGAGTGGAAACTTCTGTATACATAATAGATAAATTAAAAGAAAAGATAAGACAAGAAAAAATAAAGGAACCTTCAGAAGTTAAAGGATGCCTAAAAAGAGTAATACTGGATATATTAGAAACATCAAAGGGCTCTATAGATCCAGATTCTACCCCGGAAACCATTTTAATTATAGGTGTGAATGGTGTTGGAAAAACTACTTCTATAGGTAAAATATCTGCAAAGCTAAAAAAACAAAAATATAAGGTGATTATGGCCGCAGCGGATACTTTTAGAGCAGCTGCCATAGATCAACTTGAAGTTTGGAGTAATAGAGCTGGTGTTGAATTAATAAAGCATCAGGAAGGCTCTGATCCAGCGGCAGTAGTATATGATGCTATACAGGCAGCTAAGGCTAGGAAGGCTGATATACTTATCTGTGATACTGCGGGAAGACTTCACAATAAAAAGAATTTAATGGATGAACTTGGTAAAATAAATAGAGTTATAGAAAGAGAGTTTGATAATAGCAGCCGAAAGACCTTCCTGGTTTTGGATGCTACCACAGGACAAAATGCAGTTATACAGGCAAAGCAATTTACAGAGGTGTGTAAGATTGATGGTATAATACTTACTAAATTAGATGGTACTGCTAAAGGCGGCATTATTATATCAATTAAACATATTCTAAATATACCTGTGCAGCTTATAGGTATAGGAGAGGGAATAGATGATCTTCAGGAATTTGATTCAAATGAATTTGTAGAAGCCTTATTTTAACTATAGTTTTAGGTGTTAAGTAAAAATACTTGACACCTACTTTGGTTTTTGATATTATATTATTCGTAAGTTGGTGATTGTTATGGAAGAAAGAGTTCAAATATCTATGCTTTTAGATTTATATGGTGAACTTTTAACTAGCAAACAGAAAGACATTATGAATTTTTATTTTAATGAAGATCTATCTCTAGCTGAAATATCTGAAATTAATCATACTAGCAGGCAGGCAATTTATGATATATTAAAAAGATGTCAAAAACTTTTGCTGGATTATGACAGTAAATTAAAACTTTTAGAAAAAGATAAGATTATTCAGGAATTGAAAAAAGATATGGAAACAAAACTGGATAGCTTAAAAAATGAAATTATTATAGATAAAAAAATAAAAGTTATAGAAGATATAAAATCGATCATTAAGAATATATAATTATAACAAGAAGGTATAGGAGGGTATAATATGGCTTTTGAAGGATTAACTTCTAAACTTCAAGAAACGATTAAAAAGTTAAAGGGAAAGGGTAAACTTTCTGAAAATGATATAAAAGAAGCCATGAGAGAGGTAAAAAGAGCCCTTTTAGAGGCAGATGTAAATTTTAAAATAGTTAAGGATTTTATAAAAAAGGTTAGTGAAAAATGTCTTGGAAATGAAGTGATGGAGAGTTTAACTCCAGGGCAGATGGTAATAAAAATAGTTAATGAGGAATTAACTGCATTAATGGGTAAAACAGAAAGTAAAATAAATTACAGTGATACTGGAATAACTGTAATTATGCTTGTGGGACTGCAGGGCGCTGGTAAAACAACTATGTGCGGTAAACTTGCACTTTCTTTAAAGAAGAAAAACAAGAAACCACTTTTGGTAGCTTGTGATATATATAGACCAGCGGCAATTAAACAATTGACTGTAGTAGGTAAGTCTATTGATATCCCTGTGTTTTCCATGGGAGATAAAGTAAACCCTGTAGATATTTCAAAGGCCGCTATTGAACATGCAAAAAATAATGATTGTAATGTGGTTATTATCGATACTGCTGGTAGACTTCACGTAGATGAGACATTAATGGACGAATTAAAGAATATTAAAACTAGTATTAATCCAAGTGAAATATTGCTGGTAGTGGATTCTATGACTGGACAGGATGCAGTAAATGTAGCTGATAGTTTTAATAATACTCTTGACATTACTGGAGTTATTCTTACAAAACTTGATGGAGATACAAGAGGCGGAGCTGCACTTTCTATAAGATCAATGACAGGAAAGCCAATAAAATATGTTGGCCTTGGCGAAAAGATGAACGACTTAGAAGTGTTCTATCCAGAGAGAATGGCTTCTAGAATCCTTGGTATGGGTGATGTATTAACCTTAATTGAAAAAGCTCAAAGCGCTATTAATGAAAAAGATGCTAAAGAACTTGGCGAAAAAATGATGAATCAAGGACTGAACTTTGAAGATTATTTAACTATGATGAAGCAGATGAAAAAACTTGGGCCACTTGGTAAAATATTAGAAATGGTTCCGGGTATGAATAACAAGATGTTTCAAGGTGCAGATTTAAGTAAAGTTGAAGATGAAACTAAAAAAACTGAATCTATAATTTATTCAATGACACTAAAAGAAAGAAGAGATCCACAATTAATAAGTTCTTCTGCCTCAAGAAAAAGGAGAATAGCCTTGGGATCAGGTACTTCTGTACAGGATATTAATAAGCTTTTGAAAATGATGGAAATGATGAAAAAGCAAATGAAGCAATTTAAGAACATGGATAAAATGACAAAAAAAGGTTTACTCGGAAAATTTCCGTTTTAGATTAATATTATTCTTTGAAGGAGGTGATTTAAATGGCAGTTAAGATAAGACTAAAGAGAATGGGTGCTAAAAAAGCTCCATTTTATAGAATTGTTGTTGCAGATTCAAGAAGTCCAAGAGATGGAAAATTTATCGAAGAAATAGGATACTATAATCCAATTACAGAACCAATAACTGTAAAGGTAGATTCTGATAAAGTAGCTGAATGGATAAAGAATGGTGCACAACCATCTAATACAGTTAAAAGACTTTTTAATAAAAGTGGAATAACTAAATAGTAACTGGGGGAGTTTAATATGAAGCAACTATTGTACATAATTGTAAAATCATTAGTTGATAACCCAGATATGGTAGAAATAACTGAAGTTAAAGGTGAAACATCTTTAATACTTCAGTTGAAAGTTGCTCAGGAAGACATGGGCAAGGTTATTGGTAAACAGGGAAGAATAGCTAAGGCTATAAGAACTGTTGTAAAAGCAGCAGCTGTCAAAGAGAATATAAAAGTTGTTGTGGAAATAGTATAAGAGTTAGGATTACCTAACTCTTTATTTTCATAGATAAAGGTGGGAATCTTATATGAAAGAATTTCTGACGGTGGGTCAGATTATAAATACACATGGGGTAAAAGGTGAGATTAAGGTATATCCTTTAAGTGATAGTACGAAGAGATTTAGAAAATTAAAAAAAGTTTACATAGATGACATAGAGCGAAATGTATTGTGGTGCAAGATACAACCAGATAAAATTATTATGAAGCTAGAAGGAATTGAAAGCCCAGAGACAGCAATAAAATACAAAAATAAATATTTAAAGGTACCCAGAGAAGACGCAGTAACTCTTGAAAAGGGAAGATATTTTGTAGCTGATATAATAGGAAGTCAGGTTGTAGATGAGGATAATAATGATATTGGTATAGTTTTCGATGTGATATTCACTGGAAGCAATGAGGTATATTGGGTAAAGGGAAAGGGCGAGGATGTAATGGTTCCTGCTCTTAAGTCTATTGTAACTAAAATGGATATGGATAATAATCTAATAGTTATAAAGCCGGTGAAAACATGGAGTTAAATATTGATATATTAACTTTGTTTCCCGAGATGTTTCATATTTTTAATTATAGTATGATTGGAAGAGCTCAAAATAAAAAAATAATAAACATAGAAACTCATAATATTCGTGATTATACTCTTGATAAACACAATAAAACTGATGAGTATCCTTATGGTGGTGGTGCTGGTATGGTTATGACTGCACAGCCTATAGTACATTGTATCGAAAGTGTAAAGAATAATAATAAAGGTAAAGTTATATTCCTAGGACCACGTGGGAAAACTTTTAATCAAAATCTTGCTAAGGAATTGTCTAAGGAGAAAGAATTAATATTTCTCTGTGGTCATTATGAAGGTATAGATGAAAGGGTATATAGATATATCGATATGGAAATATCTTTAGGTGATTTTGTATTAACTGGAGGAGAAATGGCTTGTATACCTATAATAGACAGTATAAGTAGGATGATACCGGGAGTTTTGGCTAGCAATGAAAGCTTTATGGAGGAGTCATTCTATGATGGTGTACTAGAATATCCGCAATATACTAGGCCTGAATCCTTTAGGGGAGAATCTGTACCTAAAATTTTGCTTTCTGGTCATCATGAAAATATAAGAAAATGGAGAAGAAAACAATCCCTTCTCATAACTAAAGAAAAGAGACCAGATTTATTTAAAAGTATTAAATTATCTGAAGAAGATAAAAAACTTTTGTACACTAAATAATATTTTTCTTGAAAAATTATTTTATTTCCATTATAATATAATTTGTGCTAGTACGGGCGCTCCTCTGGTTGCAAGAATGCTGATTATGAACGTCAAATAAATTTTAGGAGGGAATGCACATATGTTAGATATAATAAAAGCTATAGAAGCTGAACAAATCAGAACAGATTTACCAGAATTCAATGTAGGAGATACTATTAAAATTGATGTAAAAATCAAAGAAGGTGAAAAGGAAAGAATCCAGGCCTTCGAAGGTACAGTTATTAAGAAGCAAAATGGTGGATTAAGAGAGACTTTCACTGTAAGAAGAGTGGCTTATGGTGTTGGTGTTGAAAGAACTTTTCCAATAAATGCTCCTATAATAGACAAAATTAAAATTGTTAGAAAAGGTAAAGTAAGAAGAGCTAAGCTATACTACTTAAGAGATAGAGTAGGAAAAGCTGCAAAAGTTAAAGAATTAAAGTAAAAATGGGGCTTAGGCCCTTTTTTATTTATTATAAACATAATTTTTATCAATGAATTAAAATATATTAAATTTAACCTAGTGGAGTAATTCCATTAATAATAAAAAGCCAGGCGTTAGATACTTTGTTGTTATATTGGTGGTGAAAAAATATGATAAAGAAAATAATAAAAACTTTTTCTATAGCTTTAATTTCAGCTATATTAATTATGGTTTTTATATTGCAAATAGTAAGTATAAATGGACCTTCTATGCTTAATACTTTTTTTACCAATGATAAAGTTATAGTTGAAAAAATTACATATTATTTTAATTCTCCCAAAAGACAGGATATAATAGTCTTTAGATATGCTGGAGATACTAATGAAAAATATATAAAGAGAGTTATAGCTGTAGAAAATGACAAAATAAAAATTGTGGACGATAGAGTTTATGTCAATGGCAAGCTTCTTATTGAGCCTTATGCAGTTTATAATACTCACAATAATGCTGCAAAGAATAATGATAGAATTCATAATTTCCCAGAAACTGTAGTTCCAAAGGATACGGTTTTTGTTATGGGAGATAATAGATATGATAGTTTAGATAGTAGATTTAAAGATATAGGATTTGTAAATAAAAAATTGATAATTGGGAAAGTAGTTATGAGAATTTATCCCATTGATAAGTTTGGAAAGGTATGATAGTTAATTATGGTAAATGAAATAAATTGGTTTCCTGGTCATATGGCTAAGACCAGAAGGGAAATAAAAGAAAATTTAAAGTTAGTAGATGCGGTTATTGAAATAAGGGATTCCCGAATAGTAAAGTCCAGTGCAAATCCTGAAATTAATACTATTTGTAAGGATAAGCCTAGAATAATATTGCTTAATAAATGTGACTTAAGTGAAGAAAAAGTCACTAAGGCGTGGATTAATGCATTATCTAAGGATAATGTAAGAGCTTTAGCGGTGAACAGTCTAAATGGCTTAGGTTTAAACAGCATAAGAGGAGAACTTGATAAACTTCTTAAGGAAAAGATAGACAGACTTAAACAAAAGGGTATTATGAATGTAATTATAAGGGTTATGGTGGTGGGTATACCTAATGTAGGTAAGTCTTCCTTTATAAATAAAATGGCTAAAAACACTGCAGCTAAAATTGGAGATAAACCAGGAGTAACTAAAAGTAAACAATGGATAAAAACTAAAATAGGAATTGAGCTCATGGATACTCCAGGAGTATTATGGCCTAAATTTGAAGAAAAAACGGTTGGATTAAATCTGGCTTTTACAGGAGCCATAAAAGATGAAATTATGGACGTGGAAGAGCTTGCACTGAGTTTAGTTGAAAGATTGCAAAGCTATTATCCTGATAGATTGCTAAAAAGATACAAATTAGATTCTTTAGAGGAAACTCCTTTGGAAAATATGGAGAATATAGCAAGAAAAAGAGGTGCTATTATATCTAAGGGTAATGTTGATTATAATAGAGTATCTATTATGTTACTAGATGAATTTAGAGGAGGAAAATTAGGACCTATTTCACTAGAACGTCCTAAAGAATAAAAATAAATATGGATTTTTCTAATATGAGTTTTATAAAAATAAAAGAGTATATATATAATTTAAATGCAGATGAATACAAAAATGTAGCTGAACAATTAAAAGATGACAGCAGAAAAAATGTACAGGGATTAGTAAGAAGATTATTAAATTTAAAGCATAAACAAGAGCAAGAAATAGTTAGAGTAGGGAATATGTATGATTTTGATAGAAACCTTATTAATACAGGTTACCTAGCAGGAGTAGATGAGGTTGGAAGAGGTCCTCTTGCAGGTCCTATTGTAGCTGCTGCTGTTATTATAGATTTAAATAAATTTGATAAAGATATGATATTGGAAATAAATGATTCTAAAAAGTTATCAGTAAAAAAGAGAGAAGAGCTTTCTGAAATAATAAAAAAAAAGGTAATAGATTTCAATATTACAATAATTGATAATAGAGAAATAGATCTAAAAGGGGTTGGCGTTTGTAATCAGCAGGTTTTAAAATCGGCAGTGGAAGGATTTAAAATCACTCCGGATTTTGTTATATCAGATGGATATGCCATAAAAAAGCTTAATATACCCAATACATATGCTGTAAAAGGTGATTGTAAAAGTGCCAGTATAGCCTGTGCTTCTATTATAGCAAAGGTATATAGAGATAATTTAATGAAGAAGTACGCAAAAATATACCCACAATATCATTTTGAGGATAATGTGGGATATGGCAGTAAGGTACATATAGAAGCATTAAAACAGTATGGAGTAACACCTATTCATAGAATGAGTTTCTTGAGAAATATATTATGAATAAAACTAATAATAAATCTGTAAACAGAGTTATTGTCATCATCAAATAATTTTTTCATTTATAAATTTTCTATATTGCATTGCCTCTATAATATCTAGATGATCTATTTTGGTATTTTCACGCATATCTGCAATAGTTCTTGAGACCTTTAATATTCGACTATAGGCTCTTGTACTCAATTGGAATTTATCAAAAATATTTTTAACAATTTTATTTGCTTCTGTAGTAAGTTCACAATATTTCTTTATGTGTCTTTCTTCCATTTGAGCGTTGCAATATAGTTTATCTTTTTTTAATCTATGGATTTGTATTTCTCTAGCTCTGATAACTCTTTTTCGTATGTCCTCAGAGGATTCTGATTTTTTTCCCTTATTTATTTCTTCATAATTTAATGTATTTACAAAGGAAAAAAGATCTATGCGATCAAGCAGAGGATTTGAAAGCTTTCCCAGATATCTTTTTCTCTCATATGCTGTACAGGTACACTCTTTATTTGAAGCATAATTGCCACAAGGACATGGATTCAGAGAACCGATTAACATGAAGTTACAGGGATAGGTCACATTTCCTGTAGCTTTCGAGAGTTTTATAATTCTATCTTCTAAAGGCTGCCTTAGCACCTCTAAAACTGATTTTTTAAATTCTAAAATCTCATCTAAAAATAGTACACCATTATGAGCTAGTGAAATTTCACCAGGAATAAGCTTTGCGCCACCTCCTACTAAAGCTATTTGGGAACTTGTGTGATGCGGGTTTCTAAAGGGTCTTTTAAGTATTAAATTATTATCTTCAAGTTTTCCTGATACGCTGTATATTTGAGTTACTTCCAGGGATTCATCATAATTTAGGGGAGGAAGAATACTTGGAAGTCTTTTAGCTAACATTGTCTTTCCTGAACCGGGCGGACCAAAAAGTATCATGTTATGTCCACCTGAAGCAGCTACTTCAATAGCTCTTTTAGAACTTTCCTGACCTATTATATCATTAAAATCTAATGTGAAATCATCAGGTGTAGGAATTTCTTCGTATTTAAAAGGCAATAAATCTTTGTATTTAAAATAGTCTACTACTTGGCATAAATTACTAAATGGAAAGACGGAACAGTTTTT
Organism: Clostridium sp.; assembly: GCF_047718555.1. GTDB lineage: Bacteria > Bacillota > Clostridia > Clostridiales > Clostridiaceae > Clostridium_I. The sequence continues at coordinate 35,912 of NZ_JBDNRK010000023.1, read as the reverse complement.
AACCATACAACATTCTTTAGCATTATCAGTTGGAATTACAATCTTATTAAGCCCTTCTCTAACTCCTTTTATTGCAATGGGTAGTGCACCTTTAATTTTTTTTAAGGAACCATTTAAAGATAGTTCTCCTATTATAATATATTTATCTATGGAATCTATATTTATCTGATTGGTTGCTGCTAAAATTCCAATAGCTATAGGTAAATCAAATAAAGCTCCTTCTTTTTTTAAGTCTGCAGGTGCTAAATTTATTGTTATCCTATTTATTGGGAAATTAAAGCCTGAATTTATTATAGCAGATCTTACTCTTTCTTTAGATTCCTTTACGGATATATCAGCAAGCCCTACTATATTAAAAGCAGGTAGTCCTTTTGATATGTCAACTTCAACATTAACTGTAATACCTTCTATACCGGTAAATGTGGCTGCATTTATTTGTAATGCCATTTAATCACCTCTTAGATTTAAGTATTGACAGTTTTTTATAAATATAAGCATGGATAAATTTTTCTATTTTAAGTATAATATTTAAATTATTTGGCTATAAATTTTATTATCAGCATTTAGGCATTATTTTCATATGCCTTATCGTAAATAAAAATTAAAAAAGATTCATCTTATATATAAGGAGATACATATGCATCAATATAATAGGGAAATAGGAACTTATGGTGAGGATGTAGCAGCAAAATATTTGCAAAGTATGAATTATAGAATATTAAATAGAAATTATAGATGTAAAATAGGAGAAATAGATATAATTGCAAAGCATGAAAAATTTTTATGTTTTACTGAAGTAAAAACTAGGTATGAAACTAGCTATGGTTCACCGGGTGAATCTGTTAATAAGAAAAAACAATTTAGAATATATAGGATTGCTGAATTTTACATAATGAAAAATTCTATTTTAAATTTAGATTGTAGATTTGATGTGGTAGAAGTGTTGTTAAATAGGAAAGATAATAATTTTTCAGTGAGATTAATAGAAAATGCCTTTCAAATTTAGGTATATAATTTATTAACGTTAGATAGTCTTTTCTACTAAAAATGCTTCACAAATATTTTTGTAGGTATAAGTTTTTAAGCCTTTTATCAATAGAGTATAATTAACATATTTTAAATTATGTTAATTAAAAAAATGTAAAGTAAAAGCTATAAAAACATACATTTTGCAATACAAAAACAATTATATAAAAATTAAAATGCAAAGGAGTTTTATATGAATGACTATGATTTATGGTTTATTTTACTTAATATTAGCAATAAAAGAAAAATAAATTTAATAAAAAGATTTAAAACTACTGAAGAAATATGGTATCATACTGTAAATGAATATAATTCTAGTTTAAACAAATTTATCATAGAACCCAAGTGGGAAAAAGGTAAAATTGAGCTTGTTAAAAATTTAATTTTCCAAAATGACATAAAAATGGTTACATTTATAGAAGATGATTATCCGGAAATATTAAAGCAATACGATGATTCGCCTTTTGCACTTTTTTACAAAGGAGATATAAGAAAATTAAACAGTTCCATAAATATTTCCATAGTAGGATCTAGGATATGTTCAACCTATGGAATAAATGTAACTAAAGTAATAGTAAAAGAACTTACAGGTCATAATATAAATGTAATTAGTGGTTTAGCTATGGGAATAGATTATTATGCCCATTTATATTCTGTCGAAAATAATATATTTACTTGTGCTGTACTTGGCTGTGGAATAGATATTATATACCCAAAGTCAAATAAAAAATTATATGATAGCATATTAAGAAAAGGCGGTTGTATAATTTCTCAATTTGTACCCGGTACGCAGCCACTTAGTTATAATTTTCCTATTAGAAACCGTATTATTAGTGGACTTAGTAAAATTACAATAGTAATCGAGGCAAATTTAAAAAGTGGATCTTTAATTACTGCTAGTGCTGCTTTAGATCAAGGTAAAGATGTAATAGCGGTACCAGGTTCAATTTTTTCTAAAAATAGTTTAGGGACTAATAAATTAATTAAGGATGGAGCATTTCCATTAACTTCTGTAGAGGATATATTTAATTTGTTATCTATAAATTATAGTAGAAAGATTAATACTAACCAAAAAAACATGAATAATTTAGAAAAAAAAATTTATAATGTAATTAATGATGTGCCAGTACATATAGATGATATCATAAAACTAACTAATATTGACATATCACAAATTTATGAGTTATTATTTGAAATGCAACTAAAAGATGAAATTATGTGTTTAAGTGGTAATTATTATGTTAAATTTAATAATAAAATTTAAATCATAGAATAATAACTTTAAATTATACAAAGACAGAATTTTGGAGGGGATAAGATGGGACAAAATTTAGTTATTGTAGAATCACCAGCTAAGGCAAAAACTATAGGTAAATATTTAGGAAATAATTTTGTTGTAGAGGCATCAATGGGGCATGTTAGAGATCTGCCTAAAAGTACTTTAGGTGTTGATGTAGAGGACAATTACAATCCTAGGTATATAACTATAAGAGGAAAAGGTGAACTTTTAGATAAACTTAGAAAGAGGGCAAAAAAGAGTGATAAAATATTTCTGGCTACCGACCCTGATAGAGAGGGAGAAGCCATATCATGGCATTTAGCAAAGGTTTTAAAGATAGATGAAGATAAAAAATGTAGAATAGTTTTTAATGAAATCACTAAAAATGCTATAAAGTCTGCAATAAAAAAACCGAGAATGGTAGACTTAAATCTTGTGGATGCACAGCAAGCACGTAGAGTACTAGATCGATTGGTGGGTTATAAGATTAGCCCTATACTTTGGAGAAAGGTAAAGTGGGGGTTAAGTGCTGGTAGAGTTCAATCAGTGGCATTAAAAATAATCTGTGACCGTGAAAAGGCCATAAATGATTTTAAACCTGAAGAATACTGGTCTATAGAGTGTTTGTTGAGTAAAAACGAAAAATATAAACCCTTCTTGGTAAAGCTTCATTCCGCAAATAATAAAAAAGTTGCTATAGGTACTAAAGAAGAAGCAGATACTATTATTAAGGAATTGGAAAAAGAAAAATTTATAGTTGATAATATTAAAAAATCTACTAAAAATAAAAATCCGCTGGCACCATTTACTACAAGTACATTACAGCAAGATGCATATAAAAGATTAAATTTCTCAACTAAAAGAACTATGTCCATAGCTCAAATTTTATACGAAGGAATTGAAATAAAGGGTCATGGAACTGTGGGTTTAATTACTTACATGAGAACAGATTCTGTGAGGATATCTGAAGAGGCGCAGAATAATGCTAAAGAATATATCAAATCAACTTTTGGAGAGGAATTTGTGCCTAAAACTACTAGGAATTTTAAAGGGAAAAAGAATATACAAGATGCCCATGAAGCAATAAGACCTACATATATAAATATTACTCCAGAAGAAGCTAGATCAAGTCTTAAAGATGACCAATTTAAATTATACAGCTTAATTTGGAACAGATTTATGGCAAGTCAAATGGCATCCTGCATTATGGATACAGTTACTTTAATCATAAAAAACGGAATATATTCCTTTAGAGCTACAGGTTCAAGTATTAAATTTTCTGGATTTATGAAGGTTTACAATTATACTTTTGATGAAGAAGATGATGATATTAAGATTCCAACATTAAATGAAAATGATATATTATATAAAAAAGAAATCAAAGGGAATCAACATTTTACTCAACCCCCAGCAAAATTTTCTGAGGCCTCTTTAGTAAAAACTCTTGAAGAAAATGGTATTGGAAGACCAAGTACCTATGCTCCAATTATTTCCACACTTCTTGACAGAAAATACATTGAAAGAGAGAAGAAGACATTAAATCCAACGGAACTTGGAAATATAGTGAATAATATTGTCAGTGAATATTTTAAAGAGATTGTTGATATTGAGTTTACTGCTGAAATGGAACATAAATTGGACAATATAGAGGAAGGTAAAGAAAATTGGAATAATGTAGTAGATAAATTTTATAAGCCTTTGGAAGTTTCAATAGATATTGCAGAAAAAGAAGTGGCAAAAATTACCATTGAAGATGAAGTTACAGATATTAAATGTGACAAGTGTGGAAAGTTTATGGTCATCAAACATGGACGCTTTGGAGATTTTCTAGCGTGTCCCGGGTATCCTGAATGTAAGAATACAAAACCAATAGTACAAGAACTTGATGTGGCCTGTCCAAAGTGTGGTGGAAAAATACTAGTAAGAAAAAGCAAAAAGGGAAGAAAATTTTTTGGCTGCAGTAATTATCCTGATTGTGACTTTGTCAGTTGGTTTGAACCTACTAATGAGAAATGTAGTAAATGTGGTTCCTATATGGTTAAAAAATATAACAAGACAAAGGGAAACTATCTAGAATGCTCAAATCAAGAATGTAAAAATAAAAAATTTAATGAAACAACTTAATGGAATTCCATTAAGAAAATTTCATTAAATAAAATTGTGTAGTAATACCATGTTAAGTGTTGTCGAATATAATAAACTTTCAGTTGAAAAATAAAAAACACTATGATATTATAACAAGAGGGGTTGTTTAACAATTCGGAATATTAAAAATTATTCTGAAATTTTATACAGATTTCCCAACATTAATTATATGAATATAAAATTGATATTCATATAAACATAGTTGAAAGTAGGGGGAATACCACATGTCTACACTATTAAATAAAACAAGAATGCTTAACAAGATATTGCAAAAATCAGGTACTGAACCAGTTGTATTTAATGATATATGTGAAATTCTAAGTGAAGTATTAACATCTAACGTATATATAATAAGTAGAAAGGGAAAAATATTAGGATATAATTTATCAAGTGGTTTTCAATGCGAAGTATTGAAAAATGATGTTATTGACAATATGAAATTTGCTGATTTATATAATAATAAGCTTATGAATATTCATGAAACTGAAGCTAATATACCTATTGATGGTAAATGTACTTTTAACGAAAATGATCTCTGCGGCTTAAATAATAAAATCACAACCATTGTACCTATTATCGGAAATAGAGAAAGGTTAGGTACATTAGTTCTCGCTAAGTTTGACAATCAATTTGATGATGATGATACAGTTTTAGCTGAATATAGTGCTACTATAGTGGGACTTGAGATATTGAGGTCTAAGCATGATGAAATTGAATATGAAGCTAGAAAAAAAGCTGTAGTTCAATTAGCAATTGGAACTCTATCTTATTCTGAACTAGAAGCAGTAGAACATATTTTTAATGAATTAGAGGGCACTGAAGGTCTATTGGTTGCTTCTAAAATTGCGGACAAGGTTGGAATAACTAGAAGTGTCATTGTCAATGCTTTAAGAAAATTTGAAAGTGCTGGCGTTATTGAATCAAGATCTCTAGGCATGAAAGGTACACATATTAAAATATTGAATGATAAATTATTAGATGAATTGAAAAAAATAAAATAAATGGGATGATTTTAATCATCCCATTTATTTTTATAAAAAATGTTGAATATAAGAATACTATGTGTTATACTACAAAAGGAAAAAATACACACATCACCTAATTTGCAAGCTAGTGCCCTTGGGTAACTTACAAACATGAAGGTGATGGAGGTAAAAACTAGGAGGTAGAATTATGGCAGTTATATCAATGAAACAATTATTAGAAGCTGGTGTTCACTTTGGACATCAAACAAGAAGATGGAACCCTAAAATGGCCCCATATATTTTCACAGAAAGAAATGGTATATATATCATTGATCTTCAAAAAACAGTGAAAAAAGTTGATGAGTCTTACAATTTTATAAAAAGTGTTTCTGAAGAAGGAAAAGATGTATTGTTTGTAGGTACAAAAAAACAAGCTCAGGAAGCAATTCAAGAAGAATCTGTAAGATGTGGCATGCATTTTGTAAATAACAGATGGTTAGGTGGTATGTTAACTAACTTTAAGACAATTAAAACAAGAATAAATAGACTCGAAGAGATTCAGAAAATGGAAGAAGATGGAGTCTTTGAAGTTTTACCAAAGAAAGAAGTTATTAATTTAAAAAATGAAGAAGAGAAGCTAGTTAAAAATCTTGGCGGTATTAGAAGTATGGTCCAAGATAAAATAGGAGCTTTATTTATAGTAGATCCAAGAAAAGAAAAGAATGCTATTTCAGAAGCTAAAATTTTAGGAATACCAGTTGTAGCTATAGTTGATACAAACTGTGACCCAGATGAAGTTGATTATGTAATACCTGGTAATGATGATGCTATTAGAGCAGTTAAATTAATAACAGCTAAGATTGCTGATGCTGTTATAGAAGGAAGACAGGGAGAACAATTAGCTGAATAGTTTTTATATTTCTATAAATGAAGAAGTTTACTTCTTCATTTACTTATAATGAATGAAAATGATCGGAGGAATAAAAATGATTTCTGCAAGTTTAGTTAAAGAATTAAGAGATAGAACAGGTGCTGCAATGATGGCTTGTAAAAAAGCCTTAACAGAAGCAAATGGTGATATCGATAAAGCTATTGAGATATTAAGAGAAAAAGGATTAGCTGCAGCTGCTAAGAAGGCAGGAAGAGTTGCTGCTGAAGGATTAATAGTTACATATTTAAGTGAAGATAAAAAATCAGGTGCAATAGTTGAAGTAAATTGTGAAACTGACTTTGTTTCAGCTAATGAAGAATTTGCAGTATTAGCAAATAATGTTGCTAAAATGGCAGCAACAACAGAAGCAGCTAATGTAGAAGAATTATTAAATGAAAAATATATAGTGGATAATTCTGCAACACTTAAAGATACTCTTACAGCATTAATAGCTAAGCTAGGCGAAAATATGAATGTAAGAAGATTTGTTAAATATAATGCAGCAAATGGTGTAGTTCAAAGCTATATCCATGGTGGTGGAAGAATTGGAGTATTAGTTGAACTTTCTTGCGAAAAAGAGAGTGAAGTACTTTCAGATTTGTCAAAGGATATATGTATGCAAATTGCAGCAGCTAATCCACTTTTCCTAAATGAGGATCAAGTAGATACTAAAACTTTGAATAGTGAGAGAGAGATTTACAGAACTCAGGCTCTAAATGAAGGAAAACCTGAAAAAATCGTTGATAAAATGGTGGAAGGTAGAATAAAAAAATATCTTAAAGAAGTTTGTCTTGTTGACCAAGTTTGGGTTAAAGATTCAGATTTAACAATTTCAAAGCTTCTTGCAGCAAAATCTAAAGAAGTTGGTGCTCCTATAACTATATCAGCTTTTACAAGATTTGAAAGAGGCGAAGGTATTGAGAAAATAGAGGAAAATTTTGCTGAAGAAGTTCAAAGACAAATGCAGCAGGGTAAATAAAAAAAGAGAACACTGCGTGTTCTCTTTTTTTAAAGGAATTAGCTTTATCATAAAATAAGAGTAATTGATAAGTACACTTTCTAGGATCTACATAGAGTTTTTAACACTATTGAGACTTAGAAGGAGTTATCTAATAACCTTCCGTTGTTATTATTAAGAGAAAGTTTTACAGCGGTTAGTCATCAGATAAATAAAAGTTTAATACTAGCAATAGCAAGTTGGAGGTATAGCATAGAATGGAATCTATAAAATATAAAAGGATAATGTTAAAACTATCTGGTGAAGCCTTAGCAGGAGAAAATGGATACGGCATAGATTTTAAAGTAGCAAAGAGAATCGCTGAAGAAATTAAAGAAATTGTGGAAATGGGTATAGAAGTTGGTGCTGTAGTTGGCGGTGGAAATATATGGCGTGGAAGACAGGGCGAAGGTATGGATAGAACCACTGCAGACTATATGGGGATGCTTGCAACTTGTATAAATGCTATGGCACTGCAGGATTCATTAGAAAGTATTGGTGTATATACAAGAGTTCAGACTGCTATAGAAATGAAACAAATTGCTGAGCCATTTATAAGAAGAAGAGCTATGAGACATCTAGAAAAGGGTAGAGTGGTTATTTTTGGTGCAGGTACAGGAAACCCATATTTTTCTACAGATACTACAGCTGCTTTAAGAGCGGCTGAAATAGAAGCTGATCTCATATTATTAGCTAAAAAAGTTGATGGAGTTTATGATAAGGATCCTAAAAAATATAGTGATGCTGTTAAATTTGATAATGTTACTTATATGGATGTATTAGAAAAGGGACTGCAGGTTATGGATTCTACTGCAACTTCTTTGTGTATGGATAATAATATTCCAATTTTAGTCTTTGGATTAGATACTCCAGGGAATATAAAAAGAGCAATTTCTGGTGAAAAAATTGGTACTTTAGTAACTAAATAATAAAGGAGAAATTTATATGCTAAAAGATATTATTAATACTGCTGAAGAAAAGATGAATAAAACTATTTCTGTCTTAAAAAAGGAACTTGCTTCCATGAAAGCTGGTAGAGCAAATCCTGCTATGCTTGACAGAATAGAAGTTGAATATTATGGAAGTTCAACTGCTTTAAGTCAACTTGCAAACGTATCTGCTCCAGAGCCTAGAATTTTACTTATTCAACCTTATGATAAGTCTTCAATAAAGGGTATTGAAAAAGCAATACTTGTATCAAACTTAGGATTAAATCCATCAAATGATGGATCAGTAATTAGACTTGTGATACCAGAACTTACAGAAGAAACAAGAAAGAATATTGTAAAGTCTGTAAAAAAGGCTGGGGAAGATGGAAAAGTTGCTGTTAGAGCTGTAAGAAGAGATGCTAATGATAAAATTAAAGCTTTAAAGAAAGATAATACTATAACTGAAGACGAAGCAAAAAAATGTGAAGATGATATACAAAAGAAAACTGATGTATATATTAAAGATATAGATAAAATTATAGAGAATAAAGAAAAAGATTTAATGTCTATATAATATTTATAATTATGAACCTGCGACTTCGCAGGTTTTATTTCTAAAGCAGCATATTTTTATGTACAATTTATCTTATTTAGATTTATTGATAATATAAAATTTAAGGGGATGAAATCATTTTATGTGGAAATTTTTAGGGCTTAAAAAAGGGGATAATTATACTAAAAATAGTTCAATAAAACAGTATGAATTAAACTATGATAAGATTCCGAAACATATTGCCATAATTATGGATGGCAATGGAAGATGGGCTAAAGAAAAGAATCTTCCAAGAAGTATTGGACATACGGTTGCAGTTGAAAACCTTAATAAGATTATAAAAGAAACCAGTGATATTGGAGTTAAATATTTAACCTTGTATGCTTTTTCCACAGAGAATTGGAATAGACCTGCTGAAGAAGTAAATACATTAATGAAACTTTTGGCTGAATATCTGAAGAAACAATTAAATGAACTTCATAAAAATAATGTAATAGTAAAAACTATTGGTGATATATCAAGGTTACCAGATATTTGTATAGAGGTATTAGAAAAGTCAATGGAAAAGACAAAAAATAATACTGGAATGCTTTTAAATCTGGCTTTAAATTATGGGGGTAGAGATGACATACTGTATGCAGTAAAAAACATATTCAATGATTATGTTGAAGGAATTATTTCTAAGGAAGATATTAATAATATAAATGTAGAGATGTTTAATCAGTACTTATATACAAAAAACATTCCAGATCCAGATCTTATAATAAGAACCAGCGGCGAACAGAGATTAAGTAATTTTTTACTTTGGCAGTGTGCCTATTCAGAGTTTTGGTATACTGATGTAAAATGGCCTGATTTCAGCAAAGAGAATCTTCATGAAGCAATAAAAGATTATCAGCTTAGGAATAGAAGATTTGGTGGAATAAAGTAGAGGTGTAATTTATGAATAAAAGATATTTAGGAGCATTAATTTTAACACCACTTATAGTATTTTTATTTTTAGGCGGAATTTATTTGAAAATTTTAATGCTCATTTTATCACTGCTGGCTATGGGGGAATTTTATAAAATAGTAAAAGAAAAAAATATTAATACTATAAATATATTAGGATATTTACTATGTATTATATATTATATTCTTGTGAATAATAATTTGGAGTTTAAATACATAATGTTACTATTAACCTTAAGTCTGATTATTATGTTTTGTATACCTGTGTTTAATACAAAATACAATTTTATAGATATTTCTATAACTATGCTGGGTTTTATATATATTGCTATATTCTTTAGTTTTATAGTGCTTATAAATATTAAGACTTTTAATTTTAATGGTGATAATATACCTGTTGGAAAATACTTAGTATGGTTGGTACCATTATCTTCCTGGATCTGTGATACCACTGCCTATTATGGTGGAAGATATTTAGGGAAAAATAAATTATGTCCTAAGGTGAGTCCTAAGAAAACAGTAGAAGGCTCAATAACTGGTTTGCTAGGAAGCATTTTATCCTGTACTATATTTGGCATATTCATAAATAGATATGCGGCTGGAATGAATCTAATAAATATTAATATATACAATTATGCCTTTATTGGATTACTATGTGGAATATTTTCACAGTTTGGTGATTTAACAGCTTCCTCTATTAAAAGATATGTAGGTGTTAAAGATTATAGTCAATTGATACCAGGTCATGGCGGCATATTGGATAGATTCGATAGTATATTGTTTTCTGCTGCTGTAGTATATTATTATGTAAGTTTTATTCTGAAAATATAAATCATAGCCTAAATTATGCATTCAATTAATATTTTGTTGCTGCATATATAATAATTAATTACATATTATGAGATAGAGATTTATTCTTTATCTCTTTTTGTTAATAATTTTAGAAGATTTTAGTTATATATGTATTCATTTAAGTATAATATTATATAATATATAAGACCGATTTAAATAAGTTAAATATTCTGCAGTAGTTTTATTTTATGTCATATTGATTGAGCTGCATTTGTCGATAGTATAAATATTTTTGTGAAAACTATTTTTCAATGTGATGTAAAATACTGGGACATGTTTTCTTATTTCTATAGGTCTAGCAATAATGTGGAGATGTGAAATTGTACGAAAAATATAAAAAATTGATTAACTGCCTACTACTTTTGCTAATATTTATAATTGTCACAGTACTAATAAAAAATTATTTTAAACCATTTTTAAGCATTATAGCCTTATTAATATTTTCAACACCTGTTTATAATTTTATGTGTAAATATAAAGTGTTTAATAAGAGATTAAATGCAATTATAACAATTATATTAATAAATCTTTTGTTTTTTATACTGATAATTTATAGTGGTAATTTTGTATTTGAAAAGATTAGGTATTTATTTATTAATGTTTTTAACAATTTCACTCTGGATGATCTAGACAGCAAAATTGAGGTAATTAAATATTTTAAAATTCAGGACGTAATAGAAAACGCTAAGCTATCATTATTTCATAATTTTTATAGTGTGGTTATTCAAAAAGGGGCAATATACACTACTGATAGCATTTTATCCTATTTCGTTAGTACTATATCTGTTTACTTTATTTTAGTGGATAAATATGCTATAGTAAGAAGTACTGAAAAGTTAATAACAGCAGAAAAATTAATACTTATAAATAAAAAAATACAAGATATTAAAAAAATGATTTCTATTGAAGCTATACTGGTATTGCTTACTTCTATTCAAACAATTTTTGGCTTTGTTATTTTAGAAATTGATAGTGCTATTTTTTTAGGAATATTATGTGGTGCCTTAGATATATTGCCTTATGTTGGAACTATTTTAATATTTCTTCCATTAATAATTTATAAAATTTACTTAAAACAATACATAATAGCACTAGGATTAATATTTCTATATATTTTACTACAATTTAATCGACAAATAATGGAAACTAAGTTTATGAGCACAAAACTGCAAATACATCCATTGCTATTACTTCTTTCAATATATATAGGTGGAACGGTATTTGGAATAGTAGGTTTAATTATGGCACCAATATATGTTTTGACTGTAAGAGAAATCATTTTGTCATAGTGGGGAGAGATTTTTTTTGAAATATATTTCAATATTAGGAGCTACAGGCTCTGTAGGAATTCAAACTTTAGACGTTCTGAAAAATGATGGGGATAGCTTTAAATTATTAGCTGTGACAGCAAATAAAAATTATTCTAAAATAATAGAAATAATAAATGAATTTAGTCCTAAATTAGTAGCATTAATGGATAATGTTGCAGCTGAAAAGGTAAGGGAATATTGTATTGAACACAATAAAGATATTGAAGTTTTAACAGGGCTTAAGGGATTGATTTCTGCGGCAACTTTAAAAGAAGTGGATATAGTTGTAACTTCTGTAGTTGGAATGATAGGTCTTGTACCAACTGTTGAAGCTATAAAAGCAGGTAAGACTATCGCTTTAGCAAATAAGGAAACCTTGGTAGTTGGTGGAAGTATAGTTATAAATCAGGCTATTGAACATAAGGTGGATATATTACCCGTTGATTCAGAACATGGTGCAATATTTCAATGCATTAAGGGTAATAATAGTAGTGACATAAGCAAGATATTACTTACAGCTTCTGGAGGACCATTTAGGGGAAAAAGAAGAGATGAACTTACTAAAATAGTTCCAGAGGATGCCCTTAAACATCCAAAGTGGAATATGGGAAATAAAATTTCTATTGATTCAGCTACTTTAATGAACAAGGGACTGGAAGTAATTGAAGCGCATTGGTTATTCAATGTTCCATATGAAGATATTGAGGTAGTAGTGCATCCGCAGAGTATAATTCATTCAATGGTTCAATACTGCGATGGAACTGTACTTTCTCAAATGGCTGCTGCTGATATGAGACTTCCAATACAATATGCTTTGAATTACCCTAAGAGAGGTAAAAGGATAATAGATAAATTGGATTTCTACAGTTTAGACAAATTAAGTTTTGAAAAGCCTGATATGGATACTTTTGGTTGTTTAAAACTTGCTTATGAAGTTGGAAAAAAGGGAGGTAATTTACCTACAATTTTAAATGCCGCTAATGAGGTGGCCGTAGAATTGTTTTTAAAGAATAAAATTAATTTTCTTGGAATTGAAGATATTGTAGAGGACTCACTGGAAAAGTTTCAATACAGGAGAGATATAGATATAGATATTATTTTAGATACGGATATAAGAGTAAGAAGTTATGTAAATAAAAAATACAATGTTTAGGAGGGATATTTTTGTATTTTATAGCTGCAATAATTGCCTTTGGTGTGTTAATTTTAATACATGAACTTGGCCACTTCACATTGGCAAAACTCAATGGTGTAGTTGTGGAAGAATTTGCTATTGGTATGGGACCAAAGCTATTTGGCATTAAAGGAAAAGAAACTCAATATTCTATAAGGATATTACCTTTTGGTGGATATGTAAAAATGCTTGGAGATCAAGAAAAAAGTGATGCGCCAGGAGCATTTAATAATAAATCTCCACTTCAAAGACTCAGCATAGTAATTGCTGGACCGGTTATGAATCTTATATTGGCTATTATCCTATATTCTTTAATAGGTTCTTTAGGAGGCTTTCATTTACCTATTGTAGATAAAACTGTTCCAAGTAGTCCAGCTGAGACAGCAGGAATTAAGTCAGGAGATCAATTGATAAGTATAAATGGTTCTAGAATATTAACTTGGGAGGATTTTGCCGTAGGGGTAGGCCTTGCAAAGGATAAACCTATAAATTTAACAGTAAAACAAGGCGGTACGTTAAAGAAATATACACTGCAATCCATAGTAGATAAAGAAACCAAAACCCGTATAGTAGGAGTGTATCCTACTGCAATTACATCTCCAACAATTTTGCAATCCATTGGCTATGGCTTTAGGGAGACTGTATCCATGATAAAGCAAGTATTCCTTAGTTTTAAAATATTATTTACAGGTGGAGCTTCTATAAATGATGTAGGAGGTCCTGTTACAATAATAAAGATAACCCGTCAAGCGGCTATAGCTGGACTTATACCACTTTTAACCATAATAGCATTCCTTAGTTCACAATTGGGAATACTTAATTTAGTACCTTTTCCAGCTTTAGATGGCAGCTATGTTTTAGTATGCCTATATGAAATAGTAACAGGTAAAGCAGTAGATGAGAATAAAGTAAGTTTTATTAATACAATTGGATTTACTATATTAATGGCATTTATGGTGCTTATAATCATAAAGGATATAGTTTTCCCTGTTAATTTTTAGGAGTTGATACAAATGAAAAGAGTAGATACTAAGAGTGTTAAAGTTGGTAATATATATATAGGCGGTAATAATAAAATAACAGTTCAGTCTATGACAAATACAGATACTAGAAATATAGAAGACACGGTAAATCAAATTTTAAAACTAGAAGCTACTGGGTGTGACATAATAAGATGTGCCGTTCCAGATGAAGCAGCAAGTGAAGCTATAAAATCCATAGTTAATAAGATACACATACCACTAGTAGCCGATATACATTTTGATTATAGATTAGCCCTAAAATCAATAGAAAATGGTGTTTCTGCTCTTAGAATAAATCCTGGTAATATTGGTAGTGTAGATAAAATTGAAATGGTGGCTAAAGCTGCAAAAGAAAGAAGCATTCCCATTAGAATAGGGGTTAATTCTGGTTCTCTTGAAAAAGACTTATTAAGTAAATATAAAAAAGTATGTGCAGATGCACTGGTGGAAAGTGCTTTAAATCATGTTAATATACTTGAAAATTTAAATTTTGATGATATTGTAATATCCATAAAATCCTCTAATGTAATGATGATGATTGATAGTTACAGAAAAATATCAGAAAAAGTAAAATATCCACTACACGTAGGGGTAACAGAGGCAGGTACTATTTGGAGAGGAACTATAAAGTCCAGTATAGGTATAGGTACTCTTTTATGTGAAGGCATTGGAGATACTATAAGAGTCTCTCTAACTGGAGATCCTGTAGAAGAAATTAGGGTGGGAAAGGAAATATTAAAATCTATTGGATACCTTTCAAAGGGAATACAATTCATTTCCTGTCCAACTTGTGGTAGAACTCAAATAGATCTTATAAAAATTGCACAAGAGGTAGAAGATAAACTTCAGAATTGTGAGAAAGATATTAAGGTAGCCGTTATGGGATGCGTTGTAAATGGTCCTGGGGAAGCAAGAGAAGCTGATATTGGTATAGCAGGTGGCAAAGGAGAGGGACTTATATTTAAAAAAGGTAAAATTATAAAAAAGGTTAAGGAAGAATATCTTGTAGAGGAACTTATAAAGGAAATTGATAAGTTAGATTAAGTCATATTCAAAATTCTAATATTAATTTTTTTATTGAAATTAAGAATTTGTTGTGATAGAATGATTGGAGGTAATCTTTTACTTATAATTTTTGCAAAAGAGTGGGATAAAAGCCCGCTCTTTCTATTTGTAAGCGCAACTATAGTTGCGTTTTTCATTAATAGGGCTAAATTTTATCGTTGTTATATATACATAAAAAAATGAAATAGCACATCAGCTGTTTATGGGATAAATATATTATAGGAAAAATGCAAAAGATATTGGTAAGGAGGGAATTTAATTGGAAAATGAGGACTTAATCAATAATTTAATAAATTTGTTTAAACCTGTAGTTATGGAATTAGGTTATGAATTTTATCATTTGGAGTTTGTAAAAGAAGATGGAGAAAATTATCTTAGAGTATATATAGATAATAAAAATGGAATTGGTTTAAATGATTGTGAGAAAGTAAGTAGAAGAATAAGCGAAATTTTAGATGAAGAAGATCCCATACTAGATAGCTATTATTTAGAAGTATCTTCTCCAGGTATATTTAGAACTATTTTTACAGATGAACATTTAAATAAATATTTAAATTCAACTATTAGTCTGAATTTAAATAAATTGTATGAAGGAAAAAGAAAATTTGAAGGAAAACTTATTAAATTTAATTCAAATAACATTATAATTGATTATAAAAACATTGATTTGTCAATACCTAGAGATATTATTGATAAAATTATTTTAAAAGGGGAGCTTGAGGAGGTTTAAATAGAAATGAATGAAGAATTTATCAGTGCATTAAGGGAAATTGTCAAAGAGAAAGGTATAAGTGAGGATCTATTATTTTCTACAATTGAAGATGCATTAGTAGCAGCATACAAAAAGAATTATGCTAAAATAGCAGAAAATGCACACAATGTAAAAGTTACTATGGATAGGGAAAAGGGAGATATTCATGTTTATTCTCAAAAAACTGTTGTGGAGGAAGTTTTTGACGACATAAACGAGATATCTTTAGAAGAAGCAAAGCTTAAAAATCCTAGATATCAAATAGGAGATTTGGTTGATATAGAAGTTACACCAAAAACTTTTGGAAGGGTAGCAGCTCAATCTGCAAAGCAAGTTGTTGTGCAGAGAATCAAAGAAGCTGAAAGAAGTATAATATATAATGAGTTCTCCGAAAAAGAATTTGATATTATTACAGGAACTGTAATAAGAAAAGATAAGGGTAATGTACTTGTTGATCTTGGTAAAATTGAGGCTGTATTGAGTCCAAATGAACAAATACCTGGAGAGGATTATGTATACAATACAAGGATAAAATTATATATTGTTGAAGTAAAAAATACAACCAAAGGCGCTCAGGTAGTTGTTTCAAGAACTCATCCAGGGCTTGTAAAAAGATTGTTTGAATTAGAAGTCCCTGAAATCTATGAGGGTATAGTTGAAATAAAGTCAATATCAAGAGAGGCTGGCTCAAGAACTAAAATAGCAGTTTATTCCAATGATGAAAATGTAGATCCTATGGGAGCCTGTGTTGGAACTAAAGGAATCAGAGTTCAAAATATTGTTGATGAGCTTAGAAATGAAAAAATCGATATTATTAAGTGGAGCAAACTTCCAGAAGAATACATAGCAAATGCTTTAAGTCCAGCAAAGGTAATTGATGTTTCTATTGATGAAGATAATAAAAATGCTAAAGTTATTGTGGATGAAGGGCAGCTTTCATTAGCAATAGGCAAAGAGGGGCAAAATGTAAGACTTGCAGCTAAACTTACAGGTTGGAAAATAGACATTAAAAATAAAGCACAAGTTGAAAGTCTGAATAAATCTATTGAAGAATAGAGGTGTTTATTATGGTTATAAAAAAAATACCTAAAAGAATGTGTACTGGATGTATGGAAATGAAACCTAAAAAAGAACTGCTAAGAATTGTTAGAACTAAAGAAGGAGAGGTTTCAATAGATTTTACAGGTAAAAAGGCTGGCAGGGGCGCTTATATCTGTAAGAATATAGAGTGTTTCGAAAAGTCAGTAAGGGCAAAGAGGCTTTCAAAAAGTCTTGAAACAGATATTAGTGATGAAATCTATTCAAAACTAAAGGATGAGATTATAAATGGAGAAGGATAAATTTTTGAAATTTTTAGGTCTTGTGAAAAAGTCTGGAAGGCTAAGAGAAGGTTACAACAAATGCGAGGAAACAATAAAGGCTGGAAACTCAGAACTTGTAATAATTTCAGTAGATACATCTTTAAATACAAAGGACAAATTTAATACATACGCCAGTAGATTTCATACGGAAATTATTGAATATTTTACTAAGGAAGAACTAGGTGATGCTTTAGGAAGGCCGGAAATTAATATACTTTGTATTACTGATAAAAATATGAGTAAAAAACTTTTAGAGTTGTGGCAGAAAAAAATATAATCGGGGGTGACTGATTTGTCAAAAATAAGAGTTCATGAATTGGCAAAAGAGTTAGATATTTCTAGTAAGGATTTAATAAATTTACTTTTAGAGGAGTTTAGCATAGAAGTTAAGAATCATATGAGTACAATAGATGATGAAGATGCTGAACTTATAAAAGAATTTTTCGCTGATAATGATAAACGAGATTTTGCTGAGAGTGCTATAGAAAAAAAAGATAATATAGTGGAAGAATATGAAGAGATTTTAAATGACAGCATAAAGGAAGTAAAACACAAAAAGAATAAAAATAAGAAGTCAGAATATGAATCAGACAAAATTACTAATGAAGAAACAGCAGAAGATGAGATTATTATTGAGATAGATAAGACAATAACTGTAAAAGAACTCTCAGAGAAGATAGGAAGTCCAACGTCAGAAGTTATTAAACAATTAATGTTTATGGGAGTTATGGCAGCTATAAATCAGGAAATAGATTTTGAAACAGCTGAAAAATTATGTGAAAAATTTAATGTTATTGCCATGCTTAAAGAAGATAAGGATGATAATGAATTTGCCGAAATAGATAGTGAAGCAGATAATGATCTATTATTAGAAAAAAGACCACCAGTTGTTACCGTAATGGGTCATGTTGATCATGGTAAAACTTCCTTATTAGATGCTATAAGAAAAGCTAAAGTAACAGAGACAGAAGCTGGTGGAATTACTCAACACATTGGTGCCTATGTTGTTAACATAAATGGTGAAAGTATAACTTTTTTAGATACACCTGGTCATGAAGCTTTTACTGCCATGAGAGCCAGAGGTGCCCAAATTACAGACATAGTTATACTTGTAGTTGCTGCTGATGATGGTATAATGCCTCAAACTAAAGAAGCTATAAATCACTGCAAAGCTGCAAATGTACCAATAATTGTGGCTATAAATAAAATTGATAAACCAGGTGCTAATCCTGATAAAGTGAAACAGGAACTTACTGAACATGGTCTTGTTGCTGAAGATTGGGGTGGAGATGTAATATGTGTTCCAGTTTCAGCAAGAACTAAAGAAGGTATAGATAATTTACTTGAGATGATAGTATTAACAGCAGAAATTCAAGAATTAAAAGCAGATCCAAGCCGAAAAGCTAAAGGTGCTGTAATTGAATCTAAATTAGATAAAGGAAGAGGTCCAGTAGCTTCTCTTTTAGTGCAAAATGGTACTCTACATGTAGGAGATTCCATTTTAGTTGGTTCAACTTATGGAAGAATAAGGGCTATGTTTGACGACAATGGTAAAAAGATAAAAAAAGCAGGTCCTTCAATACCAGTTGAAATACTTGGTCTTTCAGAGGTACCATCTGCTGGAGATAAATTCAATGTAATCAGAGATGAAAAGACTGCAAGAACTATGTCAGAAAAGAGAAAAGAAAAACTTAGAACTGCTTCTTTAAACTCAAATCATAAAGTGTCCTTAGAAGATTTATATAGTCAAATACAAGAGGGAAAGGTTAAGGAGCTTAATATCATTATTAAGGCTGATGTGCAGGGATCAATTGAAGCCTTAAAACAATCCCTTGAAAAACTTTCTACAGAATCTGTAAAAGTAAGGGTTATTCATGGAGCTGTTGGGGCTATAACAGAAACAGATGTAACTCTTGCTAGTGCTTCAAATGCCATAATAATAGGCTTTAATGTAAGACCTGATACTAATGCAACTAATGCTGCTGAAAAAGAAGATGTAGACATAAAAACTTACAGAATAATATATAATGCTCTTGATGATATTAAAGCAGCAATGATAGGTATGCTTGAGCCAGAATTTAAAGAAGTTATAGTAGGTAAAGTGGAAATTAGGCAAGTATATAAAATATCCAGTATAGGAACTGTTGCAGGATGTTACGTACTTGATGGAAAAATTACAAGAAACAGCAACATTAGAATCATAAGAGAAGGTATAGTAATCCTTGAAGGAGAGCTTGGATCTCTTAAGAGATTTAAAGATGATGCTAAGGAAGTTGCTGCAGGTTATGAATGTGGTCTTACAATAGATAAATTTAATGACATAAAAGAAGGAGATATTCTTGAGGTATTCGCTATGGAAGAAATAAAGCCTAAAGAATTATAAGACAAAGGGGAGAGTTCTATGGTTAAATACAGAGGCGGAAGAATTAATGAAGAAGTAAAAAAGGCTGTCAGCAGTATTATTCAAAATGAAATAAAAGATCCAAGGCTTAATACACTTATAAGCGTTACTAAAGTGGAAGTTACTAAGGATTTAAGATATGCAAAGGTGTTTGTAAGTATACTTGGGGATGACAAGGTAAAGACTGAAAGTTTAAATATTCTCAAAAAAAGTGCAGGTTTTATAAGAAGAGAAGTTGGTCATAAAGTCAGTTTAAGATTGACACCAGAAATAATTATTGAACTTGATAATTCTATTGAACAGGGAATGCATATAGATTCTATTCTTGAAAAGCTAAAGGAGACCAGTAAAAATGATAATTGATGAAATTATTAATGTACTGATGAAAAGTAACAAAATTTTTGTTACTTTTCATCAATCTCCAGATGGTGATTCTTTAGGGAGTTCCTTGGCTTTGCTTAACGGACTTAGATCAATAAACAAGGATATATCTATAGTTAGTAAGGAGACTATACCTGAGACTTTTTCTTTTTTAAACTTCAGTAGTGAAATAGATGGCAGTGTTAAAAATGTACCCTCTAATGTAGACTGTTTAGTGGCACTTGATTGTGGAAATGTAGCTAGACTGAATTGTGATATAGATTTTAATAATAAAAAATTTACAGTAATAAATATAGATCACCATCTATCAAATGAACATTATGGAGATTTGAATTATGTAGATACCAAAGCAGCTTCTGTTGGAGAAATAATTTATGAATTGCTTACAAAAATGAACATAAATATAGATACTAAAATTGCTGAATGTATATATACGTCAATATTAACAGATACAGGCTCCTTTAGACATTCAAATACTACCTATAATACACATTTAATTGCTGGTAATTTAATAAATACTGGATTGGATTTTAGTTCTGTACATCGAAAAATATTTGATAACAAAAAATTTGAAATAATAAAACTTCAGGGTATGGTAATTGATAGCTTATATCTTGATAATACTAAAAGTATTTGTGTAATGAAACTTACTAAGAATATGTTTAGTAAAGTGGGAATTGAAGAATGTGATAGTGCTGAAGTTATCTCTATTGGATTAAGGATTGATAGTGTGGAAGCTGCTGTTCTCCTGAAGGAAACAGAAGATGGAGTTAAAGTTAGTCTAAGATCAAAGAATTACATTGATGTAAGAAAAGTAGCCGAAAAATTTGGCGGTGGTGGACATATAAGAGCTGCAGGCCTAAAAATAATAGATAGTAATATTGAAGAAGTGGAAAAAGTGATTGTAAAAGAACTAGAAAAAGAGTTGATATAATGGATGGTATACTTAATATATATAAAACTACTGGTATAACTTCTTTTGATGTGGTAAGAATGGTACGTAAATTAAGTAAAATGAAAAAGGTTGGACATACAGGTACATTGGATCCTTTAGCTACAGGTGTTTTACCTATTTGCCTTGGAAAGGCGACAAAACTTGTTGATTATATAATGGATGACTTTAAAGTATATGATACAATTTTAAAGCTTGGGTTTACTAGTGATACTTATGATAAAGAAGGTACAGTAACTAAAGTTAATGATGTGAATGTATCAGAAGAGAAGATACTTAATGTTATACATTCCTTTATAGGTGTTATAGATCAAGTCCCACCTATGTATTCAGCATTAAAAGTTGGTGGAAAAAGATTATATGACTTAGCAAGAAAAGGTATTGAAATAGAACGTGATAGTAGGAAAATAACTATATATGATATAGATATTACAGAAATTAAAATACCCTATGTACACTTTAAAGTTAAATGTTCTAAGGGAACATATATTAGAAGTCTCTGTAATGATATAGGTCTAAAGCTTGAATGTGGTGCCTTAATGTGGAGTTTGGAAAGAACAGCTACAGGTTCTTTTACAAAGGAAAATTCTATTAGTATAGAGGATTTAACTGAAGACAATTTAGAGAATCATTTGATTTCCATGGATACCGCTTTGCAAAGGTATAAAGAAATATATTTTAATGAGGATTTAGAGAAACTACTTATAAATGGTGTTACAATTAAAAATTCTTTATTAATAAGTAATATTCCAGATAAAGAATTGTGCAGAATCTATCTAAAAAATAAAAAATTTATTGGCATAGGTATGAAAAATGAAGTTGGATTTAAAATGGTTAAATTATTAACTTAGGAGTAATTTATTATGATTGTTTTACAGGATAATTTCAAAACAAAATTAAAATATAATACTTTTATAGCATTAGGTAGCTTTGATGGCCTTCACAAAGGACATATGACATTGATTAATAAAGTATTGGAACTATCTAAGTTAAGCAATAATGTTAAAAGTATGGTAAATACTTTTGAAAACCATCCCTTAACTGTAATTGATAGAAATAAAGTTCCAAAACTTATAATGGATAATAATACTAAAGCTGAAATTTTAGAAGAATTAGGTATAGATATAGTCAATTTTGCTTCATTCAATGAGGAAATGATGAAAATGTCTCCTGAGGATTTTATAGTTAATATGATTAAATGCTATAATCCTATAGGGCTTGTAGTTGGTTTTAATTACAAATTTGGTCATAGAAATCTTGGAGATATTAAATTGCTTCAGAAATTAAGTGAAAAGTATAATTTTAAATTGTATATAATAAACCCCATTGAATATAATGAAGCTGTAATTAGCAGTACTAGAATACGAGATACCATTAGCCATGGTAAAATAGAGGATGCAAATAATATGTTATTAAAGCCATATATGCTTAAAGGAAAAGTAATATATGGTAAACAATTGGGAAGAACTATTGGTTTTCCTACAGCAAATTTAGAATACAACAAAGACTTTGCCATTCCCAAAAGAGGAGTTTATTATACTTTAGTTAAATATGAAGGAAAAATGTATAAAGGTATAACTAATATAGGTACAAATCCAACTGTTGGTATAAATGAATTAACTATAGAGACTTATATATTAGATTTTAATGCTGATATATATAATAAAAATATAAAAGTATATTTTATAAATAGAATAAGAGATGAAGAAAAATTTAATTCACTAGAAGAACTTAAAAAACAGCTAGAAAAAGATAAAAAATTTGCAAAATTGAGAAATTTTGAAATTAAATTGTAAAAATACATTTACAATTTAATTTCAATTTGATATAATTTAGTGTAGTAACCTTTTTCTAAGATTATTGATTGACCGACGATATTCTTGGAATAAGGGGATAATATTTTGGAGGTGTCAAAATGGATAAATTGACAAAAGAATCTATTATTAAAGAACATAGCAGACATGAAGGGGATACTGGTTCTCCAGAAGTTCAAATAGCTCTACTAACTGAAAAGATAAATCACTTAAATGAGCATTTGAAAATTCATAAAAAAGATTTCCATTCAAGAAGAGGTCTTCTGATGATGGTAGGTCAAAGAAGAGGTCTTCTAAATTACTTAACTAAGAAAGATATTGAAAGATATCGTTCTATTATTAAAAAACTTGGATTGAGAAAATAATCTAATAGAGCGGTTTAAACCGCTCTATTATTTTAGTGCTATGAGCATTTTAAGAAAATAATAGTGGTCAGTATTGGTTTATTTTGTGTTATACTGTGTTTGTAGAATGCTTTCATGGCATTATTACATAAGCTTTCATACATGATACAAGATATTCAGGGTGTACTTCTCATGTATTGTTTATTTTCCAGTGTTTTGGTACATATAAAATTTTGATTATTACAATAATATATAATATAATACATTGCTATTTATTAAAGGAGGTAGATGTATGAATCACGTACTTGAAGCTACCATTGCAGGCAGAAAAATGAAGGTGGAGTTTGGTAAAATAGGTATGCTCTCAGATTGTGCCATTTTTATGAGTTATGGAGAAACTGTTATTTTAGTAAATGTCAATGCTTCAGAATCCCCTAGAGATGGTATAGATTTCTTTCCATTAAGTGTTGAATATGAGGAAAGATTGTACTCTGTAGGAAAAATACCTGGAGGTTTTATAAAAAGAGAAGGAAGACCGTCAGAAAAAGCTATATTACATGCTAGGGCAATAGACAGACCATTAAGACCACTTTTCCCTAAAGGTTATAGAAATGATGTTCAAATTGTGTGTACAGTAGTATCTGTTGAGCAAGATAATGTGCCAGATATATTGGCTATGAACGGTGCATCAATGGCACTATGTTTATCAAGTATTCCTTTTACAACACCTGTTGCTACTGTATCAGTAGGTATGATTGAGAATGAATTTATATTAAATCCAACTGATCAGCAGAGAAAAGAGAGTATATTAAATTTAACTGTATGTGCAACAAAAGAAAGAGTCATGATGATTGAGGCAGGCGGAGATGAAATACCTGAAGATGTTATGATTAATGCTATAGATTTTGCATTTAATGCCTGCCAGGAAATTGTAGGTTTTCAGGAAGAAGCAATGAAACAATTTGGAAAAGAAAAAATTGAGCCTAAATTGCACAAAGCTGACGAAGCTATGGAAGCGGATATAAAAAACTTTGCCTTTGATATGTTAAAAGAAGCTATGTATATCACTGATAGAGATAAAAGAAGCGAAGTGTTAAAGGGCATAAATGAAAAGCTCCAAGAGGAGTTTAGCGAAAAATATCCAGATAATACTGCTGAAATAGGTGAAGTTGTATATTCAATACAAAAGGGAATTGTCAGAAATATGCTGTTGCATGAAAATAGAAGACCTGATGGAAGAGGTTTTGATGAAATAAGAAAAATCAGCTGTGACGTAGGTATATTACCAAGAACTCACGGAACTGGTTTATTCACAAGAGGACTAACTCAAGTTATGACTGTAGCTACTATAGGTGCACTTGGGGATGTTCAAATATTAGATGGTCTTGGAACAGAGGAATCAAAAAGATATATGCATCACTATAATTTCCCATCTTATTCCACAGGCGAAGTTAAGCCTTTAAGAGGACCTGGGAGAAGAGAAATCGGCCATGGAGCTCTGGCAGAAAAAGCCTTAGAACCTCTTATTCCTTCAGAAGAAGAATTTCCTTATACTATAAGATTAGTTTCAGAAGTTTTAAGTTCAAATGGATCAACTTCCCAAGCTAGTGTTTGCGGAAGCACTTTAGCTCTTTTAGATGCTGGGGTTCCAATAAAAAGACCGGCAGCTGGTATAGCTATGGGGCTTATAACTAGCGAGGATTTATCAGAAGAAAAGGTCATTACAGATATACAGGGACTTGAAGATTTCTTTGGTGATATGGATTTTAAAGTGGCTGGTACAGAAAAAGGAATAACATCTATTCAAGTAGACACAAAGATTCATGGACTTTCAAAGTACTGTATAGAGCAGGCCATAACTGGTGCAAGAAAGGCTAGACTTACAATACTTGAAAAAATAAATGATTGTATTCCAGAAGCTAGAAAGGAATTATCTCCTTATGCTCCAAGAGCTTATACTATAAATATACATCCTGATAAAATTAGAGATGTTATTGGTGCTGGTGGAAAGACTATCAATAAGATTATAGCTGAAACTGGCGTGAAAATTGACATTAATAATGACGGAAAGGTTTTTGTTATGTCAAATGATGGTGAAAGTGCCAATAAAGCACTTAAGATGATAGATGACTTAACTAGGGATGTAAAGCCTGGAGATATATATTTGGGTAAAGTCACTAAAACAACTAATTTTGGGGCTTTTGTAGAAATATTGCCTGGCAAAGAAGGCCTTGTCCATATTTCAAAACTAGATGTAAGTAGAGTAAATAAGGTAGAAGATATAGTATCTACAGGGGATGAAATATTAGTAAAAGTAACTGAAATAGATAATCAGGGAAGAATTAATCTTTCAAGAAAAGATGCTATAGCAGAATCTAAACCTGAAGAAGCTAAAGATGAACAGTGAAAATAGAAGGGCAGCATTGCCTTTTTATTTTTGTCCGATGACTAGCCACTCTAATACTCCTACCGCTTTTCGTAAAGTTGGAGTAAAGAGTGGCTATGTCCCTGGATAACGAGTTCTAAGTATCAAAAATACTGATACTAAGAACTCTGTTTATACAAGTTTTTAATAAATTATTTTTTTAAATCAATTTATATTGTAATTACTTCTTTAAAATAATCATAGCTTTTATATATAGGATATAGATTCTATAAAAATTTTATATTTATGAGGTGATTATTTTGAATAATGATTTAAATAATATTAAACTATATAGTGAAATTGAAAAATATGAAATTATCAATGTAAATGATGGTGAAAAATATGCTGCTCTTTCAAACAATGATATAATAATAGATGATGATGGGAATATGAAATTATTGATCCTAAATGAGAATAGATCTGGTTTAAGCTTTTTTAATAAAAGTGATTTTTTAGAAGTTTCCTGGCAATATGTAAAAAAAATAGGAACTAGGACTATAATAATAGATGTAGAGGATAATGATTTAAAAAAATCTCAATTATAATATTATATTAAATAATGTATACATTTCAGTCTATATGTACAAAATATTTATAGACTGGGAGTGATATTTATGAGCAAGACTAAAGATAAGAAAAATGAAAAAAAAGAGAATAATGAACAGCTTGAAGATGTAAAAGAGTTAGGGGTTAATGATTTACCGGAAGAAGACGAAAGAATATATGTATTACCTATAATAGGTCAAGTTGAAGGCCATACAGTTCTTTCTCCTCAAACTAAAACAACTAAATATGAACATGTAATACCTCAATTGGTTTCAATAGAGCGAAGTAAAACTATAGAAGGGGTATTAATTGTCTTAAATACTGTGGGTGGCGATGTTGAGGCAGGTCTTGCTATAGCCGAAATGATTAGAAGTTTGAGTAAGCCTACTGTTTCATTGGTTATTGGAGGAGGTCATTCTATTGGCGTTCCATTAGCTACTGCTGCAGATTATTCTTTTATATCTCCAAGTGCAACAATGATTATTCATCCAATAAGAATGAATGGTCTTATAATTGGAGTGCCTCAAACCTTTGAATATTTTAATAAGATGCAGCAGAGAATAATTGAATTTATTGCAAGAACTTCAAAAATAGATAAAGATACCATTAAAAAATTAATGATCCAGAGTGATGAATTATTAAACGATATGGGGACTATACTTATTGGAAATCAGGCAGTAGACTATGGACTAATAGATGATATTGGTGGTATAAAAGAAGCATTAGAAAAATTAGAACAAATGATTCAAAAACAACAACCATAGGCACTTTTCCTATGGTTAATTTATTTATTTTCAAAATAATATTTATTAGATAAAAAGGATATTTGCCATAAATGTAGAATAAACAATTGGAGGTGAATTCATTGCCAAGGAGAAGAAATGTAAAAAATAATACTTCAAATGAAAATTCAACTTTAAACAGCGATATTGCAGGTGTTGTATTAATATGCTTCGGTATATTTATAGTATTCAGTCTCTTTTTCACTAATACAAGTGGTATATTGGGACAGGGAATGAGAAAATTATTATTTACTATAATAGGTATAGGTTCCTACGTTTTTCCCTTTATCTTAATAATAATCGGTATAGGTTATATGGTTAAAAGAGGAAATATAGGATATAATAAAAAGTTTTTTGGAATCATTCTTTTTATAATAAATACTCTTCTTATTATTACAATGATAAATTTAAATGATTATTATATTAATGGACAAGTTTTGGAAGGTGTTAAAAAAATATATAATACTGATAACACAATCCATGGTGGAGTAATTTCTTATATGATAGATATTCCAATATTAAAATTATTTGGTAAAGGATGTTATGTGTTATTCTTCTGCATTTACATAGTTTCTTTTGTACTTATATCAAAAAAATCATTGGGAGATGCTTTAAAAAAAACTCTTCTCATCCTTAAGAATAATAAAAGAAATAGTTCTGATAGAGTGGAAGAATACAATATTGTAGAAGAAGATAATGATAATATTGTAAAAGGTGCTTTAAATAAGATAAAAGTTATGGATTTTTTAAAAAATGCCTCTCCTGTAAATGAAAATAAGTCTATTTCTGAATCTGAAATTGAAATAAAGGATAGTAATGATAAAAAAGATCCTGCAAAGGATATAAGTGAAGAACTTGAAAAAGAAATTGAAGACAATTCAATTCAAAGTATTAATGGTGATTATGAGCTTCCAACCATAGATTTTCTAAAGGAAAATGAACTTAGTAAATTAAAGAGAAGTGATAAAAAAGAGCTTCTAACAAGTGCAACAAAATTAACAGATACTTTAAATAGTTTTGGGGTAGATGCAAAAGTAATTCAAGTTACAAAAGGACCGTCTGTAACTAGATACGAGCTTCAGCCAAGCGCAGGAGTGAAGGTAAGTAAAATAGTGAATTTAGCTGATGATATAGCTCTAAATTTAGCTTCTGCTGGTGTGAGAATAGAGGCTCCAATTCCTGGAAAAGCAGCTATAGGAATAGAAGTTCCCAATAAGGACTTAACCCCTGTATGTTTACGTGAAGTTATAGAATCAGAGGCCTTTATCAATACAAAATACAAATTGGCCTTTTGTCTTGGTAAGGATATAGGTGGAAATTGTGTTGTATCAGATTTAAGTAAAATGCCTCACATGCTTATTGCAGGTGCTACTGGCTCAGGTAAAAGTGTATGTATTAATACTCTAATCATAAGTATTTTATATAAATACCTGCCAGATGATGTTAAATTACTTATGATTGATCCAAAAGTAGTTGAGCTTAGTATATATAATGGTATACCACATCTTTTGATTCCTGTAGTAACTAATCCCAAAAAGGCAGCAGGTGCCCTAAGCTGGGCTGTAAATGAAATGACAAGAAGATATAAAATATTTGCTGATAATAGTGTGAGAAATATTGAGGGATATAATGAATTATTTTATAAGGGTAGAATAGATAATAAATTGCCCTGGGTGGTTATAATAATTGATGAGCTTGCAGATTTAATGATGGTATGTCCAAATGATGTAGAAGATTACATAGGAAGGTTAGCTCAAATGGCTAGAGCAGCGGGAATGCATCTAGTTATTGCAACTCAAAGACCTTCTGTAGATGTTATTACAGGAGTAATAAAAGCAAATATTCCTTCCAGAATATCTTTTGCGGTATCCAGTCAAATAGACTCCAGGACAATACTTGATACAGCTGGAGCTGAAAAACTTTTAGGTAAAGGTGATATGTTATTCTATCCAGTAGGGGAATCTAAACCCTTAAGAATACAAGGAGCCTTTATATCTGAGGAAGAAGTTGAAAAAGTTGTAGACTTTATTAAAAATCAAAATCCAAAATCTGAATATAGAGAAGAAATAATTGAGGAAATAAATAATAACGCATCAGATTCTAAATCATCAGATGAAGATGAATTATTAAATGAAGCCATAAAAATTGTAGTGGAAGCAGATCAAGCCTCCACATCATTAATACAGAGAAAACTGAGAATAGGATATAATAGAGCTGCTAGAATTGTTGAACAACTAGAAGAGAAGGGGATTATATCAAAAAGAGATGGAAGTAAGCCTAGGAATATTTTAGTAACTAAAGAGGAAATAGGGAATTTATAATATTTCCCAGGTAATATTTGTAATAAAAATTTCTCTTGTGAAATTAAATTTTTAGCTATAAAATGAGTAGTGTTGATAATTACGTAGGAGGATTTCATGTGAATAAATTAAATTTTGGACTGATAAGCTTAGGCTGCGATAAAAATAGAATTGATTCAGAGACTATACTTGGGGATATTAAAGACAATTATGAAATAGTAAATGATCCTAAAAAAGCTGATATAATTTTGGTAAATACTTGTGGCTTTATTGAAGCATCAAAGCAAGAATCTATAGACACTATTTTAGAAATGGCAGAATATAAAAATAAATATAATTGCAAAATGCTTATAGCTACTGGATGCTTAACACAAAGATACGGGAATGAATTATTAAATTTAATGCCTGAATTAGATTTAATTCTTGGGGTAAATGATTATAATGAACTTAATCAGGCTATTAGAAATTTTTTTAATGATGGTGGAAAAAAACAAAGTTTATGTAATTATAGTGATGAAAATATAAATGAGGGAAAAAGAATTGTAACTACTGGATCATTTAGTGCTTATGTACGAATATCTGAAGGTTGTAATAATTCCTGCTCCTATTGTATAATTCCTAAAATTAGAGGAAAATATAGAAGCAGAACTATGGAAGATATTATTGAGGAATGTATTGAACTGGGTGCACAGGGTATTAAAGAAATAATACTTGTAGCTCAGGATACTACAAGATATGGATTGGATATTTACAATAGAAAAATGCTTCCTGAACTTCTTAGAAAAATTGGTGAAATTAAATCTATTCAATGGATAAGAATACTCTATTGCTATCCTGAAGAAATAACAGATGAATTAGTAGCTGAAATTTCTACCAACGACAAAGTATGTAAATATATAGATATACCAATACAGCATATTAGCAATAATGTACTTACAAAAATGAAAAGACATACAAAAAAAGAAGAGATAACTAAGTCAATATTAAATTTAAAAAATAGAATAAAAAATATATGCCTAAGAACATCAATAATTGTAGGCTTTCCAGGGGAAACAGAGGAAGACTTTGAGGAATTAAAGGAATTTATTAAATACATTAAATTTGATAAATTAGGAGTTTTCATGTACTCAAGAGAAGAAGAAACGGAAGCTTTTTATATGGCAAATCAAATAGATGAAGATGTAAAGAAACAGAGACAGGAAGAATTAATGCTAATTCAACAGCAAATATCAAAGAATTTAAATAAGGCAAAAATTGGTAGAGTATATAAGGCCATTATAGAGGGAAAAAATGATAATGACTTTTGGTATGGAAGAAATTATGAAATGGCTCCGGAAATAGATGGTGAAATTTTTTTCAAATGTGATAAAATATTAAATATAGGTAATTTTATTAACGTAAAAATTATAGACAGTCTAGAATATGATTTAATAGGGGTTGTATGTGATGAATCTTGCTAATAAACTAACTGTAATAAGAATAATCTTAGTTCCTGTTTTTTTGATTTTTATTGCTGTGAGAGGCATTCCTTATGGTAGAAGTATTGCCACTACTATTTTTATTATAGCTGCTCTTACAGATAAATTAGATGGCTATATAGCTCGAAGCAGAAATCAAATAACACGTTTTGGAAAATTAATGGATCCTTTAGCAGATAAGCTCTTAGTATCTGCTGCTTTAGTATCTCTAGTAGAATTTCATATACTAAGCAGCTTTATTGCTATTATAATAATTGCAAGGGAGTTTGCAGTTACTGGACTTAGATCAATTGCTGCTGCAGAAGGCGTTGTATTAGCTGCTAGTTGGTGGGGAAAAATAAAAACTGTTATACAAATTGTTGCTATTGTATGTGCGCTGATAAATTTAAATATACGCCATATTAGTTTTCTACATAATTATTTCCCTGTGGATTTGGTATCATTATTTGAGCACCTAACTAATATAACTATGTTTTTAGCTGTTATAATTACTATAATTTCTGGTATAGACTATTTTGTAAAAAATCGAGAAATTATAAGATCAGATAAATGAATAAAAAAATTGATTGTGTCCATAATTTTACTATAAATAAAGTTCCTGTTTTTTACAGGAACTTTATTTATAGTATTGACCTTGTGTAAAATTTATTATATAATTGAATCAGAACAAATGTTCGATGCGAATGAAAGGTTGGTGAACCCCTTAGGGGATTTATATGGATAATGAAAAATTTAAAGCACTAGAAGCTGCCTTAGGACAAATTGAAAAACAATTTGGTAAAGGCTCTATTATGAAACTTGGAGAACATAGTGTGTTGGATGTAGATTCAATATCAACGGGTTGTTTATCTTTAGATATAGCATTGGGAATAGGCGGAGTACCAAGAGGTAGAATTATAGAAATATATGGCCCTGAATCCTCTGGTAAAACTACAGTAGCCCTTCATATTATAGCAGAAGCTCAAAGATCAGAAGGTACTGCTGCTTTTATTGATGCTGAACATGCTTTAGATCCTGCTTATGCAAGAAGACTTGGTGTGGATACGGAAAATTTAATAGTTTCACAGCCAGATACTGGAGAGCAAGCTCTAGAAATAGCTGAAGCCCTTGTAAGGTCTAATGCAATAGATGTAATAGTAGTAGATTCTGTTGCAGCTTTAGTTCCTAAAGCTGAAATAGAAGGTGAAATGGGAGATTCACATGTTGGTCTTCAGGCAAGACTTATGTCTCAAGCCCTTAGAAAGCTTGCAGGAGCTATAAACAAATCAAAATGTGTAGTTGTATTTATAAATCAATTAAGAGAAAAAGTTGGAATTATGTTTGGAAATCCAGAGACAACTCCCGGTGGAAGAGCTTTAAAATTCTATGCTTCAGTGAGAATGGACATTAGAAGAATAGATTCTATAAAGCAGGGTGATGAAATAATTGGTAATAGAACTAGAGTAAAAGTAATAAAAAATAAAATAGCGCCTCCATTTAAGCAGGCTGAATTTGATATAATGTATAATGAGGGAATTTCAAAAGAAGGAAATATCGTTGATGTTGGAGTTAAAGAAGAAATAATTCAAAAAAGTGGTGCTTGGTTCTCCTATGGAGAGGTAAGACTTGGTCAAGGTAGAGAAAATGCTAAACAGTATTTAAAAGAAAATCCAGATATAGAAATTGAAATAGAAACTAAAATAAGAGAAAAAAATGAGCTGCCTATAAAAAAATCAAAGTCTGTTACTGATGATGATACAGATGAAAAGCTGGAAAAGGATAAAAAATTATCTAAAGCTTAACACTATAAAGTGTATAATTTTTATTCATATTAAATATAATAAAAGCACTATAAAAATTATTAAAATAATTTTTATAGTGCTAATTTTAAGCAATAATTTAATTTTATTTAAAATTAACATAGTTGAATTTTATAAACTTGACAGCAATCTTAAATTAATATACAATTAATTTAAATACAAATACTGGTTTAGCATATTCAAATGATTGCCAATTGAATAAATATGACACCTTTTCAAAGCTTTCATTCTTACAATTTTATGAAGCTATATAAGCAAAGGAGGTGTTTTACGGCAATGGGACTTATTAATTATTGGATGATAATTGTCGTTGTACTGGTAATTCTGGTGGTTATAATTGAACTTTATATTAGAAAAAAATATTCTTGGGCTAAAATATCTAAAGCTGAAGAAGATGCAAAAAATATAAGGGATGAGGCTAGCAGAGAAGCTGAATCGATGAAAAAAGAGTCCATTTTAGAAGCAAAGGATGAAGTTCACAAGCTCAGAGTTGATTTTGAAAAAGAATCACGAGAGCGAAGATCTGAAATCCAGAGATTAGAAAGAAGAAATATTCAAAGAGAAGAAGCTCTAGATAAAAAGAGTGAACTAATTGAGAAAAAAGAAGATAATTTAAACGCACGTGAAAGTGCAATGGAAGAAAAGGAAAAGAGCATTGAAGAATTATATCAAAACCAAAGGAAAGAAATTGAGAGACTTTCAAATCTAAGTTCTGAAGAAGCAAAGGAATTGTTACTTGAAGAAGTTCGTAAAGAAATAAAACATGAATCAGCAGTTATGATTAAGGAAATGGAAACAAGAGCTAAAGAAGAAGCCGATAAAAAGGCTAGAGAAATTATAACTTGTGCAATACAGAGATGTGCTGCAGATCATGTAGCAGAGTCAACAGTTTATGTTGTGTCTTTACCTAATGATGAGATGAAAGGTCGAATAATTGGAAGAGAAGGTCGAAATATTAGGGCCTTGGAAACCCTTACAGGAATTGATTTAATAATCGATGATACACCAGAAGCAGTCATACTTTCTGGCTTTGATCCTATAAGAAGAGAAGTTGCAAGGATAGCCTTAGAAAAATTAATATTGGATGGTAGAATTCATCCTGCTAGGATTGAAGAAATGGTTGAAAAAGCTAAAAAAGAAGTAGAGAGCAATATAAAAGAAGAAGGCGAGCAAGCCACTTTCGAAACTGGTGTTCACGGTTTACATGCAGAACTTATAAGACTTTTAGGAAGATTAAAGTACAGAACAAGTTATGGCCAGAATGTTTTAAAGCATTCTGTAGAAGTATCGTACTTAGCTGGATTTATGGCATCTGAACTTGGTATAGATCCAACCCTTGCAAAAAGAGCAGGTTTACTACATGACATAGGAAAAGCAGTAGATCATGAAATAGAAGGGCCTCACGCTTTAATTGGCTCTGAAATAGCAAAGAAGCATCATGAATCTTCTGTTATAGTAAATGCAATTGGGGCTCACCATGGTGATATAGATCCTCAATCACTTGAAGCTATACTTGTTCAAGCAGCAGATGCTATATCTGCTGCAAGGCCTGGTGCAAGACGAGAAACTTTAGAAGCATATATAAAACGTTTGGAGAAGTTAGAAGAAATTTCAAACTCATACGAAGGTGTAGAAAAGTCATATGCCATTCAGGCTGGAAGAGAAATTAGAATAATGGTTAAACCAGAAAGTGTTGATGATGCAGGAGCATCAGAAATGGCAAGGAATATTGTTAAGAGAATAGAAAGTGAATTAGAGTATCCTGGTCAAATTAAAATTAATGTAATAAGAGAAACTCGAGCAGTAGAATATGCAAAATAAATATATATTATTATTTTCCTCTATATTTATAGAGGAAAATTTTGGCTGTAATAAAAATTCCTTTAATTTTTGTAAAAATTAAAGGAATTTTTTATACCATGTAGAATAATATACCTATAGGTTTGAATATCTAAAATTACTATTTTTAATTGAACTTTAGGAGGGTTATTATGGAAGTATTAAAAGTTTCAGCAAAATCAAGTCCAAATTCAGTAGCAGGCGCTCTAGCAGGGGTACTAAGAGAAAGAGGAGCTGCAGAAATACAAGCTATCGGAGCTGGTGCAATAAATCAAGCTATCAAAGCCATAGCTATTGCAAGAGGTTTCGTAGCTCCCAGTGGAATAGATTTAGTATGTATACCAGCCTTCACGGATATTGAAATAGATGGTGAAGAAAGAACAGCCATAAAGCTTATTGTGCAACCTAGATAGGGGAAGTTTAAGTTTTTTTATTGAATATTTTAACAAAAGGGCTTGGTATTATTCTTCAAGTCCTTTTATTTATTTATTAAATATGTTAAATTATAAATTGCATGTATTTGAGGCAGCTTCAAAAAATAACTAGCCAATATGCTGGCGTATTTTCTGCTTATTCATTTTTATATGCCTAATAATTCTTGGAGGTAACCAATGATTAACTTAAATTTTCAGCAGATATTCAAACTTATGCGACCTAAACAATGGATAAAGAACTTTTTTGTCTTTGCAGCAATGATATTTTCTGGCAAATTTATCAATACACATATATTTATAATAAATATTTTTGTTTTTGCAATGTTTTGTTTAGTATCTTCCTGTGTATATATATTAAACGATTTGGTGGATGTAAATAAAGATAAACAACATCCTGAAAAGAAAAATAGGCCTATTGCCAGTGGAAAAGTGACGAAATTACAGGCACTAATAGTAGAGATTATTCTGCTTATTTTGGTCTTTACTATATGCTATAAAATAGATTCAAAATTATTAATCGTATTTTCACTTTATTTTATCATTAATATATTATATTCTTTTAAATTAAAAAATATAGTTATAATAGATGTTATGATAATAACTTTTGGATTTGTACTTAGAGTTGAAAGCGGCAGTGTTGCAACTAATGTACAGTTATCTCCATGGATGATTTTATGTACAATTTTGATTTCCTTGTTTATGGCACTTAACAAAAGGAAAAGTGAAATTATAACATTAAAAGATAAAAGCGGTGATCATCGAAAGATATTAGATGAATATTCAGTGGATCTCATAGAAAATATGCTCACTATAGTAACTCCAAGTATTCTCATTGCCTATTGTCTTTATACCTTCAGTTCTATACAAAGTAGAACAATGATGCTTACAATTCCATTTGTACTCTATGGAATATTTAGATATCAATATTTGATGATGAAACGCAATATAGGAGGAAAGCCAGAAGATGTTTTTCAAAAGGATATACCATTTCTGCTTAATGTAATATTGTGGGGAATTACCGTTATATCAATTATATATTTTAAATTATAAGTTTATCCGATGACTACCATCCGTAATACTCCCATCGCACACAGCGAAAGCGATTC
>NZ_JBDNRK010000022.1:0-61364 GCF_047718555.1 Clostridium sp. | reverse complement strand
GATTCAAAATATTCGTCGCATCTTTGACTTACTATTTATTTTCACATGCCTAATAGTATTTTTAAATACGAAATTGATTAAATCTATTACTAGTTATTTTTACTTATTTGTCTTGAGTAATTTTTTGGAGGTATGTTATGAATAAACCAAAATTTTTCCAAAAGGTGGAGGTTGACTTTGTTTTATTGGCAACAGTTTTATTGATTTTGGCAATTGGTGTTGTAATGGTATATAGTGCAAGTTCTTATAGTGCACTTAATGATCCAACTATTCATGATGATATGTTCTTTTTAAAGAAGCAGGGACTTTTTGCTATTATAGGTATCATTATAATGCTAGTTGTTGAAAAAATTGATTATCATAAAATTAAAGGAGCAACGAATATTATAATACTTATGACTGTTATTTTGCTCGGAATAGTTCTCTTTTGCCCTGCGGTAAATGGAGCTAAACGATGGATACCTTTGGGTCCTTTAGGACAACTTCAACCATCTGAAATCGCAAAGTATGCTGTAGTGTTATTACTTGCAAAGGGAATAGAGAAGACAGGAGAAAATATCAAAAAATTTTTTCCAACAGTAGTTGTATATTTATTTGTAGCAGCTTTCTTTGCAGGCTTTGTATACATAGAAAAAAATTTAAGCATAGCCACTGTAATTATGCTGGTTAGCTTGATAATAATATATGTAGGCGGAGCGAAGGGGTGGCAGCTGGGATCAATAATTTTTTCTCTTGTGCCTTTAGGTTTTATATTTATTAAGGCAGAACCCTATAGATGGGCGAGACTTATGTCCTTTAGAAATCCTTGGAGTGATGCTAAAAATGTAGGATACCAGCTTGTACAGTCACTGCTGGCTTTAGGTTCTGGAGGAGTAATGGGGCTGGGACTTGGACAATCGAGACAAAAGGCTTATTATATACCGGAACCTCATAATGATTTTATTTTTGCAATTATAGGTGAGGAGTTAGGCTTTGTGGGCTGCGTGGTTATAATAATATTGTTTTTAATTTTAATACAGAGAGGCATTAAAATTGCAATTCATGCTAAAGATATGTATGGTACATTAATAGCTGTAGGAATTACATCAGTACTGGCTGTGCAGGCTATAATAAATATAGCTGTCGTTACAGGTTCTATACCAGTTACAGGTGTGCCCCTTCCTTTTATCAGCTATGGAGGTTCTTCTTTAGTAGTTAATTTAATGGCTATGGGAATTCTGTTGAATATATCTTCTCAAACTAATAAATAGTAATTATAGCATTGCTTGTAAGCAATGCTATAATTTTATAAATTTAAATGTCTTTTATTATTTAAATAGGTGGTATTATGTGGTATCATTAATTATAATATTAAATAAGGCATAGTCAAAAAATAACTTGCAGTTTTGTGTTGCTATTTGTTTTTAGATGCCTAACTAACGGGTGAGTGTATGGAAGAAAGTAAAAATGAGCTTATAGAAAAGAGAAGAAAAAAAAGAAGAATTAAAAGAGTTTCTTTTACTATGATATTGTTAATTGCTGTACTTATTACTTTATGTTTAAAATTAACATACTTTAATATAAAATATGTTAATGTATTAAATAATAAAACTATAGATTCTAATGAAATAATTAAAGAGTCAGGTATACAAAAAAATACAAACATATTTTATATGAATAGTACAAATATTAAAAATAATATTTTAAATAATCCCTATATACTTAGTGTAGACATAAATAGGAGTTTACCAAATACAGTGGATATAAATGTAGTTGAAAGAAAAGCGGTTTTTTATATACAAAATAATAATAAATTTAGTGTTATCGATAAAGATGGAAGGGTACTTGAAGTAAGAGATAATATCGACAATATGAATCTTATAAAAATTATTGGTGTAGATGCATCAAAAACTTCAATTGGGAAAGTAATACCTTTTAATGATAATAAAAAGATTGATACTATAAATATTCTTACCAACATCATAATTAATAACGATGTATGTAAAAATATTAAAGTATTAGATGCCACTGACAGTATGGATTTGAAGGCTTATTATAATAACATGTGTATAAAACTTGGTACTAGTGAAGACTTGCCAAAAAAGTTGAATAGAGCTATTAATATAATAAGTGCTAGAAATTTATCGGCTTCAACTGGGTATGTAGACGTAAGTTTTAATGGAAATCCAGTATTTTTTGTTGAAAAATAGGAGGATACAATATGACAGGATATAATATAAATAGAGCAAAATCTCAGATAGCTGTGGCATTAGTCTGTTGTATACTTGGATTTATGCTGGCTTATCAGTTTAGAATAATAAGTCTTCAGGAATCCAACTTAAATATTCAAGGGGATAGTTCACAGATTACTGGACAAGTTGAACAATTAAAAAATGAAAAGGATGATTTAAATAAAAAGGTTAATGAGCTTCAAACTAAATTAAAGCAATATCAAGATGCAGCAGCTACTAAAAGTGGTGCAGATAAGCAGGTAGTAGATGAGTTAAACAGCTTAAATGCCCTGGTAGGTAGTGAAGATGTGCAGGGCCCTGGGATTATTGTAACAATAACACCTAGAAATAATACTATCTTTTCTTCAAATATTGACAGTATAAGTAGTGTCATTACAGATAAAGCTTTAATTAATCTAGTAAATGAATTGCGCTTTGCTGGAGCAGAGGCTATTTCTATAAATAATATAAGAGTGACATCTTATACTGGCATAAAGACATCTGGTGGTGTTTCAAATATATTTATAGGAACCAGTGATAGAATTTCACCTTATGAAACAATTACCATAAGAGCTATAGGAAATAAGGATACACTTAATTCGTCAATGGTTTTTCCAGGAGTATTGTATAATAATCCAGATATACCTTCTTCAGCTTATACAGTTGCCACACCGCAAAAAAGTGATAATATACAAATTCCTAAATCTAATAAAGTTTTTAATTTTCAATATGCAAAATCTGTAAATAAATAATTAGAGCAGGATATTTTTTATTAATGGTTATGACTACTATATTATTTAAGGAGTTGATTGTATGATAGCATTTTTTGGCTTGTTAATAGGAATTGTAATAGGTGTGTTGTGGAATGTGCCTATACCAGATAAATTTTCACCATATATGTCAGTTGCAATATTTGCCTGTCTTGACTCGGTATTTGGTGCTTTAAGGGCAGGACTTTCAAAGCAATTTAGAGCAGATGTATTTATTTCAGGTTTCTTTGGAAATGCAGTGCTTTCAGTGGCATTAGTATATCTAGGAGATAAATTGGGAATACCTATTTATCTTGCAGCAGTTATAGTTTTTGGAAGTAGAATATTTAATAATTTTGCATTAATAAGAAGAACATTACTGGATAGAGGTAAAACTCAGTGATGAGGTGGATAAAGTGAAAAATAATGAATCAACAGTATTTGTATTTGCAGCTTGTATAATAATTGGAATTTTAATAACTTCAAATTTTAATTTTTCTAGAACTACTACAAGAGTTTTCTTAAATGCAAAGCAATATCAGGATCAGTATAATTATAAAAATAATTTAGTCAGTCAGATCAATGAATTAAGAGATAATTATTTTGATTTACAAAACAAGATACAGAAATTTGACAATACTAAAAGCAGTGAAGTTTTAGAGCAGGAATTAAAGCAGGAATTAAATAATGCTAAAGTTATTTCGGGAGAAATGGATGTAGAGGGGCCTGGAATTAAAATACAATTGGACGATGGAACAGATACGTTTAATGGTACTGTTATAAATTCTAATTATGATTTGCGAAAATTAATTCATAATTTTGATGTAAGTTATATAGTTAATGATTTGCAGTTAGCTGGGGCAGAGGCTATTTCTGTAAATGGTCAGCGAATAGCAAGTACTACAGAAATTTACTGCATAGGATCCTTTATCATGGTTAATGGTGTGTCTCTTGGCTCTCCTTTTTATATAAATGCCATTGGAGACAAGGATAAGTTAAAGGATTATATGATGTCAAGTAATAATTATTTATATACTATGATAAATAGAGGTATTGATGTTACTTTATATCAAAGTGATAATATAAAAATTGGCGGCTATGATGGAGGCCTTAGGCATAATTATTTAAAAACCAAGAATTAATTTTTATAAGAAAAATATGATGATATATAATTAAATTAAAAAAATTACTTAATCTATGAAGGATTTTTTTATTTTATGAAGAATAATATATCTATAGAGGTTAATTAATAGAATAATATATCGATATTATAAGGAGACGGTGTAATTTTGTCTATAAAGGAAAATATTTGTAAGATAAAAACACAACTGCCTGAAAATGTAACCTTAATAGCTGTATCTAAAACTAGGGCTGTGGAAGAAATTCAAGAGGCATACAATGAGGGCATAAGAGACTTTGGAGAAAATAAGGTTCAAGAACTTATAGAAAAAATAGACAGATTTGATTCTTCTGTTAGGTGGCATCTTATAGGTCATCTTCAGACTAATAAAGTAAAGTATATTGTTGGTAAAGTTCATTTAATTCATTCCGTGGACAGTGTAAAGCTCATAAATGAAATTGAAAAAAGATATGCAGCTGGTAATTTAATAGCAAATGTACTGGTTCAGATAAATATTGGAAGGGAAACATCAAAAACCGGTATATTTAAAGAGGATTTACCTGAAATTTTAGAGGAATGCGAGAAATGCAATAATTTAAGAGTTAAAGGTCTTATGGCTGTAATTCCAAAAGGATCAGAAGAAGAATGCAGAAGGTATTTTACTGAAATGAGACATATATGGAATAGCTTAAAGGAAAAGAATTATAATAATATTTCCATGGAGTATCTGTCTATGGGAATGACTCATGATTATAAAATTGCTTTAGAAGAAGGAGCCAATGTGATTAGAGTTGGTGAAGGCATATTTGGTAAAAGAAACTATAATAAATAATAAATAGGAGGAGAACAAAATGGCAAAAATGTTTAATAAAATTATGGGTATTATTGGTCTTGATGATGGAAGCATAGAAGAGGAATTTGAGGATCAGGAGGATATGAAGCTTCCGAGAGAAGAGGATGAAGAAGTGAATGAGCCAATACTAAGTAGTAAGAAAAGTAATAAAGTTGTAAACATTCATACAGCTTCTTCTGTAAGAGTTGTTATTTCAAGACCTAAGGATTATGATGAAGCAACCTCTATATGTGATGAATTGAAAAATAGAAGGATTATAGTGGTGAATGTCAGTGATTTAGAGCCTAAAACAGCTCAAAGACTACTTGATTTTATGGGTGGTGCTAGTTACGTACTTAGTGGTGAATTGCAGGAAGTAGAAAAAAATGTATACATATTATCACCTTCAAATGTGGAAGTTTCTAATGAATTACAAACTGAACTTTCAGGAAAAAGTATGTTCATGTGGAATAAATAAGGCATATGATTTAAAATAGACTAGCATACTGACTAGTTATTTATTTGAATGTGCCGAATGTAGATTGAAGAGAGAAAATGAATAAAAATGAATTTTTAAATAATATTTTCAGCGAAGATAAATTAACTTTGTCCAATATTTTTGACAAAATTAATCTTGCAATTAAAATAAGAAAAACAGTATATACCAACGAATTTTATACTCCTGATATTTGCAATGGTGTGTGCAGATTAGCAGGTTCTTTAGGTTTGCAAATTACACAATATGGTATTTTTGAAGATTGTGAAAGAAATATGTTGGCCTTTTCTGAACAAGAAGTTGATTATTTTCCATTAGAACTTATTAAGATAGAAAATAAATCAAAATTTAATAATTTAAGCCACAGAGACTATTTGGGAGCCATAATGTCCATAGGTATTAATAGAAATAAGTTTGGAGATTTAATTGTAGTAGATAATTCCTGCTTTGTTGCAGTTAGCAAGGATATATCAAGTTATATGATAAATAATCTGTCTTCCATAGGAAAATGTTCTTGTGATATTTATGAGTTAGAATCTGTAGGTTCTAATATACCAAAGATAAAATTTGAGGAATTTACTGTTATAGTCTCTTCTCTCAGATTGGATTGCTTAGTAAGTTCCATATGCAATATATCTCGAAGTAAAGCAGTTGAGCTAATAAGTAGAGGTAATATATTACTGAATTATGCATTAGAAAAAGAAAAAGATTATGATATTGCTTTTGGGACTACTATAACTATAAGAGGATATGGTAAATATAAATTAGTGAACGATATTGGTGTTACTGCTAAAAATAGAATAAAAGTCCTTATAAAAAAATTTGTTTAATCGGGGTGGTAAAGATGAGATTAACTTCAATGGATATAAACAATAAAGAATTTAAAAAGGTATTAAGAGGATATGATCAGGATGAAGTGGATGAATTTTTGGATAAAATAGGAGATAACTATGAAGAAATATATAAGGAAAATTCTTCACTAAAAGAAAAAGTATCTATTCTCAATGAAAAAATTGATCATTATTTAAAAATCGAGGATACTATTCAAAATACCCTTCTTTTGGCACAAAATGCTGCGGAACAAGCTAAGCAGTCTGCAAAAAAAGAGGCGGACTTAGTGGTGAGAAATGCAAATGACACCGCACAGAGAATAATAGATAAAGCCAATAGTGAAGTACTTAGAATAAGTGATGATTACGAAACTATTAAACAAGAATTTATAAAGTTCAGAGCAAAATATAGGAATTTTATGAACACTCAACTGGATATGTTTAATGATTTAGAAATGGATTTTGAAAAAAATTATAATGTAATCAATACAGAGCAGGTTAAAGAAAAGGAAATAGAAGAGTATGATGATAAACATTTATCCACTGAATTAAAGGCTTTAGATGACAAAGAAGAAAATTTTAATGATGATTTGAATGAAATAAAGAGTTTTTTTGTAAAAGAGTAAAAAAATCTCACCTATAAAGTGGGATTTTTGTTGATTAGTTTAGGAGGTTTACTATGACAATTGGAATAATTGGAGCAATGGATGAAGAAGTGGAATTACTTTTAAAAAAGATAAAGCTTAAGAGAAAAGAAAATAAAGCATCTATGGAATTTAATTTTGGCGAACTGTATCAGAAAGATTTAGTAATAGTAAGATGTGGCATTGGAAAGGTTAATGCTGCTGTATGCAGTCAAATACTAATTGATGATTTTAATGTAGATGCTGTAATAAATGTTGGAATAGCTGGAGGAATAGGAAAAGATATTTTCCCAGGAGATATAGTTATTGCAGAAAATCTAGTGCAATATGATATGGATACTTCTGCTTTTGGTGATAAGATAGGTCAAATACCTAGACTTGATACCTATGATTTTAAATGTGATAGTAAGCTT
Source organism: Clostridium sp. (assembly GCF_047718555.1). Classification (GTDB taxonomy): domain Bacteria; phylum Bacillota; class Clostridia; order Clostridiales; family Clostridiaceae; genus Clostridium_I. The sequence continues at coordinate 54,070 of NZ_JBDNRK010000022.1, read as the reverse complement.
ATTGAGCTGGCTAAAAAGGCTTGTGAAAGCTTTGAAAAAAACTTTTTTACAGGAAGAATAGCTACAGGAGATCAATTTGTGGCAGATATAGAAAAAATTAAATGGTTAAATGAGGATTTTGGTGCAGTTGCCTGTGAAATGGAAGGCGGAAGTATTGCACAAGTTTGCTATTTAAATAAGGTACCTTTTGTAGTGATAAGGTCTATATCAGATAATGCAAATAATGGTGCACATATGGATTTTGAAAAATTTACACCTATAGCAGTGAAAAATTCTACATATATACTAGAAAATATGATAAAAATAATGTAATAAAATGTTTTTCATTTGGCAGAATAACTTATAGGAGAACTTAAAAACCTATTGATTTTGAGTTTTCTTAATATCAGGCATCTTTAAGAAAATATTGCAAGATATTTAATCTGTTACTTATTTTGAGATGACTTAAAGGGAGTTGTTATTATGCAAATGGAGGAACTTCAGCATTTTAGAAAAAAGCTTATAAATGAAAGGGAAAAGGTTAATGATCTTTTGGAGTTAATGGTTAAAAATGAGACTATAGATTCAAAAAGTGAAATCTCTTCTGAATTGTCCTATTATGATAATCATCCATCGGATATAGCAACTGAAATTCAGGATATAGAAAAGGGTATGGCTTTTAGAGAAAATGAAAAATCTATAATCAGAAGAATAGATGATGCACTGACAAGAATTGAAGATGGAAGCTATGGAAGATGTAAATCCTGTGGCAAAGTCATAGATACGGGGAGACTTGAATTTATGCCCTATGCAGAAAATTGTGTAAAATGCGAAAGCAAAATTAATAGTTTAAAACAAAGGGAAATACATGATAGACCTGTGGAAGAGAAGGTTATAGGGCATCCTTTTGGAAAAGGCCATGGGCATAAATTTCATAGTTCAGAATTTGATTTAGAAGACAGCTATGAAAGTGTGGAAGTATTTAATAAAATGGAAAACATAGTGGAATTTTATGATTACGAAGATCAGCAAGGATACGTGGAAGCTATAGAAAAAATAAGTAATAATCAGTATAAAAGTCAACTACCAGATTAATAAGTTTATAAGTATGATTCATTGATGGCGGGAATAATTCCCGCCTAATTTAGGCAGTTAAGGAGAGAAATAACTAGTAAATGTATGGAAAGCTGTTATTTTTTTATATGCCTTATTAGAGTAGAGATAAGGTGGGATAAATGTGGAGATAATTATAATTATAATAGTAAATATAATTGATAGATTAAGTAAGATCTGGGCATTAAAAACTCTAAAAGACAACAATGATGTAGTTATCATTAAAAATATATTTAGCTTGTCTTATTTAGAAAACAGGGGTGCCGCCTGGGGTATATTCCAGGGAAAAACTAATTTTTTATTAGTAATAACTGTAGCTGTAGTTATAGGAATAATATATTTTATATTTAAATACAAACCTAAAAATAAGCTTATGAGAATAAGTTTAAGTTTTATAATTGGCGGTGCTCTTGGCAATATGTATGACAGATTGGTGAATAAATACGTAGTGGATTTTATATATTTTCACTACAAGGATGTTTACAGTTTTCCAACTTTTAATGTAGCTGATATGTCTGTGGTAGTAGGAACTATACTGCTTGCATTATGTCTATTTAAGGATGATAATAATGGAATACTTTAATTTTAAAGTAGAAGAGGATGAAGAGAATACAAGATTAGATGTATTTGTTAGTACAAAGTTTCAAGACAAGTCAAGAAGTTATATACAGGGGATAATTGAAGAGGGCGGCGTTCAGGTAAATAGCAAATGCAAAAAGAGCAATTACAAATTGAAAATTAATGATGAGGTATGTATTAACATTCCTGAAAATAAAGAACTAGACGTAGCAGCAGAAAATATAGAGCTTGATATATTGTATGAAGATAGTGATGTGATAGTTATAAATAAGCCTCAGGGGATGGTAGTACACCCAGCGCCAGGTAATTATACAGGTACTTTGGTTAATGCTTTATTATATCATTGTAAGGACTTATCGGGAATAAATGGAGTAAACAGACCAGGAATAGTTCATAGAATAGATAAGGACACCTCAGGGGTATTGGTGGTGGCTAAAAATGATAGAGCTCATAAATTTTTAGCAGAACAATTAAAAGAACATACAATGACAAGAATATATTTAGCATTAGTAGAAGGATTAATAAAAGTTGATGAAGGTACTGTGGATTTACCTCTTGGCAGGCATCCGGTGGAACGAATTAAAATCAGTGTAGTGAAGGATGGGAGAAATGCAGTTACCCATTATAAAGTTATAGAAAGATTTAAAAATAATACATTAATTCAGTGCAGGTTAGAAACCGGAAGAACTCATCAAATTAGAGTACATATGGCACATATTGGTCATCCTCTTGTGGGAGATGCTGTCTATGGATATAAAAAACAAAGATTTAATCTAAAAGGACAAATGCTTCATGCAAAGGAATTAGGATTTATTCATCCTTCTAATGGAAAATATATGGAATTTGAAAGTGCTTTACCTATTTATTTTACTAGAATTATAGATATTTTAAAAAATGAATTGAAATAAAAAATATTGTATGATATTATGTCTTTATTCTCAATCAATGAATAGCCTTTAAATGTACCCGAGAGGTCATAAGGATATTATTAGTTCCATTTAATTGATAATTTTCCTTAACCGTTTTTTGGTTAAGGTTTTTTAATTTTAACAGTAGAATTCATAAATTACAGATATGAGTATAATATTTCTATATTTGTTTATAAAAATATTTTATTGATAATCCAAAGGGGAGAATAATGTATGAAGCTTAAGGCCGTATTATTAGATGAAAAAGCTATTAAGAGAACTTTAACTAGAATTTCTCATGAAATTATTGAAAAAAATAAAGGTACCGCAGATATGATTTTAATTGGTATAAAGAGAAGAGGAGTTCCCTTAGCAGAAAGAATTGCAGAGATTATAGAAGGAATAGAGGGTAACGCTATACCTGTAGCTAGTGTGGATATAACTTTATACAGAGATGACCTTAAGAATGATAATAAAACTGTGGTTAATACAGAGGAATTAAAATTAGACATAAAAAATAAAAAGATTATATTGGTAGATGATGTACTTCATACAGGAAGAACTGCTAGGGCAGCCATAGATGCTATTATAGATTGTGGAAGACCTAAGATGATTCAGCTTGCTGCATTAATAGACAGGGGACATAGGGAATTACCAATAAGAGCGGATTATGTAGGAAAGAATGTTCCAACCTCTAATAGCGAAGTTATAGCAGTTAGAGTTTCAGAATTAGATGGTAAAGATTCTGTAGGCATATACGAACTGTAAATTTAAGTGGAATTGAAACATTATTATATATTATCTGCACAAATGCAAAATTAAATGAACATATTGGATTTTTTTAGATAGCAAAAATGGATAAAATGAAAAAGAATTTGTAATAATAAGGACACTATGAAAATAATCCCAATTCATAGTGTCCTTATTATTTTATTATCAACAACTTACTTGTGTTGATCAAGTTTTTTAGGCATAATATTGATAGTTTTATTTGTCAGATATATAACCATACCAGGTTTAGCACCTGAAGGCTTTTTTACATTTTTAACCTCTGTATAGTCTACAGCTACATTATTAGAATGCTTTGCTTTACTGTAATAAGCGGCAAGTCCAGCAGCTTCCTCTAGAGTTTTATCAGATATAGGACCATAATTTTTAATAATTACATGAGAACCAGGTATATTTTTAGTGTGCATCCAAATATCTCTCTTATCTGCAAATTTTAATGTAAGATAGTCATTTTGAAAATTATTTTTTCCAACATAAATGTCTATACCATCACTGGATACAAAATGATAAGGTTTTGAAGCCTTTGGCGATTTCTTGTTATTTTTTTTATTGAATTTTATATATCCTGTTTCAATAAGTTCTTTTTTTATTTCTTCAATTTCATTATAGTCCTCACAGTTTTTAATATTAGTAAATACAGATTGAAGATATTCAATTTCCTTAGAATTTGCTTCTAATTGTATTTTTGCCATTTTTTCTGTGGTTTTAAGCTTATTGTATTTTTTAAAGTAAATTTGAATATTTTCGGAGGGACTTTTATTTTCATTTAATTTTATAGTTATGTTTTCAAGTGCCTCACTGTAATAATTTTGCAAAGTTATATTTTTATCTCCCTTTTTTATAGCATATATGTTAGCAGTAAGTAATTCTCCATATAATTTATATTTGTCCTTACTTTCACATTCTATTAATTTCTGATTTAGTATTTCATCCTTTTTTAGACATCTATCTAAATTGGTGTTAACAATTCTTTGAAGGTCTATACTGTGGTTATTTAGTCTATCAGCTCTATCCTTTTCAAAATAAAAGTTTTCTAATAATTCCGATGAAGAGAAGTATTCTGTCTCATCCATAGCATTTAAATTGGTTAACTTTACACAGGAAAATTCTTTTATAATATCGTTTTGAGAATAAGTATTATAGGAAAATTTACAGTTCTTTAGATCTGTAAAAAAATTATTTATGCATTCATAAGCTTTATTAGAGGTAATATTGTCTAGTTCTATATTTGAGTGAAATCTAAACATAATCTCTCTTGAAAGAGGCTTGCTTACGCCAATAAAGACTTTAGAACACATATTTTCGTCAATAGAAATATTATTATTAGATAGATAAGCTAAAAAGTCCTCCTTTGAGAAATTAAAGGGATTCAGTCTTTCACTTTTAGGAGGATATATATACTCAATTCCAGGATAAAGGGATCTAAATCTGTTTATCTCAGGAGTGATATGTTTTATACTGTCCATGATAATATTGTCTCTTGCCCTTACTAAAGTTATATTACTGTGCCTGCCCATTATTTCTACAATTAAGGAATATATGCTATTAAAACCTAAATCATCAACGCTTTCAAAGTCAAAAATTAGTATTCTATCTGTTGATATCTGTCTTATATCAACTATTCTTGCATTCAAAAGATATTTTCTAAGTACCATACAAAACATAGGGGGAGTAAGAGGGTTTTGTTTACTGTTTTTAGTAATATGTATTTTAGGGTAGCTGGAGCTAGCACTTATTAAAAGTCTATAATTTTTATTATCAATTCCTCTTATAAGAAAATTTAATTCATCCTTTTCTGGTTGATTTATTTTGCTTATTCTACTGCCAATAAACTTGTTCTTAAGTTCGCATAGAATGCTATATATGTATATTCCATCTAGTGCCATTAAAATCATTCCTTCCATGTAAGGCATATTCGAATAAATAATCAATAAGTATACCAGTCTATCTTGTATCATACTGCATTAACAGAATGCTGTAATATATCACTATCATTATACAAAATATACGTCCTATTTTGTACTTGCTATTTATTCTCACATGTCTAGATATAGTAAAATTCTTTATTTCAGTAAAATATTATAAAAAATTGTATACATTAAGCATAAAATTTATTATTATTATTTTGTGAAAAAGAAAATTAATTATTAGTTTAAGATTAATTTAATTAATCTTAACCTTTTTAGTATAGCATTAATGTTGAGCATATTCAAATAAAACAAAGTGTTCTTTTTGCTGATGTTTAGTAATGTAAATTAAATAAAATAAATATAATGTGAGGGAGTGATATTTTAATTTGTAAAGATAAAGAATGAAGATAATATGATCTTATATTAATTATTTTTGAAGGAGCAACTGAGGTTACATGAAAATTTTAAAAAAATCTATAATGTTTGTTTTTATTGCAATTTTTATGTTGGAATTTACTGCTTGTGATGGCGGGAATAAAAAAGGTAATACAGAGAGAAGTGGTAATACAGAAGAGAGTATAAAATTTAGTGAAATAATGGCGCTATCTAAAGAAGAAACAGGAGAAAAAATTTATAGTATAAATGATAAAGCTCTTAAAGAAGCAGGAGTTATAAATAATATTTCAAATATTATTTATAATACAAATGATAACGTGACAATGTATACTAATATTATTTCTCAGGGAACTAATATTACAAAAAATTATATTAGTATTGTTTTCAAAGGAAAGAAAGATAATATGAAAGATGAGTACTCATATGCGGATTTACGTTTGTCACCTGATGGTAAAAGAGTTGCTCTTAGAAGTTTTTCACAGGATTCTCCTTTTGCTGCTGAGGGTTTAAGTGTTTACAGTACTTCTACAGGGAAGAAAATTGATTTCGATAAGGATGTAATAGTATCTGGAGACTTATATAGATGGGACTCTGAAAATAATTTATTATATTATGGAGTTCAATCAGGAGAAAAGGATTATGGTAAAATTTATAGCTATGATTTTCAAAACTCTACAAGAAAGATAGTATTTGATAAATTTAATGGATACTGTACTTTTTTTGCTCCGACAGTTAATGGAAGTTTTATTTATATAGAGAACAATATAGATACAAATAATATGTATTATTATGACAGTAACCTTAATAAGTCAATATTAATTGGCAATACTATAGATAAAATTGAAGATTATGTTATAGATAGTAAAAACGATATAGTTTATTTTATTGGAAAAGAGAATAATAAGAATGGCAGTTCTGTGTATAAATTGACTTTAGGCGATAAATCTTTAAAAAGAATAACCTATGATTTCCCTAAATTAGTGGATGAAACTGGAGGAATGGCAATAGATAATTCAGGAAAACTCTATTTCTGCGGATTAGATACTAATGGTAATAATATATACATGTACTTAAGTGATAATAATTCAGTTAATCTAATAACAAACAAAATTGGAGCATATCATATAATTCAAAATTTAAGATGAAAAATTAGCGAGAAGAGCAGAAGTTGTTTTTTCTTGCTAATTTTATTTTTTTAGTCTGACAAATTCAGTACTGTGTACTTTTGTGATAGAATAGATCTATGAAAACAGCCATGATGAGGGCATTATATTTATATGGGAGAAATAAAATGTTTTTAATGATTGATAACTATGATTCTTTTACCTACAATTTGGTAAGATATCTTGAAAATTTAAAGGAATATACACAAATCTATAGAAATGATAAAATTACTATAGATGATATAATAAATATAAAACCACAGGGTATAATAATATCTCCTGGACCAAAGAGACCGGAGGATTCAGGCATATGTGTTGAAATAATAAAAAAATTCAGTGGGAAAATACCTATTTTAGGTATATGTCTTGGTCACCAGACTATTGCCTATGCCTTTGGAGGGAAAACAATAAAGGGTGAAAAACCTATGCACGGAAAGATATCTGAAATATATCATAATGGAAAAGGTGTTTTTAAAAATATAAAAAATCCAGTAAAAGTTACCAGATATCATTCTCTTGTGGTAAGTAAAGAAAATCTTCCCACTTGTTTAAATATAACTGCTGAAACTAGAGATGGAGTAATAATGGGGATTAGACATAAAGAATTTTTAGTAGAGGGAGTCCAATTCCATCCTGAAGCAGAGCTCACTGAAGATGGATATAAAATGTTGCAAAATTTTCTACAGGAAGCTAAAAATTATATAGTATAAGAGGGAATTATGAATTTTTTAATGGAAGAAATAAACACCAATTTAGATGCTTTTGATATATATTCACTGTTTAAGGAAGATAAGACAGTGACTTTTCTGGATAGTGGTATAGACCATAATAATCTAGGAAGATACTCTTTTATAGGAATAAATGTCTTTAGCAGTTTCAAATACGAAGATAATAAATGTTTTATAGATGGTAAAGTGGAAGATACTCACGAGCCATTTGAAGTTGTAAAAAGGATAATGAAAAATTATAAAATAAATAATAATACTGGACTTCCCTATATAGGAGGGGCTATGGGGTATTTTTCTTATGATTTAGGAAGAAGCTTTGAAAAGATGCCAGAAATAGCAGTAAACAACATGAAAATACCAGAGGTCTATTTGTATTTTTATGATAATACTATAATCAAGGATAATTTGGAAAATAAAATCTATATAACTGCTTTGGGTATATTAAAAGATTCAAAAGAAAGCATTAAGTACATAAAGGAAAGAATAAGAAATGGAAATAAAATTATATGTACATATTTAGAAGGAAAAGAAAATAAATTTGAAGCTAATTTTACAAAGGAAGATTATTTAGTTTCCATAGATAAATTAAGAGAGTACATAAAAAATGGAGATGTGTATATAGCAAATTTAACTCAAAGCTTTTCTTGTGAAACAAATAAAGATCCCTATGAGGTATATAAAGAATTACGATATATAAATCCTGCTCCCTTTGCGTCTTTTTTAAATATAGAAGATTTTAGTGTAATATCCTCTTCACCAGAAAGATTTTTAAAAATTAAAGATAAAATAGTAGAAACTAGACCTATTAAAGGCACAAGACCTAGAGGAAGAAATGCCAGTGAGGATTTTGAAAATGCAAAGGCACTTCTAGAAAGTGAAAAGGATAAGTCTGAATTACTTATGATTGTAGATCTTGAGAGAAATGATTTAAGCAAAGTGTGCAAGGCTGATTCTGTAAAGGTTACAGAATTATTTAAATTAGAGAAATACAGCACTGTATTTCATCTTGTATCTACTATAACTGGTGTATTGAAGGATGAATTTACAGCCTTAGATTGTCTTAAGGCTTGTTTCCCCGGTGGATCTATTACAGGAGCACCGAAGATAAGAGCTATGGAAATTATAGAGGAGTTAGAGCCTACAAGAAGAAATTTATATACAGGATGTATTGGATATTTAGGGTTTGATGGAAATATGGATCTAAATATAGCTATAAGAACTATAGTTATGAAAGATAAAAAAGCCTATTTTGGAGTAGGTGGAGGAATCACTTGGGAATCAATAAGAGAAGATGAATATCAGGAAACTTTAGATAAAGCAAAGGCTCTTATGAGATGCTTATCTAATTAATATGAATATACGTTGTTTATCTCCTGACTATGGAGGACAGGAGAATCCTGCACATTAAGCTAAAGTTATTTCTATAAAAGATCAATCTATGAAAATTGGTAATAGGGAAAGAAGGAGTTTTATGGTTATAAATAATGAATTAAAGGAAAATAAAATATACATAGACAATGGCTTTTATTTTGGAGAAGGTCTTTTTGAAACTATGTTGATTTACAATAATAGAATTCTATTTTTAAAGGAGCATATAGACAGAATAAATGAAGGATTAAAAACTATTGGAATAGATAAAAAAATAGAAGAAAAAGAAGTAATAAATGCACTGAAAGAATCAAAATTTAAGGATGGAGTTTTAAAATTAGTTGTCAGTGAAAAAAACAATATTTTTACATGGAGAAAAAATAATTATACAGAAGATATGTATAATAAAGGATTTAAATTAAAAGTAAGCAACCTTAGAAGAAATAAGGACTCTGTTATTACTTATTTGAAATCCTTAAACTATCTTGATAACATATTAGAACATAGAAAATGTAAAGAAGAAGGTTATGATGAAGTTTTGTTTTTAAATTCAGACAATGAAATTGCAGAGGGAAGTGTATCCAATATATTTTTTATAAAAAATAATAATATATATACACCTGATGTAAATTGCGGACTGCTTAATGGAACTATAAGAAAGTATATATTAAAAAATTATTCTGTAGTAGAAGGCAAATTTAGTAAGAATGAATTGCTAAAATCCGATGAAATATTTTTAACTAATAGTGTTATGGGAATTATGCCAGTTTCTAAATTTGAAAACAGGACTTTTAAAGAAAAAGAGGTCTATAATATTATAAATGATTACAAGTCTTATATTGGTCACGCAAAGTAAATTTACTCTGTGTGCCTTTTTTATCTTTATTGCAGTAAAATAATAATTCTATTGACAAAACATTAAATCCTCTCTATAATCTATTCACCTTAAGGAAACCTTGATAATAATTAGCTAATTAGTTAATCAGATTGGAGTATAGATTATGAAACTAAAAACACTATATGCTACCTTTGTCAGAAATTTTATTGTTCAACTCAGAGCATATCCAAAAGAATTTTTTATAGGCAATCTTTTAACGGGAATTTATACGTCAATTTCTGCGTTTTTTATGTATAATTTACTTTTTAAAGGCGGCATGAACTCTTCTTTTAGGAGTTATGCTGGAACTGGAGATTATGTAAGTTATGTAATAGTAGGTACGGCAGTCTATTTATATGTGGTTAGGACATGCTTAAATGTAAGTAGAAGTCTAATGACAGAACTTAGGGAAGGAACCTTAGAAAGCCTAATGGTTACACCTTTTAATAGAATCCAGTATTTTATTGGAAATATGCTTCAGCAAACTATTACCACCAGTGTTGAAATAAGCATAGCTGTAATAATAAGTACAGTGTTTGGATTAAAGTTTTTAAATTTTAATCTTCTTTCCTTTGTAGTGGTAGCTATGATTAGTTTATTTTCCTTTTTCTCTGTTTCTATGATACTTGCATCCATAATGCTTTATTTTAGAGATACATACATTTCTCAGAATACTCTCTTTTTAGCATTGTTTTTATTATGCGGCATAAGCTTTCCCATGGAATACCTGCCTAAAGGTGTTCAGGTAATATCTAAGTTTATACCAATAACTGATTCGGTTACCTTGATAAGATGCTCCACCTTATTGGGACTTGGTATAAGGGAACAGTTAGGTAAAATTATCTATGTGTTTATATTAAGTTCAGTATATTGTATTGTAGGATTTAAATTAATAAAGAGAATTGAATATATTGCACTTGAAAAAATCCATTCCTAGGAGGTATCAGTATAATGATTAAAGTAGAAAATCTAAGGAAAGTATATGAAATAAAGCGTAGAAAAGGTTTTTTAAAATCAGAGAAAATATATTTAGAGGCTGTTAAAGATATTAATATGGAAATAGAAAAAGGCAAGATAATAGGTCTACTTGGTATAAATGGGGCAGGTAAAACTACTACTATTAAGATGTTATCTACCTTATTATTACCAACCTCAGGTAAGATAACTATAGATGATATAGATGTAGTAAAAAAACCTTTAGAGGTTAAAAAGATAATAAACATGGTAGCTGGCGGAGAAAGAATGATATATTGGCGACTCACAGGAAAAGAAAATCTTTGGTATTATGGACAGATTTATGGTATTGAGGATAGGCTTCTTTCAGAAAAAATTGATGAATTGCTTGACTTAGTAGGGATCACTGAAAAGAAGGATACTCCTGTAGAAAATTATTCAAAAGGTATGAAGCAAAGACTTCAAATTGCCAGAGGTCTTATAAATAATCCTAATTATATATTTATGGATGAACCTACCCTTGGATTAGATGCTGTAATTGCAAAGGAGCTGAGAGCGCATATTAAAAGAATTGCTCATGAAGAAGCCAAAGGAATTCTTTTAACCTCCCATTATATGGATGAGATTGAGGAACTTTGTGATTATATTTACATTTTAAATAAAGGAGAAATTATTGAAAAAGGAACGACAAAAGAGTTAGCTATGCTTGGATTAAAAAGCAGAACTTTAAATTTAAAAATTAATACTATAGATTCAGATATACATAATAGAATATATAATTTATGTTTCGCTTTTTATCTGGCCAATGCTTGGATTTATAGCTTCTTATTTTAGCTTTAAACCTTTTAATTTAAACAGCAGTACTATAGGATATTTAAATGAAAAAAATCTATTGATATTTATACTTTTGGGATATATATGCATGAGTTTTTTTAGATCACTTGTGCAATCAGCATGGAATTTTTCCTTTGAAAGGATGTATGGAACTTTAGAATTTATATATCTGTCACCAGCAAATAGATTTGGAATAATTTTGGGAAATGCACTTTCTTCACTATTTGAAAGTGTATGGGTTATGGCAGTATTTTCATTAATAGTGTTTTTAACAAAGCGGCAATATTTTAATATTAATTTTTTAGCTGCTTGTATAGTCTTTGTAATTATGATAATTTTAGCTATAATGTGGGGAATGTTTTTAAATTCTATGTTTCTATTTTCAAGGGATTCAGCATTTCTATTTACAATATTAGAAGAGCCCATGGAAATATTTTCAGGAGTCAAAGTGCCTACTATGGTATTTCCCTTTTGGGCCAAGCTCCTAAGCTTCATATTTCCATTAACTTATGCTTTGGATGCCATAAGAAAAGTATTTCTAAATGGTGAAAGCTTATATGAAGTTAGAGGGTTCATTGGAATAAGTGTATTTATAATTATATTATTATTTGTAATTATAGAGACTTGCCTAATTCAAGGGGAGAAGCACGCTAAAATAACGGGTAATATGACTTTGTTTTAGAATATGTTACAATTTAGCAAATGGCTAGCAATTTATACTATATTCTCCTAAAGAGAGTGTGAATATAGTATAAATTTTGTCTTGTTTGTTTTTCTAAATTGGTATAAGTATAATTTGGCTAACCTTAGTATGAATATAAATATAGTTAGATAAAATTGGTTAGTAAAATAGTTTACACGGAGGAAATATGAAAATTAATTGTGTGAAAGAAAAAAATTGGAATATCGAATTTGTTTATTCACCACTTTTTGAGATGTTGTGCAGCCTCCATGTACTTTTTAAGCCAGAACATCATTTGGAAAGAGTATCTTGGGCAGAAGAAATAAAAAATCAATTGCCAGATAAATTGTATGAAGATCTAATGGAATACGAAGAAAAAACCTGCGAATGGTGTGCTATCATGGACTTTTGCAACATCTATGAACAATGCAATGAGTTCAATATTATGGCTTCTATAAATTTTTTGGAGGATTTAGATATAAAAGCCTTTAATAGCATATTCTCAAAATATAATGATTATAGGCAGGATACTTTTAATGATATTTCAAGAAAGCAAATGTTAAGAAGTATGAAAGAATATTATATAAATTATTTTGAAAAGGAGCTTAGATTTATTGAACCCTTATTAATACGTTCTTTGAAAAGAAATGCAGAAATGTGTCTAAAGAAAGGAATACTTTATTATATAAATGAATTGCACAGCAGGATTGAAGTTACAGATAAAGCCTTTATATTTCATAAATATAAATTATTTACAGTATGTTTTGATGCTCTAAAAACAGTAATCATAAGGATAAGCAGCTTTATTAATCCTCATTTATTAATGGATTTTGATGATCATATGGTTCAATTTACTGCCTTTGCACATTTACAGGAGGAAGTAGTTAATGTACCTATGGATTTGATTAAGTTAATGAAGGCTTTATCAGATAAGACAAGATTAAAGATAGTGAGAAAACTCTATGGAACCAAGCATTCAACACAGAGTTTAGCAAAAGAATTAAAATTGACAGAAGCGTGCATTTCAAAACATTTAAAGATTTTATACGAAGCTGAAATTCTACATAAAGAGAGAAATGGTAATTATATTTATTATTATTTAGATACATTTTTTATAGATAGAATACCTTTATCTATATATGAATATTTAGATTGATAATTTAAATATATATGCTGAAATAAATTATATTCATCATTTATTTCATTTAAATAGCTGATATCTAAATGTTATTTGTTAAATGAACAATTCTAATGCAACATGTATAAGAAAATTAAGCTTTATTAATTTAGTGATGGACTACTTAAGGAATTGAGTTTTAATTAAGTATGAATATTAAAAATAGTGCAGCAAACAATAGTTATAACAATAAAGTATGACTTTAATGGAAAGCCATACTTTATTATATATAGACTTATAGAGCAGCTTTAAAGATATTAAGAACATCTTTATCATCTATTGGCTTTAAACTTCCTATTTTACCCTTTCTTACAGCCTGCTTTGCCATTTCTTCAAGTTTGTCTTCTCCGATGCCAACTTCACTTAGTCTTGATGGAATTCCAAGTAAATCAAAATATTCTCTAGTTTTATTGATAGAAGTATTTGCTATATCGTATTTATCTTTATTTGGATCGATATCCCAAACGTTTATGCCAAATTCTACAAATTTATCTACAGTACTGTCATCTAGAATATATTTCATCCAGTAAGGAGTTAAAATTGCAAGGCCAACGCCGTGAGTAATATCATAATAGGCGCTGAGTTCATGTTCCATAGGATGTACACACCAATTTTTGTGCTTGCCATAGCTTAATAGCCCATTTATAGCAAGGCTGGAAGCCCACATTAGATTTGCTCGTGCTTCATAGTTTTCAGGTTCATCAATTGCCTTTTTCCCATAATTTATGCAGGTTTTAAGAAGTGCTTCAGCCATCCTGTCTTGCAAAAATGCACCTTTAGTATTGCTGAAATATGCTTCGAAAATATGGCTCATAATATCAGCTGTTCCGGCTGCTGTCTGATTAGCAGGTACAGTAAAGGTATAGGTAGGATCTAATATTGAAAATTTAGGAACCATGTCCTCATGTCCGGTTCCTAATTTTTCGTTAGTATCCATGTTTGTAATAACTGCAAAGATATCCATTTCGGAACCCGTTGCAGCTAAGGTCAATACGCTTGCAATAGGAAGTACTTTAGAAATCTTACTTGGATTTTTAACAATGTCCCAGGTATCTCCTTCATAATAATATCCAGCAGCTACAACCTTGGCGCAGTCAATAGAACTGCCTCCACCCACTGCTAGTACAATGTCTATTTTATTTTCTCTGCAAATTTCAACACCTTTTCTTACAGTTGTTATTCTTGGATTTGGCTCAACACCGGAAAGTTCCCAGAAATCAATAGAATTTTCCTTCAATTTATTCACTATATCATTATAGAGACCATTTCTTTTTATACTACCGCCACCATATACAAGAAGTATTTTTGAACCGTATTTTTGTATTTGGTTAGGCAAAGCACTTATTTCACCTTTACCAAAAAAAATTTTAGTTGGAATAGAATAATTAAAATTTAACATTAAAACACCTCTAGTCTTTTAGTTTTAGAATTTGATTTTTTTAGTCCATATATAAATTTTACTATTGTAATATATGTAAAACAAGAGTTTATTTTCATTAACAGTGATCTGTAATTTAACTTAAGCTTTAAAAGAAATTCACATAAGAGTATATAATAAAATTTATTTGTCAAAAAAATTTTATTTTCATTGATTAGGAAAATAAAATATGGTAAATAATAGAAGAAAATATGAAGTTTAAAGGAGAAGATAATTATAGAAAATAAGTTTAAAAAATCAACAGAAATTTATAATGGCTCAGATGAATTTATAGATTTGGATAATTTTCAGATATCCACTGATCCAATAAAATTTATAAATAAATCCATAGCTTGTAAGCACTGTGTTTTCCCATATAAAGAAAATGAGAGCGAATTATTTGTAGCAATGGAAAATCCATTAGATTCAGCAGCGTTAAATGATTTAAGATTCATTACACAAAAGAATATAGTCCCTTTTAAAGCTAGTAAAGATCAGATACTTTACTATATAAAGCTTTTCTATGAAATGAAAGATAGTAAAAAAGCTATAAGAGAAATGGAAAAAGATATTGAAGTTAAAAGTTTAAATGACAATATTGATGATAGTGAAGTAAGTGATTCACCTTCTGTAAGATTGATAGATTCAATTATTACTCAAGCTATTGCCAGAAAAGCCAGTGACATACATATTGAACCATTTAAAAATTATTTATATATAAGAATAAGAGTGGATGGCAGGTTACAGGAATTGATGAAGTTGCCGAAGGCTGCTTATAAAAGTATCAGCATAAGGATAAAAATTATGGCTAAAATGAATATAACTCTCAGAATGATACCTCAAGATGGTAAAATAGACTATATTAAAGATGAGTCAGGCTATGATTTCAGGGTATCTTCCATTCCAACTATATATGGAGAAAAATTTGTTATAAGAGTTCTCTACAAAACCATAAAAAATATTTCCTTGAATGAATTGGCTTACAGCAGTTCTTCTATTATAAGGGATATTATATCCAAGCCTAATGGAATAATTTTATTATGTGGACCTACAGGAAGCGGCAAATCCAGTACAGTTTATTCTATTCTAAAAGAATTAAACAAAGAAGAAAAAAACATAGTAACTATTGAAGATCCCGTTGAATTTACCATTGACAATATAAATCAAATAAATGTAAATAAAGCAGCAGGACTTACTTTCCCATCGGGACTTAGAAGCTTGCTTCGTCAGGACCCTGATATTATATCTGTAGGTGAAATACGTGATGAGGAAACCGCTAAAGTTGCCGTTAGAGCAGCAATAACAGGTCATTTAGTAATAAGTACTCTGCATACAAAGGATGCACCAGGTACTGTGCTGAGACTTATGGATATGGGAGTTCAGCGCTACTTGTTGGCAGATGCATTAATAGCAGTTATTGCACAGCGTTTAGTAAGGAAAATATGTCCACATTGCAAGGAAAAATATGTGCCTGATGCTGTAGAAAGAGAAATATGCAATTTAAAAGAAAAACAATATTTATTTAAAGGTAAAGGGTGCCCAAAATGCAACGATACAGGTTACCTGGGAAGAATTGCAATATTTGAAATAATGAAAATAGACAATGAAATGAAGAAATTTATATATGAAGGTGTAAGTACGGAAAAATTAAGAGAATATAGTATGAGAATAGGAATGAAAACCTTAAGACAAAATTGCATGACTTTAATTAAAAATGGAATTACTACTATCCATGAGTACAGGAATACCATATATAGCAATGAGGAGTATTCTAATGAAGTTATTTAAGTTTAGAGCAATTAATAATAGCGGAAAAAGTTTTAAGGGATTAAATTATTATAAAAATGAAGATGATTTATCCTTTCAATTACGAGAACAGGGTTATTACCTTCTTCAGTGCAAAAGCATTCATAAATCAACGTATTTAAAGCATTTTTCAAAAATAAATCTTAAAGACATCTCTGTTTTTTCAAGACAATTATCCTCTATGTTGTCAGCTGGTTTTAACATATCAGAAGCATTAAATATTTTTTCAGAAGAAACCTATAGTAGAGCACTTAAAAAAAATATAAAAGATATAAAAGAAGATTTGGAGAAGGGAAATAGTTTTTACGATAGTATATCTAAATATAAAAACAGTTATCCAAACTTTTATATGGAGATGATAAATCTAGGTGAACAATCTGGAAATTTGGATACCATATTAAAAAGTATGTCTAAATATTATCTTAAAGAATTTAAAATTAAAAGAAGTTTTAAATCTGCAATGGTGTATCCAATAATATTACTAATTACATCTGTGACAATATTTTTTTATTTGGAAATTAACGTTATTCCAATGTTTAGGGATACATTTAAGAGTCTTGGACAGGACCTTCCTATATATTCAATGATGCTTATGAATTTTAGTAAATTTTTAATTGAAAATAGGGTAGGCATTATATTTATAATAATATTTTTCATATTTCTAATATATAAAGCACTCAATATTGAAAAGGTAAAGATATATTTTGATAAGGTGAAAATATCAATACCTATATTGGGAAATTTCTATAAAAAAATTCTGGGTTCCAGATTTACTAGATGTTTTGGAATATTACAACAAAGTGGGATTAATTTAATAAATTCTATAGATATAATAAGCAGGGTTGTAGATAATGCATATGTGGAAAAAGAACTAAAAAAAGCAATGGTAGATATACGAAAGGGAAATAGTATTGCAGAAACTATGGATAAATTAAATGTATTTCCTAAGTTTACTATTTCTATGATGGCATTAGGAGAACAGGCTGGAAATTTAGAGGATATGATGCTGCTTGCAGCAGATATTTACGATGATGATATAGAAGATATTTTAGGAAAGATTATAAGCAGTATAGAACCGGCTATGATAATAATATTATCTTTTATAGTTGGTATAGTTGTAATTTCAGTAATGCTGCCAATGCTAAAAATAATGCAGGCAGTTTAAGAATCTGAAAATAAATATAGAATACTGATTAGCTATTTATCTTTTCCTGACTGAAAGGTTCAGACCTCCACCTCTAAGCGAAGCGAAGGTGGGATTTTTCAATCAGGTGGGGTAGACTCCCCACATGATTTACCGATGTTTCAGCTTGCTGAAACGAGTTCACTTGCATGTCTTTAGGAGGAATGATTAGAATTAACAGTATAAAAAGAGGTTTTACCCTCATAGAAGTAATTGTAGTTATAGCTATCATAGCTATTTTAAGTGGAGTTTTAATTCCCAAATATGCAACCTATATAAAAAAAGCAAATTCTACAAAGGCAGAACAAATTTCCAGAATGATTTTTGTATCGGCTATGAGAGTATATACGGACAGTGGGAGATTTACAAAGGAAGAGGTTACCTCTGCAATAGATGAGGATATTAATATTAATAATTTCAATATTAATGTCAAAAATCCATCTCCTGATGGCAATATCATAACTACAGATTTTAATGCTGGTGATGACAAATATACAGTGACTATAAAAGGTGATAATAGTACCTTTACTTTAAATAAATAACAAGTAAGAATGTCAGTCTATTTTTCATCCTACTGCGTCAACAGAACTATATAAAAATTCAATATTAAGAGAGAATTGAAATATGTATGATAAAAATTTGATATTTAAAGGTTTTACTTTAATTGAGATATTAGTTGTAATGGCGATTATATCTATAATTACAAGCATTATGCTTATAGAGGTTAAAAATTATAAAGCTTTAAAAAATGATATAGAAGTTAAGCGGTTTAACTCTGAGATGATTTCTTTTATTAATAATATCAGAGTGCAATGCATACTTAATGAGTCCTTTGCAGAGTTTTCCTTTCAAAAGGGCAGTGATGAAGTCAAGGTTTACGAAGGACCTAATATAAGAGATAGATTAAAATTGCCTTCAAGTTTCACAATAAAAGAAAATAATGTTATAACGTCAGATAAATTAATTTATATTGACAGTAGAGGTATGATAACTACACCTTGCAGTTTAAAGTATTTAGATAGAAAGGGTAAAGAACATACTATTACAATAGGGGTTGGTACAGCTTATGCAGAAATTAAAGAGTAGTAAAGCAGGTTTTACAATTATTGAAGTCATGTGCGCTCTTTCTATATTTACATTAATGTTTGTAACTGGAGTTTCCATAAGACTTTCTACAGTTAAAATGAAAGCTTATAATGACCAAATGGAAAAATATACGGGATATATAAATCAGGTAAGAAGTGAAATCTTATCAAATACCTCCGATGAGGAAATAAAATCAATGTTAAGCTTAGGTGAAGTATATATAGAAGAGGGGAAGCTTGAAAGTGAAGCTATTAATCAGAATAAAATATCAGAAATTGCTACCACAACAGTACCGCAGAAAAAACAATATATGAAAATTTCATTTTATAACGGAAATTTAATAACTGTTAATTTGAATTTGTATATGAATATACTTGGAAAAGAAGAAAGTATAAGCTGTAAATTTTACAAATCTATTGAAAAGAAATAATCAGTGAAAGTGGTTAAAATCTTTGATGAAGAAAATTAAGTATTACTAAAGTTTTGGTGGCTTAAATTCCTAAATTTAAGTCTGAGTTAAGAAGGAGAGGATAGAAATCAAAAAAGGATTTACGCTAATAGAACTTATAGTTGCCATGGCAATTGCCTCAATGATGCTGTCTTTTCAGTGTATTATTTTTGTAAAACACTTAAGCACATATAATAGAGATATTAAGATTATTAGAGATAGAGCCTATTGTAACCAAAGTTTTATTATAATTGAAAATTTAATTTATGATGGAATGAAAGAAGTAAATGTAGAAAATAATGATATAAAAATTGTTTGCAGTAATGGTGAAAATAAAAAGATACGTTTTGCAAGTACTACAAAAAAAATTCTTGTAGATTATTATGATAAATATGGAAATACTATTAAAGCATCTAATGTAGTAGCTACTAACATAAATAAAATTGAAGCAAGAAAAAAAGATAATGTACTTTATTTATCAATAACAAATAAAGAAGGAGAAACTATTAACAGATGTTTTGGTGTAAAAAAAGTTTATTAAAAAAGGGTTTTGTAATGATTTACACTCTCATCATAGGGTTAATTATTATACTTATTACCAGCTATGCTTTTATGCTGGAAGCAAGAAAAAAAGCTTATATACTAGATATTAAAAAGAATATAACTGAGAAACCATATAGCAGAGAAACAACCGAGTATCTATTTTTAGAAATGAATAATTACATCTTAAGCAGTATCAGTAGTGTAAATAGAACAGAGTTGTATAAATTATTTTCCACAAACACTGACAAGAATAAAGTTGGAAATGATAACTATTTTATTTATTATGATATACCAACAGATAAATTTATTGTAATACAAGATTATAGGCAAAAGCAAATTAAAAAAGATATATATGATTATAATTTCATTGATGGAAAAATAAAGTATATTTATTTTTATTCAAAGTATGATTAATTAGTAGTAAGGAGGGATTTTTAATTTAATGTTTATCAATAAAAATAATATTTTTACAATAGATGGTAATACTATTGCGAAATTTTCCTATAAAAAAAGCTTAGTTACAGGAAAGCTTAATATTTCCTATGAAAAAAACTTAGATTATAAATTTATAAATAAGGAATTTACAAAGAATTCAACTATCATAATGGAGAATGAAGAAATTTATATTAAATATATTACCATACCAAAGATTAATAAAGACAAAATAGAAAAAATAGTAAGGGATGAACTGAGATTTTATTATAGAACTGATGCTGATATAACATTTTCCTATTCTGTTTTAAAAAAGAACAAAACCAGCTTTGATTTAATAGTATTTTATATAAATAGCAACATTTTAAATGACATAGATTTAAAGGATACAAGAAATGTAAAGGCTATATATTTAATTCAATTTTGCTATGCTAAGTACTTAAAGGACATAAGTAAATATAATAATTATATTATTGCATTTATTCATAACCAGAGGCTTTACTTTGTATTTTGTGAGAAGAAATTAATAAAATGCAGTTATATATTTAGAAATTTTAAGGAGTCAGCTGTTGAATTTGAAAAGTGCTTGGAATACTTTATAAATTTAGACAAAAATATAGAAGATAATTTTGAGATGATTTATATTTTAGGCTTTAAGGAAGAAACAGTAGCTGATATTAAAATTTCATATTGTATTGAAAATTTAGGTAGTATAAATCAAAGTAAATTATTATGTAAAGTTATATAGGGGTATATTAAAAAAATCAAAGATTATAGAGGGAGGAGTGTAGTATGGAGTATAATTTTTTACCTTATTGGTATAAGGTAAAATGCAATAAGAAAAAGACTTATTTTATCAAGATTGTTGTAGCATTTTTTATATTTATTAGCTTTATTTCTATCTATAGATTTATTAATATATTCAATAAGACAAGTGCCTTAGAGGATTTCATTAAAAATAGCTATTATGCCAGCAGTGCTGAGAATAAAGTTAATTCTGTAAATAATAATGTAACTTTGAAAAATTTCAGAAATTTTTTCAATCATGTAGATAAAAAACTTAAATTTGAAAATATAACCACAGAAAATAAAATTGTAAATGCCAGTATAGTATTAGGTGACAAAAATGAATATGAGGATGCCGTGAAATATATAGAAGATAATACATCTTTTAAAATAATCAGATTATCACCACCACAAAAGGAATCGGATAATATTTTTAAATTTGAAATAAGTATAGAGGTAAATAAATGAAAAAAAATATATTGTACAGTATATTAATTTTATCATTGTTGATTTCGGTGATTTTTGTAAATATACTATATATGAGAACGGATTTGAAATATAATCAGTATAAGAATAAATTAAGTTTATTACAACAAAAGAACAAAAATAATCGTAAAAATATTAATACATCTATTAAATATAATAATATAATTCATATAGTGAGCAAATATAATGGTGAAATAAAGGAATTTAAGAACATAAACAAAAATATAAATGCAGTTATAAGAATGAATGTCAATGTAAATTCTATACAAAAATTTCTAGATGAACTAAAAGAAGAAAAAGCTCTATATAGAATAAATTCTATAACTTTAGACAATAAGAATTATAATTTGGATAGCTTTATAATAGAGATAAATGCCGAATTTGTAAGTAATGATTTATAACTTAATTTAATTTGCAAATATCTCTAACTTTTGATAGAATAAATGTGTTCGACATTTTTTAGAAAAGTTAAACATAATATAGTAAATAAATACAACTTAATTAATTTGTATATTTATATATGTAAAGGGTGAGGTTAATGTTCGAAGACAGAATTAAAAAGTTAAGGAAGACAATGGAGTTAAAAGGACTAGATGCTGTTTTGGTTATTGGAGATCCAAACAGAAATTACCTAAGTGGTTTTACAGGAGATGAAAGTTTTTCAATAATAACTGAAAATAAAGCACTATTTATAACAGATTCAAGGTACACTCAGCAAGCTAAGAATGAAGTTAAAGATTATGAAATATTAGAGTATAAAGGAACATTTCCAGATTTTTTTTCTGATACTATAAAAAAACTCAATGTAAAAAAAGTAGGATTTGAGGATAATGTTGTTTCCTATGAATTATATAGTAAATTTGCTAGTAAAACACAGGCACAGCTGGTACCGCTGGAAGGTATAATTGAAGAGATAAGGCTTATTAAAGATAGAAGAGAAATTGAATCTATACGAAAAGCCGCAGCCATTGCAGATGAAGCTTTTTCTCATATGCTAAAATTTATTAAAAGCGGAATGAGTGAAAGAGAAATAGGACTTGAGCTGGAGTTTACAATGAAAAGATTAGGAGCTAAGGATTTATCCTTCCCATCAATTGTAGCTAGTGGAGTAAGATCATCACTACCTCACGGAAGAGCTACTGATAAAATTGTAAACAAGGGTGAATTTTTAACACTGGATTTTGGGTGTATATTTGAAGAATACTGTTCTGATATGACTAGAACAGTAGCTATTGGTGAGCCTGATGATAAGCTTAAGGATATATACAATGTAGTTCTTCAGGCACAGGAAGATGTTTTAAAATTTATTAAACCAGGTGTAAACACAAAGAAAGTTGACAGCGTAGCTAGAGATTATATAGCTCAAAAAGGCTACGGCAGTTATTTTGGTCATGGCTTAGGTCATGGAGTAGGAAGAGAAATACACGAGGCGCCAAGATTAAGTCCAATGTCTGACACTATACTTAAGGAAGGTATGATTGTAACTGATGAACCAGGAATTTATATTCCTGACTTTGGTGGAGTTAGAATAGAAGACTTAGTACTTGTAACTGAAAATGGCTGTGAAGCTTTGTCAAAATCACCTAAAAATTTAATTTGCTTGTAATTTTGTAATATGGTATTAATTTTACCTAAAAAGGTTATAATATATAATGATTAAGAGATTTTTGGAGGGATACTAAATGATATCAGCAGGAGAACTTAGAAAAGGAACTACTTTTGAAACAGATGGACAAGTATATACAGTTATTGATTTTTTACACGTTAAACCAGGAAAAGGTGCTGCATTTGTAAGAACAAAATTGAGAAATGTAATATCTGGAGGAGTTACAGAAACAACCTTCAATCCAACTGCTAAACTGCAGGAAGTTACTATTGAAAGAAAAGAAATGCAGTATTTATATAATGATGCTGACCTATATTACTTTATGGACCAAGAAACATATGAGCAGGTTCCACTAAGTTTTGATCAAGTTGAAGGTGCAATTAAATTCTTAAAGGAAAACATGTTTGCAGTAATAAAATTCTATAAAGGTGAAGCTTTTTCTGTTGAAGCTCCAAACTTTGTTGAATTACAAATAACAGCTACAGAACCTGGGGCTAAAGGAAATACAGCAACTAATACTTTAAAACCAGCAACTGTTGAAACTGGAGCTGTTGTTCAAGTACCTATTTTTGTTAATGAAGGCGAAGTAATAAGAATTGATACAAGAACTGGAGAATATATGGAAAGAGTTAAATAGATTTTTAGATTTGTTTTTAATAGAATTGATTAAAAGAAATTTCTGAACTCAGAAATTTCTTTTTTATTTTTTTGGAATAATTTCAAAGTAAATTAAATATGATTGAATTAAGAGAGGAGGATACAAATGGTTAACATAAAAGATATTCTAGATGTATTGCCCCAGAATATAAGAAATATAATTACTAAAGTAAAAGAATTAGAAAGGCTTCAGGAGATACGATTGAAAGTAAATAAGCCTCTTATATTGAAACTTGGAGAAAAAGAAATTATAGAGGATTACAAAGTATCTTATGAAGATATAAATAATATATTAAAGAGAATGAGCAATTACTCTATATATTCCATAGAAGATGAGATGAAACAAGGATATATAACAATAAAAGGTGGACATAGAGTGGGCATATGTGGAAATTGTATTATTGAAAATAATATAGTGAAGACAATAAAAAATGTTTCATCATTAAATATTAGAATTTGTAGAGAAATAATAGGCTGTTCAGATAAGATAATGTCACGGATTTTAAAAGACAATAATGTTTTAAATACAATAATAATTTCACCACCTAAATGTGGTAAAACTACTTTAATTAGAGATATTACAAGAAATATATCAAATGGAATCAATGGTTCTGGATTAAAGGGAAAAAATGTTTGTGTAATTGATGAGAGAAGTGAAATATGTGCTTCTTCCAATGGAATTCCTCAGCTTAATGTGGGAATAAGAACCGATGTTATGGATAACTGTCCTAAGAGTCAGGGAATAATGATGGCTATAAGAAGTATGGCACCGGATGTAATTGTATGTGATGAAATTGGTACTTATGAAGATGTGAAAAGTATATTATCTGCCCTTAATTGCGGAGTTAATCTAATAACAACTATTCACGGCTTTGGAATAGAAGATTTAAAGAGCAGAGATGTATTTAAAGATGTGATTAATAATCGTATTTTCCAAAAAGCAATAGTTTTAAGCTGCAGAAAGGGAATAGGAACTGTGGAATATATATATGACTTCTTTAGTGAGACAACCATAAGGGGGAGTCAAAATGCTTAAATTAATTGGCAGCATAGTTATAATAGCAGCCTCTACTCTGGGAGGATTTATATATGCCCAATCCTTTATAAACAGAGTGAAGGAATTAAACGAAATGGAAAGGTGCATATATCAACTTCAAAATGAAATTGTATATACCCATACTCCACTGCCAGAGGCATTAACTAATGTAGCTGTTAAAGCCAAAGAGCCAATAGCGGGTATTTTTAATAAAACTTCACAAGAATTAGAAACTAATATATATGACAATGTTTATGAGGCCTTTAAAAATGCTTTTAAGGAAAATAATAATTTAAATTTGAAAAATGAAGATATTAATTTAATATTGGATTTGTCCAAGTCTTTGGGAGAATCCGATATCACAGGGCAAATTAATATTTTTTCACTAACTATGGAGAATTTAAAAAAGATTATTGCACAAGCAGAAATAACTATGAAAAAAAACGTTAAAATGTACAGATACCTTGGATTTGGAATTGGTGCAATGATAGTTATCATGCTTATTTAGGGGGTGCATTTTTTGTTAGATGTAAGTTTAATATTTAAAATTGCTGCTGTAGGAATATTGATAATTATCATAGATAAAATATTAAAATCCAGTGGTAAAGATGATTATGCAGTTATGGTAAATTTAGCGGGTATAGTTATAGTGCTAATGATGGTAATAAGTCTCATAAGTAAATTATTTGACACAGTAAGAACCATGTTTCAACTGTAGGTGATTAAAATGGAAATAATTAAAATAGTAGCTTTTGCTTTTATAAGTTTGTTTTTAGTACTTATATTAAGAGGTAGAAGAGATGAGTTAGCAGTACAACTTAGTATTGCAGCAGGAGCCTTAATCTTTTTATTTATGGTTACCAAAATTACTGCGGTAATGGAATTGTTACAACAATTGGCTTTAAAGGCTAATATTGATTTTGTATATTTAAATACCGTGTTTAAGATACTTGGAATTGCTTATTTAGCATCCTTTTGCAGTGAAATATGTAAAGATGCGGGAGAAAGTAGTTTGGCCTCCAAAGTTGAGTTTGCAGGAAAAATATTGATTTTAGTACTGGCAATTCCAATATTAATGGGGGTTTTAAATTCTATTCTAAAGATTATGTAGAGGTAAGCTATGATGAAAAAAATAGTTATAATACTTGTGTTATTTATTCTAATTACAAATCAAACCATAGTACAAGCATCTACAATTGATGATAATACCCAAAAGGATACTAAGGAAGTGGAACAATTATATACTTATATTACAAATATGAAGACAAAATATGAACTACTTAAGGATTTAGATATTAAGTCATATATTCAAGATTTTATGAAAACTGGAGATGGCAAATTTTCTTTTCAAAAATTATGTAAAGCGCTGGTAGGTTATTTTTTTAGTGAAGTTATAGCTTCCTTTAAATTGATGATTATGCTTTTGATCATATGTGTAATATGTGCACTGCTTACAAATCTTCAGCGGGCATTTAGTAATGAAAGTTTGTCTAATATAGCATATTTTGCTTGTTATTCACTTATCATAATTATTGTTGCTAAAAGTTTTTATATAGGTGTAGATGAAATTAAAACTGCAACTAATAGCCTGACAGATTTTATGGCTGCACTGGTACCGGTGCTGTTAACTCTTCTTGCAGCTGGTGGAGGAATAGTTCAGTCTACAATAATGGATCCCATTATAATACTTGCAATTAATGTGGCAGCTAGAATATTTATGGATGTGCTTTTGCCTCTTATATTAATAAGTTTTGTTTTACAATTTGTAAATAATATATCTGAGGAGTACAAGGTTGATAGATTAGCTAAGCTTTTAAGTCAAATAGTACTCTGGATACAGGGTCTAGTTATGACTGTATTTATAGGAATAGTAACTATAAGGGGGATAAACGCAAAGTCCATAGATGAAGTTACTGCTAAAACTGCTAAATTTGCTGTAGATAATTTTGTACCGATAGTCGGTAAAGCTTTGTCTGATGCCATATCCACTGTAGTAGGTTATTCTGTGGTGCTTAAAAATGCCATAAGCAGTATTGGATTAATAGTATTAGTTGCCATAGTAGTTTTCCCAATTATAAAAGTTTTAGCCTTAGCGCTTATTCATAAGTTAACAGCAGCCTTAGTACAACCTATAAGTGATAAGAGAATAGTAAATTGCATAAATGCAGCTGGAGATACTCTTATATTATTGATGTCTTGTCTTATATCTATTTCGGTAATGTTTTTTATTATGATAGCAATAATTGCCTCCAGCGGAAATGTTATTTCCTAGGGAGGTGATTATAATATGCTAGATTGGGTAAGAGGTTGGGTAATGAGCATTTGTGTAGCTGTGATTTTTATAACAGCTGTGGAACTTATAATGCCAGGAGATAAATTTAAAAAATATGTTAAGTTTGTAATGGGTCTCATATTAATTGCTGTCATATTAAATCCCATAGTAAAAATTTTTAATAGTGAGACCAACATAACCAGTTATATAGATCAGGCGGATAAATATGTAAATAGTGGTTCTTATGAAAACAATTTTCAAAAATATAAACAACAGGATGAGAAAGATACAATAAATACCTTTAAGACAAATATACAAAACTCCTGTGCTAAAATGCTTAAAGATAAATTCCCTGATAATGATTATGATGTTAAGGCTGAAGTTAAATTAGATACCAAAACCAATCAAATAGATATAACCGGCCTTGACATTGGTGTCAAAAATAATAGTGTAACCAAAATAGATAACATACACATAGATAGCAAAAGTGTCAGCACAAATCAGGGAGAGCAGGTGGATCCACAGGTGGGTAATGAGATTAAAAACTATCTAAATGACCAATTAAAAATATCCAAAAATAACATAGCCGTATATAAACAGTCTTCTTAGTTTCAGAGAACGCTTTCTCTCTGAAAGTTAGAAGACGTTATCTAGGGGCGTGATACTGTTATCGAAACTGAAAGTTGAGATATTACAGTATCTAGCCATCAGGCAAACAGTCTTCTTAAAATCGTTTTTGCATTTTGTAAGACTAGGGGGTGAAGAAATGAATTTTAAAAAATTATTAGAAATGCTTAAAAAGGGGGAGGGTAAAAATAAACAGCTAAACAATATTATTATAATAATACTAATGGGTATACTTTTAATTATAGCAGCTAGCTTTTTTAAAGGTAATACATCTACAGCTACTATTGCTAATAATAACAATAGCAATGGAAATGGGACTACAGCTAGTAATACATCATCTGACAATTCAAGTGCTGAGGTGGATACCGCTTATGAAAATGATCAGGAAAATAAGTTAAAGGTATTGCTTCAAAGCATACAGGGAGTTGGAAATACCAGTGTTATGATTTATTTTGACACCGGGGAGGAGCAAGTACCTGCTTATAATGAAAATAATTCTTCTTCTGTAATTAATGAAACTGACAATTCTGGCGGAAAGAGAACTACTACTCAAAATAATTCTAGCAGCAGTGTAGTTCTTGAAAATAATGGAGATAAAACGAATCCATTAATTCTAAAAAAATATAAGCCTAAGGTAACAGGGGTTTTAATTGCAGCAGAAGGAGCAGATAACTCAGATATAAAGCTCAATATAACTAATGCAGTATCAAGCTTTTTTAATATTTCAGTGGATAAAGTAAATGTTTATCCTATGAAAAAATAACATATAATTATTCGAACAAGCATATAAATTTGTATAAGGCATATGAGAAGAAATGATAAGGTAAGTGTGCACAGGATATTTTGTAAGTATAATTTATTATTTACTAATGATCACAATATAGAAGATTTAAGTAATAAGCATTATACAAAGTAGACTAGCATACTCACTGACAATTTCTTTGAGGATGACTAAAGGTTAAAATGGAGGGGAATTAAATGAATAGGAAACAAGCAGTTATTATTGTCACTTTACTAGTACTTATAGTTTGCGCCGGAGTATTGGCTACAAAGGTTAACAGCCCATTATATGTTAGTGATACAGATCTTGTTAATAGTAATAATAGTACAAGTAATAGTTCACCTACTAATAGCAGCGATAATAATGCAGCTAATGCAACTACAAGTAGTAGTTCAAATTATTTTGCTGATGCTAGACTTACTCGAGAGAAAACCAATGCACAGACAATTGCTACATTGAAATCTATAATTGATGATAAGAATGCATCTCAGGCAAATAAAGACAGTGCCACACAGCAATCTATAAATATTTCTACTGCCAGTACAAATGCTACAAAGGTTGAAAATATGCTTAAGGGTAAAGGTTATAAAGAAGCATTATGCACTATTAATGGTGATAAAGTAAGTGTTGTGGTAAAAAGTGATGCTCAGAAATTATCAGACATACAGCAAAGGGAAATAAGAGATGTGGTGTTAAGTGTAACTAATCTTAGAAATATAGAAATAGAGCCTCCTGTTCATTAGGTTATATAAAAAGAAATAGGAAGATTCACTGATTATTTCTTTAAGATGCCTAACATTGTAAAATTCTATTAGTTTTGATATAATGTACATAATAAGATTAATAGAATTATGCGATGTTGCAAAACTAAGGGGGTAAAGAGAAAATGGATAACGAGCTAAGAGATGACGTAGAAGTAGGTATTGTAAAAATATCTGACGAAGTAGTAGAAGTTATTGCAGGACTTGCCGCAGCTGAAATAAAAGGTGTTATGGGTATGAGTGCAAGCTTAGTAGGTGGAATTTCGCAAATGTTAAGTGGAAAAAAGAACCTTTCAAAAGGTGTTAAGGTAAACTTAGGAGAAGATAATGCCTCAATTGATTTATATTTAGTTGTACAGTATGGAATTAAAATACCAGAAGTAGCAGCTTCTGTACAGAAAAATGTAAAAAAAGCTGTTGAGTCAATGACAGGACTTAATGTTTCAGGGGTTAATGTATATGTTCAAAATGTAATTCTTCCAAAGGAAGAGGCAGTTATTGAAGAAGAAGAGTAATGAGTAAACACCCTCTAAATTTTTAGAGGGTGTTTCTATGTCAATAATATTTTTATATTTTATAATTAAAATTATAGAAGTTTGGGGTAATATATAGTAATATAAACTCATTATACAGTATATGAAAATGACTTAGGAGGGTACAATTTTAATGAATAGAAGGAAAAGCAGGGAAATAGCAATGAAATTGCTATTTGAGATATCCATAAATACAAAGGAAGTAAATGAAGCAATAGAAACTTATAAAGATAATAATGAAAAATTAGAAGATGTAGATTTTCAATATATTGAAAATCTATTAGAAGGAGTATCTAAAAATACAGAATTTTTAAATAAGACTATTGAAGCTAATTCAAATAATTGGAGGCTTAGCAGAATTTCTAAAATAAACATGTCTATTTTGAAGATTGCTGTTTATGAAATATATTTTGATGATGAAATTCCAGAAAAGGTTTCGGCTAATGAAGCTGTCAATTTGGCAAAAAAATATTCTGATGAAAAATCCCCAGCATTTATAAATGGAGTACTGGGAAACATAATAAAATCAAAATAAGATTATTTCACCTGACTAACTTGGCGTAAGACTCCCACGCACATAGCGAAAGCGATTCACACAAAATCTAACATTTTGGTTCTCTGCTTTTCTTCAAGTGGGAGTTTAACGCCAAGTAAGCCATGCATTTGCAGTTCTAAGATTCAGATGGGGTAAAAGAATCCCCACCTGAATTAAGAACTTGCTTCAAATAGTAATAAAAAACGGTTACGTGTATATATAAATTAAACAGTTGAGGTGTAGAAATGGGAAACATAATACAAGGAAAATTAGTTGCAGAAGATTTTAGAAATAAAATCAAAGATTTTATAAAATTTAGAATTGATAATGATTTAAGGGTTCCTGGATTGGCAATAATATTGGTAGGCAGTGATGGAGGATCACAGTATTATGTGAAAAATGCAAAAAAATTATGTGATAGCTTAGGTGTACAGTGTGAAATATTTAATTTTGAAGAAGATGAATCAGAAAAGAATATTATAGATGTTATTGAAAGTCTAAATAATAGAAAAGAAATAGATGGAATAATGCTTCAACTTCCATTACCAGATAAATTTAATGAAAAGACCATAATAGATAAAATTCATTATAAAAAGGATGTAGACGGACTTACTCACATTAATATAGGTAAATTTTACAGTGGTGAAGAATGTTTTATACCATGTACACCTAAAGGAATAATAGAACTCATAAAAAGTACTGGCGAAGATATAAATGGTAAAAATGCTGTAGTTATTGGAAGAAGTAATATTGTTGGTAAGCCTGTGGCACAACTTCTTTTGAATAATAATGCTACAGTTACTATTTGTCATTCTAAAACAAAAAATATAAAAGAAATATGCAGTGAGGCTGATATTTTAATCGCAGCTATAGGAAAACCGGATTTTGTAGATGAGTCTTTTATAAAAGAAGGCGCCATTGTAATTGATGTAGGAACTACTATGGTAGATGGAAAATTAAGAGGCGATGTTTTGTTTGACAGTGTGATACATAAGGCTTCCTTTTTAACTCCAGTACCTGGTGGGGTAGGAGCTATGACAACCACAATGTTATTAATGAATACCTGTGAGGCGCTTAGAAATAATGTATATTAAAACTTTAACGGTTTCAGAAGTTAGTAATTATATTAAAAAGATATTAGATAGTGATTTTATATTAAATAATACCCTTATAAAAGGTGAAATATCCAATTTTAAAATTCATAGCAGTGGTCATGCCTATTTCTCTTTAAAAGATGATTATGGAAAAATAAACTGTATAATGTTTAAAAGTAAAACAGAAAATTTGAAATTCATGCCTGAAAATGGCATGAGTGTTGTTATAAAGGGAAAAGTTTCTGTATATGCTAAAGATGGCGTATACCAAATTTATTGTGAGGAAATAAAATTAGAGGGTATAGGAGAGCTAAGTGAGGCTTTTAATAAGCTTAAAAAGAAGCTGGAGGTCGAGGGCCTATTTGATGCTTCACATAAAAAGACTATACCAGCATTTTGTAAAAAAATAGGGGTTATAACTTCACCTACAGGGGCGGCTATAAGGGATATTATAAATGTTACTAAAAGAAGAAACAGAGGAACTAATATAACTATTTATCCTGCATTAGTTCAGGGAGCTAATTCACCGGCTGATATTATAAAAGGTATAGATTATTTCAATCAATTGGAGGATATAGATGTTATATTGCTCTCTCGTGGAGGTGGCTCCATTGAGGAATTGTGGTCCTTTAATGATGAAAAATTGGCTTATGCTGTTTTTAATTCAAAAAAGCCTATAGTAACTGCGGTGGGACATGAAACTGATTTTACTATTGTGGATTTTGTAAGTGATCTTAGAGCTCCTACTCCATCAGCAGGAGCAGAGATACTTTCCTTTAATTTGGAAGAGGCAAATGAAAAAATAAAAAATTATAAGTATACTATAGATAAACATGTAAAAATCTATCTGGAAAATAAATTAAATACTTTAGACATGTATAGGAAAACCCTTGAACACAATAGTCCTATGGCTGCTATAGCCAATTCCTATAATTATATAGACAGGATGAATGAGATTTTAAATGAAAAAATTAAAAATAAATTAGAAGCTGAAAAACAAAAACTTAGTAAACTAAATGCTTTGCTGAATGCACACAATCCCTTAAATGTTTTAGACAGAGGTTATGCTATAATGGAGGACGAAGGTAGTAACTTGATTGCAGAGATAAATACACTTTGCCATACTAGTAAAGTAAAAATTACATTAAAAGATGGCAGTTCATTTTTTGATATTATGGTATCTTCAAAGTCATAATTTATATTTTTATTTAGCAGTTATTACAAAGTTTCTAAAATAATATTAAAAGTTGGTGATAATATGGCAGCTAAAAGCGAATCCTATGAAAACATGATAAAGAAATTAGAGGATATTGTTTCTTCTATGGAAAATAAAGAACTTACTTTACAGGAAACCATGAAAAGTTATGAACAGGGAATTAAACTCTGTAATAAATTATACAAATACTTAAATGAAGCTGAAGGAAAGGTAAAAATACTGTCTAATGGACAAGAAGAAGACTTTTTGGGAAATGGGGAGTAGTTGTGAATATTGAAACCTTAAAAAACGAAGTAAATGAGTGGCTAAATAATTATTTTGAGAATAAAGGAACTTATAATAAGAAAATATATGAAGCTATGAAGTACAGCGTAGACATTGGCGGGAAGAGGGTAAGACCAATATTACATTGCATAACCTATGATATGTATAAAGAAAATTATAGGGAAATAATATCTGTGGCCTGTGCTATAGAAATGATTCATACATATTCCTTGATACATGATGATTTGCCTTGTATGGATGATGACGATCTTAGAAGAGGGCATCCTACAAATCATAAAGTTTTTGGTGAAGCATTAGCAGTATTAGCAGGAGATGGACTGCTAAATGAAGCAATGAGCATTATGTTTGATTTCTGCAAAGATAGAGGGAGAGAGGAAATAGCTGCTTGTAAGATTATATCCGATAGTGCTGGTGCTAATGGAATGATTGGTGGACAGGTAGTAGACATTCTCAGTGAAGGTAAAAAAATATCTTATGACATTTTACAGTATATGCATAAAAAAAAGACTGGAGCACTAATTAAAGCTTCCATATTGTCTGGTGCTATACTTGGAAAAGCTTCAGATAGTGAATTAGATAAGCTGTCTAGCTTTGGGAGTAAGCTTGGTCTTGCCTTTCAAATAAAGGATGATGTACTGGATATTACTGGTGATGAAAATATCATAGGTAAACCTGTAAATAGTGATATAGATAACAATAAAACAACTTTTGTAACTACCTTTGGATTAGAGGAGTGTAAAAATAAATGCAAAGAGCTCACTAGAGGATGTTTAGATATTTTGAATAGCTTACCTAGAGATACATCCAATCTTCAGGAAATAACTAAATATTTGTTATATAGGGATAACTAAAAGTGTAATATTTCAGATAAATCCTTAATTCGTAATAGTGAGAAAGTACGAACTAACTATCAAGTTAATTCGCATTTTTCCAATTTTAGTTTGCAATCTTCTTATATTACGAATATAGATATATGAAACATTTTGAATATTTAACTTGTCTATGGTATAATTGCTTTTGATATAATACTTGATAGTGGTGCAGTATTCTAGTCAGGTAAGCTTTTTTTAAAGGCGGGGCTAAAAATCCGTTACAGGGCATATCGATGAAGTTCTTGGTGCTTGCCTATGACGCCCAGTCATGGGTTTGTGCTGGGAGTAAGGAGGCTGGGGCAACCGCAATGGCATGCGCAACTGACCCTACCTTCGTGGAGACCATTATCTGTGATCTAGGTTAGATACCTAGTTTACGGCAATGGGTTAAACCTGCATTGTGGTACAAAAGCTATGTGCAGTGTAGCCTGCCTTGAGTGAAGTTGGTAGAGGACAGGAAAAGTAAAATTTTTAGGCCAAAAATTTTACTCAGATGCCTTCTGAAACCTATTTTGCAAAAGAGGCTAAGAAAGAGCCTAACTGTTGAGGAAAACTCCTAGACTGTTCGAAAGAGGTATGATAGGGATTGCAATGCGGACTTAGTGGTAATCTAGTCCTAATTATGGTGACGTGTTAGGTGAGTTATTAAAAGGAAACTGCCGTTACGGCGACGTTTCGGTTGACTCATGGGAAATCCTACTGGACCTATGCCGCAAGATTTACTTAACATACTGCCACTTCTTTTGTAATGCATTTTTAAATAAATACTAAATGTTTATTTTGGGATGCAAATGGGGGAATGAATAACAGTGTCAAAAAAGAACAATAGAAAGAGCACTGCAAAGAGTAGAAGAAAATGGATTTTAACAATTTTAATCTGGTCAGTTTTGATAAGCAGTGGTATTTCTCTTTTATCCGATTCGCTACTAAGTAAGGTTAACATGCTAGTAGCTTTTATTATATTGGCTTTTATTATAATTGTAGGTATAATTTTTGATATAATAGGTATAGCTGTTACAGCAGCAGATGAAACACCTTTTCATGCTATGGCTTCAAAAAAGATAAATGGTGCGAAAATTGCTATAAAGCTTATAAGAAATGCCGATAAAGTTTCTACATTTTGTAATGATGTAGTGGGAGATATTTCAGGAATAGTTAGTGGTTCTGTAGGATTTTTTATTGCACAAAGGCTTATACATGAGTTTACAAGATTAAATTCTACTAGTGTAAATGTGGCAATTGGGGCAATAGTTGCTTCAATTACAATATGTGGTAAATCCATTGGAAAAACTTATGCTTTAGAAAATAATAATATAATAGTTTCTAAGGTTTCTAAGCTATTGTATCTAATAGTAAAGGATAGATGATAATGACATATATACTTGATAAATACAAGGATATAGATGAAATTAAAAATATGAGTTTACAAGAACTTAATATATTTTCAGAGGAAATAAGACAATTTTTAATAGAAAGTGTATCAAAAACTGGTGGGCATCTAGCATCAAATCTTGGTGTAGTAGAATTGACCCTAAGTTTATACAAAGTATTTAATTTTAAAAAGGATAAACTTATTTGGGATGTAGGACATCAAGCATACGTACATAAAATATTAACAGGAAGAGTAAAGGATTTTTCACAGCTTAGAAAGTATGGAGGAATAAGTGGCTTTCCAAAGCGTGAAGAGAGTTCTTTTGATATATTTGATACTGGACATAGCAGCACTTCTATATCAGCAGGTCTTGGAATTGCAAGAGCAAGAGATTTAAATGAAGATAATTATGAGGTGGTATCGGTTATTGGAGATGGTGCACTTACTGGTGGAATGGCTTATGAGGCACTTAATGATTTAGGTTATAGTAAGACTAAAATGATAGTAATCTTAAATGATAATCAAATGTCAATTTCAAGAAATGTAGGTGGCATGTCTAAATATTTAAATAAAATTAGAATAGATCCAACTTATAATAGATTTAAAGAAGAGGTAAATAATAAGCTGAGAAAAACCAATATAGGAGTAGGACTTGCTAATTCACTACAAAAGATAAAAGGTGGTTTTAAGCAGCTCTTTATCCCAGGAATGTTGTTTGAGGATATGGGAATTAAGTATTTAGGACCTATAGATGGCCATAATATAAATGAATTAATACAAGTAATAACCTTGGCTAAAAATATAAAGGGTCCTGTTTTAGTACACATTATTACTAAAAAGGGTAAGGGATATGATTTTGCTGAAAAAAATCCAAATAAATTTCATGGTATAGGACCCTTTGACTGCGATAGTGGTGAAATATGTTCTATAAAAGGATTGACATATTCAAAGGTATTTGGAAGTGAAATGATAAATTTAGCAAAGGAAAATAAAAAAATAGTGGCAGTTACTGCTGCTATGCCTGATGGAACAGGATTAAATAATTTTGCTGAAAAATTTCCTAAAAGGTTTTTTGATGTTGGTATAGCTGAACAACATGCAGTTACATTGTGTGCCGGAATGGCTACACAGGGAATAAAACCTGTTTTTGCTGTATACTCTACATTTTTACAAAGGGCATATGATCAGGTTCTTCATGATGTATGCATCCAAAGATTGCCTGTTATCTTTGCTATAGATAGGGCTGGAATAGTTGGAGAAGATGGGGAAACTCATCAAGGAATATTTGATTTATCCTATTTAACTCAAATGCCTAACATGACAGTTATGAGTCCAAAATGTACTGAAGAACTTATATATATGCTAAGGTGGGCAGCTAATGATGATTGTGGACCAATTGCCATAAGATATCCAAGGGGAACGGATAGTCCTAAAGTTAAATTAAATCCGTTAAAAGATTTTTTTAGAGGAAAATGGGAGATTATTATAGAAGAAGGTAATATTGCAATAATAGCTTGTGGTAAAATGGTTCAGACAGCCATCATGGTTAGAGAAAAGCTTTTAAAATCAAATATTAAAACTACCATTATAAATGCAGAATTTATTAAACCTATAGACAAAGATATAATTAAAAAATTAGTTCATAATGATTATAAAATAATTACTGTAGAAGATAATATTTTACATGGTGGATTGGGAACTTCAATTTTAGAATATGCAAATAGTTTGGAATATAAAAATGATATTTTAACACTGGGATACAAAGATAAATTTGTTACTCAAGGAAATGTGGATTTATTATATAAATTACATGGCTTAGATGTAGATGGGATTTTCCATAGTGTTTTAAAATTTATCTAGTTAAGGAGTTAAGCATGGCTGAAGCAAAAGAAAGATTAGATGTTTTATTGGTTAAAAAAGGTCTTTTTCAATCGAGAGAGAGGGCAAGAGCCAGTATAATGGCTGGAGAAATTTTTATAGATAATATAAGATATGATAAATGCGGTGAAAAGGTAAAGGAAACCTCAAATATAGTATTTAAAGGAGAAACTATGCCCTATGTAAGCAGGGGTGGATATAAACTTGAAAAAGCTATTAAATCCTTTATAATAGATCTAAAAGACAAAATATGTTTTGATATAGGAGCCTCTACAGGAGGCTTTACAGACTGTATGCTCCAAAATGGGGCTAAAAAGGTATTTTCTATAGATGTAGGTTATGGTCAATTTGCATGGAAACTGAGACAGGATCCACGAGTTGTCTGTATGGAAAGGACTAATGTAAGATATCTGAAAGAAGAAGACATAGGTGAAAGAGGAAACTTTGCAAGTATAGATGTCTCTTTTATATCCTTAAAAAAAGTAATTCCAGCGGTTTTGGATTTGTTACTGGATAATGGAGAAATTGTAGCCCTAATTAAACCACAATTTGAAGCTGGAAGAGAAAAGGTTGGTAAGAAGGGTGTTGTAAGAGATCCGGAAGTTCATAAAGAAGTTATTGAAGGAATAGTAAGTTTTCTCATTGAGAAAAATTTAAATATAATAGGTTTAGATTATTCACCTATAAAGGGACCTGAAGGAAATATAGAATACCTTATATATTTTAATAAAAATGAAAGTGTTCATAGTGACTTTTTGTTAAAAAATATAGAGCAGATTGTAAAAAAAGCTCATGGTCAGTTGGATTAGGAGAAAAAATTTATGAAAAATATAGGTATCAATATTAATATCAATAAAGATAAGGATAGAACTATAACTAGAAAGATAGCTGATCTTATAGTTGAGAATATAAAAAATGTAAAAATAAAAATATTTGATGACCTTAGAAATTTTACCCAAGAGGATGCCAAAAAAATAGATATAATGATATCTTTAGGTGGTGATGGCACCATTTTAAGTACTGCCAGAAGAGTATGTAAATATAATATACCTATACTAGGCATTAATTTAGGACATTTGGGATTTTTAGCCAGTGCAGAGTTATCAGAGCTAAAAGAATGTATTATAAAGCTGTCAAAATCAGAGTATGAAATAGAAGAGAGGATTATGCTTCAGTGTAAAATCAAAAGAAATGAAGATGAAAAAATATATTACGCACTGAATGAAGTTGTTATATCTAAAGGAACTTTGGCAAGAATATTAGAATATAGTATAAAAGTTGATGATAAATTTTATACAAAATTTATGTCAGATGGAATAATTGTTTCTACTCCTACAGGATCTACTGCTTATTCTCTTTCTGCCGGAGGACCAATAATATCTCCTACATTAAATTTAATTTCTATTACACCTATATGCCCTTTATCTCTTGGTGTGAGAACTATGGTTATAGATAGCAAAAATGAGGTCAATGTGGTTTTAAATAAAGTATATCAGCCTGTGTACTTAACTCTGGATGGTCAAGATTCTCAGCAAATTAGTAATATACATAGGGTTTATATTAAAGAGGCTCCATTTAAATGTAAGATAATTAGAATTAAAGGATATGATTATTTTAAAATACTACGAAAAAAAATAATATCCAGAACAATAGAGTGTGAAGGTGATGAGCAATGAAAATATCGAGGCATGCTAAAATTTTAGAAATAATAAACTCAAAGGATATAGAAACTCAAGAAGAATTAGCAGATGAACTAAAAAAAGAAGATATTATGGTAACACAAGCTACAGTCTCAAGAGATATAAAGGAATTGAAATTAATTAAAGTTTTGTCTACTAGTGGAAAGTACAAATATGCTTCAATAACTTCAACTGAAAGCTTTCTGTCAAATAAATTGATTAGTATATTTACTCAAACAGTTTTACATGTGGAACATGTAAAAAATTTTGTGGTAGTCAAAACTATTTCTGGATCTGCACCAGGTGCAGCAGAGGCAATTGACACTCTTAATTTTGATGAAATAGCAGGTACTATAGCAGGAGATAATACTATATTTATACTTGTACGCAATGAGGAGAAGGCCTTTGAAATAGTACAGAAATTAAAAAGACTGCTTAATGAAAATGAATAGGAGGATTTAACATGCTCCTTCAGTTAAATATCACTAATTTTGCCCTCATAGAGTCCTTAACTATTTCCTTTGAAAATGGATTTAATGTGTTATCAGGTGAAACTGGCGCAGGTAAATCTATATTAATTGATGCTATAAACTATGTACTTGGTGTAAAATTTACAAAGAGTTCTATTAGAACTGGTGAAAAAAAGACTTTTGTAGAAGCTGTTTTTACTATTAAAAACAGCAAAACCGTAGATATACTAAAAAGTTTAGAAATTGATTATAATGACATTTTAATTATTTCGAGGGAAGCATTTCAATCAGGTAAAAATATAACTAAAATAAACGGTAAGACAGTTTTACTTGCTCAATTGAGAAAAATTAGTGAAACCTTAATGGATATACATGGACAGCATGAAAATCAGACTCTTATGAATTCAGAAAATCACATTGTTTTTTTGGATTCTTTTGGATATAGTTCTCTAAAAAAAGAAAAAGAACAATATAACATATATTATAATGATTTAAAAAATATTGATGCAAAAATAAATGAATTTTCTAAAAAAACAGGGGACAAAGATAAAATTGTAGATTTTTTAAAATATCAAATTGATGAAATAGAAAAGGCAAAATTAAAAGAGGGCGAAGATATTGAGTTGGAAGAAAGATACACTATTATATCAAATAGTGAAGCCATAAATAAGGTCTTATGTAATAATTATCAAAGATTGTATACTGGAAAGGAAGAATTTTCATCTATATTTGACAATTTAGGAGTTGTTATTAAAGAACTTAAATCCATAGAAGAACATTCTGATGAAATAAAGTCTGTGGTAGATTCTTTAGAAGAATGTTATTATAACATAGAGGAAAATATATCAGTTATCAGAGATATTAAGGATAAAATTGAATTCGATGATAAAGAACTTGAATATATAAATAATAGATTATACACAATTGATGGATTAAAAAAGAAATATGGAAAAACTATTAAGGATATAATTAATTATAAGAATAAGATAATGAGTCAGTATGAAGAACTTGTCCACTTTTCTGAAATTATAGAACAATTATCAATTGATAAAAAAGAAATTTATGTAAAAGTAATTAATCAAGGTAAAAAAATTCATAGTATAAGGGAAGAAGTTGCAAAGGTCTTAGAAGAAAAAATTCTAAATGAATTGAAGTATATAGGTCTTGATAAAAGTGTATTCAAAATAAAAATAGAATTTAATGAAAATAGCATAAATGAAAATGGTGGAGATAAGGTACAATTTTTTATAACTACTAATCCTGGAGAACCATTGAGAGAGCTAGAAAAAGTTGTTTCTGGCGGTGAATTATCTAGGATTATGTTAGCATTTAAAACTGCTTTTGTTGATAAGGACAATATACCTTCCGTAATTTTTGATGAAATTGATACCGGAATAAGTGGTAGAGTTGCTCAAAGTGTGGCAGAAAAGATGTATGCCATATCAAATAATCATCAGGTTTTTTGTATAACACATTTGCCACAAATTGCATGTATGTCAGATGTACATTATCTTATTGAAAAAAAGATATTAAATAATAAAACTTTTACTTTTGTAAATAGACTTACCTTAGAAGAAAAAGAAAAAGCTGTTGGTAAAATGATTAGTGGCAGTGAGCTTACACATTTAACTTTAGAAAATGCTAAAGAAATGATTAGATTAGCCGATGATAAAAAGAAAATTTTAAGGAAAAAATTATAATAAATATCAATAAAAAAAACCATAATATAAATTATGGCTTTTTTTATTGATATTTTTCGTATATTCAAAGTATTAACTAATAATGCATTGTTCTAATAGCATAATAAAAATTCATAAGGGTAACTTAAAGTTATAATCTTAGGAAAACAGGAGGTTAAAAGCATGAAAAATAAAAAGTTAAAAATAATATGCTCTATTTTAACTCCTATTATTATTTTAACTTTAGTTACCTTTATGAGCTTAAGAGATATACCTGAAACCATATATGTGAGGCAGGGTGAAAATATAAATTATGGCTCATTGTTAAAGGTAAATAATAATGATATTTCAGTACTAAAGCAAAATGTAAATAAAGGCTATAGCACAACAATAAGGAAAACTGTAGATTTATTAGGTATTTTTCCAATTAAAACTGTAAATTTAGAAATAGTATCTCCTATAAAAGTTTATCCTGGAGGTCAGCCAGTAGGCATAAAATTAAATACTCAGGGAGTTTTAGTAGTAGGACTATCTGATATTGATTCACAAAATGGAAAAATTAGTAGCCCGGCTGCACAAGCAGGTGTACAAATTGGTGATAGTATAATAAAAATTGATGGAGAAAATGTAAATAATTCTAAAAGTGTCTCAGAAAAACTAAATAAATATAAGAATTCAATTATGAAAGTCACTATAGTAAGAGAGGGAAAAAATATTGATAAGGAGATTAAACCAGTAAAAAGTGATGCAGATAATGGTTATAAATTAGGACTTTGGGTGAGAGATTCCACTGCGGGTGTAGGAACCTTAACCTTTTACCATGAAAAATCAGGAAAATTTGCAGCACTAGGTCATCCTATAACGGATGTAGATACTGGTACAATGTTAACAGTAAAAGATGGTAATATAATAAATTCTTCTATTATATCTATAAAAAAGGGAACTAAGGGTAATCCAGGAGAAGTTAGAGGGATTTTTGTAAATGAAGGAAATCCTCTTGGAAATATAAAGACTAATACTGTTTCGGGAATTTATGGAACTTCTGTTAAAGCGTTAAAGAATAATAAATTAAATAAACCTATGGAAGTGGGACTGAGAAATGATATAAAAGAAGGCGATGCTCAGATACTCACTACAGTAGATGGTGAACAGCCTAAATTATATAATATAAAAATTGAAAAGCTTCTTTCACAGGATTCACCAGGACCTAAAAGTATGGTTATAAGAGTTACAGATTCAGAATTATTAGAAAAGACAGGTGGCATTGTTCAAGGAATGAGTGGTAGTCCTATAATACAAAACAATAAAATTGTAGGTGCTGTAACCCACGTTCTTATTAATAAACCTGATGTAGGATATGGCATATATATGGAATGGATGTTAAAGGATGCTGGGATTTTAAATTAAAAATAAAAGGGTTTCTCTCAAATGCATTGATATACGCATTAGAGACGCCCTTTTTCTCTATCAATGATAGAAATATTAGTGCCATCAAAATATTGATTATAAATGTTTTTACAAATTAACACATGTTTATTTATATGTGCCTGGCATAAGGTATTTATTTTGAGACAGTGATTTTTATAATTAATGTTAAAATAAATTATTATAGTAAAATTTTACAAAATATCTTGCTTTTTAGTTGATTTAATAATAAAATAGAACAGAAATATAATTTATTTAATAAAAATATAAATATAAAATAAATTTAATAAAAAAAATTATTTATATAATAAAGAAGGTTTTATTAAAGATTTGTCGAATATTTTAAATTGTAAACATATGGCAATAGAAATATAAAGGGGAGTATAAAATGGAATATTCTAAAATAAGTGTATTGATAGCAGATGATAATAAAGAATTTTGTAACATTCTAAATGATTATTTATTAAACCAAAGTGATATAGTAGTGGTGGGGATCGCTAAAGACGGAATAGAGGCTTTAAAATTAATTGAAGAAAAGAAGCCAGATTTAGTTATATTAGATATAATAATGCCACATTTAGATGGATTGGGAGTTCTGGAAAGACTTGGAAATATGGATATAAATCCTGTACCAAACGTAATTGTATTGTCAGCTGTAGGTCAGGATAAGATTACGCAGAGAGCTATAACTTTAGGTGCAGATTATTATGTTGTAAAGCCTTTTGATATGGATGTATTTACAAAGAGAATAAGGCAAATGTTTAATAATACAATTTTAGATTCAGATACAAAAAAGACCATGCCTACTGAGAAAGCTGCAGAAGTAAAAGTTTCCGAGTCAGAGCCTTTAGATTTAGAAGCTGAAATAACAAGTATAATTCATGAAATAGGAGTACCTGCTCATATTAAAGGTTATATGTATTTAAGAGAAGCTATTACTATGGTGGTAGATAATATAGAACTTTTATCAGCTGTAACTAAAGAACTGTATCCATCTATAGCAAAAAAATATAATACAACTGCCAGTCGTGTTGAACGGGCAATAAGACATGCAATTGAAGTGGCTTGGTCAAGAGGTCAAGTTGATACTATAAATAAGTTATTTGGGTATACAATACATAACGCAAAGGGTAAACCAACTAATTCAGAATTTATAGCTATGATTGCAGATAAGCTTAGACTTAAAAATAAAGTTAAGAATATTGCTCAGTAATGGGTTTGGTGGTAGTTCGCTTTTTATGCTAGAAGCTAAAATGTAAAAATTTGTGTATAAATCTATAAAAAAATACTCATAGACTTTTTTCATTCATTAGGTGAATGGATGAGGTCTATTTTTTTATGAAAAATCTTGAAATTTTATTAGATGAATTTATGATT
Source organism: Clostridium sp. (assembly GCF_047718555.1). Lineage (GTDB taxonomy): Bacteria > Bacillota > Clostridia > Clostridiales > Clostridiaceae > Clostridium_I. Next base: position 10,271 of record NZ_JBDNRK010000022.1, on the reverse strand, counting down.
TACTGTGAATCTAAAAACTTATCTAAAAAAACTATGATGAGTTATGAACAAACACTCAGATTATTTTTCAATTATTTAAACGAAGAAAAAAGATAGTTAATTTATCAAGTATTTCTGAAAAAATAATAAGAGAATATATAATCTATATAAAAGACAGAGGTAAATATACTGTTGTAGGTGATAAGAATAGTTTAAAAATTAATAAACCAGAAATTAGAAATGACTATGGTAAAAAAGTATCTTTGACAACAGTTAATAATTATATTAGAAATATTAAAGTATTTTTCAATTATCTAAAAGATCAAAATTATATCAAAAAAGATATAGTCAAAAATATTAAACAATTCAAAAATGATAGAAAACCAAAAGGTTTTATTTCTGATGAACAAATGTCAGAATTACTTAGGCATATCGATACAACTAAATTTCATGAATATCGTGATTATATTATTATTCAACTATTACTTGACTATACTTTGATATCAAAGTATAGTAATATTATGAATACAGATAATACAATAAGTTTAATTGCCAAAATTAGAGAAAAGGCTGATAAGTTCTTATTGAAGGAAATGGAGAAGTTAGGTCTAAAAAATATTGCACCTTCTCATGGAGACATTTTATCGGCATTATTCAAATGTCAGGAAGCAACAATGACGGAAATAGCAAATACTATCCATAGAGACAGGTCCACTGTGACAGCTTTAGTAAATAAATTAATCAGATTTGAATATGTTTCAAGCAAGAAAGATCTCAATGATAATAGATCAAGTATTATATATCTAACAGAAAAAGGAAAGGAGTTAAAATTAGGTTTTAAAGAAATTTCGGAGAAGCTTTATATGCGTGAATATAAAGGAATTTCTGATGAAGAAAAAGTAATATTTAGAGATATTCTACAGAAAATTTATAACAACTTTTAAGTTTCTCTTTTTTAAATAAATACTTTCATATCAAAATATAATTATAATATAAATTTTATTTGTATTATTGAGAGGGCTAGAATGGATATTAAACTATAAATAGTTCTGGACTGTATAATAAAACAAAAAATGGAGGTAAGAAAATGAAATGTAATTTAAACAATATAGAAGTAAATTATGAGGTATATGGATCTGGAAAGCCAATTCTTATGTTGCATGGTTCTCCTGTAGACCATAGATTAATGACAGGATGTATGGAGCCTGTATTTCACAATAGAAGTGGATATAAGAGAATATATATTGATTTACCAGGGATGGGAAAGACTAAAGGCGAGAGATGGATAGTAAATTTAGATGCAATGCTCGATGTTATAATTGATTTTATTAAAAAAGTTATTCCAAATGAAAATTTCTTACTAGCAGGTCAATCCTTTGGCGGATTCTTAGCAAGAGGAGTAGTATATAAAATGGCAAGTAGAATAGATGGATTATTGCTAATATGTCCAGCTATTATTTTAAATGATGAGAAACGTGATGTCCCACAACATACTATTTTAAAGAGAGATACTAAACTATTATCACAAATTGACTCGGAAGATGTAAAAAGGTTTAGTTCAATACAGGTAGTACAAAGTAAGAGTAATTGGGAGAGATTTAGAGATGAAATACTGCCTGGCATAAAGATAGCAGATATTGATTTTTTAGAAAAGCTTGACGCCAATGAATATGATTTTTCTTTCGATGTAGATAATATGAAGAAAAAGTTTGAGAAACCAACTCTTATATTATTAGGTCGTCAAGATTCATGTGTAGGATATAAAGATGCTTGGAGTATCTTGGAAAATTATCCAAGGGCAACTTTCACTGTATTGGATAGGGCAGGACATAATTTGTACATAGAACAGAAAGAACTATTTGATTCATTAGTTAACGAATGGCTTTTAAGGGTTAATGAGTCGTAATTTTCTAATAAAACGTCATAAATCCCACCAGTTTAGAGCATTAATTGCTCTTTTTTATTTTTTACAATTAATATTTATACTGTTATTTTAATAATTATAATCCTGTATTGACTGCGTATTTATACATTTTTAATTTGCCGAATACACTTGAAAGGATTTATGGGATTTATAATGGAAATCATAAAAATAAGGATGAAAATAATTTCGTTCCTAACAAATCTCAATCTGATTTAGCTACTCAAATAGGAATAGACCAAAGACAACTTCAAAATTATAAAAAGCTTAGCAATCTTATTCCAGAGTTACAATCTTTAGTAGAGAATGAAGATTTAAAAGCAACTACGGCATATAAGATATGGGCTAAGATGTCTGCTGAAGAAGAGCAGAAAAAGTTCTTAAGGGAAATAGGGGAAGATAAGATCTCAGAAATGACTCAAAAACAAACTCAACAGTACATATTAGAGAAGAAGCAGCTTGAAGAAAAAACAAAGACATTGGAAGAATCTAATAAAGTTTTGGAGCAAAGATATAATGAGTTATCTCAGGAACTTTAGGAAGAGAAGAAAAAAACTGTTTGACGACATATATATAAAATAAATAAACCTTATGATATTTATTAACATAAGGTTTATTAGCAATGAACAAAAATTTTAAGTATGTATGACAGGGATATTATATATAATTATCTAATATATGTAAAGAGATTAACTTCATTTTATTGGTGCTGCCTTAATAACAAATCTTCTATTTGGGGTATATGTTAAAGTATATTTTTCACCTTTTTTCAATTTAAAGCTATTTGAGCCGTAAAAAGATTTGCCATTTGCTGAAAAATCATTACCTAGTTTACTAGATAAACCAACTTTTTCAACTGTGTAATTAGATACTAAAAATTGTTTATTCATAACATACTTTATATCCTTAAAATATGGTAATGCATCTTGTACAGCCAGTAATAAGATTAAGGGAATTAATGTAATAACAATTATCCAAAGAGCTTTAGTTTTATTTTCTCTTATATCTTTAATGCATATAATAGTACCAACTATACAAAGTAAAATAATAAGTAAAGTAAATCCTAAATTTATCCAAAAATACGGCATAAGTATATCACCCCATTTATAAAATATGATTTCATATAATTAATTAAGTTATTATTGTTATAGTTAAATAATACACTATCGGTGAAATAAAATCAACCATATAGTTTCCTTTATTTCTCTAAGATTATGTGTTTATTTATATAGACGCTAAGAAATGATAAATTCCCACAAAATATTATTGAAATAGTGGGAAGTGATTATAAAGAGAAGTAATTAGATTTTAATAGTAGATAAAATATACCGATTTACTAATTAGCAATAAATCGGTATATGAAATACATCAGTACTTTTTACTATAGCTACAGAGAAAACCAATGTATAGTAATACTTGAACAGATAAAACAATAGCAATTGTTATAGATGCTTCACGATAACCCAAGAATCCAGTTATTAAGGTTGCTATGGACTCACAATAAAGGACTACAGTGTAAGTAGATGATTTTGATTTTAATCCTATTAATTGCGTACGTTCTTCGGTTTTTGCAATTTCTACTTGTACAGCTTTTTTAGGATTTTTTATTAATTTGAGAGTTATTATAATTCCTAATATTCCAGGAACTATAAATCCACCGGCTATTCCTGATACAATGCCTTGTTTGTAATTATCAGGGAAGTTGTGAAATATAGCAGTTAAAGTTGCAATAATACCAATAGATAAATAAATTGTAAAAAATAAAAGATTTTTTTTAGCGTAATTCATAACATTATTCCTCCTCGAAAATAAATACTTGTTCAATTGATAATTCAAATATTTTAGCTATTTTGTGTGCGAGAAAAATTGACGGATTATATTTGCCATTCTCAAGAGATATTATCGTTTGTCTAGTAACTTTACAGAGTTCTGAAAGTTCTTCCTGTGTCATGCGTTTTTTCTTACGTAACTCTTTAATACGATTTTTCATGATAACCCCCTTAACGTATAGTTAGCTTTACAATTAAAGTGTAGCTAACTTTACATTAAATGTCAAGCTAAGTTTACATTTAAAAAATTTTATAGTTCATTTCGAATATAGTTTCTAAATCTGAATATACAAGAAAGAAAAGAATTTATTTAACGACCGCATGGAATAAACAGACAGATTAAGACAGTGGATAAGATGACCAGCAGAGCGAGAAAATAGATATTATTTGATACTGTAAACAATCAAAATATTTATTGGCTTCCGTAACTTTGTAAAATAGTTTGTTCGGACTATTTGAATATTGTTCACCAGTATAAATGACTATTAGATTAAACCTTTATAATGACTTGCACATTTTTTCTTTTCTGCTTCATCTTTAAAGTTATCAAAATAATGGAGTATTTCTATAGAAAAATCTACAAAGGCATTTCCTACTGCTGTAATTATATTAGTATCTCTTACAACATTTTTATTTACATATGTATCCCTTGGAAATGGGTCTTCTGACACCATTGGAAAATATTCCTTAAGTTTATCTTCAGTTAAAGTAGTTGTATATTTTTTGCCTTTTAATATTCCTGCTCTGGCTAAATACTGTGGGCCTGCACATATTGCAGATAATAGTTTACATTGGTCATTTAGTTTATTTATGAGTTCTGTTAACTCATCCCTCTGCTCATCATTATATCCACCTGGTATAATTAGACCATCAACATCTGCATGTTCCAATGCTTCTTTAACTGTAGACATAGGATAATAGCACATACCTGATTTACTTTTTATAACCTTAATTTCATAGGCAATTGGAACTATTTCTTTATCTACTAAATGACAGGCTAATGTCATTTCAAAATCAACCATACCTTCATAAATAAAACATAAAATTTTTCTCATTAATAGTATTCTCCTTTATTTCAGTGATAATAACTTCAATTAATGAATTTTTTTAAGTTAATTCGCTTTTTTTACTGTTGCGTCTTATAAGAAAATTATGACTTAACTCTATTGTTTGCCTTTATGATAACGCAAGAGGTTTATGAACATCTGAGTATATAAATAAAGGTAAATAATGCCAACTCCTATTATTAGATATTCAAGTGGAAATTTAGATTTTTCCACTGTATGTTTAATTTCAAGTCTAAAAGCATACGAACTGGCTTTTCGTAAATGCCAAGGTGAGGATACAATAACTGCTGTTCTCAATACTCTATCTTTCATAATTTTCTTTGAGTTTACTAAATTTTCATATGTACCCTTTGCAAGTTTTTCACGAATTATACTGCAATCAGGCACTCCTAATTCAATCAAGGTTTGTGCTATGACATCTGCCTCAACATAGTTATTAGCGACAGCCGCACCAGTGCAGATAATTACTTCAGCAATTCCTTCATGATATAGTTTTGCTGCTTTATTTATTCGCTCTCGCAGAATTGGTGAAACGCTTCCGTCTTTTTTTGCGGGATAACCAAGTACAATAATCACATCTTTTTTTTGCCCATTATTATAGGCTGATTTCTTTAAACTGTTACAAAGAACAGCATACTCAATCATAAAACATATTAATATTGCACATAGAATATATAATATTATCATTTATCATATCTCCTCTTACATGTGTCTATTACTATCATCCACCAATATATAACCTATTCTTCGCATTTATTTACCATTACGTATTAATCCATATAACAATTATACATTGGCTTAAGCAGTATTTCTAGGTCTTATTTTAATGTTTTGGGAATTGTTATAGGTATTTACATATTTTGAATTATAAAATGTAAAAAACTATAGAAGATTATTTAACTTCATGTGATATGAAAAATTTAAGTTCTAAAACCATAAAATCTTATGATCAATCCTTAAAACTTTTTACAAGATTCTTATTACAAGAATATAAAATCATATCTATTAAACAATTAAAGAAAATCCATATAGAAGAATATGTTAGATTTACAAAAGAAAAAGGTAAGTATTCTTTTGTAAATAATGAAGATTCAAAATTAAAAAATCAACCACAAAACAGAAAAGATTATGAGAAAAAAGTTAATGTATCCACAGTAAATAATTATTTAAGGAATATAAAAGACTTATAGGAAGCCTAGATACGACCAAATACGTAGAATTTAGAGACTATACGATTATAAATCTCATTATGGACTCTGGTATGAGAGTAGGTGAAACATTAGCGTTACAGATTCATGATGTCGACTTAGTAAGAAGAGCAGTAATGATTAATGCAGATAATGTAAAAAGCAAAAGGGATAGAAAAGTTATGAATTTTGAGAAGAATTTTAAGAAATATATTACTTTGTGTGGAATTAAAAAATATATTACACCACATAGTCTAAGAAACAATTTTGGTAGAAGATTTTTAATGGCTGGTGGAGATATTTTTACATTAAGTAAAATATTAGGGCATAGTTCGGTGGAAGTTACTGAACAGACTTATACAGATTTAAGTGATGAAGATATTCGTAAGAATTACCAGAGGTTTAGTCCTATAGAAAATATGGATAAGTAAAAAATAAGAGGTGATTTAAATGAATCAATATAAATATCTACAAGAATTTTATATCACAGCAGGTGTTCAAGAAAAAAACATAATTATTAAGGATATAAACATCACAGGATATGGCAATGTTTGTATTTATGTAGTTACACAAAATACAATAAGCCAGTATTAGCAGTACCGACTTATTACAATTGAATATTGTTAAATTAAACCTTTAACAAATCCATCTGATGATACTTTGATTATATTGAAAAAAATGGAATTTATCAAGGGCTTGATTTCTTATTGTCTTTTTTAAGGAAGTAGGTTAGTTATCCATAGACTGGAATAACTCTAATATAATAATCATTACTTAATTCAACCTGTTAGGAGATTGTGAATTAAAGATAGAAAATTCATATTACTTAGTTTTCTGTTTGCTTATATACTTTTTAATAAATTCAACAATATATGTAATCAAGACCGAAGTAATTGTTACTAAGAAAATTGCAAAAATACTAATATCAATTCCATTTTTACGGAATGTTATAAGATATAATTCATTAGCTTTTAATAAAAATCCTATACCATAGTAAATGAAACAAGTAAATAATAAAATTATAATAGCCTGCTTTTTATACTTAGAATTAATTAAAATATTATATCACTCCCTTGTATTAGATATTTATACTCTCAATAGTAGCAAAAATTTGTTGTTTTGTTTTAAATTGACAATAAAGATTAATTTAACTTAGATTAATTATAACATGTCCTTTTGCTTTCTTGCCTTTTTTACTTGTTACGTCTTTTAAGAAAACTGTGTACTAAAGTTATTATAAGAATGTTAGAGCTTGTTAGATTAAATTGCTGTATCTGTAAAATTAATAAATATTAAGTTGCTTTTTTGAAAGTAATACTATTAAATACACTCATTATACCAAGGATAATAAATGTACCAAGCCATGTGGGTATATCAATTCCAGTTACTTTCATAAATATAAGAAAAACTACAATGCAGACTATACCCATAGTCATATTTTGCAAAAATACTTTTAGTCTCATTTTATAAATTCGCCTACCTTATATTTTTGTTAAGTACCATACATAAAATTACATCTATGATATCATCATGATACAATATATTACAATTTCGTATTAATCCATATAACAATTATATATTGGCTTAAGCAGTATTTCTAGGTTTTATTTTAATATTTTGGGAATTATTATAGGTATTTACATATTGTGAATTATAAAATGTAAAAAACTATTGACATTTAATTTGAATTATTGATAAAATAAAGATGTAAAAAGAATTTTACATTTTAGGAGATGATTTCATGAAAAAAATGGATGAAATGGAAATGAGCATTAATTTAAAAGCAATTAGGTGCAGTAGCATTTTTACTAATGTAGCTTTACTTGTGTGGTTTATTTATGATTCCATTCATACACATACTTTGACACTTCCTTTTTATATCTTAAGCATAGGAAATGCAATTTATTTCTGTACTACTCAAATTTTAAGATGGAAAATGGATGATATGGGTGGACGAAAATCTTTTACTTGATATTTTATAGGAGTTATATTAGTTGTATTAATTTTGGGCATACTTGCTCATTTTTTTCCAAATTAAAAGAGGTATAAACATGAAAAATAATATAAAAAAGCTAAGAAAACAATTAGGATGTAGACAAGAGGATTTAGCAAATACTTTAGGGGTTACAAGACAAACTATTAATGCTATTGAAAATGAAAAATATAATCCTACACTTGAATTAGCCATGAAACTTGCTAGATTATTAAACACTACAATAGAAGAATTATTTATACTTGATAGTTAAAGGGTATCGCCAAAATTGGTGGTACCTTTTTTCCCACTTTAGATAAAGAATATTGTAGAAATATTTGATACTTGTACATATTAAGGATTACAATGGAAATATGAATTGTTTATTTTATATTTGTAAAGGAAGTGCTTATTATTGAAAAAAGAACTATAATATATATATTTACTTCTATATTTTTAATATTTATATTTACATCATGTAGTAAGAATGTTAAAAACACGGAAGCTTATAATGTAAGTAATGCTAATAAGGTAATTAACAGTGAAGAAGTTTATAATGTAGTGAAAAGAGCATTTTTAATTGAAGATGGATATTCAAATGATATATCAAAGCATATGTCACAAAAAGTATTTAATGAAACAAATATATATAATATATATGATGTAAATGATACAAAATATAAAAGACCATTCGAAGTTAGTTTTAGTTTAAAAGAAGATTCGCAGAAAAAGATTAATGATATAATTTACGTGGATATGACATATTCAGTTAGTATAGTAGATTCACAAAATAAAATCGTAGGTGGCTCTTGGAGAATTCCTATAAAATTTACAATTAAAACAGTAAATAATACTTGGATGATTATTAATAAATATGAAGATCCATAAAAACAAGTTTAAAATGTTACGTAAATATATTTATTGTATATAAAAATTTTTTTAGGTGTTGCAGAAATGTAATACCTTATTTTTTTCATGAGTGGTGGACATTTTGTACACACCTTTATTTTTTAGAGTATTTAATATATGAATAGAAAAATATCTAAATTAAATATTGTAAAAAGTAATAGAAAAAATCTCAAAAAATCTTTACTTCTTATTAACAATGGTTTGGAATAAAAATATCAATAAATTACATTTTTAAAATGTAAGAGTTTTAAAAATAAATAAGCCCTATGCCACTTTAAAACATAAGGTTTATTTTTGTGAAGATAGATTATTTTTAAGAGAAAAAATCTTTATGAGATATATCTATTTTATTTGCAGAATCTATTTTTATATTAAAAGTACCATTTGTATTTTCTCCAGCAATTCTAATAATATATTTCCCATCTTTAGGAGTGGTAAAGTTTATATTTCCTTTATCAATTGATTCATTTTTCTTAACTACAATATTATAATTTGAATCTAGTACTATAATATAGAATTTACCTTTAGTTATTTTTGTATTATCTTCTATAGTTATTTTGTTATTCTTAGAAGAATTAAATTCTATCAATGACCATTTACCATTAAATTTAGTAAAATCAAAACTCTCACTATTAGTTATAATTTTATAATTTTCATTAATGTCGAAGCTCTTTCCTGAATCGTTCTTACTTGATAAATAGCTTGTTGAATCAATATTATAATTATTTTTATATATTATTATGCCAATTCCTGCAACTACTATTATAGCTATTATCCAAGCAATGATTGATTTGTTTGCTGTTTTCACATTATCAACCTCCATTTTAAATCAATATTAGCTTATAATTCCTTATTATAACGTTATAGGTAAATAATACACTCTTGATAAAGTAAAATCAATTAGAAAAAGTAAATTTGTATAATAAGTGGTATAATATAGGTATAATTTATTCTAGTATAAAATTATTGAAGGATGGTGATTACTTATGAGTTCCTCTGAAAATAAATTATGCAGAGTTAAAATAACAGAAAGATGTTATTGTCCTGTACTTGCTTCTGGGGTTGCAGTTGCTATGCCAACTATTGATTCTGTAAAGAAAAATGGCAATGTAGGAACAATACCACCAGGAACTAAAGGTTATATAGTAAAAAAATTTGGAGGAAAATATTTTAGACCAGATGAAGATCAAGATGGAATAGATTTATTTACACCAGCAAATCAACCTATAGTATTGATTCCTTATAGAATTATTGATGGAAAATATGAAGTAATACCTGAAAACGAATAGGTTTTTCAAATTAATATGACAAAGATAATTTTTATATTATATAGTGAAACTAGTTCCAAACTGAAACTAAAAAATTTGTAAGCCTTGATAATACTATATTTGTATCTATTAATTTTAA
>NZ_JBDNRK010000021.1:0-62959 GCF_047718555.1 Clostridium sp. | reverse complement strand
GCACGCTGTGAAAGTGGGAGTACAACGCCAAGTAAGCCATGCATTTGCAGTTCTAAAATTCAGATGGGGTAAAAGAATCCCCACCTGAATTAAGAACTTGCTTCAAATATTAGGTTGTTCAATAATAGCTGTAAAATTAAATGAATAATCAGTTTGTAGAATAATATTTTCATTAAAAATATAAGATATCAACAAGGCATGATTCGAATATGATTATAACATTAAATATTTATAGGGAAAACAGTTTATTAAATTATTTAACAATTTGAGATTCAAAATATAAAGATATTTAGTCAATATTTATTCTATTTATTGAAAATTTCTATGAAAATGGTATAATTAAATTTGTTTAGTTTTTTTGAGGTCTGTGTTTCCGCAGACCTTTTAAATATTATAAGTGATTTAAGCTTTAAATTTTATTAGCGTAATAATAAATAACTTGGTAAATAATATATCATATAATGTATGCTGAAGCCATGTTCTTATAATTTACATAGAGATTAAAAAACTTATATAGTTTGACTTTGTACATAATTGAGGTGGAAAAAAACCAATGTAAATTAATATATATTTTTTTATAATCACGCAGGTTACGGCGTAAAATGCAAAAAATTAGAGGAGGTAAGAGTTACTTGAAGCAGGTAACATTATGAAATCTGAAAAATGAAGATGATTTATGCATAAGGATTCATTGATAGATTTTATAAGTTTTAAGTAGCAAGAATTAAGTGGCTGATTTTATAAATGAGATAGAGAGAAGAAGAACTTTTGCAATAATATCCCATCCAGATGCAGGTAAAACTACACTTACAGAAAAGCTTCTTTTATATGGTGGTGCAATAAGAATGGCAGGTTCAGTTAAAGCTAGAAAGGCTGCAAAACATGCTGTATCTGATTGGATGGAAATAGAAAAGCAAAGAGGTATTTCTGTAACCTCTTCAGTAATGCAGTTCAATTATGAAGGTTACTGCATAAATATATTGGATACTCCAGGACATCAGGATTTTAGTGAAGATACCTATAGAACATTAATGGCGGCGGATAGCGCAGTAATGGTAGTGGATGCAGCAAAGGGTATAGAGGCTCAGACAAGAAAGCTCTTTAATGTTTGCAGCCTTAGAGGAATACCTATATTTACTTTTATAAATAAGATGGATAGAGAGAGTAAAGATCCTTTTGAACTTATGCAGCAGCTGGAAGAGGAGCTTGGTATAAAGACATATCCTGTAAACTGGCCAATAGGCTCAGGTAAAGACTTTAAAGGGGTATACGAAAGAGAAAAGAAAGTTATACAGGTTTTTGATGGTGGAAATCATGGTCAAACGGAGGTGGAAACCGTAGAAGGAAATGTAGAGGACGATATTTTTAGAGATCTTTTAGGGGATGCACTTCATGATAAGCTTATAGAAGATATTGAGCTTTTAGATATAGCTGGAGACGAGTTTAATATAGAAGGGCTAAAAAAGGGAGAGCTTACCCCAGTATTCTTTGGTAGTGCTCTGACAAATTTTGGAGTTAAGCCTTTCCTGGAAGAATTTCTAAAACTAACTCCACCACCATTGGCTAGAGAGTCTGATCAAGGTGAAATAGACGTATTTAGAAAGGATTTTTCAGCTTTTATATTTAAGATTCAGGCTAATATGAATAAAGCTCATAGAGATAGAATTGCATTTATGAGAATATGTTCTGGAGAATTCAAAAAGGGCATGGAGGTTTTCCATGTACAGAATGGAAATAAAGTAAGACTGACTCAACCACAGCAATTCTTAGCACAGGATAGAGAAATAATTGAAGAGGCCTATGCTGGGGATATTATAGGTGTATTTGATCCCGGTATATTTAACATAGGTGATACTTTATGTGAAAGTGCCGACAAGTTTAAATTTGAAGGTATACCCACCTTTGCACCAGAACATTTTGCAAGAGTTAGAACTGTGGATACCATGAAGAGAAAGCAATTTATAAAGGGTATAACTCAAATCTCACAGGAAGGTGCTATACAGGTATTCAAGGAAATAAATATCGGTGTAGAAGAACTTATTGTGGGGGTCGTAGGTGTACTTCAATTTGAAGTGCTGGAATACAGATTAAAAAATGAATACAATGTAGATATAAAAATGGATAGACTAGGATATAAAAATATACGATGGATAGAAAATAAGGATATGGATCCTAAGAGTTTAGTTATAACTTCTGATTCAAAGCTTGTTAAGGATTTGGATGACAGAAATTTATTGCTTTTCCAAAGTGATTGGGCTATAAGCTGGGCATTAGAGCACAATAAAGGGTTAGTGTTATCTGATATCTCTAAGTCATAATTAAAGGAATAACTTGGTGATATTTAATTTATACTTGTGAGATAGGGCGAAATAATTAATCGGAGGATTATAGTATGATAGTAGGTATAATTATGTCTTTAATATTTTTCATTTTAGGATTTGTTATAAGAAGTGGAAACGGTGAGTGGTTGATTTCAGGATATAATATGCTTTCAGAAGAAGAAAAAAATGAATATGATAGGTTAGCAGTATGTAAGTTTACTGGTAATTTACTTATATCTTTTGCAATTGTGTTTTCTCTAATAGTTATTTGCAATGGTTACCTAAAATCTTCTTATAAAAATATTGTGACTATAATACTTATAGCATTAGGCATTGTCGTTTTAGTTGGTGGTGCAATTTATGCTAATACTGGTAATAGATTTAGAAAGAAAGAATAAAATATTACTTCACAATATTCTATAAGTAAGCACTATCAAATCATTGAGTTTCAGTAGATTTTGATAGTGCTCTTATTTTAATATAGTTTTTTATATATTAACAAAAGTATCTTTTCCTGTAATTGTAACAGAATTATCTATACTATTTCTGTAATAAAATTTACTAAAACGATTTTTTAATGGTACTTCTAATTTAGCGAATAGGAAATCAACTAATTTAACAGTAATATAGGCAAAAAGCATTCCTGAAATTACATCAATAATCCAATGTATTTCTAGATACATTGTAGAATATATTACACTAAGACAGAAGAAGCCCCATACCCATTTAAATATTTTATCTTTTTCTCTAAGCACAAGCAGAAACATTGCAAAGGAAATTGATGTATGCATGGATGGAAAACAATTTAGTGTCCAGCCGGCAGCCTGAAGTTTAGTGAAATGACGATCAAGTCCATCGGGCTGTCCTAATACATACCAAACCTCCTGAAGGTGGAACATCAAATAAAATGGGCTTATTAAAAATATCTGAAACACATGAGCAGAATAAAGATATCTGCACATTTTTTTAAAATCTTTAAGGATTATTGATCTAAATATAGGAATAATAGCAGTCATAACAAAACCATTGTTATAAACCAGTCTCATAAACCAGGTGAGAGTCTCATTTTTATATATTCTAGCAAAGGAGGCATCATTGAAAGGTATTTTACTGAATATTGGATTTAAATCTATAACAATACCTCTAGCAATTTGCCATTTTAGAATTTTCCCCCAAATTTCATAACCATGAGTGTTAATGTAGAATAAAAAAATAACAAAAGGTATGAATAATATTATAAATGGAATCCACTTTACATCCTTCCTAACATCGGGAAGGGCAGTAATAGCTGCAAACCAGTATATGGAGGCTAAAATTTTAGCGCCAGGTTCAGCGTGGCTAAAATAAATGGGAATTACAACTATAAATAATGCAATGGCAATAATTACGCTATAATATTTGTCAAAGAATTTCATAAATTTTGATATAATAAAGCTTACATTTTCATTTCTAAGTGTCTCCATTAGATTACCCCCTAAATTTACAGCTTAAATTATAGCATAAACTTTACATAAATTTAAAGTAAAATAAACAAGAATGCTCTTGTAAAAATTTTTATTTTGTATAAAAAACTAAAAATAAGCAATTATAAATATTTTAGTTATATTTTTTGTAGAAAATATTTTAAAAATTAATTTAATATTGACAGGACTATTGTATAATCGTACACTAAAATAAAGTTTAATAATAAATAAAGTACAGGTTTAATTATATTTAATTAATTAAAAGGGAAGCAAGTGAAATTCTTGGACGGTCCCGCCACTGTAATAGATGAATTTAAATACAATAAGGTATCTGAAAATAAATAACCAGTGAAAGATAAGGTTAGTTATTTTTTACGTTGCCTAAACCACTGGGAAACTGGGAAGGTGTATTTTAAATAATGAGTCTTTAGTCAGGATACCTGCCTGTATTTTTCGCCATGTTCTCTACGAGTGATAGAGAGGTGTTAAGACGTAAATGTATCTATTAATGTTTTTACATTAATAGATACACGGGAAAATTCTTTTAACACTATTTGTTGAAAGAATTTATTTTTTTATGTAGTAAGTTCAAAATAGACTTTACTATTGTTATAATATCCAATAATAATAGCAAAACTTATTGTATATTAAATTTTCTAATTGAAAGGATGGTGAAAACCGTCCAAATAAAATTTACCATACATCAGAATTAGGTAAACTTTATTTGGACGGGTGGTTATGTTCAGAAGACATAGAAGACTCAGAGAAAATTCAACCATAAGGAGTTTTGTGAGGGAAACAGTTTTAACTCCCAATGATTTTATTTATCCTATATTTGTAACAGAAGGTGAAAATATAAAAAAAGAAATAGAATCCATGCCGGATAATTATCATTGGTCCGTGGATAGATTGCATGAATTAGTCCAGCAGATATCAAAGGCTGGAGTAAAAGGCATAATGGTCTTTGGATTACCAGATCATAAAGATGAAATTGGAACTTCTGCTTTTGAAGAGGATGGAATAGTTCAAAGAGCAGTAAGAGAAATTAAGGAACTTGCGCCGGACCTACTGGTAATTACCGATGTATGCATGTGTGAATATACCAGTCATGGACATTGCGGAATATTAAAGAATAAAAGGGTAGACAACGATGAAACTATAAAATATATAGCTGAAATTGCTTTATCCCATGCAAAGGCGGGTGCAGATATGGTAGCACCTTCCGATATGATGGATGGAAGGGTTCAGGCAATAAGAAATACTTTAGATGAAAATGGTTATAAAGAGGTATCTATAATGGCTTACAGCGCAAAATATGCCTCTGCTTTCTTTGGACCTTTCAGAGAAGCTGCAGATTCAGCACCGCAGTTTGGAGACAGAAAGGGATATCAGATGGATCCTGCTAATATTAGAGAGGCTATGCTTGAGATTGAGGATGACATAAATGAAGGTGCAGATATAATAATGGTAAAACCTGCAATGTCATATCTTGATGTAATAAGATGGGCAAGAGATAAATTTAATTATCCTGTAGCTGCTTATAGCGTAAGTGGTGAGTATGCCATGATTAAGGCTGCTGGAAAGCTTGGAGTTATAGACGAGAAGGCTACAGCTTTAGAGGTCTTGGTATCGCTAAAGAGAGCAGGGGCGGATATAATAATCACATATTTTGCATTGGATGCTTGTCACTGGCTGAGAGGGGAATAGTTTTAAAATGAGTTTCAAAACAGTGATGTAAGAAAATATATAATGTAAATTTTTTATTTTAGATAATCACTTCTAAACTTTAGGTATAAAAAATATATCTGAAGCTTAGAAGGCTGTTTCTATTGCTTACTTCAAGTCAAAAACTACATCGAAGTGTAGTTTTCAATTAAGTTGGTGTAAAATATTTTTGAAGTACGAAATAAAAACACCGTAAAATTCTTGATTGAATATGTGGTGCTTAAATAAAATATTTAATTTTTACGCTTACTTCATTTAATAAGAAAGATACAACATAACTGAAGCTAAAATTATGGGAACGTACATAGATTTGTGTAAATCAAATCTATGTACGTTCCCCAGTTTTTCTTTAATTAACCATTTTGTAGCATTAATGCAGTTTTTATCTGAATTCCAAAAGTTTCGTGGAACATTTGGTAATTCCCATTCTTTAAATTTATTAGGATAAGCAGCATTTATAGCTTCAAATGGGCTAGAATTAAAGCATCGTTGTATCATTCCATATAAGTTATTAGCTTTGTAAATCTGCCTTGAATAATTTTTCCTAATATCATCATCGCTCCATTTTAATTTATATTCAATCAGCCATTTGACAGCAAGTATACCTTCTTCTACAGTCCAATAGTCGTTTCTTACATGATCGCCAATTTCCCATTTTTTAAATTTTCCTGGATATATTGAATCTATGGCTTCAAATAGATGACAGTTAAAGGCTTTCTTTAACATGCCAATTAGATTATTATCTTTAAATACATCTTGATTTAAATTCTCTGTAATTTCTCTTTCAGACCATTTAAGCTTTTCTTCAATTAGCCACTTCATAGCAGCTATGGCATTTTCTCTTCCTTTTTCACCTTGCCAGTACTCATTAGGTGTATTAACAAAGTCACGCGCATGGAAGTTTTTCTCTGGATAAGCAGATGTAATTGCAGCAAATGCACCATCATTATATTTAATGCATAATAAACCTCCAAGACTATTTTTTCTAAATGTGTTTTTACGGATTTTTTTCTTAATATCTTCATCAGACCAATTTAATATATTTTCAATTAAATATCTTGTAAGCTTAGGCGCATATTCATTGCTTTCGTCACATTCTCAAAAGTACATTGGGAATTTTTTTAACTTCCCACTTCTAACTAATTCATATATTTCTATAACAGTAAGTTCAGATAAGTTGTATTTACTAGAGTTTCTATTAAAAGATTTCAAGCTAATCAAATCCTTTCAAGTAATTAAATAGAGTATACTGGAATTGGGATTTTAATTCTAGTTAATTTGATTATAACTGGGATAATGAAAATGAAAAAGACTTTGTAGAATTATTGGTTGCAAAATCAATAATATTAATTTACATTAGTCACAGAAGTTTCGCACTTGAAAATTTTTTAGGACGATAGTCCGTTGATTTATAACAATTCGTATCAGATTCAGGAAAAGTAATTAATTCTGATTTTTACTGGAAATTATAGATAAAAAATTTGCATAATAAAAGCATCCTTTTTATAATGGTTTTGACTAGAAACACAAAAGAAAAGGATGCTTAAAGATGGGAAAAAATTGTTTAAAACAAATTCTCACCTACATTAATAAGGTATATGATGTTGGTGAAAAAATCAATAGTTTGAAAAATAAAAACAAATCGCCAGTGAAAATTTCTACTATTTCATTTATCGTATTGTTTGGATTTATGCTCCAAATTAGCAGTTTTAATAGATTAGAACGCCTGCTTATAAGAAATAGATTTAAAAAGTTGTTACCTAAGAAAATAAAAATGCCCTACATTGATGCCGTTAGGCGATCACTTAGTGATTTCGATTTGGATGGGTTAAATGATTTTCATAGTCATATAGTAAAAACTACTATTGAAAATAAAGTTTTCAGAAATGGAACTATTGATGGTTTAAAAGTAGTTGCAATAGACGGGACAGAACTATTTGAAAGTACTAAAAAATGTTGCGATAAATGCCTTACGCGTAATGATAAAAATGGCACCAAACATTATTTTCATACATCCATTGTATGTGCCACAGTAGGCTCCGATCCACATGTTATTATGGGGCAAGAAATGCTGAATCCAAAGAAAGATAGTTCAGATAAAAATGAAGGTGAAATTACAGGTGCAAAAAGACTTATAAAGAAACTATATGAAGAGTTTCATCACTTTGCTGACATTATTGTTGCCGACGCTTTATATTGTAAATCTACTTGGGTTAAAGAGGTTCTTTCAATAGGCATGGATGCAGTTATAAGAGTTAAGAAAGAAAGGCTCCATATTGTTAAAGATGCATTAGCTTTATTTAAATGCCGTGAGGCAAATAAAGAATTGCTTATAAAACAAGATAATAAAAAATATACGATAATTAAAGTCTGGGATGAAGATAACTTTGAAATGTCAGATTCGAATATTAAAGTTAGATTTTTAAAGTTTGTAGAAGAAATCCATATCGGAGATAAAATAGAATTCAGAGAAGTATGGATTATAACAACAGACAAATTCACATCATCAGAAACTCTGTGGAAAATAATGCATAATAGATGGCATATCGAAAATAATGCATTTCACCAATTGAAAACTGAATGGCATTTAGATCATTGCTTTCTTCATAGCCCTGCGGGCGTTGAGGCGGTATTAATGTTTATAATCATTGCTTTTAATTTAATGCAGTTATATTTTTTTAGATGTATAAGAAATTTTAGAAAGAAACGATTGCTTCAAATAGATTTTATTGAAGATATAAAAGATGAACTTATCATAATAAATAATTGGATAAATCTTATATTTGAAACTGGATGACTTTGATTTGAACTGGAAAAATAAATATGAATAACTTTTGGGGTAAGGGGAAGTTATATTCATTATCACGACCTATCGGTCTGCGTGCTTACCAGCCCTTTAAGTAAGTGTAAAAATTAACAATTCCAGTAAAAATAAAATTTTTACTGGAATTTAGCTGCGAAAGTCCTGCATTAGTCATAAAAAATGGAAAATAAACACGTATTATGGTAAAATATAAAGTATATAAAAATACAAAATCGGTAAATAATCATAGCAGAGATTTCTATGGAAGGTTGGAAAATAAAAGAGGCACAATACATTAAAAGGCAATTACTAGAATAAGATATTTGGAGATTGTTTAATTATGTTTTTTCTTATAAATCCATTAATAATACTTCTTATAAGTTTGGTTTTTTTAAAGCTATTATCGAATGTGTTTATGAAGTAAATATAGAAGGAGAAATTTTATTAACAGATGTTTTTGCAAGATTTACAAGAATTTATTGGACTTTGATTATAAAGCATAACTTAAAGCAAGGATCAAATGCTACAAGAAATGGAAAAGTTAGTATTAATAAAATTTTTGATAGATATATTTTGGAAAATCAAAATTTAATAAACTGTGAATATGACATTATAGATGATGATGTGAAAAAATGTATTGAACATGAAGTTTATGCTGAATGCAAAAAATATGTTGTTGGTGCCTTTTATGGAGATACTGAAGGCTGTATTTATTCTTTTTCGCTTAAGAGGAATTATATAAAATTCAATCCAATGGTTTTAAACTTTATTCAAAGGTATAGTATTTCTCTTTTAAGCTTAATTATTTTGAATGGATTTCATTTTTAGAGAAAAATAATCCTCTTCAAAGTTGCTATAGTATAGCATCTAAACTTAATGAGGCATCTAAAAGGACAAACTTAACAGTATATAAAAATTTTCTTTATTACAATGTTGATGAAAAAGAGAAAAGATGTTTTTATTGTGATAAAGGTATTGAATATGGGAAAATGTACGTTGATCATTTTATTCCTTGGTCATTTATTAAGAATGATAAACTATGGAATTTGGTTAGCTCTTGCCCTAAATGCAATTTAAGTAAAAATGATAGGCTTACAGATAAGTATTTTTTAGAAAAATTGGTATATAGAGATGAAAATTTGGCTTTGCAAAAAGATCTATTGATTATAAAGGATTTTAAGGTATATAGCAAAAATAGATTAATAAATTATTATAATGCAGCTGAGTTTTGTGGTTTTAGAAAATGGAATTTCATTAGACCGAAGGAAATTATAGAATAGATATATTTATGATGCATGGAAAATAATAATGTTTTGGATATAGCATTTGGAGTATAGGATACTGTACATAAGGCCAGATTAACGGAAAGGAAGATTCTAAATTGGAAAAGGATGTTTTCAGTTATTTAGAAATAAACTATAGATATTTAAATAATTACATAAGAGATATGAATGAAGCATTATTTGTATCGCCTAATACATCAATAATTAAAGGAATCAGTTTTTTAGAAAATATTACACAAGAGATAGCTAATTTAAAGGGCTATGGATTATTGACTGATATGACACAGGCTGAAAGGTTAAAAAAGTTAGAAGTTGAAGGTGTTTTTACTGATAATATTAAAAGATTGTTTAATTCAGTTATATTGCAAGTAAATAAAGCAGCTCATTTAAATCTTGAAGGGCAACTTGAGGCTGCCATAAATATTAATATAAGTATTTATAAAATAGCATGTTGGTTTGTTGAAACTTATGTTGATTCCAATTTTGAAGCTTTACCTTATAAAAGTCCTATACCTTCATCAGAAAAAACTTATCCAATTGATAAAGAAGTAATTGAAGAAATAATAAAAAGAACTATAGAGAATTCTGAACAGAATAATTCAGGAATGGCTTCAACTTCATTAGAAAATGAAGAGGCGAGAGATGATGCACCTACAGGGGTAATGGCTGAAAGTATAGTAAATTTAACAGAACCAGATAAAAAATGTCTTGTGCAGGAATTATCAAAATTGAAGGAATCATCAAAAGAAGCAGTAGAAAGTATTGGTGATTTTACACCTTTTAAAAAGTACATGCATATAGAAAGAGATGCGCAAAAGGGTCTTGATGAATTAATACACAAAGCTATAGAATCTGATAAGGCTCAACTTATATTGGTATGTGGTAGTGTTGGTGATGGTAAATCACATATAATTTCTTATTTCAACGATAAGTATCCTGAAATTCAGGAAAATTTTATACTTCATAATGATGCAACTGAAAGCTTGGAACCTAATAAGACATCTATGGACACATTAAATGATGTTTTAGATGATTTTAGCGATGAAAAAATAGAAAATAGTAGTAAGAAAATTATATTAGCTGTTAATTTAGGAACTTTAAATAATTTTATAGATTCCGATAAGTATAGAGCAAGGTTTACTAAGTTAAAACAATTTGTAATAGAAAAGAAGATTTTAGAAAGCGCTATCGAAGATAGTAGCTTTGATGAGAAGAGCAGTTTTCAGTTTATAAATTTTAGTGATTATCATTTATTTACATTGAATAATGGGGAAGTTTATTCTGATTATATTAAATCCATAATACAAAAAATAACTAAATCTTCTGAGAAAAATTACTTTTACATTTATTATAAGCAGTATTGCATTAATTGTGAAAATAATAATTGCTGCCCAATTAAAGCCAATTATGAACTTTTATCAAAAGATAATGTTCAGAATTCAATTATTAATTTACTTGTACAATGTGTAGTTAAAAATAAAATAATAATTTCAACCAGAGCTTTATTAAACTTTATTTATGAACTTATTATTCCAAGATCTTATATTGATGTAAATTCAGCTACATTTAAAAATAAAATTATGAAATTGAATAATATAGAATATATAAATTCTTTAATGCCGAATATTATCTTTAATCATAGGGAATTATCTTTTATATTTGAAGCATTAAGCAGTATTGATCCTTTGAATGTACGAAATGAAAAGGTTGATGATTTTATTATCGATTTCAATAATGACAGCAATATAATTCAGTATTTTAATAAATATATTGATTTTCCAAAAGACTTCTTATGGAAAATAGAAAATACTGATATAAATAATACTGGAAGAAAAAAGGAAATACAGTATGAGTTGTTAAAGTTATTTATAAGAAGTTATTATATTTGTGGAGTAGAAGACCTGTTTTCTCTTAGAGATGCTATTTATGATGAATATATGAATGCATTATTTTATTATAACAGAGGGGACAAACTTAAGCTGAAGAATATATATGAAAATATTAAAAATGGAATTATGAAGTGGAATGGTGAAGCTGAAGAAAAATATTTGAACTTATTTATTGGAAAAAATCAGACTAAATACAAAGTTAGTGAAAAAGTTGAGTTAAAAGCTGATACAAGAAATTTACCTAAGAATGATGAAACTAATATTAAAAAGTTTATTGGAACATTGAAACTGCAATATAAGGATGAAAAAACACAAGAGTCTCAGGGTATAGATATAGATTATAGTTTATATAAGTTACTAGTTCAAATAAATAACGGATATAGACCAAACAAAAAAGATAGAAATCATTTCATTAAATTTATTGAATTTATAGGCAAGCTTGAAGATACAGGTTCTCAGAATAAGGAACTTGTATTTATGGAAAAGAATAGAGAAAACAACAGGAAGTATAAGCTTGAATTTGATGATGAGTTTGAAACATATAGATTTGTGGAGATATGATATGGAATATAATAGAGTTTATGAATTAAATTTAGCAGAAATAGAAAATGATTTTAAATTTAAAAAACCTGAAAGTGATATAGTTCAAGGAAAATGTAATTTGACTCATAGCCAGTCTAATAAGTTTAAATTATTACCGTATTCAGCTAATGAGACTAATTTAGTATCGAATTTTGACGGCGTTATTGGTGAATTTTCTAGAATAGTTTGTGATAAAGAACTTAAAGAAAAATTTGATGTAAGCAACTTTATTAAAAATGTAATGGTTGATGTAGAGGGACTTGAAGATGAAAATAATAAACAGAGTTTTAAAGATATAATAAAAACAATGTTTATTGATAATGAAAATTTAGTAGATTTTGATGTAAAGGCAATGAACTACATAGAATCATCAACGCAGGAAGAGAAAGTTGCAAGATTTATTTATTCATTATTTTTCGATAATGAATTAAAAGAATCCATTAAAGAACTTTATAATAAAGAAACTAAAAATATTTTGAAAAGGTTGGTTTTAGGGGCATTACCAGATTTATATGATAAAGAAATTAAAGTTGAAGAATATAAGTGTTATTTACCATTTATAAAAGAGATATTTAAAAAGGACTTTAATTTTTTAATGAGTGATGCAGAATTATATAAAAATTCAATTCAGAGATTTTTAGAATATTATAATATGTTTTATATATCACAGCTGTCAATGAAGCTTAATTCATTTGAACGTGCAAATTTAAATAACCCAGATCCGTTATATTATACATTAAGTTGGGAGAGTACTTCAAAGAACAGAACAGCTTATAAATTTGGATATGAGAATTTAAAGGAAAGTATGAAGTCACTATTTTCTCATGCGATTACACTTGAAATTTTAAATCATCATAATTTAGGTGTTCAGCTTGGATATGTGGAATTATATAAAATATTTATGGAAAATGATAGTTTGAAAATAGCAGAAGATATCGAAACATTAATAGAAGACTATGAAAAACGTATATGTGATAAAAACTGGGATGAATTTAAGGATGTTATTAAAGAAGATGAAAACATAGCTTTTAGTAAGGTTTATAAACTTTTTAAAGTTATTGAATTTCAGTTTGTTAAATCAGGAAGAACAAGAGCATATGAGTCTTATAAAAATTGGTTTAAAAGATTTATAGAGGAGAAATTCGGAAAAAGAAGAGGTTCTCTTGGATATAATTTGAATTTAACCGAAGAAGATATTATACTTCTTACAAAGATATGTATAAATACAAACCCAAAATTAAAAGTCAGAGTTTTATTTGAGGAATTTGAGAAGCGTGGAATTTGGTTTGATAGAGATTCAAAAACAAGAATTATTCAGTTATATGAAAAGTTAAATTTATTAGAAAAGAAGTCAGATAGCGGGGATGCACAATATGTTAAATCAGTTTTATAGTTATTTATCAGAAAAAATAATGGATTTTTTCCTTGCCAATCCTTTAAGTAAAGGTGCAAAATATAATATTCAGTTTGAAGATAAGGATCAAGTACAGGATTTATATGATGCTTTAAGACATAATAATGATTTATGTGAAGAATTTAAGTATAAGGCAAAAATTAATGACAAGGAAGTTACATATGATTCTTATGCAATAAGATTTAATGATGTTAAATTAATTGTTTCTGCAACAATAGGAGATGTGCAACCAGACTTTTTAACAAGACTTAGAAATATGGTTGGAGTTGAGAAGGAATATCAAGATAAGGCAATACTTTTTATCCATAATACTACATTAGATAGTATTATGGGAGGGACAGAATCATTTGTTAAAGAAGGAATGCCATTTCATATTAATTCAATTCAAAAAGATATACAAGCTAAAATGGCAACTAATAATTTTTGTGGGTAGTATTCATCATCACTTATATGTTTTTTTAGTTTAATTTCAATAAGAGCTTTATATATGGCATCAAATTCACCAGTAACTGTAGCTCTTTGTAGTTCAAGTCCATTTACATCATTGTTGATATACTCTTCAATAGAAATAGGTTCATTTAATGACATAGAAACTGCTATTTTACTTAAAGCAAATGGTTTGAGGTTCGAACTTTTTCCGATTTCTTCAAATATTTCTTTTGTTTTTCTTGATGTTTTTAATCTAAATCCCATATTACACCTCAAAATATCCATTTTTAATTTCAGTTTTTCTTAATTTATCATTGTATAAAAGTAAATATTCATCGCATACATAAGGCTTAATTACTTTATATAATTCACTGTCTATTTCTTTATTAGTAGAAAGAATTATTACTTGTTTACTTATGTGTGGTAAATAAGTAGTAGTTAATGAATTTCTATGAGTTTCATCTATACGAGCATAAGGTGTATCAATTATAAATGGTATTTCAATACCAGAACTTTTTATAATAGCCCAAATTAAGCAGAGAATATAAATTTGCTTTTCTCCATTTGAAAAGTCTTTTATATTTACTTTTGTGCTTAAACTAATAGATTCAAACGAAAAATCAGTATGTATTTTATTTTCTAATTCTTTATTAGTTTTTATATTGTAATGATTAAGTAAATCTTCAATAAATTTAGGACCATATTTTGTAGTTACAGCCTCTAAGCCAAGGTGATTTATTATGTTTATTACATCAGAAATAAAATAATCTTTGTTTATATAAAGTGTAGAATGGAAATTATCATCAATAAAAATACTATTTATATAATTATTTTTTCTGATTATTGTAGTAAATATCTTTACAAATTCATCTTGTATTAATGTTATCTTGTCTCTGGTTAAATTTATAAGCAATTCATCTAAGTAAGATATAAGTCCATTAGAGATATCTAAAACATTAACATTTTGGAGTAGAGTAGTATACTCATTTTTTGCTCTAGTAAGATGATACTCTTTATTTTTAAAATCACCATAATTTCTCTCAATAGCTGCTTTTGTAACAGCTAAAGTATTTTGAACTTTGTTTATTTCTTCATTTATAGAATGCAATGATTGCAAATAACTATTTAATATATCTTCTGAAATAGTTGAGTTTAACTTTTCCCTTAATGTTTTTAATTTTAATGCTATCTTTGAAGTTTTGCTAAACTTATTAATAACTTCTGTTTTGTCTTTTGATAAGATGTTGTCAATAATAAAGTTTATTGAATTTTTTTCTTCAAGAGACAATGCTAAAATATTTGACACATCTTCAATTTTCTTTGGATTAAACATTTTAGAAAGCAAGGTAACAGCTACTTTATTAAAATCATCATCTGATTTATTATTAAATATTTCATGTTCTAATAATGCTTCTTTTAAAATACTACCTGAAAGCTTATCTTTTATACTGTTATAGGAATTTAATGTTTCTTCCTTTTCTATTTGTTCTTTTGTTTCTTTTAAAATATTAGTTACTAATAAAAAGGGAAGGGTATCATTACAGAAATCCTTTATAGATTGATAAATTTCAGTACGCTTATTTTCAAGTTTAGCTATTTCAGAATTTAAAGCAGCTTTTTCACCGTCTAAAAGTCCACCACTATTTCTAAAGTCTTCTTCTATGTTACCTCTTTTTACTAATAGATTATCAAGCTGTTCTTCATCTAAAGTCAAAGTCTTCTCTAATTCTTTGATTTCATCTTTTATATTATTACACTCATTGGATAGGTCATCAAATTTCTTTCTGGCTTCTTCTAATTTTTCATTTGATTTAGTCTGAGCTCTTTGATGAGTTAGTAACTGCTTTTTTAATATTTCAAAAGTATCATAGTTAAATAGTTCAAGTACTGATTCTTTTAAGTTAGAACTTGCATTTTTACCAGTAAAGAAATCACTTAATTCTTCACCATCAAAGAAAAAGAAATCAAATAATGATGGTGGAATTACGGATTTTAAGTAATTATCAAAGTATAATTTATCTTCATCACTTAATCCTTTTCCGTGTAAGGTTACAGTAAATGTTTCATGTATTTTTTGATCTTCATATTTCCATGAACGATTTAAAGTGTATTCTTTCATTTCAGTACCTTCATTAAAAGATAAACTTAAACCAATAAAACAATCTACATGTTTATTTTTAAATGCATTGTCATTTATATTATTCTTAATCTTAGTTAAGTAATTATGATTTTGTCCTAAATATCCATAAATGGTAGGGCCATATATACATAATTTTATTGCTTCAAATAAAGTTGACTTACCAGCTCCATTTTCACCTCCAATTAAAACAATGTTTTTGTCATCTTTAGGAGCAAAGGAGAAGGTAGTTTCATCTTCATAGGATCTAAAGTTTTTAAGTGTAATACTGTTAATTATCATTCTTATATCTCCTCAACTATTGCTTTGTGTAAATGTCTTTGATTAAGAATTTTATTAATTGACTTATTTAATATAGTCTTATTTGTAAAATGTTTGCATTTATTTGTTTCTATTAAAAGCTTATTAATTAGATCTTCATCAAGTTCATGTTTTTCGCACAAATCTGATATTAGATTTAATGTATTATTATCAAATATTGGTTTTTTATAATTATCCCAAGGAAGTCTTTCGGAAGTAACATCATAATATAAATCAACTAATGACCTATGAGTTAAATCCTCTTCATCATCCCATATTTTATCTATGGCTTTAAGCTCCTCTTTAGTTATAAGTTCAATTTGAAATTCCTCATTAATAAGCTTTTGAATTTCCAAAAGCTTTCTTAGAATTAATTTTCTAGCTTTAAAGTTAAAAGGACCATATCCAAGAACATTAATATATTCACCTTTGGCATCAGTTTGAATTTTTGATTCTTCCAGTTGTAAGTTATCTGTTACGGGTAAAAGTTCTAGATAAACTTTATCGCTATTAGTAGAGGTTAAGATTTTACCTTCTTTTATTGCAGATTTAGAATTTTTTAAATCTATATAATACTCACCATTTTCATCAGAAAAAATATGATCATCATTTAAAGTGTAATAAGCTGATAAAGGAAGCTTTTCTAAATATAGCTTTTTATAATAGTGATTACCATCTCTTCTGTATTGCATTCTATATTCATGTTTATTACGAATGGTTAAAATCCAATTTCTAAAATCAAGTAGAGGTTGAAGCCATTCTTCACCATTAGTAATGAATCCAGTTAAAGATTTATCTTCATTTACAACGGTACAAATCCAACATCCAAATCTTGAATTACCACAAGAAGGAGTTTCTTTATCATTGGTAACAGTAAATGGACATTCTCCACCATCTGCCCCCATATATAATTGGTGCAAGTTGTTATTACTTGTACCCCAAGGTGTATTACCATTATTACTAAGCAGTATTTCCCAAACATCATCTGTAGTTAATTCCACAATTGGATTATAAACATAGGTATTTTGAAGAGAAACATGAGGTGTTAAAAGATAACCTTCAATTTCTCTATTTTTTATTCTTATATTTCTTGCGATACTTTCAGCTTTTCTAACTCCAAGTAATACAACAACTTCACCATTTTCTTTTACTTTTTCTTCAATAAATGAGTTGGATGGTTTAATTTTAAGACGTTCTGTACACCATCTGAATCTTATAGAAGTCGGAGTTGGTAAGCCTTTGCCTATTACATTAGTCCAGAATGTATTGCTGTAATCTGGATGAACCATGTGAGTATATAATGGAAGTCCTTGTGATTTAGCACCATCATTTATAAATTTAGAGTTTTGATTTAAGAAACCAAGAACAATAGGGTTTTCAATTAATGTATCAGATGAAACAACATAAATATCTTTATGTCTTTCTTCAGGAGGTAAACTTTGTAGCATTAAAAATGCCAATTGAACAACAGTAGTACTATCTTTACCGCCGCTATAACCTATAACCCAAGGTCTTTTATCATTTTTATATACCATCTTCATTTCTTCGAGGATATCATTCACTTTATTCTGTAATGCTATATTCATAATCAGCCTTCCTTTTTGCAGTCTTTTTCTAGTTTACGCTCTTCCTTAGTTAAAGAAAGACCAAGTTTGGTTTTTATCAAATTACTTGTAAGCCTAACATAAGTAACACTTTTAACAATTCGCCCATTTGGTCCTATTACTCTATGTTGCCAGTCCCCCAAATTCGTTCTATGCCAATCTATATTTTTGACATTGGAAAGAATTTCTTTCCAATCATTAGGCTTATTTTTATATAAGTAATTTGCTACTAAACCTAAAGCTTCAAGAACAACAGCGTTAGAATGTATATAATCACTCCTAAAATGATAAGGGTTAGTATCCTTATTAAATACAAATTGCCATTCTTTCATGTTTTCACATAATACATCCCAAAATTCCATTACAAAAGCAGGCGTTTTAGGATCGTTAGTGTTTAATTTGCTTAAAAGCTTCTTATTAGTTTTATTTATGCTACTCAAAGTGAATAACTTTGAGGAAAATTTAGATAAAGACGGATTTTCTTTATCAGTAAAGTTATTCAAATATTTATTTTTTTCAAGTAGAGATTTAGTAATCATAGCTATTGGATCTCTTGAATCGTACAATATTCCAATTGACTTGGATACATTAACGGCATGCTTATTTAAGTCTGCAAATATTTGCTGACTTCTATTTAAACCTTCATCAATAAACAAAACAACAGATATTGTTTCATCACCAAGTTCAGGTGATGCCTTAAGAGCTTCTTCAATAGCAGCCCTTCTATGTTGGCCATCATTTATAAGCAAACGACTATCCATAGAAACTTTAAGAACACCTATCTTCTCATCAAAATTCTCATTAAGTGGAGAGAATTCAAAAACTCCATCTATTGATGCCGTTACCGAAGAAAAAACGTAATCCATTGGATTATTAACTATATATGAGGCTATTTCAGGTATTCGTGCTTTATTAAGAATCCTTTGAGCTCGATGCTCAGGTGGAAGATCATCTTCATTAAATAAAAATAACTTAGGTAAAATTGCTAGAGGACACATTATAACAAAAAAGTCTCTAGCTGCCTGTTTCCCTTTGATTGCAGGGAATGTATAAAAGAAATTATTCTTCATAAGTCCTCCTACGTACGTATTTACACATATTTTCATTATATTACGTACGTAATGGAATGTAAAGTATTTTGACGAAAAAACAGAACGTAAGTTTGCTTTGTGGCAAAAACTCCTAAGTCGTGTAAAGACCTTTGAGCCTTAAATATTTCCAAGTACAATCTATTTAATTAAAATATAAACTGGGTCAAAATAAAGTTAAATAATAATTACACATTATTCTGTTAACTATTGATATGACTTAACTTAAGAAATGGTCGGAAAAATTAAAAATTCCACCATTCTTCCGACCATCAACAAGATATGCTCTATTATTTAAAAATACAATATGTAAAGAAATGATATTTTTAATCTAAGGTTTGATTTATTTTCAATGATAGCTAGATACAATAAAATATGTTAAGTTATGATTTAATAAAAGTATTCAACATACGCCTCACGTTGAAATTACTATTCAAAATAAGAGTGTGTTTTATTATATTTTAAATTAAGAATTTTATTAAAAAATTCAATTTTAAAGAATCTAAAAAATTTCTAACCAGACTACATGGAACTTGATTTTATAAATTTATTGAAAAATTTTAATTTATGTTTTTAAATTATAACATTTATATGTATAATTTAACAGGAACATGTTATAATAAATAATAATGTTACAAAACTATAACATTATTATTAGCATTAGCATATAGTAATATTGAAAGGAAGTGTTAGTATGAATGCAATTTTGGGAGCAAGAATTAGAACTTTACGTGAATATAAAGGATTAACTCAGGAACAAGTTGCTGAAAAATTAAATTGTACTAGACAAAAGTATGCCAGAATTGAAAAAGGGTTAATAGATATATCATATGCTAGTATCACAAGCATTGCTGGGATTTTAAAAGTTAATGCTGAGGATATAACTTCTGCTGTGAATAATGTAGATCAAAAAGAACCAATGTTTAGAAAAAATGGAGAATGTATTGATGGAGATGGATTTGAGTTTATAAATGAAATGATTAATACATTTTATGCTCATCGAAAATTATATAATAGTATAAGGCAGGTTGAGATAAATGAATAAAACAAGCCAGCTTGAAATCGAAAAAATAGCTGATTCTGTTAGGGATCAATGCAAAGTAATAGATTATGGTTTTCAAAATATATTTGAGGCTGCTGCTAAAATAGGATATAGAGTTATTAGATATCCTATTGGAAGTGATTCTATATTAGGATTTGCCTTAATAAAGGATAGTGAGAAAATTATCTTTTCTAACTCATCATTAATATTGTCTAGGGAAATTTTTTCTGTAGCTCACGAAATTGGACATCACAAATTGCATTTATCAGAACAAGAACTTACAATAATAAAGGATAATGATTTTAATGATAGAGATGAGTATGAACATGAGGCTAATTATTTTGCAGCATGTTTATTAATGCCAAGAGAAAAGGTAAGTACATTTATTAGGGTAGAGTTAGATGATAAAAGCATTGATAAATTGAGTGGATTGGATATTGCAAGAATACAAACTGCATTTAATGTCAGCTATGATATGGTACTTATTAGATTAAAAGCATTAGGGATACTAGATGATATTTTAATAGATAAATTAAAACTAGAAAAATTAGAAAAAACAACATCAAGGTTACTGAATGCTATTGGAGGAAATGCCGATTTGTGCAAACCGACTGAAGCTAAAAAAGTACCAGCTGACTACTTAGAATGGGTTATTTCAAATTACAACGAGAAATTAATTCCAATTAAGAGTGTAGAAAAAGCTTTAAATTATGTAAATTTAAATGCGGAAGATTTAGAAGACTTATCAGAACAAAAAAGTCTTGAGGAGGATGAAAGTTTTGATGATTTGATCGGGAGGATGGATTAATGGAGGCATCACTAGATACAAATGTTATTATCCATCTGTACAATGGAAATTATCAACATATATTGTTTAATAGATTTGAAAAATTGAAGGTATATGAATTTATTCGTTATCATGAGATGGAAAACCATGCGACAAAAGAAGTTATAGATCTATTTGATAAAGATGTAGAAGCAGGCAGAATAGAAATGATTACTAATGATTATTTAAAGAGTATTGGAATGTATAACGTATTTAAAGAACATGTGAGTGATATTAGAATTCTTTATGATGGTGGCGATCTCGGAGAAGTTTATGCAATAGCAATGGCTAAGACGCTAGGATGTATAACTTTAGTAACTGATGATATCAAAGAATATGGACCACATTATACATTAATGAGAATACCTGACTCAGATGTTATGCCTTTTGCATTTTATGAAATATTACTGCTAGATTATTTAGAAGGCATAATATCAGAAAAGGATCTGGAAAATCAATTTAATATTATTTGTAGCTTATCAGATTTGAATATGAATTTTTCTTCAAAATTAAAGGCATTTATAGGAAGATTTTGGATTAGTCCTTATAGTCAAAGTGAGAAGCAATGGATGATTTATTTTTGCAATGAGAATGATATAAATGCTAAACAGAAGATTCAAAATCTAAGTACGTATTTAAAACATAAATAGGTTAAAATTAATATAAAAAAGTATGAAGAGGTACCATTTAAAATAAGTGCCTCTTCATGCTTTTTGTATGCTAACTAATACTATTCTATAAGGGGCAAAAATAAAATATCCCTTCTAATAAATGCTTATATTACTCAGTTTTACTTAGATAATGGCTTATTTAATATATGATTGCAAAAATCAAAAATTTCTTCAGCAAATTCATCCCAGGAGCAGAAACCTTCATTTGAAATATTGTATTTTCCATATTTGTCTGTCTGAATTATATCAACCATAATTTGGGCAACATCCACAGTATATGTTGGAGAAGCAACTTGGTCAGAAACTACCGTTATTTCATTGTTAGTTTCAGAAAGTTTCAACATAGATTTAACAAAATCTTTTCCATTAATTCCAAATACCCATGAAATTCTAACTATAAAATATTTATCAAGCAAACTATCAACTGCTAACTCTCCTTGATACTTGCTTTTTCCATACTGACT
The DNA here is from genome assembly GCF_047718555.1 of Clostridium sp. GTDB lineage: Bacteria > Bacillota > Clostridia > Clostridiales > Clostridiaceae > Clostridium_I. Next base: position 40,918 of record NZ_JBDNRK010000021.1, on the reverse strand, counting down.
AACTGGTTTTCTTTCATCATCTGGTTTCCATGGTTCTGTACCATCGCCACTAAACACATAATCTGTGCTTACATACAATAGCTTTATATCATATTTCTTACAAGCCAATGCAATATTTTTAGTTCCTTCTACATTGATTAAATTACATTTATCTATTTCAATTTCTGCATTATCAACGGCAGTATAACCAGCACAATGAATAATTGCATTAGGTCTTACATTTTCAATTGTCTGAAAGACGGCATTTTTAACTGTAATATCACAATCTTTTGAACCAATACCTACTGCGTCTATATTTCTTTTTTTGAGTTCTTTTATAATATCGTATCCTAACTATCCTGTTGCACCAGTTACTAAAACTTTCATTTATTTATCATCCCTTCATATATAGCCAGCTCTTTATACACAAAATCTTTGCTTAACTAACTTACAAATTACTATTTATTGAGTTGTTTATATCGTTAATATGTCACACTTTCTAAGAATTTCAACCTAAATTATATAGAAATTGTACCAATATATTCTATATAATTCATTATTACAAATAGAATATATTGGAAATTTATTTTATAAACATCATATTATTAAATTTTTTAAAATACAATTTTGCTTACCTGTTTAGTTCGCTTTATTATTAGTTTTTGAACAAACTTTTTTACAAAGCTACACCAAGAGTGTTATTTTAATGAAACATTTCAAGAATAGCTTATAAAGTAAAATGTTTAGTAGAATAGCTTAATTGCTTTTTATTATTAAACATTTTATTTTTTTGCAAAAAATAATTATAATTTAACAATTTTTATTTTTTCATACATTGCTGTATTTTATCAAATATGAATAACGATCAGCATGTAATTTAACAATGTAAAAAATTTCATTATAAAAAATATTATTAGATGTATTGACAGTAAGAAATATTTTTAATAATATATTAATGATACTAATTATCATTTGCAAGAGAAATGAATTTTCAATGTTTAAAATACATATTAAGGAGTTGATGACACTTGAAAAAAATAATAACTTTACTTACTGTGCTGTTAATGTTGTTGATTATGCCGGTTACTACTTTTGCTGCCGATGTAAACAAAAGTCTTGTGGAGGCAAATAAATCGGTGAATAAAGCACAGCAACTTGTTCAAGCAGGAGATATAGACAAAGGGAAGGCAGAATACGATGCATACAATAAAGCTTGGCTGGAACTTGAAGATGGGGTTAAAGGCCAATCAAAACTAGCTTATGGGGATATAGAGGAAAAAATGGGAATGGTGCAGTTTTTATTCTCTCAAAATCCTGTTCAGAAGGATAAAGTTGCTGAAGCTTTAAATGACTTAAAGGGAACTAATGAAAAATTTATTAATGGTAAATATGAAAATCAAACATCTAATAAAAATGATAAAAATGTCACAGTTAAGGACTTATTAAATATTTTGGGAAAAGCTAAAGAGCAGATAAAAAATGGTGACAATGGGGCCGCATTAAAGTCAATGAATGAATTTAGTTCATCTTGGCTGGATGTTGAAGGAGTGATACTTACAAAATCACAGAAAATATACAGTGATGCAGAAAAAGATATGGTCACAGCTAAAGCCTATCTTTCCATGAAGCCTGTACAGACCTTTAAGGCTGAAATGGTTATTGATAGAATGTACAATTACCTATCTACTGTAGAAGGTAAAAACTCATATGGAATAATGGATGTTATAACAATAATTCTTAGAGAAGGAATTGAAGCATTATTAGTTGTTATTGCTTTGCTTGGATTCATTAAAAAATCCGGACATGAAGATAAAAAAGGATGGATTTTTGGTGGAGTAGGTGTTGGATTAATTATAAGTATTATATTAGCAATAATTATTAAGGTATTATTTACATCTGGAACCTTTGGGAATAATAATTTTTTAATAGCTGGATGGACAGGTGTTTTTGCAGCAGTGATGCTGATCTATGTGAGTTACTGGCTTCATAGCAAATCCAGTGCAGAACAATGGAATGATTATATTAAGAATAAAAGTACCCAGGCAATTGCCACAGGAAGTTTATTTTCTCTTGGACTTTTAGCATTTCTTGCAGTTTTTCGTGAGGGAACAGAAACTGTACTGTTTTATATAGGAATGGCATCATCTATTAGTTTAACTACATTGATATCAGGAATAGTGTTAGGTGCTTTAATATTAGTAGTTATAGCATTTTTAATATTAAAAGTAGGGTTAAAGATTCCAATGAGACCATTTTTTATTGTTTCAAGCTTATTAGTATTTTATCTAGGAATAAAATTTACGGGTATGGGTATTAATGGATTGCAAATAGCAGGGATATTACCAACGACTACCAATGATGTTTTGCCAACTATAGATTGGCTTGGTGTATATCCATCCCTTCAAAGTTTAATTCCACAATTAATTTTAATAGTGTCAGCTATTGCAATGGTAGTTTGGAGACATGTTAAAACAAATAAATAATGTATATATTATTAGGGGGTTTTTCAAAATGATGAATTTTAAAAAAATATTTGCAGCAACAACGATAACAGCACTTTTATTAACTGGATGCAGTTCTAATGCAGGAGCACCTAAGACTCAAAATACAGAACAAAATGAATCTGCTGCTAAAGGTGAAAAAACATTAAGTATATCTGAAGGTTCTAAAAATATGAAAGATGTTTTAAAGGATATGAAATCAAAACTTGAGAATAAAGATGAGGAAGGTGCTATAAATGCATCCGCAGGACTTGAGGATAACTGGAAGATATTTGAAGATAACGTTAAAGATAAAAATAAGGAATTGTATGAAAAAGTTGAACAGCCTCTACATACAATAAATGCAGCAGTAAAAATAAAACCACTTGATACTAAGACTTTGATTGATGCCATTGATGCTTTAGATAAACAACTTGATGAAGTGGGAAAATTAAAATAGAGTATTCTATACAATTAATTACTGAAGTATTTTTTACCACACGTATTGCTATAATATTCATTATGATATAAACTAAAGTAGAAAATTTAATAGAAGCTTAGGTGCCTTGCAAAAAGGTGAAAAGGGAATGCGGTTGAAGTCCGCAGCAGCCCCCGCTACTGTAAATGAGGACGAATCTTAATATGCCACTTATATATTAAATTATATGGGGAAGGCTAAGACTAGGATGATACATAAGTCAGGAGACCTGCCTAAGTTGTAATTTGTCCGAGGACTACCAGCTCTAATACTCCCATCGCATTCTGTGAAAGTGGGAGTAAGGAGCGGCTCCGTCCCTGGATAACGATTTCTAAGCATCAGATGGGATAAAAACTCCACCTGATGCCAAGAACTCTGTTTATGAAGCTTTCGGAGGGAAGGATCTTTTCATGATAAAAATTTCTGATAACTTGTGAATTTTTTATTTTAGAAGGTAGTGTTACTGAAAGCACTACCTTTTTTATTTCTTACAAATTTTGCGACTATTTTGATTGGAGGAAAAGTGTTTGCAGAAGAAAAAGGATAAGGTGATACTTGTAGTAAGTTTTGGAACTACTTATGGGGAAACTAGAAAATTGACTATAGACAGTATTGAACAGTGCATACAGGATAGGTTTAAGGATTATGATATGAAGAGGGCATTCACTTCCCATATGATAATTAAAGTACTTAGGGAAAGAGACAGATATATTGTAGATACTCCAGAAGAAGCTTTAGAAAAGATAGCTGAGGAAGGCTACAAAGAGGTCATTGTTCAGTCACTGCATATAATGCCTGGAGAGGAATATGAGTATGTAGAAAGGGTAGTGGAAAGCTACAGACAAAAGGATGTATTTAATAAAATAGAATTGGGAAGACCTATACTTTATTTTAAGGGAGATGGTGAACAGCTTCAGGATGATTATTTAATGGCTATGCAAGCTATAAAACTTCAGATGCCTGAAACTGGTTCAGTAGTGTTTATGGGGCATGGAACAACTCATCCTGCAAATGCCTGTTATTCCTGTCTTCAGATGGTACTTAGGGATCATCAGATAAATAATGTATATATTGGAACGGTGGAAGGCTATCCTTCGCTGGACAATATTATAAATACACTAAAAAGAGATAAGGTAGAAGAAGTTACGTTAATGCCTCTTATGGTGGTGGCTGGAGATCACTGTAATAATGACATGGCTTCAGATGAAGAGGATTCATGGAAGAGAGTTCTTGAAAAAGAGGGTTTTAAAGTTAATTTATATATGCATGGTATGGGAGAAAATCCTCTATTTAGAGAAATATTTGTAAATCATGTAGAAGACACTATTATAGGTAAATATAAAAATATGGGAAGAAGTAAAAAGGGGATTTAAATATGGCAAAGATAATGATACAGGGTACAGCCTCTTCTGTAGGTAAAAGTATTCTTGTAACTGCATTATGCAGGATTTTTAAGCAGAATGGTTACAAGGTTGTGCCTTATAAATCTCAAAATATGTCTTTGAATTCTTATATAACTTTAGATGGAAAAGAAATGGGCAGGGCACAGGTACTTCAGGCCTATGCATGTGGTATGGAGCCAGAGGCTTATATGAATCCTATACTGCTTAAACCTACTTCTGATAAGAAATCTCAGGTTATAGTTAATGGGAAAGTCTATGGAAATTATACCGCCATGGAATATCATAATATGAAACCTGTGTTTAGGGATATGTTAAAGCAGCAATTTGAGGAACTGGAAAAAGAATTTGATATAATAGTTATGGAAGGAGCAGGAAGTCCTGCAGAGATAAATCTAAGAGATAGAGATATAGTTAATATGGGTATGGCAGAACTGGTAGATGCCCCTGTAATACTAGCAGGAGATATTGATAAAGGTGGAGTTTTTGCTTCTCTTGCAGGTACTATGCTTTTATTGAATGAGGACGAAAAGAAGAGAGTTAAGGGTACTATTATAAACAAATTCAGAGGGGACATAGATATATTAAAACCAGGTCTCAATATGCTTCAGGATATAGTAAAAATACCCTGTATTGGAGTAGTACCCTATTTTAATTTGCAGCTGGAAGATGAGGACGGAGCAGTGGAATTTGAAAATAAACCTCATGGAGCTATAGATATAGCCGTTGTTAAGCTTCCGCATATATCTAATTTTACAGACTTGGACGCACTTAAAGCAGAAGAGGATGTATCCATAAGATTTATAACTGATGTAGAAGAGTTTGGAAATCCTGATATGATAATTATACCGGGAAGTAAGAATACCATAGAGGATTTATTAAAGCTTCGTGAAAATGGTTTGGAAGCAAAGATAAAAGAATACAGCAAAACTGGAATTGTTATAGGTATATGTGGTGGATATCAGATGCTTGGAAACTCTGTTAAAGATCCTTATGGAGTGGAAACAGATAGTCTAAACACAGAAGGAATGAAGCTGTTAGATATTGATACAAGTTTTGAAGAAGAAAAGGTTACAACAAGGGTAAAGGCAGTTATGGCTTCTGATGATTTATTGAGGAGTGTTAATAAATATATAGTAAATTACAATATAAATAAAGAAGTTTATGGCTATGAAATTCACATGGGAATATGTAAATACGGAGAAAACTCAAAACCTCTTTTTAATATAATAGATAAAAATGGACTGAAAGTAAATTATAGTGATGGTGCAATTAATAAAAGAGGAAATGTTATGGGTACCTATATTCATGGAATATTTGACAGCATTTATTTTAGAGAGTACATAGTGAATTTATTAAGAAGTAAAAAAGGTATAAATCTTAAAGAATCCAAGGAATATGAAAAGCTTAGAGAAAAAGAGCTGGATAAATTAGCAGCTATAGTCAGGGAATCTTTAGATATGGAGAGTATATATGAAATTATGGGGTTGAAAAAATGATGCATACAGCTTTGGATATAGTTTTAGCAGTAATTTTAGATTTCATATTGGGAGACCCAAGATGGCTTCCGCACCCTATAATATACGTTGGAAAAATCATAAGCTTTTTAGAAAAGAAAGCTAGAAAATTGTCTAGAAATAATAATCAGTTAAGATTATTTGGTGCTTTAATCGTAATAGTTGTTGGATTTATTAGCTTTATTATTCCATTTTGTGTATTAGAAATTGTTAAACCATTTACAGTACTACATCACGTATTGAATGTACTGATAATTTGGACGACACTAGCAGCAAAGAGTTTACATACAGAAGCGTTGAAAGTACATATTTCCCTTGAAAATAAGGATATAGAGGATGCCAGAATAAAGCTTTCCTACATTGTAGGCAGAGATACAAAAGAACTTTCGGAGGAGGAAATAATAAGGGCAGATGTGGAAACTGTGGCGGAGAATACTTCTGATGGAGTTATAGCACCTCTCATTTTTGCCATTATTGGTGGAGCACCTTTAGCTATGCTGTATAAAGGAGTGAATACCATGGATTCTATGTTGGGCTATAAAAATAAGAAATATTACTATATAGGTTTTTTCCCAGCAAAGACAGATGATTTATTTAATTTAATACCGGCTAGAATTACAGGTATACTTATAGCATTGGTTTCTCCTTTGGTGAAGGGAAATATTTTAGAAAGCCTCAAAATAATGATTAGGGATAGAAAAAATCATAAGAGTCCAAACTGTGCCTACCCTGAGGCAGCAGCTGCTGGTGCAATGAAAATACAACTGGGTGGTACTAACAGCTATTTTGGGGAACTTGTTTACAAGCCTACCTTAGGGGATAAAAAGCAAAATTTGGATAAAAGACATGTTAAAGAAGTTATTAGGCTGATGTATGGTTCGGAGATATTGTTAATCATTATGTATATTAGTGTAGTTTATTTGATTACTAATATCTTTTTAAAATAATGCTTGACTCTCCTGTGTGGGAGATAGTTTATACTGAGAATGTAGAGGTGATAATATGTATAAAATAGGGGGATTTTCTAAAATAACAAAGCTTACAGTAAAAACATTACGATATTATGATGATGAAAATATACTTAAGCCATCTTATCGTAATGAAGAAAATGGCTATAGATTTTATGAAGAAAATGATTTTAAAAAAGCGGAATTAATTGTATTACTGCGGAATCTTGGATTTTCAATTTCTGAAATAAAAGATGTCCTTAGTAATTATGAAACCTCTTCAGATTTATCATATTTTTTAGAAGAAAAGAAAAAAATGATTGAAGATAAAATCCAAAAAGAAAAATCCTTATTGAAAAAAATTGACCTCTATATTAAACCAAATCAAATGGAGGGTGATTGTATGAACTATAAAATTGAAGTCAAGAATATTGAAGCTATAACAGTGGCAGCAATTAGATACAAAGGTAAATATAGCGATGTTGGAAAGTATATTGGTAAGGTATATGCAGCAGTTAAAGGCAATGCTAATGGTTATCCTTTTAATTGTTACTATGATAGTGAATACAGAGAGGACGCAGATATTGAGGCATGCTTACCAATCTCAAAATTAATTAAACATCCTGATATTACAGTAAAACAGTTACCACAGATAAAAGCACTTTGTACTACACATATTGGCACTTATGAAAGTTTAAATATGGCATACAAAGCTATATTGGATTACGCTGGAGAGCATGATTTAAAATGTCTCACTCCTTCAAGAGAAATATATTTAAAAGGTCCAGGCATGATATTTAAAGGGAATCCCAATAAATATGTAACTGAGATAATTATTCCAATAGAATAGGAGGGAAAACTATGGTTACAAATAGATTAGATTATAAAAAGGAATTTAAAGATCTATATATGCCAAAGAGCAAGCCAACCCTTATTGATGTGCCAACCATGAATTTTATTATGGTAGATGGAAAAGGAAACCCTAATGAGAAGGAAGCGGAATATGAATCAGCTGTAGAGCTTTTATATGCGCTCTCTTATACAATTAAAATGAGTAAAATGGGTAATTACCAGCCAAAGGGGTATTTTGAATATGTAGTCCCTCCACTGGAAGGATTGTGGTGGATGAAGGATTGTAAAATAGATTTTTCTAATAAGGATAAATTCTGTTGGACATCAATGATTAGGCAGCCTGAATTTGTTACAAATGAAGTATTTCAGTGGGCGTGTTCTGAAATTATAAAAAAGAAGCCACACCTTGATATTTCAAAGGCGCGACTTGAGACATTTAATGAAGGTTTGTGTGTACAAATGATGCATATTGGACCCTATGATGATGAACCTAAAACAGTTGAACAAATTGAAACCTATATTGAAGGTAATAATTTGATAGATGCTATTTCAACGATTCAACCAGATGGAACAATAAGAAGACATCACGAAATCTATTTATCTGATCCACGAAAAACAAGTCCTGAAAAATTAAAAACTGTTTTAAGGCATCCTGTTGAGTATAAGTAACAATTCAGATTGCCTAGACGCTGTCTGGACAATTGAGCTAGTATCATCATTATGCAAGGAGACAAAAAATTTTTTTGCCATTAATTGAAAAGAAAAAATATAGGTATTAATAATAATGATGAGTTGCAATAGTAAATTAAGATGAACTATGCAGGAGAGGAAAAATGAAAAGAAAATTGGTTAATACTATTATTGAATAAACTGACATTATGTTTTCTAGCATGACTATAACCTTAAATACCTGTAACCTAAATGCTATTGTGAGGATATCAATATGAAAGATGAAAATGTTAAGAAATATATTGGGTTATTTTTGATTTTGGTGTTTGGTTTACCGTTGATATGCGTATTTTTAGTAAAGAATTTTAGCATTTTTCAATCGGGAACGCTGAGCTTTATTTTGTATGGCATTGAAGCAATGACACCAACACTTGCAGCATTGATTGCAACTGCAATTTTGGGTGGCAGTAGAAAAATACGGGTATTTTTAAAAAAGTGCTATTTTGATAATATAAAAATACGCTGCATTGTATTAGCGGTAATACTACCGTTAGCTGTATTAACTATCACAAAGTTAACATCGCTTATTTTTGTCGATGGTATTCCATTTATAGCAGGTATTACTGCAAAGAGACTGATAATAGTTATGTGGGCTTTGATTGCAGAAGAAATAGGATGGAGAGGGTTTCTACAAGAAAAATTAGATAAGCGTTGTGGTAACTTAGCAACACCTATACTTCTTGGCAGTATTTGGGCATTATGGCATTATCATTTCTTTTGGTTAGGAAATATGTCGGCACCGTTGATTTTATTTTTACTTGGGTGTATTACAGATAGTTTTGGATATTATTGGGTTACTAAAAAATCAAAAGGAAATGTTATTCCGGCTTCCATATGGCATTTTGCAGGAAATTTATGTTTCAATCTTTTTTTGATAAGTCCTGAATACAATCAAGGTAGTATTGTGCCATATTTCCTATTTGTAGTTTATTCAACTATTATGGCTGTAGGCATAAGCAGATGGGGATTCCTTTCTATAAAAAAAGACAGTGTTATAAACTGCTAATATGAAGAGTGTTAGCGTGATCTTTGACTATTATTACATAATACAAATCTATTCATAGGACGAATTATATGCGGAGATGAGGAGGCTTATATATGATTCATGGCGGAGACATATACACTGAAGGCGTTTTTAAAGGACAACAACTCTTAGATTTTAGCTCAAATATAAATCCACTTGGAGTACCTGAAGGCTTCAAAAATAATATAGCTGAAGCACTAAATAATGTAACCAGATACCCTGATATTAAGTATAGAGAAGTATGTAAAGAGCTCTCAGATTATACTGGCACTGTAGAAGAAAATTTTGTGTTGGGAAATGGTGCAGCGGAAATTATAGATTTAGTTATAAGTAATTTTAAAAGTATATTGATAGTAGTGCCTTCCTTTGTGGAATATGAAATAGATGCAAAGAAGTGGGGTTGTCACGTAGAATATTCCAAGTTATTAGATAATATGGATTTTGATTATAAGGATATTGAGAATAAGCTTACTGAGGTAGAGGCAGTTATAATAGGCAATCCCAATAATCCTAACGGGAATATCATAGATAAAGCTAAATTTGAGACTATTATAGAGATTTGTGAAGTTAAGAATAAAACAGTAATTATAGATGAAGCTTTTATAGAATTTACAGGAGGAATAAAAAATAGTTTCATTGATAAAATAGAAGATAATAAATGTATTTTTATTATAAGAGCTATTACTAAATTTTTTGCTATGCCGGGAGTGAGGTTTGGATATGGCATTAGTAGTGATAGAGAACTACTAAATAATATAAGAAAAAAGCAAAATCCATGGAACATAAATTGTTTTGCAGAATTAGCAGTTAAATACTCCCTAAAAGATAAAGAATATATTAAAAAATCTCTTCAGTGGATAGAAGAAGAAAAAGAAGTCTTCGTTAACCAGCTAAAAGAGATTCCCTGTATAGAGCAAACTTTTAAAAGTTTTTCAAATTTTGTCCTTTGTAAGCTAAGGAACGTAGATGAAGAAAAACTATATAAATATTGCCTTGAGAATGGGATAATTATTAGAAAAGCCAGTAATTTTAGAGGACTTGATAAGAGTTATGTAAGATTTGCTATTAAGGACAGAATAGCTAACGAGAGTCTAATTAAGGTATTAAAAAATATTAGTTTTTAAAGAATTAAGCAATAGAATATATGCTAACAAGTATTTGTTATATTGTGAATTTTATTAGAATAAATTCATTATTTTAGAATTCGTTATCCATAAGTATAATGTTGTTATTGCAAGAATGAAAGTGGTTGGGCTATAGCGGTTAGTAATCGGATGATGTTAGAAAAGAGGAGTTTTATGGGAAAGCTATCTAAAGGTTATGTACAGATTTATACAGGAAACGGAAAAGGTAAAACTACTGCTGCTGTGGGCCTGGGAGTTAGGGCAGCAGGAGATGATTATAGTGTATTCATGGTTCAATTTTTAAAATCTGGTTCCACTGGAGAACTTGAAAGTATAAAAAAGTTAGAACCTAATTTTAAGATTTTTAGGTTTGAAAAAAAGAGAGGCTTCTTTTGGACTTTAAATGATGAAGAAAAAGCAGAACTAAAGCTTGAAATACAGGAGGCTTATAAATTTTGTCTAGAGACTTTAAAAAACAATAAATGTGATATTTTGATTATGGATGAAATTATGGGGGCTCTGTCAAATGAACTCGTGTCAAGGAAACAGGTACTGCAGCTTATAGATGATAAGCCTGATAATATGGAGCTTATACTAACGGGAAGAAATGTACCAGAGGAAATAGTAGATAGGGCAGATTTGGTTACAGAAATGAGAGAAATAAAGCATTATTTTGGTAAAGGAGTTCCCGCTAGAGAAGGGATAGAGTATTAAGCATATGAAAAGTATTGTTATATCCTCTAATGGAAGTTCAGGGGGGAAAACCACAATAACCATGGGACTATTAAAGGTTCTTAAAGACAGAGGATTTGAGGTACAAAGCTATAAGGTGGGTCCTGATTATATAGATCCAGATTTTCATGAATACATTACAAAAGTGCCAGCTAGGAATCTAGATTTGTATCTTATGGGAGAAGAGGGGGTTAAAGCTAGCTTTTCCAGAGGTAAAGGTGATTATTCTGTAGTGGAAGGGGTTATGGGCCTTTATGATGGAAAGGGAATAAGTACTCAGTATTCTACAGCACATGTATCAAGGGTACTTAATTTACCTGTAATTTTAGTCTTATCACCAAAAGCTAAAGCTTCTACTTTGTGTGCAGAAATACAGGGATTGGTGAATTTTGAAAGTATAAATATAGCAGGAATAATATTTAATAATATAAAGGAAAGCTACTACAAGCTTTTAAGGGCAGCTGTAGAGAAATATTGTAACATCAAAGTCTTTGGATATGTTCCAAAAGATGAGAGACTTTCCATAAAGAGTAGGCATTTAGGACTTGTACAAAGCAGCGAGATTGAAGATTTAAAGAAAAAAATTGAGATCTGTGCACAGCTTATAGAAAATAATGTGGATGTTGATTTGCTGTTAAAGTACTTTGTCCCTGCTGAAAAATACAGTGATAATTTTCATGTAAAGAATATGAAAATAAAATCAGCAGTGGCCTATGACAAGGCTTTTAGCTTTTATTATAAGGAAAATATAGAGCTTTTGCAGGAAGTAGGGCAGGTACAGTTTTTTAGTCCACTAGAAGACAAAGAACTACCAAAAGATGTGGATTTCATCTACCTAGGAGGAGGCTATCCAGAGGTATTTATAGAAAGACTTAGTGAAAATAAAACCATGCTAAATAGTATAAGAAATGCATTAAATTCTGGAATAAGATGTTATGCAGAGTGTGGAGGTTTGATGTATCTTACAGAAGCAATAGATGGAAGAGAAACTGTAGGATTTTTTAAAGGTGAGTCTAACATGACTAATAAGCTTCAGAATTTTGGGTATGCAGAAGTTAGGGTAATCAATAAGAATTCAATACTACCTGTAGGTTTAAGATTTAATTGTCATGAGTTTCATAAGTCTCAAGTTAGTTTAGAAGAGAGCAGTGTATATGAGATTGCAAAGGTTAGCTATGATGGCTTCAGAAAGCAGTGGAGCTGTGGTTATGTTAAAGGTAACGCACTAGGGAGTTATGCTCATGTGCATTTCTTTGGAAATCTAGAGATGTTTAATGATTTAATTGGGAGGATTAATATATGAAATCTTGGACTACAAAAAATGGACAAAAGATATATCAAACTTTAGATGGAAGAAGTAATTCATTTTTAGTTTCAAACGGAGAAAAGTATATATTAATTGATACTGGGAGAAAAAACAAATGGAAGGAGCTGAAAAATAAACTAGATGAACTTGGAGTAAATGAGAATTCTATAGATTCATTGATATTGACACACACTCATTTTGATCATGCAGAAAATGCATATAATATAAAAGAAAATTATAAAGCTAATTTAATTGTTCATAAGAGTGAAGAAGATTTTATTAGAAATGGAAATAATCCAGTAATAAAAGGAACAAATTTAGCAACTGGTTTTATTACAAGAATATTAGGAGAAAGCTTAAGGAAGTTTTATAAATATAAAGCAGTAACTTGTGACATTGTAGTTGAAGATAATTTTAATTTGGTGGATTTGGGATTTGAAGCATATATTCTTCATACTCCGGGCCACTCAATAGGTTCATTAAGTATAATTATAGATAATGAAATAGCTATAGTTGGTGATACTATGTTTGGTGTCTTCAGAAATTCAGTTTTTCCACCCTATGCAGAAGATAAAATTACTATGATAAAAAGCTGGAAAAAATTATTAAATACAGGTTGTTCATTATTTATTCCTGCCCATGGTACAGAAAATAGTAAAGAACTATTACAAAAGGAATATGAAAAATATTTAAACAAAGTAGAATGATTAAAAGTAGCAATGGCATCTGCCTATTTGTGTAAGGATATTATGTTCTAACTCAAAGACAGAAAAAGGACATGCTGCATGCATATCCTTTTTACTATACCTAAAAGTTCTACTTAATTGGTATATATATGTCGAATTCTCCGTTGTTCATAAATCTTTCATCGTATAATTCAAGCTGAGGTCTGAAATCAATTTCATATCCTGAAGTTGGAAGCCACTTGGCAAATATATTATCATAAAATTTACCTATGTTTTGTATAGCTCCGCTATAAGTATATACAAGGTATTTACCTTCTGGCACAACCTTTGTTTCCATACCTTCTAGTATATCCTGAAAGCTGTCTACCTCTGCGCAAGCGGTATAGTGGAATCTGCCTTCTGAATCTGGTGCATCATCACATATACCATAACACAGCATAGATTTACTTTTTTGTTTTATGTCTTTGTAGCGTTTGTTAAACACCTCCCAAAGATTTGGAATTTCTCCATTAGTATTGTTCCCAAAATAGGTAATACCTACAGCTTTGAAGCCTTCAATGCTTATTATTTTTCCTTCCATAATTGTAATCCCCTTTCAATATTTTATATGTTAATTATATCAAGTAATCCTTGCCAACATTATGTCAGGAATTTATTTAACTTTATATAAATTTAAAATTTTATTGGTTTTTCTGATTATGTACTCCATAAGTTCTGTAGGCTCTAAAACTTCTATCCTGTCACTTAAAGGGAAAATTACACTGCAGGCAGTTTTGAAGCTTATCATATCAATATCATAAATACAAATATTTTCTACTTTCATGGAAGATATTACATGAAAGCCTTCAAGCAGTTTTTTCTTTTCCTCATAGAATTTAATTTTGACAGCATATGTATTGTGATCTATTTCAAGGGAGGTTTGTTTTATAAAGTGCTGTTTGCTATTGCTCCAAAATTTTTCAAGGCAAAAGTTTTTAGGCATGCTGAAGCTTTTATTCAGTACTTCTATATTTGTAATCCTGCTGCATTTAAAAACTCTAATCTCGTTTTTTACTTCACAAAAAGCCGCTACATACCACTGAGAATTTTTTACCACCACACCATAAGGTCTTATAATCCTTTCTGATACTTCTCCATCATATTTTTTATAGTATACCTTCAGCTTTTTTAAATTCAGTACTGATTTTTTTATTATATCTACATTTTTATTCGGCAACCTTTTGCCCCACCAAGGTTCTGCGTCAATAAAGAATCTTTCCTTAGCCTTAATAATTTCTTCCCTGTGTTCTTCTGATAAACTGTTTTCAAGCTTAATAATGGCATTTTTTAATTGTTGTGCTGTTTCTGTATTCTTTTCTGGGCTGATACCCATACTTGAAAATAAAAGATTAAAAACATCTCCACTCTCCAACACATTTGAATTGATTTTATAGTCATCCATAAAAGAAAAACCGCCATTAGGACCTGAAATTGACTGAATAGGAATACCAGCTTCACACAATATATCAATGTCTCTATATATTGTTCTTTCTGAGGTTTCAAGTAATTTGGCTAAATTTCCTGCTTTCATTATTCCACGTGAATCAAGCAGCATAATAATTCCTAAAAGTCTGTGAAGTCTCATGAACACACACTCCTATCCTAGTTTTTTATTAGTTTGTTAAAAGTAAAAAATAGTATATTGAAATACCAATGAATCTTACTTAGTGGGAGTTTGTATTCCCACTAAGTTTAGATGAATTATCCAGGAACGTGCCGCTGTTATCGGATAACTCTATTAAGGGTTAGTAGATGATATTCCTTATAACTATTATAAAGAATTAAATAAGTTAATTGAAGAAATAATTTTAAGTTTTAGATAGAATAGGATATAGTATTATTGACGATATCTGTTTATAGCAGTTGAAAGAATTGCATAGAAATTTGTATGAGATAGGATATAGATTAAAGTGTATAGTTAAGGGGAGAAGAACTATGAACGAAGTCTTAAAACAAATAAAAAATAGAAAATCAATGAGAGTATTTGAAAATAGGCCAATTTCAGATGAGATAAAAAAGAAAATATTAAAGGCTGCATTTGAAGCTCCAACTGCAGGTGCAATGATGCTTTATAGCATACTTGATATTACTGATGAAAGATTAAAGGAAAAATTGGCAGTAACCTGTGATAACCAGCCTTTTATTGCAAAGGCACCTTTGGTGATAGTATTCCTTGCAGATTATCAGAGATGGTATGATTCTTTTTGCTTTGAAAACTGCAATCCAAGAAAACCAGGAGAGGGAGATATTCTTCTTGCCTGTGCAGATGCAATAATAGCTGCTCAAAATACAGTAGTAGCGGCAGAGTCATTGGAAATTGGTTCATGCTATATTGGAGATATCATTGAAAATTGTGAAACTGTCAGGGAACTTTTAGATTTACCTGATTATGTTTTGCCTGCTGCTATGGTGGTTTATGGTTATCCTGTTGAAGCTCAAAAGAATAGAAGAAAACCTGCCCGTTTTGAAAAGCAGTATTTAGTGTTTGAAAACAAATATCACAGACTAACTAAGGAAGAGCATATGGAAATGCATCTAAAAAGAAATGAAAAGACAGGTTTAGCAGATAAGAATATCAGGGAAGATATTAAGGCATTCTGCAACCGCAAGTATATGTCAGCTTTCGCCTTGGAGATGAATCGTTCAGCAGCAGAGTATCTTAAAAAATTTAGGAGTGATGAGTTATAGATTATTTAGAACAAAGTACAGAATAGCAGTATTTACTTTAAAACCTTTATCATTTAATGAACTTTTAAATATTAATAATAATGAAATTAATAATTTTGAAACTTTTATTGAATTAGAATCAATATTTGATTTTGTTAAATTAGCAGTATCAAAGAAAATAGAGAAAATGTAAAAGGCTAATGAAGATGTTCATGAGTGGTATACATACTGGCTGATTATTGATAAGGAGAATGAAAATTGAATGTGTTGATATGATTAGGAGCAGCGTGGATTTATAAAGGAACAATATGCTATAATACCTATTATAAATTATAATATATTAAGGCTCTCTGTTTTTTATGTAGATATTTTAGATACATTGTTTTTAGGATTTACGTGGAGTATGGCGCTTAATTTTTAAAATTATAAACAAAGCTAAAATGAGTTCAATACGATTTTGAATTGAAAAAATATTTAATGGAGGCAATTAAATGTCTGAATTTGTAAGGTTTATAAAATATAATGAGCTAAATGAATTACTTGATTTATACAGACAGTTACAGCCTGAAGACCCAGATGCGTTAAATAACGAAAATTTACATAGAGTATGGAATTCAATATATAATAATTCCAATTTATATTATATTGTTGTTGAAGTGGATGGTAAAATAGTATCTTCTTGCAATATATCAATTATAGAAAATCTTACTAGAAACATACGACCTTATGGACTTATAGAGAATGTTATTACAGATTCAGCTTATAGGAAAAGAGGGTATGCAACCAAAGTATTGAACAAAGCAGTAGAAATTGCAAAAGAAAAGAATTGTTATAAAGTTATGCTGTTAACAGGTTCAAAAAAAGAAGAAATTTTGAGGTTCTATGAAAAAGCTGGATTTGCCAGGGGTATAAAGACAGGCTTTATAATAAAGCTTTAATTAAAGTATTGTAAGCTAAGTTAGATACGGAATAGAAAGGAAGTGACACTTTAGTGAGTTCTGTTATTTACATATTTTTACTCACTAAAAATAAATTATGGATTATATAAAAATGCCTACGGATATAGAGAAGAGAAGCTTTGAAATAATAGGGGAAGAAATGGGAGAGTATAATTTGCCAGAAAGAGAGCTTAACATAGTAAAGAGAGTAATACATACCACAGCAGATTTTGAGTACAAGGATTTGCTTTATATACGAGAGGGTTCTATTGACAGGGCTCTGGAATTATTAAAGAATGGTACTACTATTTACACGGATACAAATATGGCTTTAGCAGGGATAAACAAGAAGGCACTTAAGGAGCTAAATTGCAAAGTGGAGTGCTTTGTGTCAAGAGAGGATGTAGCTAAAGAGGCTAAGGAGAGAAAGATAACCCGTTCTATGGCAGCTGTAGAGAAGGCAGTAGAGGAAGGTGTGAAATTTTTTGTGTTTGGAAATGCGCCAACGGCTTTATATAGGCTTAAGGAACTTATAGAAGAAGGCAAAGCTGATGTAAAATTCATAGTAGGGGCGCCTATAGGTTTTGTTGGGGCAGCTGAGTCGAAAAAAGAAATAGAAAAATTGGATTTACCACTGATAACTGTGAGAGGCAGAAAGGGTGGAAGTACAGTGGCAGCGGCTATTGTAAATGCACTTATGTATATGCTTGTAGAGAGAAATTAATATCATCTTAGTAGAATATAAAGAAGTAGAGGTGAGACTGAAAATGCTTGATACTTTAAGTTATATAGGTGAAAAGCTTAATAAAGGAAGCGTTTTGTGGGGAGTTGGTGGATCTATATTATTAAATCACTATAGACTTATAGATAAACCTAATGATATTGACATTTTAGTGGATTTAAATGATATTGAAAAAGCAGATAGAATTCTAAAAAGTATTGGAGAAAAGAAAGTCTGGGAAAAGTCAAATACATATTCTACAAAATATTTTTATGAATATGTTGTAAATGGTTTTGAGGTTGATGTTATGGCTGGATTGAGCATTAACCATAAGGAAGGAATGTACAGATACTTTTTTGATAATAAATCAATTTTACAAACTATTAAAATTAATAATATAGACATACCTTTAACTTCTTTAGAAGATTGGTATGTTATATATCAATTGATGCCAAATAAAGAAATAAAAGCTGGAATAATAGAAAACTATCTACTATCAAATGAAATAAAGAGGTTTGATTTATTAGAAAGAGCATTAAAAGGAAATCTGACAAGTGACGTAAGAAAAAATATTGAAAAAATGTTGAAGTTGTAAAATTCTATTATAACGAATTATCAACGTGCTATGCATAAAATAGTGTAAGAAAGGAGGTAAGTATTTAGTTTGTTTGTGTACTTGTAACGCACTCTGGCTAAAGATAAAATATGCTTGATTTGTATATAAATTGTGATGGAAAAAAGCTTAGATGTGGATATACTACAGGTTCCTGCGCAGCAGCAGCAGCTAAAGCAGCGGCTGTTATGCTTTATTATGGCAATGAAGTGAAGGAAATCAGAATAGATACACCTAAGGGAATAGAACTTTTATTGGAAATTAAGAAAATAGATAAAGGTGAAAATTATGTGGAATGCTGTATTGTAAAAGATGGTGGGGATGATCCAGATATAACTCATGGACTTGAAATATGGGCAAGAGCAGAGAAAAAGGGCAGTGGCTATACTTTAAAGGGTGGGAAAGGTGTAGGTATTGTTAAAGGTGAAGGTTTATATGTTAAAAAAGGTGAGCCAGCCATAAATCCAGTGCCAAGAAATATGATAGAAAAAGAGGTAAGAGAGGTTTTACCTAAGGATAAAGGAATAGAAATAACTATATTTGTACCAAAGGGAGAAGAAATAGCTAAAAATACCTTTAATCCAAGACTTAATATAGAAGGCGGCATTTCTATACTGGGTACAACGGGAATAGTAGTGCCTATGTCTGAAGAAGCACTAAAGGAATCCATAAAGCTGGAGATAAATCAAAAAGCTGCGTTGGGTTATAAAGAACTAGTTTTAGTTTTTGGAAATATGGGAGAGGATAAAGCCAAAGAGCTGGATATTGACCCTAAAAAAATAGTATCCATGTCTAACTATGTAGGTTTTGCATTAAATAGTTGTGCAGAAAAAAAGATAAAAAAAATTACGGTTATAGGTCACATAGGAAAGCTATGTAAAGTAGCAGCTGGTTGTTTTAACACTCACAGCAGAGTATGTGGTGTAAGACTTGAGGTAATAGCTCTTGAACTGGCACTTATGGGAGAGCGTACAGAAATTGTACAAAAGGTTTATGATCAGAAAACTACTGAAGGGGCAGTTGATTTTTTAGGTAATAATTATGAAGAGATTTATTATAGAATAGGAAACAAGATAAAGCAGAGAATAGAGCAGTTTTCCTATAATCAAATAGAGGCAGAAGTCATTATGTTCTCTATGGGAAGAGGAGTACTTTTTGATAGTAGAGATAATGTCAATAAATAATTGTAAGATATTATGATACCACAAGAATTAATATATGTAAGGAGAATTAATTCATGGAATTCAAAGAAGTAAAAATTGAAATATATGTTCCAGAAGAATATATAATAAAATTAAGAGATGAACTTAATAAAGTTAACGCTTGTAAGATTGGAGATTATGATAATGTTATCTCTATAACAAATGTCAGAGGATACTGGAGACCTTTAGAAGGCTCAAAGCCATTTAATGGTGAAGTGGGTAAAGTGTGTGAAGGTGAAGAATGTAAGATTGAGATAAGATGTAAAAGAGAATATGTTAAGAATGCCATTAGGATTATCAAAGAAATTCATCCTTATGAAGAGCCGTTAATTAATATTATACCAATTATAAATGAATTATTTGAATAGAAAACTTAATACTTTGTAAAAGATTTTTTAGAATTGTGAGGATAAAATATGGTTTACATAGTGGGAATTGGACCTGGCAGCAGAGAATATATGCTGGTTAAGACTATAGAAATTTTAGAAAAGTCAGATATTATTATAGGTTTTAAAAGAGCAATAAAGAGTATAGCTTTTATTAAAGATAAAAATAGAATATTAGTAAAGACTTTAAAGGAAATACTGGATATAATAAATAATAATAAGGATAAGAGTATTTCCATTGTGGCATCTGGAGATCCTTGTTTCTATGGAATTTCAGATTATATAAATAGGAATTACAAAGGTGAATTAATCACAATACCAGGTATAAGCTCTTTTCAATATCTCATGGCAAAACTCAATAAATCCTGGCAGGAAGCCTATCTTGGAAGTCTCCATGGAAGAAAAGAAAACTTAATACAGATGATTAAAGAGAATAAAGTTTCCATATGGCTTACAGATAAAATTAATTCTCCAAAGGAAATTTGTAAAAGATTATTTAATGAGAAGCTTTTAGTTAAGGTATATATAGGAGAAAACTTGTCTTATGATGATGAAAGAATTTTAATTGGAAGGCCGGAGGAATTTATACATAGAGAATTTGATGATTTGGCGGTGGTGGTGATAGAAAATGAAATACATAAAGGATGAAGAATTTATAAGAGGTAAAACCCCTATGACAAAGGAAGAAATACGAATACTCAGTATTTCTAAGCTTAATTTAGAAAAAGACTTTAAGGTGCTGGATGTAGGGGCTGGAACTGGTTCTGTATCTGTGCAGATGAGCAAAATCTGTTATGAGGGACAGATTACAGCTATTGAAAGAGACAAAGAAGCAATAGATCTAATAGAGAAAAATAAAGAGAAATTTAGTGTTCATAATATTAGTATTATAGAAGAAGAAGCTCTTCAGGCAGTAAATAGTATACAAGGAGAATTTGATGCTATATTTATCGGCGGCAGTGGTGGAAATATAGAGGATATAATAACTAGCTATGGAGGAAAGTTAAAACGGGGAAAGAATATGGTGCTAAATTTTATTACCATTGATAATGTATATAGAGCAATGCACACACTTAGGAATCTGGAATATGATACGGATTTAATTCAGGTGGCAGTGAGTAAAGGTAAGGGAAAAAGCTCCATGCTGGTGGCAAACAACTCTATTTTTATAGTAACAGCAGTAAAGAAGCATGGAGAGATATTATGAATAAAAATGAATTTGAAGAATTTCTGCATAAGAAAATACCGATTACAAAAGCAATGGGATTTAGTGTTGTAGAGTTTACGCCAGAGAGAATAAGAATATCTGCAAAGCTAGAACCAAATATAAACCATAAAGGAACAGCATTTGGTGGAAGTATAGATTGTCTGATGGTTGTTTGTGGATGGGCAATGGTGTTCATAAATATTAAAGAAATAGACCCGCATGCTCATATTGTAATTCAAAAAAGCAATATAAATTATTTATTACCTATCAAGGAAGATTTTATTGCAGAATGCAATTTATCAGATGAGGAAAGTAAAAGAAAATTTTTTGAAATGTATACTAAACACAAAAAAGGCAGATTAAATCTTAAAGTATCTTGTTATAACAAAGAAACTTTATTAGCAGAATTCAAAGGACAATATGTGGCGTTTAAATAAAAATATAATAATAAAAAATTATATCAAAAACGTGGTTTTGTATATAGTTAAATGTTACAGTGACTAGTCATGAGATAAAAATAATTTTAAATCGTGATGTTTTTAATAGATAAAATTTAGTAGAAAAACAGGAGGGAAAAATGGCTAAATTATATGGCGTAGGGGTTGGACCTGGAGATAAGGAACTGCTTACCCTTAAAGCAGTTAAAACAATAAAAAATTGCGAAGTAGTAGTAGTTCCAAGTGGTATGTCAGGAGGACGAAGTATAGCCCTGGAAATAGCAGAGGATTACATAAGTAAGGATACAGAAATAATAGTAAAGCATTTTCCGATGGGGGGACAGAAGCAAGAAGAAAAAATATACGAAGCCTTTAAAGCTATAGAAGAAAAGCTTACAGAGGGTAAGGATGTAGCTTTTCTAACTATAGGAGATCCCTTTGTATACAGTACTTACATATATCTTTTAAAATACATAGAAGAAAAAGGTTATGAAACTGAAACGGTGCCTGGAATAACTTCCTTCTGCGCCTGTGCCAGTCTTGCAAAGGAGCCTTTAGTAATTGGCAATGAACCACTTCTGATAGTGCCAGGCGAAAAGGTAAATACTATAAAAGATGAAAAATATGTAGTTATTATGAAGATCTATAAAATGGAGGAAAAAATACTCAATATTTTAGAAGAAAAAGGGTTTACATATGTATACATAAAAAAGGCTGGCAGAGAAGGGCAGGAAGTTTTAAGAAATAGAGATGACATATTAAAAAACAGAGAATATATGTCACTTATTATAGCAAATAGGAAATAGAAAAGGGAGTGAGTGCATGGTTTATTTTATAGGAGCAGGCCCTGGAGATGTAGATCTTATAACAGTAAAGGGAAGAGACACTATAGCTAAGGCTGACATAGTGATTTATGCAGGTTCCTTAGTTAGTAAGGAACATATGAGTTTCTGTAAAAAAGATGTGGAGATTTACAATTCTGCCTCAATGAATTTAGATGAGGTAATTGCAGTTATTAAGAAAGGTAGTTCAGAAGGTAAGATTATAGTTAGATTACATACAGGAGATCCGGCTATATATGGTGCTATAAAGGAGCAAATGGATATACTGGATAGCTTTAATATAAGCTATGAAGTTATTCCGGGAGTGAGCTCTTTTACAGCAGCGGCAGCGGCAATAAAGAGAGAATTTACTCTTCCAAAGGTGAGCCAAACTGTAATTCTCACAAGAATAGAAGGCAGAACGCCAGTACCAAAGGGTGAAGATCTTGAAAAATTAGCAGCTATAGGAGCCTCTATGGCAATTTTTCTATCGGTTAGTATGATTGATAAAGTAGTGGAAAAATTGAAAAAGGGTTATGGCAGAAATGTACCAGTAGCAATAGTGGAAAGAGCTACCTGGGAAGATGAGAGGACTATTATTGGCACTTTAGATGATATTTCTGAGAAGGTAAAAGAAGCAAATATAACTAAATGTGCACAGATACTGGTTGGAGATTTCATAGATTGTGAATATGAAAAGAGTAAGCTTTATGATAAAAGCTTTACTCATATGTTTAGAGAGGGTATAAATGAGGATAGCAGTAATAAGTCTGAATAAAAAAGGAGATATTATAGCTGCTAATATTGCAAAAGTCATTACTGTAGATCTATATTCTAAGACTAAAGTACAAAATTTTAATATTAAGGACATAACTAGAGAACTTATGGAAAAGTACGAAGCGGTAGTCTTTCTATCCTCTACAGGTATTGCAGTAAGGTCTATAGCTCCTTATATAAAAGCAAAAGATGTAGATCCTGCAGTTATAGTTATAGATATACTTGGCAAATATGTTATAAGTCTTCTAAGTGGTCACTTAGGTGGAGCCAATGCTCTCTCTATGAAGCTTGCGGAGATAGTAGGAGCATTACCAGTTATAACTACAGCTACAGATATTTTAAAGATAAAGGCACCAGATATTATTGCAGTGGAGAATAATTTAATAATAGATAATCTAAAGGATGCAAAGGAAATATCTGCTCTATTGGTGGATGGGAGAAAAGTGGCCTTTGTAGATGATAAAAATGAAATTAATTTGCCTAAGGGATATATTAATTTAAAAGACAAACTTGAAAGTTACAGGTTAATGAATTCAGATGATGATAGTGATTGTAGATTACATACAAAAGAGGTAAGCCTAAAAAAAGAAAAAGAACAGATTAATGGAATTGTATATGTAACTGATAAGTCTAAGATACAAGACTTTAGCAAAGCTGAGTACGATAATTTAAAAAAACTAAAACTTATAAGAAGAGATGTTGTGCTTGGAATAGGTTGTAAAAAGAATTACCCAGCAGAAAAGATGATAGAGCAGGTTTGTGAAAAATTAGAAGAACTTAATATAGATAAAAGAGCAGTAAAATATGTAACCACTGTAGAGATAAAAAAGGATGAAAAGGCTATTTTGGAATTAAATAAGGCTTTAAAGGGAGAAATGAAAGTTTTTACTAGAGAGGCTATAATGAAAGTTCAGCACAAATATAAAGGCAGTGATTTTGTGGAGAAGAGTATAGGTATAAGAGCAGTTTGTGAACCTTGTGTAGAACTATGCGGTGGCACACTTTTAACAGAAAAGCTGAGTCTTTCAGGAATGACTCTATGCGTGGGAAGAATTTTATAAATTACATTTACATATTACCATCCATGCTGGCTGCAGCACAGCAAGGGATGAAAATACTGCTGGATAAGTATTTACTAATTAATAGATATTTAGAAATGTATTACTGTTGTATATATTTTTGCTATGGATAAGTTATATTTTTAGAAATTTTGGGATAAAGTAAAAAATCTTGTTGGAAAGGTGAGTATAAATGGGAAAATTGTACGTTGTAGGTATAGGACCTGGAGGTCTTCAGCATATGACAATAAGGGCTAGAGAGGTAATAGAAGAGAGCGAAATTATAGTGGGATACACTAAATATATTGATCTTATAAAACCTTTAATAAAAGACAAAGAAATATTTTCTACAGGAATGATGAAGGAAGAGGAAAGGTGCAGAGAAGCGTTGAGACTTTCGAAGGATAAGGCAGTATCCATCATTAGTACTGGAGATGCAGGAATCTATGGAATGGCAGGGCTTGTTTTAGAAATGAGAAAAGATGAACAGGTAGAAGTAATACCAGGGGTTACAGCTTCCAGTGCAGCAGCTTCTGTTTTAGGAGCACCTATTATGCATGACAGCTGTAATATAAGTCTCAGTGATCTTATGACTCCCTATGAACTCATAAAAAAAAGAGTTGAAATGGCAGCACAAGGAGATTTTGTAATTACACTTTACAATCCTAAAAGCAAAGGAAGACAACATTACCTTAAGGAAAGTATAGAAATAATAAAGAGATACAGGAAGGGCCATACTCCTGTGGCAATAGTTAAAAATGCTCTAAGGGAAGGACAAAAACAGCAATTATTTACTTTGGATTCTTTTGATGATAGTGATGCAGATATGCTTTCTGTTGTTATTATTGGAAACAGCCAAAGCTTTGTAAGAAATGGAATATTCATAACTCCTAGAGGGTATAAGCTATGATAGGCCTTATACTTGGTACTTCAGATGGTAAAAATATACTTTCAAAGCTTAACCTGTATACTGATAATATATTTATTACAACAGCTACTGAGTATGGTGGACAATTGCTTGAAAATTTTAAATTTAAAAAGCTAAATACAAAACCCCTTGTTTTGGATGAACTTATAGATCAGCTAAAGGAAAACCATATAGAAATTTTAGTAGATGCATCCCATCCCTATGCTTTAGTTATTACACAAAATGCTATTGAGGCATGTAAAATACTTGGAATAACTTATGTTAGGTATGAGAGAAAATCTGTTTTAGATAAATTTAAAGGAAATAATAATATAATTCAAGTTAAAGATTATAACGAGCTTAAAGAAGAACTTCTACATATTAATGGAACAATTTTAAATACTACAGGCAGCAATAATATTGATAAGTTTATGACTATGAAATTAAACAACAGAATAATACATAGAGTACTTCCTTCCGTTAAGGTTATGGATAAATGTTTTAAGTTAGGTGTAAAGACAGATGACATAATAGCAATTAAGGGGCCTATAGGCTATGAACTTAACTGTGGCTTTATAAATGAATATGATGTAGCAGCAATGATTCTTAAGGATAGTGGCGTTCAGGGTGGTACAGAGGAAAAGCTGAGAGCTGCTATAGATATGGGGATAAAAGCACTGGTTATTGAAAGACACACAATTAATACTGAAAATAGTTTTAGCAGTGAAGATGAGGTAGTTAATTTTGTAGTGAGTAAATTATCGTTAATGTGAGAAACTGCGAAGTAAATATTATTTGTATAATCTACAGACAAATAGTAATTTGGAGGTGAATTGATATGGATTTGAGATTGGCTAATATTAACGACTTATCGAAACTCAAAGCTGTGTATGGAAACATAATTGATAATATGATAAGAAACAACATGCCGATTTGGGACGAAATCTACCCGTGCGAGTTTTTTAGCGATGATATTGAAAATAATCGCCTTTATTTATTGGTCGAGGAGCATGATGATATAGTTGCAGCGTTTGCATTATGTGAATCAAATGCTGGAGAAAGTTATGTGAAATGGGAAAATGCCCATGACAAGGCATTATATCTTGACCGCTTTGGAGTTAATGTTGATTATTCAAGACGAGGAATTGGCAGTATAATGCTTAAGCATGCTATTACACTCACTAAGCAGAAGAATGCTAAATATTTAAGGCTTTTTGTTGTGGATATAAATAAACCAGCTATAAATGTATATTTAAAAAACGGATTTAAGCAGGTAGATGGAATCTATGAAGAAAGAATCGATGATGACCTTATATTGCGTGAATATGGATTTGAAATAGAAGTATTAAGGTAACACAAATTCCAATTTAGTTGAAAAGATTTAAAACATTTATATACAACACGGAGGTTTTTTATGAAAGAATACATAGTAGATAACCTAAACAATAAGATGAGGTATCATGATTTACCTGGTAAAGATATGCCAATACTATTTATTCATGGCTTAGGCTGTGCTGGTTCATTTGATTATCCTGAAGTAGCAGCACAAACTGATTTAATAAATCACAGACGAATATTAATAGACTTGCTTGGTAGTGGATTTAGTGATAAACCAGACAATTATTTATATACTGTAAAAGAACATGCAAACTATTTGTATAATTTTGTACAAGACCTAAAGCTTGATAAATTTATTATTTTTGCACATAGTTTAGGTGGAGCTGTTGCACTTGAACTTGCTAATAAATGTAGAGAGAATATAGAAACAATTATTCTTAGTGAAGCTAATTTAGATAAAAGTAGTCAAGGTTCATCAAGTTATGAATTTGGAACCTATCAAGAAGAAGATTTTGTAAATGGAATATTTGATGAAATTGTTAATGAAAATTCTAGTGTAAATTCTATGTGGACAGCCACATTATCAGTTTGTTCTTCTACAGCAATTAATAGAATTTCAAAGTCAGCAGTTACTGGCTCAGAGCCATCATGGCGTGAAATATTATATTCATTGCAATGTAAAAGGACATTTATTTTTGGTGAAAAATCTTTACCAGATGATGATAAAATTGAGTTGGAGAGACACATGATAAATATTGAAATTGTAAAATCAGCAGGACATTCTATGGCTTGGGAAAATCCGAAGGGATTAGCAGAAGCAATCAAGAAAGGTATTATTTATGCACGAGGATTATAGACTTTGGAAATAAATTTCAATATTTATAGAGTTGAAGTAGCATAATTTTAGTTTCAGTTAATTCATAATCTTCTAATTATAAGAAAGGAGGTTCTACTTATGGGAATACTTAAATCAATATTTTATTTTGTATTAGCTGGAGTATTTGAAATAGGCGGAGGATATCTTATATGGATGTGGCTTAGGGATGGTAAAAGCATATGGTACGGCTTAGCAGGAGCTTTAAGTTTAATTATTTATGGAGTAGTACCAACATTACAACCAACCAGTTCCAGTTTTGGACGGGTATATGCAGCCTATGGAGGAATATTTATTGTTCTTTCAATTTTATGGGGATGGAAGATAGACAAGGTTATTCCAGATAGATTTGATTTAATTGGAGGATTTATTGCACTTATAGGTGTTTTAATAATAATGTATTATCCAAGAGGGTAAGGTAGCAATTTAATAAGTGAATTTCAACTAAGGAAGCTCTCATTTCTAAATATATTATAGATAGCAATATGTTATTAAGCAATTTTAAAATTATATTTACATTGATTGTATGTAATTCATGTAAAAATAGTCATGACAATAGATTTAGTACATTGTATACTAAATATAAGTGAAAGAAGGTATTAGACATGAAAACAAGAAAACTAGTTATAATGGCATTGTTCATTGCTGTAAGCTTTTTAGGTGCCAACATAAAAATAATGGGGACCATAGCTTTTGACTCCATGGCAGGCTTCTTAGGCTGTTTAATCTTAGGCCCAGTTTATGGTGCTGTTATAGGAGCCCTAGGACATTTTTTAACTGCTGCAACTAGTGGTTTTCCATATACATTGCCTGTACATATGTTAATTATGGTAGATATGGCTCTTACTATGTTTTTTTTCGGAATAATATATAATAAACTTTCTAAAGTGAATAAGTATTTGGGAATAATTGCAGCAGTCATTATAGGAATAATAATAAATGGACCTATATCTGTACTTATGATAGTACCAATTATGGGATGGGGAATGATATCAATGATTCCTATTCTTTGTCTGGCAGCATTTTTAAATATATTAATAGCCTATTTAATATATAAATTTTTACCGGAGAATATAAAAGCATGGAAGTAAGAAAGATTAGAGATTTAAGTTTAATTTCTATAGATGAAGAGCGTATTATGGTCATAGCTTGTGATAGCTGCGGTGGCATAGGAGTGAAGGAGGGAGATACTCTCAAGGTTCCTACTATTTATGTAGCTAGGTTTACTGTAAGAGTAGCCATTATGGAGGTTATATGTTCTGGTGCTGAAATTATTACTATTACCAATGCAGTTTGTAATGAAATGAAGGATACCGGTATAGAGGTTATAAAGGGAATAAAGGAAGAATTAAGGCTGGCTGGAATAGATGATATAGCCCTTACAGGAAGTACTGAGGAGAACTTTAAAACTATTTCTACGGGAATTGGAATAACAGCTATAGGTATGGTCAGCAAAGATAAGCTTAAAGTTAATTCTGTTAAAGAAGAAGCTATTATAGTGAGTATAGGTATTCCTAAGGTAGGAGATGAAATTGATCTTGTTAAAGATGCTGAAATTGTAGATTATGTTACCCTCTATAAGCTTCAGCAATCAGAATATGTCTACGAAATAGTACCTGTAGGTTCCAAGGGTATTGCCTATGAGGCAGAAATGCTGGCAAAGAATAACGGATTTAAAGTGAAATTTAACACAGGGCTTTTAGTTGATATACATAAGTCAGGAGGACCTTCTACCTGTGTTATTGCTGCTGTAAATTCAAAGAAGATTGGCGAAATAATAAAAAATTTTAATAATGTAAACATAATAGCTTATCTAGTAAAAAACTAAATTTATTTTTCAGTATACGGAAAAAGTAAATTCGTTTCAATAATACATAAGCTGGAGTTTTATTTATATAGGAGAAACCAATGGAAGCTACTGCATACTACCCAGGAAGTGTAGGAGAAATAGTACAAGGTAATATGAGAGGTTTAGATGTGTTAGCATCTTGTCCTATTAATCTTTACACTAAAGTAAGGATTTCTGAAGATAGCTGCCTATACAGGCGGCAGGGTAATTATAAGACAAATAAATTTATGATTAATATATTGAAAGCATGGGGATATGAAGAATTTAGTAAAACACTAAAGATAAATATAAATTCGCATATTCCTATAGGAAAGGGTTTTGCCAGCAGTACGGCAGATTTATGTGCCCTTTATAATGCATTGCTTAAACTCTTTAATAGAAAATTTAATCAGGAAGAGCTTATAAGAGAATGCCTGAAAATAGAACCTACAGACAGCATTATATTCAAAAAAATGACTTTATTTGATTATAAAAGAGGAACTTTTAAGAAAATCATAGGAAATTATATGGAGTTTTATGTATTGATTTTTGAGGGCAGAAGTAAAATTAATACAATTGAATTTAATAAAAAAGCTCTACCACCTCATGGTGATATCTCAGATTTAATTCCGATTTTAATTGAAGGAGTTAGAGAAAGAAATTTAGAAAAATTAGCTTTTTGTTCTACAGAAAGCATAATTAGAAATCAACATAGACTTAAATATGATTTTTTAGATGAAATTTTACACATAATGAAGTATATTGGTGGCATTGGAATATTAGGAGCTCACAGTGGAAACTGCTTAGGTATAATACTGGATGATTTAGAAAAGCTCAATTACTACATAAATCCAAATGATAGAAATGAATTAAAAGAGTATAGTACATATTTAGTTAGAACTATAGGTGATATTAATAGAACTCTACAACCATTATCTTAAAGTAGGGTTCTACTCTGTTTATGAAAAATATACATATATAAATAGTTCAATGAACTACTTGACCAATTTAAGTTCATATAAGAATTAGTTTAATAACATTCTTATATAGATTTTCTTCTCTGAATAAACATATCTAAAATCAGCAAAAATGCAGAGAGAATTAATACTATGTTTATTAAATTACTTCCAGCCTTAAATATTATTGCTGCGATAGAAAGCAATAAAAAAAGACTGCCTATCCAACGTAAAAATTTCATTTGTATCCTCCACCTCCATGTAAGTTATAAATTTCATTTAGGCATCTTCAAAAAATAACTAAGTCAGTATGCTAGCCTATTTTGAATCTCACTGCGTCAACAGAACCTTCTGATAGCCTAACTATCATCAGAACCTGTTTCCTTGTTGGATTCAAAATATTCGTCGCATCTTTGACTTCTTATTTATTTTCAGATGCCTTATTTTTTAATTAATCCAATATTAATTATATTTTATCCAAAATAATGATTAATATTCGTAGCATCTATATATTAAGTTTGATGATTGTATGGATACATTTGCAATACAGCATATTTTATTTATAATTAAAGAAATTAATAAATATTGAAACATATTTTAGAATACTAAATATGTTAAGAACTTATTGACTTATTATGTATAATCTAAACAGATATTTGGAGGGGTAAAAATGGAATTAAAACAAGCTAGAAGAAGGATAAGTACTATTGATATGGTACAAATAGCTCTAATGGCGGCAATAGTGTATGTTGCCACAGCAATGATTAATGTGCCAGTAGGCCTTGGATACAAAGGGGTAGTGCACTTAGGAGATAGTATGGTATTTCTAGCAGCAGTACTGCTTGGAAAGAAAAAGGCAGCTTTAGCTGCAGCTATAGGAATGAGTTTATTTGATTTACTATCACCCTATTCTATATGGGCACCATATACTTTTGTTATAAAAGGAGTAATGGGTTATATTGCAGCAGTTATAGCCTATAGGAGCAGTTATAAAGGTGAAAATGTAATTAACAATATATTCGGTTTTATTATTGCAGGAATTTGGATGATAGGGGCTTACTACCTTGCAGGAGTATTTATAGAACATTTTTATACTAATGTGCCATTAAATCAAGCACTCATTATTGAATCGACTCATGTACCTGGAAATATAGCACAGGTTGTAGTTGGAATACTCATAGCAGTACCTATAAGTGAATTGTTAATAAAAAATAATATTAAAAGAATCATAAAATAAAAGAGAGGTAAATCCTCTCTTTTATTATTATTACTCTCTGTGGAAATTATTTCTGTTAGCTTTTCTTGCTCTTCTACATTCAGGGCATCTAACTGGGTCATTTTCAAATCCTTTTTCTTTGTAGAATGCTTGTTCACCTTCAGTGAATACAAATTCCTTTCCACAGTCTTTACATACGATAGTCTTATCAGCCATTATAAAAAAACCTCCTTGAAAATATCATAGGAATAATGTATCTTGATAATTAACCTTCTCCTATGATAAAAGAGGAGTTGAAATCACCTTGATAATTAACCTACTGAATTATGAGTAGTTTACTCTATGGATTATTATATCATATAGATTGGAAAATTCAACATTATTAACTTATTTAATTTAGGCACATTCAAATAAATAACTAGTCAGTATGCTAGCCTATTTTTCACCTGACTAACTTGGCGTAAGTCCCCCACTTTTTCAAGAGGGAGTACAACGCCAAGTAAGCCATGCATTTGCAGTTCTAAAATTCAGATGGGGTAAAAGAATCCCCACCTGAATTAAGAACTTGCTTCAATCCTACTGCGTCAACAGAACCCTCAGATAGCTCACTATCTTCGGAACCTGTTTCCTTGTATGATTCAAAATATCCGTCGCATCTTTGACTTACTATTTATTTTCATATGCCTTAAGCAACAAAAAATAAATATATCATTTATTTTTTTTAGATTTTGAAATATAATTACTATAGGACAACAGATATGATATAAAAGGGAAAGTGTAAATTTATGAATGAAAAAGATGATATTCAATCACAATTTTTAAAGCTTAAAGAGGAATTTGAAACTTATCAGAACTTTGCAGAAAGTACTATTCAAATGATGAATGAAAAAAATACACAACTAGAGAAGAAACTAGACTCACTTACTAACATTGTAGAGGTAAGTAAATATATTAATTCTAATGTAAGTGCGGACAATCTTATTACTATGATTAATGATATGATTATTGGTATATTGGGAGTTATATATTCATCTATTTGTCTTATAGATAAAGCTACAAATCATTTAATAGTGAAAGCTACAAATGTTAAGACATGTAAGCTTGACTTTGAAAATGATGAATTCTTTAAAAGTCTTAATAATGGGCAGCCCTTTGTGCTTAATTGCAAGGATTCTATATTTCTGGGATGTAATTGTAAAGCAGATATCCACTCGGTAATAGGTGTACCGGTATATCTTAGAGATGAGTTTAGGGGATATATAATAGTAGAACATACGCTTTTTAATTTTTTTAGTCATGATCACATAACATTTATATCTGCCATTGCAAATCAAATAGCCATAGCTCTTGAAAATAATTTCCTATATAATCAGGTTAAAGAGAGTTCCATTAGAGATCCGCTTATGGGAATATATAATAGAAGGTATTTTTTTGAGTTTTTAGAAAAAAAACTATTGGAAAAGCGGAAAAAGGAATTTGCAATTGTAATGATGGATATAGATAATTTTAAGAGATTTAACGATTCTTATGGACATCAATTTGGGGATAAAGTACTTATAGCTGTAGTTGATATATTAAAAGAGTGTATGGAAGACGGGGATTGTTTGGCGCGATATGGTGGAGAAGAGATAGTTATATATATAAGCAAAGCTGATAATCATGGAGAGGTTTTTAATAGAATAGAGGAAATAAGAAAAAGAATTTGTGAAAATATTGTGGAGTATGACGGAAATAAGAAATCTATATCGGCCAGCTTTGGTATAAGTTATTATCCACAAAATGGATATACAGTGCAAAAAGTATTAAGTGTAGCAGATGCAATGCTTTATGAAGCTAAAGATTCAGGAAGAAATAAAGTTGTTACTGCCTAATTCTAATTGCCATGTACAGAGTTATTTTGTGTAGATATAATTTTTAATATTTATGTCATTATCGTAGGATTACAATAGTACTGGGAAAAATAAAACTTAACAAAGGATATTAGAATAGCTTAAAAATTAATTCAGCTATACCAATAATCAACTCCAAGAGTATCAGTATAATAACCATTATTTCTAGTTTAGTACCTCTTTTTTCATGAGAAAGAGAAGAAAATACAGAGGTTATATCTTTTAATACTTCAGTTTTATGAGATATCTTTTTATATCTATCCTGTATTTCAAAGAGCTCAGATATTTCAGAAAAGAAATTTTCTATATCCTCATTATCCCAGGCAGATTTGGGCTTATCAAGTAGCATAAGATAGGATAGAGTATCATATTTAAATCTTAAAATTTTAGCTGAGGTCTTAGAAATTTCAGTATCTGACATATTGAATTTACCCTTATCCAGATAATCTATGACATCTTCTATATTATCTAAAAGCTTATCTATATTCATTTCAATTTTATGTAGGGATGTGGATTTCGAAAGTACCAGAGATATTATATCAAGATAGTAGGGCCTGAATTCATTTGAGGTCATAAGATCATTATATAGTGCATATTCATAATCGGAAGATACTTCTAGATTGTATTCATCTATATACTCACTGGGATTATTATTTCTTAGAGTCTCATCCACTTCCTTCAAATATTTTATAACATCTTGAATTTCATGATATTCCATGTTGATAAATACCAAGGAGCCATAATGATAAATATATACAGTTTTGTTTTCTGGAACTTTAAGAATTCCATTTAGCCTGTTATCTGTGAGAACTAAAGGATCTCCCCATTTGAATTTCTTATTTATTCCAAAATGGCCTGCTATGGTGTTTAAATTTATTTCGCTGCTTAGTACAAGAGATTTAAAACTCCAACCCTGCATGAATAAAATCTTCCTTTCAAGTAAATTATTATAATAAGGCATATGAAAAAAATAGTAAGTGAAAGATGCTAGCATACTGACTAAGTATTTTTTTCAATATGCCTAAATTCTATCACAAAAATAAGTTTATATACAGTATATTATTGATAATTATCAAATTTACATATATACTAGTAAAATAGGTGAAAATTTTAGCTTTATGGAGTGATTTAATTGTCAAGTGTAGTAGATACTTTAATAGAACGTGGATTTATAAAACAGTTTACACATGAAGAAGAGATAAAAGAACTTCTTGAAAAGGAAAAAATAACTTTTTACATAGGTATTGATCCAACAGCTGACAGCTTACATATTGGTCATTTTTTAGCTCTTATGCTTATGTCTCATATGCAAAAGGCAGGACACAGACCAATAGTGCTTATGGGTGGAGGAACAGCCATGATTGGCGATCCATCAGGTAAGACAGATATGAGAAAAATGCTTACAAGGGAAGATATTGATCATAATGTAGAATGTATAAAAGCCCAGGTAAGCAGGTTTATTGATTTTAGTGATGATAAAGCAATTTTAGCAAATAATGCAGACTGGCTTATGGACTTAAATTATATAAGCTTTTTAAGAGAAGTGGGAGTACATTTTTCCGTAAACAGAATGCTTACAGCAGAATGCTATAAGCAGAGATTAGAAAAAGGTCTTACATTTTTAGAATTTAACTATATGCTTATGCAGGGTTATGACTTTTTACAGCTGAATAAAAAATACAACTGTGTAATGGAACTTGGTGGAGATGATCAGTGGTCCAATATGATTTCAGGCGTAGAGCTTATCAGAAGAAAAGAAGGGAAACCAGCCTATGCCATGACAGCTACACTGCTTACTAATAGTGAGGGTAAGAAAATGGGAAAAACTGAAAGTGGTGCTGTATGGCTTGATCCTGAAAAGACTACACCTTATGATTTCTATCAATATTGGAGAAATGTAGCTGATTCTGACGTAGAAAAATGTCTTTCTCTTTTAACCTTTGTTCCTATGGATGAGGTAAAAAGACTTGCAGCTTTAAAAGACGCAGCAATAAATGAGGCAAAAAAGATACTTGCCTTTGAAGTTACGAAGCTTGTTCATGGAGAAGATGAGGCTAAAAAAGCTGAAAAAGCAGCAGAAGCACTTTTCTCAGGTGGAAATGATATGAGTAATGTTCCAACAGTAGCCATAGCTAAAGAGATGCTTGGAGGATCACTTCTGGATGCATTGGCATATACAAAGATAATACCTTCAAAATCAGAAGGAAGAAGACTTATACAGCAGGGTGGTATTGTAGTAAATGATACTAAAGTTACCGATGTAAATGCAGTGATTAGTGAAGATGATTTTAAGGATGGCAGCATTCTTCTAAAAAGAGGAAAGAAGAAATTTTACAAGATAGTAGTGGAATAAAAATAAAGAAGAAATTAAAAGACAAAAAGACTTTGAATCTGATTCAAAGATGTTTATCATATGTGCCATCAAATAAAAATACAGCTTCAGATAAGTATCATCTGAGGCTGTATTTTTTATTGTAATTAAATATAATCTAATAAGTGAAAAAATACAATAAATTAACGATAATATATAATAAGATAAAACTATTAAATTACAAATTATTATAATATGAAGTATATATAATAAGATAAAATATTGTAAAAGGTTTATTGAAGGAATGGTAAATAACTGGTCAGTATACTGGCCTATCTTTGAATCTTTATTTTAACAAACCTAATTATAGATTAAGAAAGGGGGTACTGTAATGGCTGGAATATCAAATATTAATAATCTTGTTCAGTATAATGCTGGAAAAGCTGTTCGTAAACTCAGCTTCGAAATCGGTGAAGTTTTTTCTGCTAAAATATTGGATGAAAATACTGATGAAGGTGAGGTTACATTAAAATTAAATAATGGCTGGAAATTTAGTGCAAGACTCACTAAAGATATAAATTATGATTCTAATATCTTTAACAAATTTATAGTAGAGGGTTATGAAGATGGTAAAATAAAGCTTAAAATACTTCCCAATAACTTAGAAAATAATAGGCCTTTAATTGACCCACAGCAGAACATATTAAAAGACTATATAGCAAATACATATAGTAAGGAAAACTACAATATACTAAAATCTTTATTGGATCATAATATACCACTTACTAAGGAAAATATTTCAAATGTAAAATCACTTATAAAATTTAAAGATGATATAATTGAAAGTCCTGATAAAGAAAATGAATTTATAAGCCAGTACATGGCAAGAAATAATATAGATGTGAATAGTGATAGAGGTAGAGAAGTAAAAAAATTACTGGAAAGTTTTTTTAAAGAGTTAAAAGGTCTTAGCTTAGATGAACTTACTACTTTTATTGAAAATGGAATAGAAATTAGTGGAGAAAATATAAAAAGTTTTAATAAAATTTTTAAACAGGATGCAGCTATATATAAATCTTTAGAGGGCATAGATAATAAAATAAATCAGCTTGATGTGTCAGAGGAACAAAAAGATGCAATAAAACAACAAATTCCAGACAAGGCATCTAATAAAATCTTAGATAATGAATTTTCTAGCAAAGAAATAGATAATAAATTAATTGCAGATGAAAAAAATAATTTAAATAAATCAATAGAAAATAATTTAAGCGATAAATTAAATGCTAGTTTAAATAATGGTTTAAGCAGGAAAGTTATCAATGAAATAAATTCAAAGATTAATTTTATGAAGGATACTCTTAAAGAGTTAATTAGTAAGGGAAACTTAAATAGAGAAAGTTTGGAAAAAATATCAAATATTTTAGGAAATAATATAAATGATATAAAATTATTCAATGATATATCTGAAGGATATTATTATTTGGACATACCATTGAATTTCAAGAATAATGATTATAATTTTAAGTTTATTGTTAAGGATGATAGAAAAAGTGGGAAAAAAATAGACTCAAAAAATGTAAAGCTCATAGCTTCTATTAAAACTGTAAATATGGGTGTAATAGATACTTTTATAACTGTAAATAATAAGATTTTAAACGTAGATATGAAATCAGAAGAAAGATGGATTAAACTCTTGAAAGTAGCTCAAGATAATCTATTGAATAAGATAGCAGATATGGGGTATACAGTAAATTTAAAGGTAAGACCAAAAGAAAGTGAGGTTGATATAGTAAGTTGCAGAAATTTTTTTAATACTGAGTATAATAATAATTTAGATAGAAGAGTGTAGTGCTTACTTAGATTTTAATTATTAATTTAAGAAGATGTCGAACTACAACTGGAAAAATTTACAACCCAGGGGCGTAAATTTTTCCAGTTATTAGTTTGTATTTTCTCACAATGATGAATTTAGGAGGAATACAAAATGTCTTATGAAAGGAAAAAAGCAGCGGCTCTGAAATATGATAAAGGCTATGAAGCACCAATGGTTACGGCAGCAGGAGTTGGATTATTGGCAGATAAGATTATAGAAAAAGCTGATGAAAATAAAGTTCCTATAGTGTATAATAAGGAGTTAGCAGATTTATTACTAAATGTTGACATAGGTGATAGCATACCTGCAGAATTATATGAGATAGTTGCAGAGATAATAAGCTATGTTATGGATGTAGATAGTAATTTAAATCAGCAAACTGAAAAAACACCGGATAAGGATAGTTAATAACTAATCCTATTAATGTGGAGAAGTATTTATTTAATTTGAATACATGCTAATAGACAAGGGGGGAATTTAATGGCTTTATACGCTATATCAGACCTTCATTTAGCTTTAAGTGGAGACAAACCAATGAATATATTTGGGGATAATTGGTATAAGCATGATGAAAAAATAAAAAATAATTGGTTATCTACTATTACGGAAAAAGATACAGTACTGGTTGCAGGAGATATATCCTGGTCTATGCACATGGAAGAGGGAATAAAAGATCTGGAATGGATTCATAAGCTGCCGGGCACCAAAATATTTGTAAAGGGAAATCATGACTACTTTTGGACTTCTATAACTAAGTTAAATAGACTTTATGAAGATATGAAATTTATACAAAATAACTTTTATACATACGGAGACTATGCTATTTGTGGAACAAGGGGCTGGAATAATCCCAAATTTGAAAGCTTTACAGAGCATGATGAAAAAATATATAAAAGAGAAATTATAAGATTAAAATTATCCTTAGATGCTGCTGTTAAAAGTGGATACAATAAAATAATAGTAATGCTTCATTTTCCACCTTTTTCTGAGAAAGAAGAGGATAATGCTATGACTGCTTTATTAGAAGAATATAAAGTAGAAAAAATAATTTATGGCCATTTACATGGAAGTTCACTTCAAAGAATAAAGTCAGTGATTAAAAAAAATAACTTGGAGTATATAATAACTTCCTGTGATTATATAAATTTTGCCCCAATAAAAATTTTAACATGATTTTCATTGAGGCTGAATTATATATGTACTAAAAAATGAAATAAGTAGTATTATTTTATTTGGAAAAATTATTTATTTTTAAGACTGTGTTTTTAAGATCATTTACTGTAGTATTAATTGTTTCCAAAAGCTGAGACTGATTTTCAACATAAGATGTAATTCCATTGGATATATCTGAATTCTGTTTTCTAAGGGAAGATATATTTTCAAAGGTTTCCTTTATAGAATTTTCCTTTTCCTTTACTTCTACTAATGAATCTATGCTTACTTTTATCTCACCTAAAGTATCGTCAATAGAATTTTTTATTCCAGAAAGAGATCCTTTAGTGGTTTTAATAGTTTCGTTTTGTAAGCTAATAGCACTATTAGCAGTGGACATAGTTGAGGAAGTATTCAATATATCATTTTTAATTTCTTCAAGTATTTTAGTACTGTTCTCCACTGCAGATTTAGTGCTTTCAGCTAATTTTCTTATTTCATCAGCAACTACGCCAAAGCCTCTACCAGCTTCTCCAGCTCTTGCAGCCTCTATAGCAGCATTAAGGGCAAGAAGATTGGTTTGACTTGCAATTTGACTTATGGTATCTGTTATAATATTAACTGATTCTATTTTTGAAACCATATCATTAACTATTGATGAAGAACCTTTAAAGGCAGATTCAAGATCGCTAAGGGATGAATCCAGATTTTTAATTTGATTTAGACTATTTTCTGTGAGGCTACTGGAATCAGCTATTTTTTTGTTTACATCCTCAATATTGGAACCTATTGAATTTGTATATTCAGTGTATTCTTCAAGTAAGCTTATAGATTTTTCAAAATTTTCTTCTTGTTCATTAATAGATGAGGCCATTTCAGTTAAAGAAGAATCAATTGTAGAAGTTGTATTTGAAATAGCTAAAGAATTGGAAGTTATTCTTTCTATAGCGGAGTCTATTTCTTTAGAAATTTCATTTATAAAGCTTTTGTATGATTCTAACTTGTTTATATTATTTTCGGCTGTATTAGAAATGGAAGTTTTATTTTTCTTAAAAAGTGACATATGAATCCTCCTCTTTATAATGTTTCACAGTTTATTTCTCGTATATCATTGTTAAAACTGTAGAGAAATATATTTTAAATTAGAAAAACTTTGAGAAAAATCCTTTCTTCTTAGGTCTTTTAATTTCTATGTTTTTATTAATGGTGGAGTCAGAAGAATTTATATCTTTTTTAGTAAGAATTATTAAATCTTTCTGATCCCTTGCCATAGATTTAAGTTTTTGATTTATACCCTGACTTGTTATAACATTACCAAACCAAAGTAAGGCTTCCTCAAAATTATCTAGGCGTCTATTTAACTCACCTATTAAATACATCATAGTAAATTTATCCATATTATATATGGGAAAGTTTTCATTAATATATGAATCCTTAAAACCTATAAGAGCATTTTTTATAAATAAATTTTCAGCTTCGTTTTGTGAAAGTATTCTGTACATCCATGCTATTTTTAAGCAGTTCATGGCCTTTTTACTTGAAGAAGAATCCATTACAGTATAATTTAAAAGAGAAAGTTTATATCTTTCTATAGCTATATTCACATCATAAATCTCAGGATAGTTTTTACTATGCCATTTTGTGCTTATATTTTTCTTGATAATATCCTTCTGAGATTCTTTTATTGTATTAAAATCAGTTTTCATAGAGGTATAGCCACAAGAATTACATATCCAAACATCATAGAAGTAAGGATTGATAATACTGTAATTTATGAAAAAATCGCTGTCTTTCTTTAATATTCTGTAAGATGATGTTTTAATAGATCTTGCTTTAAAAACATTTCCACATACAGGACAAGTGATAGTTTTATCATATAGAAGGGAGGTGGAAGGAATTTTATTATTTAATTCAAATTTTTTTGGTTCTTCTTTTGTTTTATATATTTTCAAATTGTCAATGTTTTCAAAACCTAAATCATCTAAACCTGAAAAAATACTATTGCTATCAGCCATAAAAATCACCTCGTAATCTATAAAGTAGCTAATTTTTATTATATCAAAAAAGCCAATAAGTGACATGAATTTTATGAAATTAAATTCAATATTTTTTTATTGATTATGGATTTTAAATAAGTTAAAGTTTTACAAACAACATATGTAAATATTTATATTAATATATATTATGTGTAATATTTTGTTTGAAAATAATTAAATTTATTAATAACGATTTGCTGAATTTAAATAGAGAGTTCTAAATATTTAAATAAAATCAATATTAATTGGTACAATTTTTTTTAACTAATTGAAAAATATAACATATAATATTATAATGATTTACTGTGGATAAAGTTTTATAAATTAATAGTGCTTAATTGAACTATATATTACCCACTTTAATAGAAAAGCAGAGAACCAAAATCTTAGATTTTGTGTGAATCGCTTTCACAGAGTG
>NZ_JBDNRK010000020.1:0-66563 GCF_047718555.1 Clostridium sp. | reverse complement strand
TATATAAATTGGTGATATAATAAAAAAGGATATTTTTTCTGTTTAATTTAGGAATTATTAATTATCAATGACAATCTTATAATTGATACTTTAGGGAGATAATATATGGAAAGAAGAGATAAATATAACTATTATTTAGATATCGCAGAAACGGTATTAGAAAGGGGAACATGTTTAAGGCGTAATTATGGTTCTATAATTGTTAAAAATGATGAAATCATATCTACAGGTTATACAGGAGCACCAAGGGGAAGAAAAAATTGCTCTGATATTGCCTTTTGTAGAAGAGAAAAATTAAATGTTCCAAGGGGAACACAATACGAATTATGTAGATCTGTGCATTCGGAAGCTAATGCTATAATTAGTGCTTCAAGAAGAGATATGATTGGAGCTGATCTGTATTTAGTTGGTAAAGATGTAAAAACTGGAGAATATGTTGAAAATGCTAATTCATGCACCATGTGTAAGAGATTAATTATCAATTCAGGCATTAGAAATGTGATTATACGGGATACCAAACACAATTATAGAGTTATAGATACTGATTTATGGATAGAGGAGGATGATTCTCTTAAGGATGAATTGGGATATTAAGTACATTTTGTTTAGAAAAATAATTACATAGTTAAGAGGAAAATAAATATGGAAAATTTATATTTAATAGCAATACTTTCTGCAGTTATTTCGTTTATAAGTACACCTTTGGTTAGAAAGCTAGCTTGCACCTTCAAAGTGGTAGATATTCCCAAGGATAGTAGAAGAGTACATAAAAAGCCAATTCCAAAATTGGGTGGATTAGCTATTTATATAGCTTTTGTAATTATGGTTTTTTTAAAGAAAGGTCCAATAAATGAACCTGAAATAGGAATAATAATAGGAAGCTTAATTATAGTTATTGGCGGAGTAATAGATGATAAATATAACATAAGACCATGGCAAAAACTGATCTTCCAGATTGCTGCTGCCTGTGTATTAATATCTTTTAAGATAATGATATCAGTAATTACAAATCCTGTTAGTGATGTGAATCTATATATAAGTATTGCAAACTTTATTGCAATACCTTTAACAATGCTTTGGGTTATAGGAGTTACTAATGCCTTTAATTTAATTGATGGTTTAGATGGACTTTCAGCAGGTCTTGCATTCATAGCCTGTGTTACTATGACTATAGTGGCATTTTTAAGTGGTATGGCAGATTTAGAGGTAATTACTTTAACAATTATATTAGCAGGAGCTATATTGGGATTTTTACCCTATAATTTTAATCCTGCCTCCATATTTATGGGGGATACAGGAGCACAATTGCT
Source organism: Clostridium sp. (assembly GCF_047718555.1). GTDB lineage: Bacteria > Bacillota > Clostridia > Clostridiales > Clostridiaceae > Clostridium_I. The sequence continues at coordinate 65,253 of NZ_JBDNRK010000020.1, read as the reverse complement.
TGGATTTTTGCTTGCGGCAATAGCTATGAAAGGGGCCATAAAATCAGCATCGGCCATCGTTCTAGCTGTGCCTATTCTTGCGTTGGGGTTACCTATTTATGATACTCTATTTGCAATAATACGAAGAAAGGTAAATGGTAAATCTATAGCTGAGGCTGATAAAGGACATTTACATCATAGATTGCTAGATATGGGATTAACACAGCGTCAAGCAGTAATTATAATGTATTCCATTAGCGTAGTACTTGGCTTTATTGCCATTATCGTTATGCAATTAACTAATAAAAAAGCATATATGGTTTTAACAATTGTAATAATAGCCATAGTATTTTTAGCCTGGAAATTCGGATTATTTAAACACAAAAGTTGATAAGCTATGTGGAAATAAATACTATATGAAGAATATTATATATTTTGATATTTATTTGAATATAGCCAATGGTAGGAGGAATACGGATTGGATAAAATTAAAATTATAACTATTTTTGGTACTAGACCAGAAGCAATTAAAATGGCTCCGCTTGTAAAAGAATTGGAGAAAAGAGAAATTATAGATGTAAAAGTTTGTGTGACGGCACAACATAGGCAAATGCTTGATCAGGTTTTGAACTTATTTAATATAACTCCTGATTTTGATCTGAATATTATGAAGTCAAAACAAAGTTTAACGGGCATAACTACAAGAGTTCTAGAGGGTTTAGAGGAAACTTTTGAAATTGAAAAGCCGGATATGGTATTAGTACATGGAGATACTACTACTACCTTTGCAGGAGCTCTTGCAGCTTTTTATAAACAAATTCCTCTTGGACATGTAGAGGCTGGCTTACGTACTTTTAATAAATATTTCCCATTTCCTGAGGAGATGAATAGAAAATTAACTGGAGCCATGGCAGATTTACATTTTGCTCCTACAATAAGTGCCAGAGATAATCTGCTAAGGGAGAGCGTTAATGAGAAAAACATCTATGTTACAGGAAATACAGTAATTGATGCTATGGAGTATACTGTAGAGGATAATTATGAATTCGATAATGAAGAACTTAACAATCTAGACTATAGAAATAAAAAAGTAATTATGGTAACTGCTCATAGAAGAGAAAATTGGGGAGAAGGCATAGAAAATATATGTAAGGCTCTTAAAGATATAGTAGAACAAAATGAAGATGTAGAATTAGTATACTTAGTTCATTTAAATCCTGTAGTTAGAGATGTAGTTTATAAATATTTAGATGGAGTTCAGAGGGTACATTTACTTCCACCTTTAGATACAAAGGAAACTCATAATTTGATGAATAAGTGTTTTATGGTAATGACAGATTCAGGAGGTCTCCAAGAAGAAGCTCCTCATTTGGGAAAACCTGTTCTTGTATTAAGAGATGTAACAGAGAGACCGGAAGCAGTTGCAGCCAAAACAGTAAAATTAGTAGGAACTGATAGAGATATAATTATAAAGGAAGCAAACGAACTTATAGGAGATGAAGAAAAGTATTCTAAAATGAGTAAAGCAATAAATCCATATGGAGACGGATTAGCATCTAAAAGAATTGTAGATATAATTTTACAATATTTTAACAAAGATAATTGAAGCAAGTTCTTAATTCAGGTGGGGATTCTTTTACCCCATCTGAATTTTAGAACTGCAAATGCATGGATTACTTGGCGTTGAACTCCCACTTGAAGAAAAGCAGAGAACCAAAATCTTAGATTTTGTGTGAATCGCTTTCGCTGTGTGCGTGGGAGACTTACGCCAAGTTAGTCAGGTTAAAATTAGATCAGGAAAGTAATTTTCAATAGGGATTAAAATTTATATTATATATTAAATTTTTAAAATAGAAATTGATTTTTATTAATATTAGTAAGATTGCTTATAAACAGAATTCAAATTAGGCATATTTAAATAAATGATTAGAAACTTTGTTTTATTGTTTATTTAAATATGCCTTAAATATTATTTTTTGAAGTTGTTTATCATTATTCTTAAATAAATTATAGAAAATTACATATACTTAAAAACACTAAGAAAAAATAAAGTTTGTATATTTTTTAACAAAATCTATTGATAAAAAAAATATTTGTGGTTATAATTAAATTGTGAATTAAATAACAAACGATTTTAATATTTAAGAATATAAATTTTAGGAGGTTACTTTCATGAAAGAGGTAGTAATAGCAAGTGCTGTAAGAACAGCAGTAGGTTCTTTTGGAGGAAGCTTAAAAGGAGTTCCAGCTGTGGATTTAGGAGCAGCAGTAATTAAAGAAGCTGTTAAAAGAGCAGGAATAAAACCAGAAGATGTTGAAGAAGTAGTAATGGGAAATGTTCTTCAGGCAGGACTTGGACAAAATCCAGCTAGACAATCATCAATAAAAGCTGGCTTACCAGTAGAGGTGTCATCTCTTACAATTAATAAGGTATGTGGTTCTGGTCTTAGAGCTGTATCACTTGCACGTCAGATGATATTATCAGGAGATGCTGATATTATAGTTGCTGGCGGTATGGAAAACATGTCAAGAGCTCCATATTTAGTTAATGATGCTAGATGGGGAACTAAAATGGGCGATACCAAGCTTGTAGATGAAATGATTGTAGATGGCTTATGGGATGCTTTCAATAATTACCACATGGGAATAACTGCTGAAAATATAGCAGAAAAGTGGAATATTACTAGAGAAGATCAAGATAAATTTGCTCTTGCCTCACAACAAAAGGCTGAAGCTGCTATAAAAGCTGGTAAATTTAAGGATGAAATAGTTCCTATAGAAATACCACAGAGAAAGGGAGATCCTAAAATATTTGATACAGATGAATTTCCTAGATTTGGTACTACAATAGAAGCATTAGCAAAACTTAGACCTGCCTTCAAAAAAGATGGTACAGTAACTGCTGGAAATGCATCAGGTATAAATGATGGAGCAGCAGCATTTGTTATTATGAGTGCAGAAAAGGCTGAAGAGCTTGGAGTTAAACCTCTTGCTAGAATAGCAGCTTTCGGTTCAAAAGGACTTGATCCAGCTATAATGGGTTATGGACCAGTTGGAGCTACTAAAGTTGCTCTTGAAAGAGCAAACTTAAAAGTAGAAGACTTAGACTTAATAGAAGCTAATGAAGCTTTTGCAGCACAAAGTTTGTCTGTTGTTAAAGATTTAAATCTAGATACAGACAAAGTTAATGTTAATGGTGGAGCTATAGCTATTGGACACCCAGTAGGAGCTTCAGGCGGTAGAATACTAGTTACACTTTTATATGAAATGATAAGAAGAGATGCTAAAACTGGTCTTGCTACATTGTGTATAGGTGGAGGACAAGGTACAGCTCTTATAGTTAAAAGATAAGTTCATTAATATAAAAACAAGGTGAAGATTTAATCTTCACCTTGTTTTTTCTTTTGTAATAAATTATTTTATCAATTCACAAAATAGATTTATTTTATTTAAGTTTTATTTATTAACCAGTAGTTACTAAATATATAATTTTAAGTGAAGTTTATATTAATTTACTTTAAATTAGCATGAAAATAATAAATTTTTGGTATATTAAAGTATAATTTATTAAATTTTTTATGACTTAAGCATATTTTTATAAACTGGTAAGACCAAAAAAACTTGTATTTTAGTAAAAAATATTTAAATATTTAAATATTTAAATACCTTTTATGAAATAATAGATATAAATATACAAAAAAATGCTATTGGCATAGAATAATGAACTCGTTTACTATTCATTGCAGTATAAAATAACTGAAAATAAACATAATTCGGGCATTTGAAATATTAAAAAATATATTAGCAAAATGAAGAAAACATGAACTATGAGGATTAAAGTGAAGATACGTGTAGATAAATAGATTAGACTGTGAAATAGGGAGAAAAAAAGCGAAATGTCGCAGTTCCATTAAAAATAACTTAGATATATAATTTATATATTGTAATTGGATAGTAGGTGGTAGTGGCATGAATGTGGAAGTTAAAGAAATTTTAAAGAAGGTCATCTCCTTTGATATAATAATTGTTGCTTTATCCAGTGTTATTTGTTATATTTTCTTCAAACTTTATACATATATGTTGGTTATTGGATTGTTACTTGCTGCCTTAAATTTTATATTAAATTCTATCATTTCAAATTATTCATTAAAAAAAGATGGAAATAAAATTATTGGTGTTATTGGATCTATAATTAGGATTATTATTACAGGTAGTATCGCTGTACTGCTTTGTAAAGATAATAAATTTAATTTTGTAGCTTTTTTAATAGGCTATACTCTACACTATATTTCAATTGTACTTTATGGGATCACAATAAATAAATCAGAAAGGAAGTGATTAGGATGAGTCCAGAAACAGCGTTCACTTTAAATTTAGCAAATCATTCTATTGCTGTTACAACGAGTATTGTCATACAGTGGATAATCATGGCTATAATAATTATCATAGCTTTAATTCTAACAAGGAAGATAGAAACTATTCCAAGTAAAACACAAAGTGTTTTAGAAATATTTGTAGAGACTATAAGTGGATTAGTTAAATCAAATATGGGAGATGATTTTAAAAGTTTCATACCATTTATTGGAACTATGGCCATATTTTTATTGTTTCTAAATCTAACAGGTCTCGTTGGAGTAGATCCATCTACTATGGATATAAATGTTACTGCAGGTTTTGCACTAATGAGTTTTGTAGTAATTCAAGCTACTTCTATCAAGCGAATTGGTGTTGGTGGTTATTTTAAATCATATCTAAAGCCTTTTGCACCAATGATTGTAATGAATATCATTGAAAAGGTAACTTTACCTTTATCACTATGCCTAAGATTATTCTGTAACATGCTTGTTGGAAGTATGATAATTAGTTTAATTTATCAAGGCTTAAAACATTTTGCATTTGTAATACCTGTTCCATTTCATGGATTTTTTGATGTTTTTGATGGTGCTATACAGATGTATGTATTTATAATGCTTACAATGGTATATACTAAAATTGCTGTAAGTGAAGGGGAAGAATAATTTCAATAATAAACTACATCATATACTTTTATTTTATGGTGCTAGATATTATATTAAAGTAGTAGACAATTTATAAACTGAATTCTATATTTTTGATTTTAAGGAGGAAGAAAAAATGAATATTGATGCTAAAACATTTTTAGATGGTATGCTAGCTATAGGTGGAGGTTTAGCCGCAATTGGATGTCTTGGCGGTGGTGTTGGTATAGGAACTGTTTCAGGAAAAGCAGTTGAAGCTATAGCAAGACAACCGGAAGCAAGAGGAAATATCATGTCAACAATGATTCTTGGTATAGCATTTGCCGAAGTTACTTCTTTATATGCTTTAATTATTGCAATTATGCTAATTTTCGTAAAATGGCAATAATTAATAAATTTATTTTTTTATAAAAATAAGCCTGAAGAAGGGAGGCTTTTGAGTATATGAGTGGAAATCCGTTTACAATTATAGCAACTATAATTAACTTTATAATTCTTTTGATAGTACTAAGGTTTTTACTTTTCAAGAGAATTACAATTGCAATTGATACTAGAAATAACAAAGTAAAAGAGACAATAGATAATGCCAATAAGGACAGAGAAGAAGCAAAGACTTTAAAAATTCAAACTGAAAAGAATTTAGAAGATTCAAAAGTTCAAGGTAAGAGTATAGTAGAAGATTATAAGGAAAGAGCTGAAAAATTGTCACAGGACATTAAGAAGGAAGCTTCAAGTGAGGCTGAACTTATAATGGAAAGAGCTAAAAAAGAAGTAGAGAGAGAAAAAGAAAAAGCAGAAGATGAACTAAAGAAAAAAGTAGTTGATCTTGCTGTTATTTTGTCTTCAAGAGCTTTAGAAAAAGATATAAATGAAAAAGAACATAGAAGACTTATCGAAGATTTTATAACTAAGGTAGGTATGTGATATGTATGAATACTTAGATAGGAGATATGCTGCAGCATTATATAAAGTTGCTTCAGCAAAAAATAAAACTGAAGAATATATAACTGATTTGAGGCAGATTCATGAGCTTATTAACGCTAATGAGGAGCTTAATCAGGTAATTAACAATCCTAAAATAAGTACTTCAAAGAAGAAGGAAGTTTTCACAAATATCTTTAAAGACAAAATAGATAATGAATTGCTCTCTTTTTTACTTATACTCATTGAAAAGAGCAGAATCAGTGAGCTTAGCGGAATTATACTTCAAGTGGAAAAGGTTGACTTGGAGAAAAATAATCAGATTGTGGCAGAAGTAAAGACGGTTATTCCATTGAATGATACCGAAAGAACTTCTCTTACAGATAAATTAAAAGCTAAATACAACAAATCAATAATTTTAAAAGAAACTATTGATGAAAGTATTATTGGCGGTGTTTATGTAAGAGTTGGGGATGATGTCATTGATGGAACTATTAAAAATAAATTAGAAGAAATGAAAAAATTAATGCTTATAAGAGGATAGAGGTGAGCCTATGAACATAAAACCTGAAGAAATAACCTCAATTATAAAAAAGCAAATTGAGGGTTATGAAAATAAAGTAAAGTCTGTAGATTCAGGTACTATAATTCAAGTAGGTGATGGTATCGCTAGAGTATACGGCTTAGAAAATTGTATGGCAGGAGAACTTCTTGAATTTCCAAACAACGTATATGGAATGGTCATGAACCTTGAACAGGATAATGTAGGTTGTGTTCTACTTGGTGATGAAGAGGGAATAAAAGAAGAAGATGTAGTAAAGAGCACTGGAAGAGTTGTTGAAGTACCAGTTGGAGAAGCAATGGTTGGAAGAGTTGTTAATGGGCTTGGTATAGCAATCGATGGAAAAGGCCCAATAAAAACTACTGAAACAAGACCTGCTGAAACAATAGCACATGGTGTTATTGAAAGAAAATCAGTTAATGAACCACTTCAAACAGGTATAAAGGCAATTGATTCCATGATTCCTATTGGAAGAGGACAAAGAGAGCTTATTATAGGGGATAGGCAGACAGGTAAAACTGCTATAGCTATAGATACTATAATAAACCAAAAGGGAAAAGATGTTATTTGTATTTATGTTGCAATAGGACAAAAGCAATCAACAGTTGCACATATTTACAATACACTTACACAAAAAGGAGCTATGGATTATTCAATTATTGTATCTTCCGCAGCTGCTGACGCTGCACCACTTCAATTTCTTGCTCCATATACTGGTGTAACTATAGGTGAGTATTTTATGGATCAAGGTAAAGATGTATTAATTGTATATGATGATTTAAGTAAACATGCTGTTGCTTATAGAACAATGTCATTATTATTAAGAAGGCCACCAGCAAGAGAAGCTTATCCAGGAGATGTTTTCTATTTGCATTCAAGACTTCTAGAGAGAGCTGCCAAGTTATCAGATAAATTAGGTGGAGGTTCCATAACTGCACTTCCAATAATTGAGACTCTTGCAGGAGATGTTACTGCATATATACCTACAAATGTTATATCAATAACAGATGGGCAGATATTCCTTGAATCAGATTTATTCTTTGCAGGGCAGAGACCAGCTGTTAACTCTGGTATATCAGTTTCTAGAGTTGGTGGTAGCGCTCAGATTAAAGCCATGAAACAGGTGTCTGGAACTCTTAGACTTGAACTAGCACAGTATAGAGAACTTGCTGCCTTTGCACAATTTGGTTCAGATTTAGATAAGGAATCAAAGAAGAGACTTGAAAAAGGTAAAAGACTCTTAGAGATATTTAAGCAGGATCAATATCAGCCAATGTCTGTTGAAAAACAGATAATTATAATTTATGCATGTGTAGAAGAATATTTAATGGATGTAGAAGTGGGTAAGATAAAAGAATTTGAAAAAGGTCTTTTAGACTACATGGATACACACCATAAAGAAATTGGTGAAGCAATACTTACAAAAAAAGTATTGGATGATGAACTTAAAAAAGCTCTTAATAGTGCAATTGAAGAATATAAAAAAGTATTTTAGCAGAGGTGTATTTACCTTACCTTTGCGGGAGGTGAAATATGGCAGCAGGACTTATTGTAATAAAAAGAAGAATTAAGTCTATAACTAATACTAGAAAGATAACAAAAGCCATGGGACTTATAGCCACCTCTACATTAAGAAAAGCCAGGAAAAATTTGGATGCAAATGCAGGTTATTATGATTCCTTTGAAGATACAATGAAAAAGATAGCCAGTGGTGTAATGGGAAAAAGTATATATACCACTGGCAATGACAGCAAGAAGAAATTGTATATAACTATGACTTCAGATGCTGGGCTTTGTGGAGGATTTAATGGAACTGTTGTAAATACAGCAGTAAAGGAAATATCTAAAGACAGAGAAAATTCACTTATAATGTCTGTAGGACAAAAGGGAAGAGGATATTTTAGAAGATTACATTATGATACAATAGCTGAATATGTGGATATCCAAAATGAGCCTACATTAACAGAAGCGAAGACAATATCAGAGCATGCATTAGGTCTCTATAATAAGGGAGAAGTGGGTGAAATAAATATAGTTTATTCAAAGTTTATTTCCACCGTAAAACAAGAGGTAATAATAAAAAAGGTGCTGCCTTTTGACATGAAGAAGATAAAATATGATGGTTCAACTGAATTTGAGCCTGATGCCAATGAGTTGATTGAAGGTATAGCGGGTATATATTTAAAAGCTCAGGTATTTAATTTTTTATTGAATTCAAAAGCAAGTGAGCAGGCATCTAAAATGACTGCTATGGATAGTGCTACAAAAAATGCCAATGATTTATTGGATGCTTTAAATCTAAAATATAATAGAATTAGACAGAGCGCAATCACTCAGGAAATAAGTGAAATAGTTTCAGGAGCAGAGGCTCAGAAATAAGGAGGGAAACTCATGCCAGAACATATAGGTAAAGTTGTTCAGGTAATAGGACCTGTAATAGATATAAGATTTGTAAGTGAAAACCTTCCTAATATATATAATGCATTAGAAATAAGCATGGGAGATAAGAAACTTATAGCTGAAGTTGAGCAGCATATAGGTGATGATATAGTGAGAGCTATATCTATGGAGCCAACTGATGGTTTAAGAAGAGGAGCAGAGGCAGTTGATACTGGAAAACCAATTTCAGTTCCTGTAGGAAGGCCAGTTCTAGGACGTCTCTTTAATGTATTAGGTAAGACAATTGATGAAGCAGGAGATTTCAAGGATGATGAATATTATCCTATACACAGACTGCCTCCTAGCTTTGAAGAACAATCAGTAGTACCTGAAATGTTTGAAACAGGTATAAAAGTAGTAGACTTGCTTGCACCTTATCAAAAAGGTGGTAAGATAGGACTATTTGGAGGTGCTGGTGTTGGTAAGACAGTTCTTATACAAGAACTTATCAACAATATAGCAAAAGAGCACGGTGGATTGTCAGTATTCACAGGTGTTGGAGAGAGAACAAGAGAAGGTAACGACCTTTACTACGAAATGAAAGAATCTGGGGTTATAGATAAAACAGCTTTGGTATTCGGACAAATGAATGAACCACCTGGTGCTAGAATGAGAGTTGCACTTACAGGACTTACAATGGCTGAGAAGTTCAGAGATGAAGGACAGGATGTGCTTCTATTTATAGATAATATATTTAGATTTACACAAGCTGGTTCAGAGGTTTCAGCTTTACTAGGAAGAATACCTAGTGCCGTTGGTTACCAGCCAACACTAGCTACTGAAATGGGTGCTCTTCAAGAGAGAATAACTTCCACAAAGCATGGTTCAATAACATCTGTTCAGGCAGTATATGTGCCAGCAGATGATTTGACAGATCCAGCTCCAGCTACAACTTTTACTCATCTTGATGCTACAACAGTTTTATCAAGATCTATATCAGAACTTGGTATCTATCCTGCTGTTAGTCCACTTGAATCTAGTTCAAGAATACTTGATCCGAATATAGTTGGGCAGGAACATTATGATGTAGCAAGTAAAGTAAAACTTATTCTTGAAAGATATAATGAACTTCAAGATATAATAGCAATACTTGGTGTGGATGAGTTATCAGAAGAGGATAGAGCTATTGTTAACAGAGCGAGAAGAATTCAAAGATTCTTGTCTCAGCCATTTTCTGTTGCAGAACAGTTTACTGGTATGCAGGGTAAATTTGTTTCTATAGCTGATACGATAAAGGGTTTTAAGGAAATACTTGAAGGTAAATGTGATGATTTACCTGAAGCAGCATTTTTGTTTGTAGGTACTATAGAAGAAGCAAGAGAAAAAGCTAAATCCATGATGGAAAGCTAAAAAGGAGTGATTTTGTATGTCATCTAAAATAAAATTAAGCATACTGGCTCCAATGGAAAAATTCTATGAAGGTGATGTATCTGAAATAAATACATCTACAATGACTGGTGACATAGGAATACTTCCCCAACATAGTTCTTTTATAGGATTATTAAGACCTACTGTTACAAAATTAAAGCTTGAAGACGGCAGTGAAAAGTCTTTATTTACATCTACAGGTATACTTAAGGTTACTAAAGAAGAAATACAGATGATAGTTGATGATGCTGAGTGGCCTGAGGAAATTGATGTAGAAAGAGCAGAAAGAGCTAAGGAAAGAGCAGAGGAAAGATTGCATAAGCGTGATCCTAAAACTGATGCTAAAAGGGCCGAAATTGCTCTTCAAAGAGCACTTGCCAGAATTAAGACTAAAGGTATGTAAAAAATGGTCTAAGAATTTATGTTCTTAGACCATTTTTTACATTCAACATATAATGAAAATACTATCTAAATTTATTGAAATACAGTAAATTTAGATAGTATTTTTTTATTTTTAAAGGGCAAAAATAAAATTTTCACACATCATATGTAAAATTTATATATTAATAATGTATAGGAATAAAAAGGAAAAAATAGGTTAATAATCTAAAGAGAAAGGTAGGGGGGAACATGAGGATAAAAAAGAATTATATATTTTTGGTTATCATAATTTCTATTACATTTTTAATGGAAAATGCATTAGCTGTTGAAAATAAGGATATAATTAATGAAATTTTAAGTAAAACTAAAAGTATGCCTGTGGAAATGGGAATAAATACTTATTATGACACAAAAAGTAATGGAAAAGATGAGTGCATAAAATGGCTTAAATTAATGAATTTATATGATAATAGTGCACCAGACATAGTAATTAATAATGACAATTATAATTATGAGGATTTACTAAAGAGTGGTAATGATGTACAGCTAGAGGATAAAAACATAGAAAATAAGAGCAAAAACATAAAAAATAAAGTTACTATAAATGACAATAAAGTATACTGTAGAGAATTTGAAAATGGAGATATATATGGTTATATAGAAAGTAGAAAAGATGGAGATGTAAATAAAATCAATCTATTTATTCGAGAAATAAATAAAAAAGGTGACATTAATAATTTAGAAAAGCAGGTTAGAGCATCTATTGATAAAGAAGCTTCTAATATAACACTTTATAAATATATTAAAGCAAAGATTTCTAAAGACGATGTAAAAACTACTCAAAATAAAATAGAAAATTATTTAAAAGGTATTGGCAGTAGAAATGTATCAACTGTTGAAATAAATAGAGGATTTAGTACGGTAGCTTATACAAATAAATATGCTCCAATATCAGATAATGGAAATCTTATAGATTTTAATTATGCAGTTATAAAGGAATCTGATGGAAATTATATAATTTTAGGTACACCTATAATTGGTATTACTTATTAACGTATAAATAAGAGTAAATTGGAGGAGTAAAATGGAAAAGTTTATTATTAAAGGGGGAAGTACTCTAAGAGGTGAAGTGAATATTAGCGCTGCAAAGAATGCTGTACTTCCAATAATTGCGGCTACAATTTTATGTGGAGATAAATGTATAATAAAAAATTGTCCTATGCTCTTAGATGTATATGTCATTACAGATGTCTTGAAATCTTTAGGAGCAAAGATTAATATAAATAAAATAAATAGAGAAATCGCTATTGATACCAGCGGAATAATTGATTGTGAGGTTAGTAGCGATTTAGTAAGAAAGATGAGAGGATCATTTTTAATAATGGGTCCTATGATATCTAGATTTGGTAAATTTAAAACTTCCTTTCCTGGAGGATGTAATATAGGAACTAGGCCTATTGATTTGCATTTAAAAGGCTTTAAGGCTTTAGGTGCTGAAGTTAAATTAAATCATGGTTATGTAGAAGTTTCTACGAAAAAATTAGTTGGTGGAAAAATATATTTAGATTTTCCATCTGTGGGAGCTACAGAAAATATAATGATGTCAGCAGTATTGGCCGAAGGGGAAACAATTATTGAAAATGCAGCTGAGGAACCGGAGATAGGAGATTTGGCGGAATTTCTAAATCGAATGGGAGCAAAAATTACGGGTATAGGAACAGATACATTAAAAATTATTGGAGTAAAAAATCTAAATGGGATAAGCTATGAACCAATCTATGATAGAATTGAAGCAGGAACTTTTATGATTGCAGCAGGAATAACAAAAAGTAAAATCAAGATTAATGGTATAAACAAAGAGCATATAAAGCCTGTAGTAGCTAAATTAACAGAGATGGGAATTGGCTTTGAATTTAAAGGACAAGAATTACTGATAGATGGAAGAAATGATTTAAAACCCATTGACATAAAAACTATGCCTTATCCTGGATTTCCTACGGATATGCAATCCCAGATGATGAGTCTTCTTAGCTGTGTTTGTGGAACAAGTGTAATTACTGAGACAATTTTTGAAAATAGATTTATGCACGTTACAGAACTTAAAAGAATGGGCGCTAATATTAAAATTGATGGCAGAAGTGCAGTTATAGAGGGTATAAATAAATTAAATGGTGCTGAAGTAAAAGCCACAGATCTTAGAGCTGGGGCAGCTTTAATACTTGCAGGACTGGAAGCAGAAGGTGAAACGGAGATATCTGATATTCATCATATAGATAGAGGTTATGTTGAAATAGAAAATAAATTACAGAATATTGGAGTTAATATACAGAGAGTAAAATGTTAAATAAAAAAAGGGTCACATATCAGTGGCTCTTTTTTTATTTGTAATAAACTAATTAATATTTAAATAAATTATATTAGTAGTGTACAAAGGAGGGGATAATGAAAATGTTAAAGAATTTTTTTATAACTGTTTCTTTGGGAATTGTATTCATATTGTTTCTTGCCATATTCATAGGAGGGACTGCAGAAAATATTGGCAAATTAAATAAAAGCAGCAGCCAATTGGAAAAATATGATATTAGTCCTACGGATATAGTATTTGATAAAAATAATAGTGGAGGGGCAAATATAAAGGTATATATAACCGAAGAAAAAAAGATTAAGGAACTAGCACTTGAAGAATACACAAGGGGAGTAGTGGCTGCAGAAATGCCTGTAGAATTTAATATAGAAGCCCTTAAGGCACAAGCGGTGGCGGCAAGAACTTTTGCAGTAGCCCATATGGAGGTATATGGTGGTAAAAAGTATCCAAAAGCTAATGGAGCAGATGTGACAGATACAGTTGATTGTCAGGTGTATATGGATAAAGATGCTAGATTAAATAGTTGGCCTAAAAGTTTATCAGGAGAATATTGGAATAAAATTACACAGGCGGTTCAGGAAACAAATGGACAAGTACTTAAATACAGTGGAAAATTAGTTACAGAACCATACTATTTTGCTATAAGCAGTGGTAAAACTGAGAATAGTAATGATATTTTAGGTAAGGATATACCATATCTTAAAAGTGTTTCAAGCCCTGGAGAGGAAAGTGATCATAATAAATATAAAAGTCAAGTAAAAATGTCCTATAGTAGTTTTGTGAATAAAGTAAAAAGTGAATACAGTAATTCTAATTTAAATATTTTCAATGTTAAGAGTTCAATAAATATTATAAGTAGAACTGAGGCAGGAAGCGTTAGAGAGATAAAGCTAGGTAATAATACTATAACAGGTTCTAAATTCAGGAGTATGATGAGCTTGAATTCAGCTAATTTCTCTATAAAGTATAATATTACAGATATAGAGATAAACTGTGTTGGTTACGGTCATGATGTTGGAATGAGTCAGTGGGGAGCCAATGTAATGTCAAAACAGGGAAAGAATTATAAGGATATATTGACTCATTATTATAGTGGAGTAAGTATAGAAAAAATTTAAGGCAATATATTTATAGCACTATTATATTATGTATTTAAAATTGAATTTTAATATGGCAGTGGATAAAAGATAAAGATTCTACAATAAAAATTTTATTATTTTTATTGTAGAATCTTTTTAATTATTAAGAAATTAATAATACAAGGCTATTTAAGGGCTAAAATGAAGCATTATCCATATTTATATGATAAAAAAGGAAAAATATTTTATATAAAATGTATTATTTGCTAATTTGTGGACAAAATACAAAAAGGAGGTGTTAATCAATGGATAAAAATGATTTACAAAACAAACAAACAATTAAAAAGGAAAAAATTAGTTTCTGGAAGAAAGATGGATTTTATGTAATCTTGTTTCTATGCTTATGTGTGGTTGCAGGTGTTGCTACATATGTAAATACCAATCCTAAACATAAGAGTAGTTCACTGTCAAAGCAAACGCAAGTATCAGTAAATGATCAAAACAAGAAGGCAACTAATGATCCCAAAACTACAGAAAAACCAAAAACAAATACAGCAAAAGATGATAGTAAAAAAACTAGTATGGACAATGCTAATCTAGTAAAAAAAGACACTACGAAGAGTAATGCAAGTGTTCCTACCAATGCAGCACCGGTAACGAGTATGGTTACACCTGTAAATGGTACTATTGCTCAAGGGTATACAGGAGTTTCTGGTGCTATGGCAGTAGGTTTAGATAATGTATCAAGAACCATATTAGGGGAGTATATAAAAGTAGCCAATAAAGGAGTACCTGTTTATGCGTCAATGAATGGAAAGGTATCTTCAGTTAGCGGTGGAAATGTAGTCATTATAAGTAGTGATGGAAAGTTAAAAACTGTATATGACAATTTAGACCCATCAAGTATATCAATAAAAGCTGGAGATACAGTTGCTAAGAACAGCAAAATTGGTGTAATAGGCGATAGTGATAATGCCAAAGATAGAATAGTTAATTGTGATCACTTATATTTTGAAATTGATGAAAAACAAAGTGATGGAACTTATAAGGATGTAAATCCACAGAATTATATAAAATACTAATTATTCTATATATCAGCCATTCCTAAAAAAATAGGGGAATGGCTGATATTAAGTAATCAATATGGTATATAGTGCATATTTATAATATAGAAGGGTTAAGGAGGTAGCACTTTGAAAGATTACATTGAGGAAAGAGTTTTAGAAGTAGCACAATACATTATTGAATCAAAAGCTACAATCAGAAAAACTGCTAAAGTTTTCGGAGTGAGTAAAAGTACTATACACAAAGATATGACAGAGAGATTACCTCAAATAAATCCTCAAATTGCTGAACAAGCTAAAAATATTTTAGAAGTTAATAAAGCTGAAAGGCATATTAGAGGTGGAAAAGCTACAAAAATGAAGTACAAGGCTATTGAAGGTTAGAAACATTCCTATTATAATAAAAAAAGAGGAAATTTTTATGATTTTATGTAATAATAAAGTTATAATATGATAAATGTGTTGTTTTGTGTAAAAAAACACAGGAGATGGAGTGAATAGAGGAATGTTTTTTGGAATTGGATCTGATATGGGCATAGACTTAGGAACAGCCACCGTGCTTGTGTACCTTAAAGGGAAAGGTATAATTTTAAAAGAACCATCAGTTGTAGCGATAAATCGTAATACTAGCGAAGTTCTTGCAGTTGGTGAGGAAGCAAGAAAGATGATAGGCAGAACACCTGGAAATATAGTAGCTATTCGTCCATTAAGAGATGGGGTCATCTCAGACTATGATATGACTGAAAAAATGTTAAAACATTTTATACAAAAAGCTTGTGGAAAAAGAAGAATGTCTGCACCTAAAGTAGTAATTTGTATACCTTGTGAAGCTACAGAGGTTGAAAAAAGAGCTGTAAAAGATGCGGCAATGAATGCAGGGGCAAAGAAACCTTGCTTGATAGAAGAACCACTGGCAGCAGCAATTGGTATGGGGCTTGATATAACAAAGGCAAGTGGGAATATGGTTATAGACATAGGTGGAGGAACAAGTGATATAGCTGTTATTTCTTTAGGAGGAATAGTAGTAAGAAGGACTATAAAGGTTGCAGGAGATAGATTTGATGAATCTATCATTAAATATATAAGAAAAAAACATAAATTAATGATTGGTGAAAGAACTGCTGAAGATTTAAAAATAAATATAGGTTCAGCCTTTAAAGGCGAATCTGAAGAATCTCTGGAAATCAGAGGAAGAGATTTAATAACAGGGCTTCCTAAAAATTTAATTGTAACTTCGCAAGAGATGAGGGAAGCACTTGAAGAAGCGGTTAGTGCTATTGCTGAATGTACGCATTCAGTACTTGAAAAAACTCCTCCTGAATTAGCAGCAGATATTGCTGATAAAGGAATAGTTATGACAGGTGGAGGTTCCCTTCTAAAGGGGTTGGATAAGCTTATTCAACATGTTACTAAAGTTCCAGTTTATGTTGCTGAAGATCCAGTTTCTTGCGTAGCACTGGGAACTGGTAAAGTTTTGGAATTTATTGATAAAGTATATCTAGATGGAGAAGATATATTAATGTAATAAATAGTGCTAAAAAGTGACTGCAATATAATAACAGTCACTTTTTTATTATTTACATTTTTTATTTTAAAATAATTCCTCTATTTCAGTACTTTTTAATTCCTTTTATTAGGAGTGTTCTTAAATAAATAATATGAATGTAGCAATGCATCACAAATTACTGTAGTCATATCTAAAATTAAGTTTAGTCTTATATTCCTATTGGTAAATAATTCGGTGCTATCGCAGGAGTCAACTATACCAATTATAGATGAATTACCTACGTCAGGAAGAGATTTTCCAACACCTTTTCCAGGATGTATAGGATAATCACGCACTTGTATCTCACCAATATTATTGCTATTACCTAAACATGCATCTATTCCTATAATCTCTGATTTAGGATAGAGTACTTTTAGGTGACTTAATTTTTTATCAAGATTTAGTGCATGAATTGGTTCTGATATTGTTCCATAAACTGGCAAAGGGAAATTTTTATTTTTTAACATAGTGCCTGTTAATGGTCCGAGACAATCTCCTATGCATCTATCTGTACCAATACAAACTATTATTGTATTATCATTAATATAATTTTTTAAAAAATAGGCTATTTCATAATAGGCCATGGAATTTTTGTAAAATGTTTTGACTTTATTCAAGAATTACACCTCCCAATAATCTATATGAAATTGTAATAGGTAATATTATGAAAAATTGAATAAAAAAATTTTTTGATGAAATAATTAATAGATATTGGAGGGATTTGTGTGAATAAAAAGAAATTAAGTATTGTGGTAACAATGGCTACAGTAGTAACTGTAATTATTATGCTTTTAACTTTTAGTTTTAGTAAAGGGATGGATTCTGATGACAATAAAACTTTGATTCTAAATAATACTAAAGTGAAAAAGGAGCCCAATATAGATACTTCTAATAATATTAAAAATAATTCTCTAGAGGGAAGTGTAAATAGCGATAAAAATTCAATTAAATCTGCTGATGTAAAGGTATCTAATAATGAAAGTAGTAATAGACAAGTCTCCTCAGATTTAAATTATCAAAATGAAAGTAAAGCAGGAGACGTAGATAAAGAAAATATAAGTAATATAAGTGGAGAAAATAACTTATCTTCCTATAGTTCAGAAAAAGGAAATGAACCTGAGAATAGAAGTGATGTTTCAGTATTTAAGGTTTCTAAAGAAAAAATAGCAAGTGAACTTACTTTTTCAGATAAAGTAAAAATTTTATCTATAAGTAAAAATCTTTCATCTAGCGACCTAAGTGAACTCAATGATGATATAAACAATGGCAATGAAAAAAAAGGGATTTCAGATGCTATACAACTTTTAAAAAGAAAACTTAATAGCAAGGATTTTAACAATGCCAAAAATATTGCAGCAAGGTTTATTAATTTAAATAGCATAAATAATTGATGTTCTATAAACTATTTTTATAGAAGAGGATGAGAGCATTATTAAAAGTAATAATGGAATAAAAAATATGAGTTGATGCATATAATGGAGAAAAATGAATGTATGGGGAGATATATAGATAAAATCGTGATATTTATCCTGATTTGCAATTTGAAAATTGACCCTTAGAATTATATAATATTCCTTGTTGATGCGCTTGATTCTCAGAGCGTTATCTAAATAGTACTTATAGCGTGGAGGAATTCCCGAGTGGCCAAAGGGGGCAGACTGTAAATCTGTTAGCTCAGCTTTCGATGGTTCGAATCCATCTTCCTCCACCAAAAAATGGGCGCTTAGCTCAGCTGGGAGAGCATCTGCCTTACAAGCAGAGGGTCACAGGTTCGAGCCCTGTAGTGCCCACCATTTTATATAATTGCATAGGCTGGCATAGCTCAATTGGTAGAGCAACTGACTTGTAATCAGTAGGTTATGGGTTCAATTCCTATTGCCAGCACCAATTTTGGAGGAATTCCCGAGTGGCCAAAGGGGGCAGACTGTAAATCTGTTAGCTCAGCTTTCGATGGTTCGAATCCATCTTCCTCCACCAAAAGACACATAGGTGTCTTTTAATTTTATATATATTGACTAGTTATAAATACTATGTTACTATAATATTGAAGTTTAAATTTAACTACATAATGAATTTTATACTCTTATCAAGAGAGGTGGAGGGAAGTGGCCCTATGAAACCCGGCAACCAGTGTGATATTTTCACATTAAGGTGCCAATTCCAGCAGATAGATTTCTGCAAGATAAGAGAGATTTGCAAAAATAGTCTCTTCTTATTTAAGAAGAGGCTTTAGTTTTTTTATATGACAAGGGGGAAAGTACAGTGAAAAAATTATTTACTTCTGAATCGGTAACTGAAGGACATCCAGATAAAATATGTGATCAAATATCTGATGGAGTATTAGATGCTATACTTGCGCAGGATCCATATGGAAGAGTAGCTTGTGAAACAACCGTTACCACAGGTATAGTTAATGTAATGGGAGAAATATCAACAAAATGTTATGTTGATATACCTAAAGTTGTTAGGGAAACAATAAGAGAAATAGGATATACTAGAGCAAAATTTGGTTTTGATTGTGATACATGTGCGGTAATTACGTCAATTGATGAACAATCTTCTGATATAGCTCAAGGTGTAGATGAAGCACTAGAATCAAGAAAGGGAGAAATGGATAAATTAGAGGCTGTTGGAGCTGGAGATCAAGGTATGATGTTTGGTTTTGCAACAAACGAAACTCCAGAATACATGCCTATGCCAATAGCTTTAGCCCATAAACTCTCAAGAAAACTAACTGAAGTTAGAAAAAATGGAAAGTTAGCTTATTTAAGACCAGATGGAAAAACTCAGGTGACAGTTGAATATGAAGATAACAAACCAGTGAGAATAGATACTATTGTTATATCAACACAACATAGCCCAGAAGTTTCACAAGAAGATATTGAAAAAGATCTTATTGAGAATGTAATAAAACCAGTTGTTCCTGCTGAACTTTTAGATGAAAATACAAAATATTTTATCAATCCTACAGGAAGATTTGTTGTAGGTGGACCACAAGGAGATTCAGGTCTTACTGGTAGAAAAATAATAGTAGATACTTATGGTGGCTATGGCAGACATGGCGGCGGAGCATTTTCTGGTAAGGATCCAACTAAGGTTGATAGATCAGCAGCTTATGCTAGCAGATGGGTAGCTAAAAATCTAGTTGCAGCTGGTATTGCTGATAAACTTGAAATACAGCTTGCTTATGCAATAGGTGTTGCAAAACCTGTATCAATTTCTATAGATACCTTTGGAACTGGAAAAATTTCTGAAGATAAGATTGTTGAAATTGTTGAAAAGGTGTTTGATTTGAGACCTGCTGCAATAATAAGAGATTTAGATTTAAGAAGACCAATATACAAACAAGTAGCGGCTTATGGACATTTTGGTAGAACAGATATAGATGTACCATGGGAGAAACTCGATAAAGTAGATGAAATAAAAAAATATATATAAAGTTACTTTAAAATTCAGTATCTAAAATATAATGTTTTAAAGTTAATTAAAATAGGGAGCTTCAATAAGCTCCCTATTTTGATGTTATAAATTATTTGCTAAAGTTTAAACTATTAAATTGTATGTTAAGTACAGTATTTAATGTAATATTTATGTAAATAATAACAATGTCAGTTCTAACTAAATATTTTGTAATGGGCATATTTAGTATGATATAATTTTTATATTAAACATTATAGATAATAATTGTAACTGGATAAGATTTGTTGATAGTAGGAGAGATTTTATGTCCCAATTAAACTGCATTGTTGAAGATATAGTTTTTAAAAATGAAGAAAATGGGTATGTTGTAGCTCACGTTAAAGAAAAAGATATAAGGCATACTATAGTAGGGTGTATACCATATATTATAGAAGGGCAATCACTAAAGTTGCAGGGAGAATGGGTTAAGCATCCGCAGTTTGGAAAGCAATTAAAAGTTACTGCCTGTGAAGAAATAGTACCAGATTCTAAAATTGGAATAGAAAAATATTTATCTTCTGGAGTTATAGTTGGAATTGGTCCTGTAACAGCGAAAAAAATAGTTGATAAATTTGGTGAGAAGACTCTTGAAATATTGGATAATGACATAGATAGGCTTAGTGAAATAGAAGGTATAGGAGATAAAAAAATAAAAATTATATATGAATCTTATTCTGCACAAAGAGAAATAAGAAATATAATGGTTTTTTTACAAACTTATGGAATAACCTCTAACCAATGTGTAAAAATATATAAAAAATATGGATCAGAATCTATAAAAGTTGTTAAAGAAAATCCCTATATGTTAACAGAGGATATAGCTGGTATTGGATTTAAAAGTGCAGATAAAATTGCAAGGAGTTTAGGTATAGAAGCAGACTCTCCTTTTAGAATACAAAGTGGAATAAACTATGTTGTAAATGAATTTTGTGCTATGGGAAATACCTATATGCCTGTAGAAAAATTAATTAAGCAAGCCATGGATGTGCTTTCAGCAGAAAAATCAAATATAGAAAAAAATATATATGAATGTACTCTAGAACAGAAAATAAAAATTGAGATAATTGATAATCAAAATTGTGTATTTACTATGCCCTATTACTATTGTGAATTAGGTGTAACTAAAAAAATAATAACTTTGGCTACTAACAAATATGATGATATTAAAATTGATATAGATAGCAAAATAGAAGAGTTTGAAAATTTGAATTCTATAAATTTCGCATTGACGCAGAAAGAAGCTATAAGAGGTGCTTTTGAAAATGGAGTTGAAGTGATTACTGGTGGTCCTGGTACAGGAAAAACTACTATCATAAATTGTATAACCCATATATTTGAAAAGGAATCTTTGAGAGTATTTATGGCTGCGCCAACAGGTAGAGCTGCCAAAAGAATGTCAGAGGCTTCTGGAAGAGAAGCAAAGACAATACACAGATTATTGGAACTTGGGGTTGGAAACGATGAACAAATGACATTTTTTAAAAAAGAGGAATGTCCTTTAGAGTGTGATGTAGTTATAGTTGATGAAGCATCTATGATTGATATTGTATTGATGAATAATCTCCTTAAAGCCATAGGAATGGGCACAAGGCTTATAATTGTTGGGGATGTTGATCAATTGCCTTCTGTGGGACCAGGTAATGTGCTAAAAGATATAATAGAAAGTGGAGTTATAAAAGTAGTGAGGCTAAAAGATATATTTAGGCAAGCTAAAGAGAGTATGATTATAGTAAATGCACACAAAATTAATAACGGAGAAATTCCAATTTTGAATAAAAAAGATAAGGATTTTTATTTTATAGGCAGGGATGGAAACGAGAATATACTTAATACTGTTATAGAGCTTATACATAAACGTCTGCCTAAGTTTAATACAAAATGGCATAGTAAACAGCATATTCAAGTTCTTTCACCTATGAGAAAGGGACTTCTAGGAGTATCAAACTTAAATAATAGTATTCAGCAGGTTTTAAATCCCAATGAAGAAGGAAAAAAAGAAATTAAATCTAGAGACATGATATTTAGAACTGGTGATAAGATTATGCAGACTAAAAATAATTATACATTGAAATGGACTAGAGTTGCCGGTATTGGGGAAAAAGAAGGCGAAGGTGTATTCAATGGAGATATAGGATTTATTGAAGATATTGATGATAAAAATAATCTTATTGTAATATTTGATAACGAGAGAAAAGTAGTCTACGAAGACATGTATCTAGATGAGTTAGACCTTGCATACGCTATTACAATACATAAAAGTCAGGGAAGTGAATTCCCAGTAGTAGTAATTCCAGTGTTTATGGGACCACCGCTGCTTATGAATAGAAATTTATTATATACGGGTATAACTAGAGCTAAAAAGCTAGTAGTTCTTGTAGGTAACCAAAAGGCAATACAATTTATGATAAGTAATAATAAAAGCTTTGATAGATATTCCGGTCTTAAATGGAGAATTTTAGATATAATGAAATAGAAATGTAATAAAATACAAATAAATATATTATTTGTATTGGAAAAATTGAATTCTATTATATCATCATTGAGAATAATATGATGAGTATGGGAGGCATAGTTATGAATGCTAATAATTTAAATAATCTAAGCATAGAAGAAATAAAAATCAGTAATGCCATTTTAAATTGGAGTTTCGGAAGAAAAAATTTTTTAAGCGTTGTAGCGCCTCCGTATAATACATCCCTTATATTTATTAAGACAATAATGGAATTCATAAGTAATGAAAAAAAAGTATTATACATAACTGGTGAATATGAAAAGAATATTCAAATAATTAAATACTTTAGAAATAATACTAAGTTTAGAAAATATACTTATATTAGAAATAGTGTAACTATGACAAATTCTTCTTTAGTCTTCTGTAATTATAAAAAGTCTATACTGATTAAGGATAAATTTGATTTAGTAATTTATGATGATATTAGAAGCTACCCACTATATTCTAAATATGAAATAATAGATATTATGAATAAATGCTGTAATGAGCATGGAAAACTTATAGCATATTCTATTGATGATATATTTAACAAGGGAAAAGAGATCCTTTTACCTGCTAAGTATAATAAAATGCCTTTAGTTGAACCTAGAATCATAACTACAAGAATTGATATAAATAAAGATATGCCATTTGTTGTATACGAATATATAAAATGGTCCATAAATATAGGTAGAAGAGTAGCTATGATTTTGCCAAATAGTGTAAATATATTTAATGTTACATCTTATGTATTTAAGTATTGTGAAATGCTTACTCACAATATAACATATCATTCTAAGTACGAAAACAATACAAATAAAATAAATGAGCTCCATAAATATGAGAGCGGAATAATTGTAACAGATGATTTTGATAGTATTTGTATCGATAATAGCAGTATGAATATAATAGTTTTATTTGCAGATAATAGTGAGTTTAATTATAAAAAATTAGTATACTTTTGTGGTAGAACAGGAGAAGGAGATATAGGAAGTCGGGGAGAAGTTATATTTTTAGCAAAGGAAGAAAATTATGAAATTGAAAAAGCTAAGGCTATAACTCGAAACTTCAACAAAAAAGCATGGGAAGATGGATTGTTAAGTATATAAAATATTTATTGGATTGTATACTGAGCATAGTATACTGTGGAGAATGTAAGTGTATAGCATGTGGAGCTCATGTGGAAGAAATAAATATATGCGGTGAATGCAGAAAAAAAATTAAATTTTGTAAGGATACTATGAGAATTGAAAGGGCAAATAGTGAAATAATTTGTTATAGTGTGTCTTATTACTCTAATATTATGGCTAAATTGATTTTAAGGCTTAAATATAAAAGTGATTTTGCCTGTGCAGATATTATAGGAAGTTTTATGGTAAAAACCATAGAAGAAAATAATATTAAATTTGATTGTGTGACCTTTGTTCCCATGACTAAAAAAGCTATGAGGAAAAGAGGATATAATCAAAGTAGAATTTTAGCTAAGGTTATAAGTGAAAAATTTCATGTAGAATTGATAGACTGCCTTGGGAAGGTAAAAGAAACTAAAGATCAAATTGGATTGGATGGTGATTCAAGATGGAAAAATCTATCCTCATCCTTTAAAATAAAAAATTCAAGTATAATTTTAAATAAAAATATTTTAATTATTGATGATGTTATAACTACAGGTGCTACTTCCTATTATTGTGCTCAGGAAATACTTAACAATGGAGCAAAAAAGGTTAACGTCTTGACTGCTGCTAAAACTAGTATATAATATTAAGTATTAAGTTAGGTTTGTGGTTGAAAGTCGATGCCAGTCGCAGGCAAAGCGATCCACGTAAGTTAAACAAAGTTTAATGAGCATGGTGCGGTTTAGAGGTAAGTCCTGCCGTGAAAGCGAGAGAGCAATTAGTGAGAGGTTAATTCCGGGTAGCAAAAGTTCCAGCAGGCGAGTGTGGGGTCAAAGACCAGGTCAGCTAATTTAATAATGCACCAACGGGTGCTATTTAGCAGTCTTTTTTAAGGCTGCTATATTTATTTAAAAATAATTATTCCCTGCCTATTCTCCACCTAGATGTCATAAGCGCTAATTCTATATTGTGCTAATGCTTTCTTAGTGTTCTCTTTATTTATGTTTATTTTTCACTATTTATTTTTATTTAATTCCAGACTTTTAAAATAATTAAATATGTATACTTGTTAGTAATTACCATCAGCAAAATGCTGATGGTTTTTTTATATCTTAATTTACCCGATGACTACCATCCGTAATACTCCCATCTTCTATCAAAGTGGGAGATAACGGCTGCTACGTCCCTGGATAACGATTTCTAAGTTTCAGCTGGAGAAAAAAACTCCACCTGAAACAAAGAACTCTGTTTATAAATATTCTCAAAAAAATATGTTTATATTCGCGAATTTTGTTACTATATGGTAATGAAAGGAGGGATATTATGACAGAACTAGAGATAATGTTAAACAAAATTGAAGAGTTAAGAACTTTAATGTATCAGTTAATGACTAAAGAATTAGAATTAACTGATCCAGAATTAGTAGACTTAAGTCAAAATTTAGACAAGCTACTAAACAAATATAATAGATTATTAAATAAGTTTAAATAATCTATTATAGAAATTGAAAGGAACACCCAAATTGGGTGTTCTTCTGATGGAAAATAATTGTATATAAAAATGACAATTATTTTATTGTTTTAAATATATGTATTTTGTAAATAATAATAAAGTATTTAGAAATAGCATTAATAAAAAATTTATATAATATTCTGTCAATTTATTTTTTTAATACTTGATACTTTATATAAAAAGTAATAAAATATTATCACAGGAATAATTATCCTAAGAAATAAGTTAACAATTGGTTTTAGAGAGGAGCTGTTAATATGAGAATAACTATTAGCGGAAAAAACGTAGAGGTTACAGATGGTCTTAGAAGTTCTATTGAGAAGAAATTAACAAAATTAGATAGGTACTTTAATCCTGATGTAACAGCTCATGCAACTTTAAGTGTGGAAAATTACAGACAAATAGTTGAAGTGACTATTCCTTTTGGAGGAGCTATACTTAGAGGTGAAGAGTCTAATACAGATATGTATGCTGCCATAGATTTAGTTGCAGACAAAATGGAAAGACAGGTAAGAAAGCAAAAAACCAAATTAGAAAAGAGAAAATATGGTGCATCTTTAAGATTCCAATCTATACCTGATTTTGAACAAGATGATAAAGATGAAGTAAAGGAACCATCAATAGTAAAGACAAAAAGATTTGCTATAAAGCCAATGTCCGAAGAAGAAGCTGTTTTACAGATGGAGTTATTAGCACATAGTTTCTTTGTTTTCCAAAATGCGGATTCAAGTGAAGTAAATGTGGTTTATAAGAGAAAAGATGGTAATTATGGTCTTATTGAACCAGAATTTTAATTTATATATTTAAAGGAGTGTGGATTTATAAATCTACACTCTTTTAACGTAAGGTTAAATAGTTCCATATAAGTTGAAGGAATATAAGTTAGATGTTATAATCTATTAAGTATAATACTTTTATCCGATGACTACCCACTCTAATACTTCCATCTTATTCAAGTGGGAGTAAAGAGTGGCTACGTCCCTGGATAACGACTTCTAAGCATCAGATGGAATAAAAACTCCACCTGATGCCAAGAATTCTGTTTATATAATCTTATAAAAATATAGTGAGGATGAATTCAATGGGAATTTTAGGGAAAATATTTGGATCTTATAGCGAAAGAGAAGTAAAGAGAATCATTCCAATTGTAGATAAAATAGAGAGTTTTGATGAAAAAATAAGTGTTTTAAATGATAATGAACTTAAAGAAAAAACAGAAGAGTTTAAAAATAGACTTAGCAACGGAGAAACATTAGATGATATACTTCCAGAGGCTTTTGCGGTAGTAAGAGAGGCTTCTTATAGAGTACTTGGAATGAAGCATTTTAGAGAACAGCTTATTGGTGGTATTGTGCTTCATCAAGGAAGAATTTCTGAAATGAAAACTGGTGAAGGTAAAACATTAGTTGCTACATTACCTTCATATTTGAATGCATTAACCGGTAAGGGTGTACATATAGTAACTGTAAATGATTATCTTGCAAAGAGAGATAAAGAATGGATGGGTAAGGTTTATGAATTTCTTGGCTTAAATGTAGGAGTTATACTTCATAATTTAAATCAGGATGAGAGGAAAGAAGCCTACGGTTCAGATATAACCTATGGAACTAATAATGAATTTGGTTTTGATTATTTAAGAGACAACATGGTTATATATAAAGAAGAAAGAGTTCAAAGACCATTAAACTATGCTATTGTGGATGAGGTTGACTCTATTTTGATAGATGAATCCAGAACTCCTCTTATAATTTCTGGTGAGGGAGATAAATCAACTGAATTCTATAAAGTAGCAGACGGATTTGCTAAAACACTTATAAAGGAAGATTATACAGTAGATGAGAAGTCAAATTCTGTAATATTGAATGACTCAGGAGTGGAAAAAGCAGAAAAGTTTTTTGATTTAGAAAATTATGCAGATGCTTCCAATATGGAAATTCAACATCACCTATCGCAAGCATTAAAAGCTAATTATATGATGAAAAAAGATAAAGATTATATGGTTAAGGATGGAGAAGTAGTTATAGTGGATGAGTTCACTGGAAGACTTATGGAAGGCAGAAGATATAGTGATGGTCTTCATCAGGCAATTGAAGCAAAAGAATCAGTAAGAGTTCAAAAAGAATCAAAAACTCTTGCTACTATTACATTCCAAAATTATTTTAGATTGTATAATAAGCTTTCTGGTATGACTGGTACTGCATTAACTGAAGAAGTAGAATTTAGAGAAATATATGGCTTAGATGTAATTGTTGTACCAACACATAGAGGTATTGCAAGAAAAGATTTTCCTGATCTTGTTTATAAAACAGAAATGGGAAAGTTTAATGCTATAGTTGACGAAATAGTAGAAACTAATAGAAATGGTCAGCCAGTACTTGTAGGTACCGTAAGTATAGAAAAATCAGAAGTACTTTCTGAGCTTTTAAAAAGAAAAGGTATAAGGCATCAAGTGCTTAATGCTAAATATCATGAAAAGGAAGCTGAAATTATATCCCGTGCAGGTGAAAAAGGCAGTATAACTATAGCTACAAACATGGCAGGTCGTGGTACGGATATTAAGCTTGGTGATGATGTTGTACAACTTGGTGGACTTAAGATAATTGGTACGGAAAGACATGAGTCAAGACGTATTGATAATCAATTGAGAGGTCGTTCTGGACGTCAAGGAGATCCAGGAAGTTCAAGATTCTATGTATCATTAGAAGACGATCTTATGAGAATATTTGGATCAGATAAATTAAGTGGCATGGTTGATAGACTTGGATTACAAGATGATGAAGCAATTGAAAGTAAAATGGTAAGTAATGCTATAGAAAATGCACAGAAAAAAGTTGAAGGTAATAATTTTGATATAAGAAAAACTTTGTTAAAATATGACGACGTAATGAATCAACAGAGAGAAATTATGTATAAACAAAGAGCACAAGTGCTTGAAGGCGAAGATATGAAATCACAAATCCAAGCCATGATTAGAGATCTTGTTTATACTTCTGTAGATTCACATTTAACAGATATAGAAGAGAATATAGAAGAAGATTTATTACATTTAATTGAATTTCTAGAGGATATATATGTACCAAAAGGCAAGGTTACTGTTGATGAATTAAAAGTATTGTCTAATGAGGAAATTAAAGATAAACTTTTACAGATAGCTATGGATATATATTCTGAAAAAGAGGAAAGCTTTGGTCCTGAACAAATGAGGGATATAGAGAGAGTAATTCTCCTAAGGGTAGTAGATACAAAGTGGATGGATCACATCGACAATATGGATCATCTGAAACAGGGTATGGGACTTAGAGCCTATAGACAGCAAGATCCTGTTCAGGCTTATCAGTTTGAAGGAAGTCAAATGTTTGATGAGATGATTTATAACATTAAAGTTGAAACAGTAAAATATTTATATCGTGTTCAGGTTGAAAGAGCTCCTGAAAGATTGAGAGTTATTAGACCAACTACTACAAACCATGGTGATACAGAAGAAGTGAGAGAACCTATAAGAAGGAAAGAAGAAAAAGTTGGAAGAAATGATCCTTGTCCTTGTGGATCTGGTAAAAAATATAAAAATTGTTGTGGAAAAAGAGCGTAGATAGGATGTGGTTACAGTGCTTATAAAGCTTGATGAGTGCTTAAGTGATACAAAAATACTTGAAGAGGGAATACAGGAAATAAGGGATTCACTTTGACCTGCCTTTAATGCAAGTAAAAATAGAGGAATTAGAGAATACCATGCAGGAGTCAGGCTTCTGGGATGGTATGAAGAGAGCTCAGGAAATAACTCAAGAAGCTAAAGCATTGAAAGACAAGGTAGAGTTAGTTAATTCTTTAGAGCAAAAATTAGAGGATGTTAAAGTTTTGATAGAAATGTGCCAAGAAGAAGAGGATGAAGATATTTTAGATGAAGTAATATCTGAAATTAAAGAATTGGATCTATCTATAGATAAATTTAGGATAGAAATTCTACTCTCTGGTGAATATGACAGGAATAATGCCATATTGGATTTGCATACTGGTGCAGGTGGTACAGATGCTCAAGATTGGACAGAAATGCTTCTTAGAATGTATACTCGTTGGGCGGAGTCAAAAAATTTTAAAGTTGAAACCTTAGACCTATTACCTGGTGATGAAGCAGGTATTAAAAGTGTTACACTAAAGATAACAGGAGAATTTGCATATGGATATTTAAAGGCGGAAAAGGGAATTCACAGACTTGTAAGAATATCCCCTTTTAATGCAAATGGTAAGAGGCAAACCTCCTTTGCTTCTGTAGAAGTTTTGCCTGAACTTACAGAAAGTCAGGATATTAATATAAAAACAGATGATTTAAGAATTGATACCTATAGATCTAGTGGGGCCGGTGGACAGCATGTAAATAAAACTGAATCTGCTATAAGAATAACCCATATCCCCACAGGAATAGTAGTTCAATGCCAAAATGAGAGAAGTCAGCATTCAAATAAAGAGTCAGCTATGACCATGCTTAAAGCTAAATTAGTTGAATTAAAAGAAAGAGCACATAAAGAAAAGATAGAAGATTTAACTGGTGAATTGAAAGATAATGGTTTTGGAAGTCAAATACGATCTTATGTTTTTCAGCCATATACTATGGTAAAAGATCATAGAACTGGTGTGGAGACGGGTAATATTGATTCAGTAATGGACGGGGATATAGACAATTTTATAACAGAATACTTAAAGAAAAATAGCCTATAAAACAAAAGAAGGACTATCTAAAAAATTTTTTCAGATAGTCCTTTTTAAATTCAAAACTTTAATAAACAATGATATAAGAAATAGAATAAATATATGACTAACTAAAATTTAATATTGATGAATTTACATCAGAAAGATTTGGTATTATTTTATCTGCCATATTTGTTTCTATGGTAATTCCTATTCCTATAGCTGTCATATTAAGCATTTTTGCTTCATTTAATCCATCTATTTCACTGTCAAATACAACACAGTTTTCAGGTGCAATATTAAGTCTTTCGGCAGCTTTAAGAAGAAAAGGCTTAAAATCAGAATCCAAATTGTTATCTGAGATGACGTCAAAGAAATCTTCAATTTTTAGAACTTTTACAATATCCAATAAATTACTATTGTTAGAAATAACAGCTAATTTCATGTCGGACATTCTTAGATCAATTAAAAATCTTTTAAGATCTTTTAATCCAATTGAATTTTTAGAATAATTTAAAATGTAGTCAAGGTGAAAAATACATCCTTCTACTTTTTTCAAAATTACACCCCCATCAATAAATAGAAATTTAATAAATCTATTATTGTATGAAAAATTTGTAATAATAAATCTAATATTGTTAAATTTATTATACAATCATAGTTTAATTTTATTATAATACAATTTAATGAGAAAATAACATTTGTTAAGAAAAATTAACATTGGTGTAATGATTTCCACTAAAGGGCAGCCATTTCTAAGTATCATAAATACCAAAGCAAAGAATTCTGTTAGTAAAGTATCAGAGGTTATAAATAAAAATTTTAACTTATGACGAGAATTTTGTTTATTATAATATAAATTAATCAATATACCAATATTTATAGATAGCAGTAAAATAAGTAATAATATATAATAGAAAAGGGTGTAATTATTATGAATGAATATTATCCAATAATGTTAAATGTAAAAGGTAAAAAATGTGGAGTTATTGGTGGCGGTAAGGTTGCATATAGAAAAATAACTACTTTATTAGAATGTGGAGCTGAAGTTTTAGTTATATCTAGAGAGATAATACAAGATATTAAAATGTTGGTAAATGAAAACAAGGTAATATATTTAGAAGATAATTATGATTTTAAATATATTTCAGACTCTTATCTTGTCTATGCTGCTACTAACGAAAAAGATATAAATGAGAAAATATATAAGCAATGCAATGAAAAAAACATTCTTGTGAATGTAGTTGATGAACCAGATATTTGTAATTTTATAGTTCCATCTAAGATTAAAAGAGGAGATTTGACAATAGCAGTATCTACTAATGGTAAAAGTCCAATGCTTGCCAAGAAAATAAGAGAGGATTTGGAACAAATTTATGATGATAAATTTGAAATATTTTTAGATATTATGGGACAGATAAGAAAAGAGGCTTTTGTTATTTTAAAAGATAGTAGGGTACGAAGTGAATTTTACAAACATATAGTATACTCAGATTTTATTAATAGATTGTCCTGCCATAATAGGGAGGGCATAAAAAAAGAAATAATGGATATTTTAATGGAGTATGAAAATTAGCTGTTTTTGTTGAATTTTAAAAGATAAATTCAGGATTTTTTATAAAACCCATTGACATATTCTTTAATATAAACTAAAATAAACATTAATATAGTAAAACCATTTAAACATAGCAGAATAGTTGGTATTAAAAAAGGTTAATAAATGATAATTTATTAACCAATAATCTTGTAAAAACTTTTTACCATTTTGGATAAAATGAATATGTTAAGGGGCTTATAAATGATAAAAGTTATTGATATATTGAGAAATATGAATAAAGATGCAAAAAATATTTTCAGTATTGTTCAAAAAAATGGTCCATTGACAAAGGCACAAATTATGGATTTATCCAAAATGAAATTGACAACATTAAATCGTATAATTAAGCCTATTATTGATGAAAAATTAATTGTTGAAGCAAGTATAGGTGAATCAACAGGGGGAAGAAGACCCAGCTTATATGATGTAAACACACTGGATTATGCATTTATTGGTATAGACATTTCTAGAATTTACACACAAGTTGTCTTTACTGATTTAAAACTCAATATACTTTATAAAGAACGATTTAATATGGACAGCTCCCATTCGCCAGAAAAGACAGTTGATAAAATAGCAGAGATATGTAAAAATGCAATTCATGTAGATGAGTTGAGGAATAGAGAATTAATTTCGGTAGGTCTTGGTACAGTTGGGCCAATGGATAATCAGAATGGCATAATGAAAAGTCCAGCTAATTTTATGTCAATGGGATGGACAGGTGTTCCAATAAAAGAAATGCTGCAAAAAAGCTTAAATTTAGAGGTATACATGGATAATGGAGCAAATGCAGCGGTTACAGTAGAAAATTTATTTGGATATGGAAAGAACTTAAAAAATATTGCTTACTTTAATTTTGGTATAGGTATAAGAACAGGTGCTATATCTGATGGGAATATAATAAGAACAATTAACGATGCAGAAGACGCTTTTGCTCATATGGTAATAAATGTAGATGGTGAAAAATGTATTTGTGGAAATTACGGTTGTGTTGAATGCTATTCTTCCATAAAATCTATTACAAAAAATTTCAAAAAGAGAATTACTATGGGTGAAAGTACTAAAATACAAAAATCTATAGATAATATTAATTATATTGATATAAGTCTGGCAGCACAAAATGGAGATAGTGCAGCAGCAGAGGTAATAAAAAAAGCAGCAGAGATATTTGGAACAGGATTATCAAATTTTATAAATTTATTGAATCCAGAATTAATTATTTTAAGTGGACCACTTATAATGGCCTCAGAGTTGTTTTATAAAATTAGTGTAGCTACAGCAAAGCAAAAATGCTATTTAAGTAAACATAGCAACATCTTTTTCAATAGAGGTGGTTATTTTAAAGAAAATGCAATTTCAGCGGGAGCTGCTGCTATGGCAATTGAGAATTTACTTAAAGAATATAAAAAATAAATTACGATAAAATGTCGGGTATTGAATTTTATGTATTTGAAAATGAATAAGTATATGTTAAAGCCAAGATGTTAGATATTAAATTTAAAATATATAGTTATTATAATGAGGAGGACAATCATGAAAGTTAAAGTAAATGGTGAAGTCAAAGAAATAAAGGATGCAGTAACAGTAACGGAGATATTGAAAATTGAAAATGTAGAAATGCCTGATATGGTATCAGTACAATTAAATGGAGAATTTGCAGAAAGAGATAAGTTTGACACCACAGTACTTAAGGAAAATGATGAAATTGAATTCCTATATTTCATGGGAGGTGGAAGCTGTGGATTTTAGTGAAGAGCAGATAGAGAGATATTCAAGGCACATAATTTTGTCTGAAGTTGGAGTTGAAGGCCAGGAAAAATTACTTAATTCAAAGGTACTTATAATAGGAACTGGTGGACTTGGAGCACCAGCAGCTATGTATTTGGCAGCGGCTGGAATTGGTACTATTGGGCTTGTAGATGGAGACGCTGTAGATCTTTCCAATTTACAAAGACAGATAATTCATCAAACTGCAGATGTTGGTAAATTAAAGGCTGAATCCGGTAAGGAGACTATTAATGCTATAAATCCAGATGTAAAGGTAATTACATATAATGAATTTGCAACTTCAGAAAATATAATGGATATAATAAAGGATCAGGATTACGATTTTATATTGGATGGTACAGATAATTTCCCAGCAAAATTTTTAATAAATGATGCTTGTGTACTTGCTAAGAAACCATTTTCCCATGCAGGTATAATAAGATTCCAGGGGCAACTTACAACTTATATACCTGACAATGGAACACCTTGTTATAGATGTATTTTCCAATCACCACCACCAGAGGGAGTTGTACCAACTTGTAGAGAAGCTGGTGTAATAGGTGCTATGGGAGGAATAATTGGAACACTTCAGGCCATGGAGGCAATTAAATATCTACTTGGACTTGGAGAGACTTTAGCAGGATATCTTTTAACTTATGATGCATTAAAAATGGAGTTTAAAAAGATAAAAATAAATCATAATAAAAAATGTGGAGTATGTGGTGACAATCCAACAATTGATACATTAATTGATTATGCTAAACCAGCGTGTGATTTAAAAACAGGAAATCTAGGCATGTGAGAATAAATAGGAAGTCAAAGATGCGACGAATATTTTGAATGATACAAGGAAACAGGTTCCGAAGATAGTGAGCTATCTGAGGGTTCTGTTGACGCAGTAGGATTCAAAATATTCTAGCATACTGACTGGTTATTTATTTGAATATGACTCGAATGGGTGATTATATGATTTATATAGAAAAAAAAGAGTATGAAAAAATTATAGAGCAGGCCAAAAAAGAATTTCCAAATGAGTGCTGTGGTTTTCTTGCAGGAAATAAGAAGGAACAGAATTTATTTATAAAAACAGCATATGCAATGACAAATATAGATGCTAGCAGTGAACATTTTTCTATGGATCCAAAGGAACAGTTTAAAGCTGTAAAGTCTATAAGAGAAAATAATATGGAGTTAGTAGGGAATTATCATTCTCATCCATATACACCTTCACGTCCTTCGGAAGAGGATAAGAGACTTGCCTATGATCCAAAGGCTATCTATGGAATTTTGTCACTGGAAAAGGAAGAGCCAGTTTTTAATCTTTTTAAAATAGAAAAGGGTAATGTAGAAAAGATTCAATATGAAATTATTTAGAAATTTAAAATAATTATATGGGGTGATATGAGTGATAAAGATAACTGAAGACAATTTTAAAGCTATAGAAGATTTTAAAGAAAAAGCAGATCAGTATAAAAATGGAGAGATAGATCCACTTAGGTTTAAAGCTTTCAGAGTTTCAATGGGAGTCTATGAACAAAGAGCAAAGGAAACTTATATGGTTAGAACCAGAGTTCCAGGAGGAGTTATAACTTTTCAGCAGCTTCAGACCATAAACAGTATTGCAAAGAAGTATGCAAATGGCGGCATGCATATTACATCAAGACAGGATCTTCAATTTCATAATGTAAAACTTGAAGATGTTTATACTATTATGAAACAGCTTATAGAAGTTGGAATAATTACAAAAGGTACTGGAGGAAATACTGTAAGGAATGTACAATGTGCATCACTTTCAGGGGTTTCAACAGATGATGTATTTGATGTAACTCCATATGTGAGAGAGGTAACTAATTATTTAATAAAAGATCCTTCAAATATGAATCTTCCAAGAAAATATAAATTAGCTTTTTCAAATAGTGCAGTGGATGAAGCTGATGCTACAATATCAGATCTTGGTTTTATAGCTAAAGTACAGGATGGCAAAAAAGGGTTTGAAGTCTATGGCGGCGGCGGTTTCGGAGGTAATCCTAGAGTATCTCTGAAATTGGCAGATTTTATTGAGGATAAGGATGTAATATATTACGTTCAGGGTATGAAAGAGCTTTTTGAAAAAGAAGGAGATAGATCCAATAAAAATAAAGCTAGAATAAGATACATAGTTGCAAGACTTGGAAAAGAAAAATTTATTCAGCGTTTTGAAGAGGAATTGGCAAGAGTAAGGAAAGAAAAGAATCTTGATCTTAATATAGATGAACCTTATGAAAAATATGCCGCTGATAATATAAAAGCTGTGGATAAATCACTTAAGAATATAATATTCCCACAGAAACAAAAGGGCCTTTATTCTGTATATGTACATCCACAAAGTGGTAATTTGACTTCAGAAAATCTAGATAAGGTTATAAACTTTATAAATACTTTAGAATATGGCACTTCCATAAGGGTGACAAATACTCAAGGTTTCTTTGTAAGAGATTTAAAGGAAAAAGATGCAGCTGAATTATCAGATGTAGTTCTTCAATTTACATCTAGATTTAATATAGATAATTCCATAACCTGTGCAGGAGCTTCTACCTGTCAATTGGGACTTTGTCTTTCACAAAATCTTTTAAAGGGAATTAAAGAGGAATTTAATGATGCCAGCGATGATATAAAATATGCTTTACCAAGAATATATATATCAGGATGTCCAAATTCTTGTGCAGTACATGAAAAGGGGAAGATAGGTCTAAGTGGAAGAGCAACAAGAACTGAAGATGGACTTATACCAATGTATACAATTTTCCTTGGAGGAAAAGTTGGTGCTGGTGGTGCAAAAATGGGTGAGGTTTATGGAGACATACCGGCTAAAAAAATTCCTAAGTATCTCTACAAATTAGCAGAATTAAAAAGTAAATCTTCTTATGAGGATTTTGATGAATTTTTAGATAACAGTAAGGAAGAAATTAAGAACCTTGTAAAAGAATACAGTAATTTAGAAAGCTTTGCCGAAAATTCTGATCTTTACTATGATTTTGGAGCTTGTAATAAATTCACATTAGAAGGAAGAGGAGCAGGCGAGTGTAGTACAGGGGTTATTGATGTTATTAAACTTGATCTTTCTAATGCAGAAGGAGCCCTTGCAAAGTATAAAACTACTAAGGAAGATGTTGATTTATATTCTTCAGCTGTATCATCTGCTAGAGCACTTCTTGTCCTAAATGGAGTAGATACAAATAAGGATAGAGAGATTTTTAATACCTTTAAGAAGGATTTTGTTGACACAGGATATGTAAAAGCTGAAATAGCTGGCTTATTTGATACACTTATAGATTACAAGCTAGGTGATATAAAAAATATAGCTGATAAGACAGAGGATATAGAATATCTTTATAATAAAGTGAAGGCTATGTATGACTCATTAGACGGACAATTGCATATAACTCTTTCCAAAGAAGCTGAAAAAGAAGAAACTAAGGAAAACTTAGAAGATAAGCAAGAAAATTCATATGAAGTGATTGACTTTAGAGGAGTAAAATGTCCTATAAACTTTGTAAAAGTTAAGGTTGAGTTGGCAAAAATAAAATCTGGAGAAAAAAGAGGATTTTATTTAGATGATGGAGCTCCTATAGATAATGTGCCTAAAAGTGTAGAAAAAGAAGGACATAGAATAGTAAACATTGATACTAATTATGATGGATATAATCTGCTTGTAGTAGAAAAGAAATAATTAAAACTAAGTTAGTATAGTGGAGGTTGTATATGAAATTTAATACCAAACTTATTCACGGAAATCGTAAAGCAGATGAAACTGGGGCTACTAATACACCTATTTATCTTTCTAATGCTTATGCACATGATTCAGCAGAGAAACTTGAAAGTATTTTAATGGGAACTAGTATGGGCTATGCTTATACTAGAATATCCAATCCTACAGTTACAGCCTTTGAAAGAAGAATTGCCAGCGTAGAAGGTGGTATGATTGCTACTTCGGCAGCATCAGGTATGAGTGCAATATATCTGGCAATTACTAATATAGTGGAAGCAGGAGATGAAATAATTGCTTCCAGTGGGCTATTTGGTGGAACCTATACTTTAATGAGAAACCTAAAGTCCTTTGGTATAAGTGTTAAATTTTTAGACAGTATAACTGAAGAAACTCTAAGAGAAAATATAAGTGTAAATACAAAATTAGTATTTGCAGAAACTATAGGAAATCCAAAACTTGATATTCTGGATATAGATGAAGTTTCAAGGGTTTGTAAAGAAAATGACGTGATTTTAATAGTTGACTCTACGGTGACTACACCATATCTTATAAAGCCATTGGAGCATGGGGCAGACATAGTTATACACTCTACTTCTAAATATATAAACGGTACTTCAAATTCCATTGGTGGAATTATAGTAGATGGTGGCAGTAATAAATACAGTAATGAGAAATTTAAGAACTTCAAAGATTTTGCTAAAAAGTTTGGGAAAATGGCATTTACAGCAAAGCTTAGAGCTACTGTGGGCAGAGATATAGGTGCAGCTTTATCACCAGTTAATGCATTTTTAAATCTCACAGGAATTGAGACTTTGTCACTTAGAATGAAGGAGCACTGCAAGAACTCTATGGCTGTAGCTGAATATTTAAGTGAAAATAAAAAAGTTGTTTCTGTAAATTATCCTAAGCTTAAAAACTCAGAATACTATAGCTTAGCTGAGAAGTATTATGAAAGAGGTGCCAGCGGAGTTTTAACTTTTAGACTTGGAACAAAAGAAAATGCGTTTAAATTTGTAAATAATCTAAAGCTTATATCAAATTTAACTAATATAGGAGATACAAAGACATTAATTATTCATCCCTCTTCTACTATTTGTGCAGGAAATACAGAGGAGGAAAAACTTCAAATGGGAGTTTATGATGATCTTTTGAGAATGTCTGTTGGAATTGAGGATATAGAAGATATAATAGCTGATATCAAATGTGCTTTAGAAGCAATATGAGGTGATTCTGTGGGAATAAAGGCAACAAATATAGTTTGGCAGCAGACAAATGTAAGCAGACAGGATAGAGAAAAACTACTTCGACAGAAGGGTATACTAATCTGGTTTACAGGGCTTTCAGGGTCTGGCAAGTCAACTGTGGCAACTATGCTTGAAAAGAAGCTTCACGATATGGGAAAGCTCACATATTTATTGGATGGCGATAATGTAAGACATGGTTTGAATTCTGATCTTGGATTTTCTAAAGAAGATAGAATTGAAAATATAAGAAGAATAGCAGAACTTTCAAAATTATTTGTGGATGCAGGAGTTATAACTATAACAACTTTCATTTCACCATTTATAAAGGATAGGGAAGCTGTAAGGGAACTTTTAAAAGATGATTTCATAGAAGTTTACATAGATTGTCCCATAGAGGTTTGTGAGAAGAGAGATCCAAAGGGTATATATAAAAAAGCCAGAAAAGGTGAGATTAAAAATTTTACAGGTATAGATTCACCTTATGAACCTCCTGTTAATCCGGAAGTAACAGTGAAAACACACGTAGACAGCTTAGAAGAATGTGTATCTAAAATTATAGATTATCTAGAGCTCAAGTAATCTGTTGTAAAATTAATTTTATCCGATGACTACCCACTCTAACACTCTCATCTTATTCAAAGTTGGAGTAAAGAGTGGCTACGTCCCTGGATAATGATTTCTAAGTATCACAACCGATACTAAGAACTCTGTTTATAGAAATCAGTTTAGGCATATGAAAATAAATAGTAAGTCAAAGATGCGACGTATATTTTGAATCATACAAGGAAACAGGTTCTGAGGATAGTGAGCTATCTGAGGGTTCTGTTGACGCAGTAGGATTAAAAATAGGCTAGCATACTGACTAGTTATTTATTTGAATGTGCCTAAAGATACCATAAAGGTAATTAAAGTGAGGACAATACCGATGAAATTAGAACCTAAAATTATTACTACAGATATTCTTATAATAGGCGGTGGTGCTGCAGGTTGCTTTGCAGCCATCACTGCCGCTAAATCAGATATAAAGGTAACTATTGCGGAAAAGGCAAACATAAAAAGAAGTGGATGTCTTGCAGCAGGAGTTAATGCCTTGAATGCCTATATAACAAAGGATGAAACACCAGAATCTTTTGTAGAATATGTGAAAAAGGAGTTCAATGAAGTTATAAGGGAAGACCTTGTATATTCCATTGCTAAAAGACTTAATAAAGTAACTAAGGATATAGAAGATGCTGGACTTACCATTTTAAAGGATGATGCTGGTGAGTATGTAACCAGAGGCAAGCGAAGCATAAAAATAAATGGTGAAAATATTAAACCAATACTGGCAGATATGGTTAAAAACATAGAAAACATAAAGGTTATAAATAGATTGAACATTATAGATTACATTGAGAAAGATGGAAAGATAATAGGGGCATACGGATTTTCTCTAGACACTGATGAGTTTTATGTAATACATGCAAAGGCAGTAATATGCACTACAGGAGGAGCAGCTGGGATATATAAACCTAATAATCCTACTTTTTCAAGGCATAAAATGTGGTATAGTCCCTTTGATACTGGGGCAGGTTATGCTATGGGCATAAGGGCTGGGGCCGAAATGACTACCTTTGAAATGAGGTTTATAGCACTTAGATGTAAAGATACCATAGCACCTACAGGAACTATAGCACAGGGAGTTAGAACACCTCAGGTAAATGGTTCAAAAGAATTATATGTAAATAAATATGGCAAACCTACTACAATTAATAGATTATATTCCACAGTTATGGAAAATTTAAATGGAGAAGGTCCTTGTTATTTAAAGACTACAGGTATAACAAAGGAGCAGAATGAGGAATTACTTAAGGCTTATTTAAATATGGCACCAGCACAAACTTTGAAGTGGATAGAGAATGGTACTTCACCGGCCACGGAGGATGTAGAAATTGAAGGAACAGAACCTTATATTGTTGGAGGTCATACAGCTAGTGGATACTGGGTAGATACTAATAGAAAGACTACTTTAAATGGTTTATATGCAGCAGGAGATGTAGCAGGTGGCAGCCCTAAGAAATATGTAACGGGATGCTTTGCAGAGGCTGAAATAGCTGCTGAGGAAGCGGTAAAGTATGTACAAACTGTACAATTTGAAGAAGTTTCAAAGCTTCATATTGAAAAAGAACTGAAAAAGATTAACAATTTCTTTGAAAATAAATTTTCGTTATATTCTATAGAAGAAGTAGAAGAAGCCATGCAAAAAGTAATGGACGAATATTCCGGTGGTATATCTCAAAATTATAGATATAGTGATAAAAAACTTGGTATAGCAGCAAAGAGAATTGAAGAGCTTATTGAAATAACTGAAAAGCTTAATGCAAAAGATACTCATGAATTATTATTTATATATGAAATACTTGATAGATTGTATGTAGCTAAAGTATTAATTTGTCATCTAGCAGCCAGACACGAAACTAGATGGAAATGCTATCAGGAAAATGAAGATTATACAAAAATAGATGATGAAAACTGGCGAAGATATGTAAATTCTATTCATAGAGATGGAAAAGTTAAAATTATATTTAGAGATTTAGTGGGAAGGGATGAAATCTATGAGCATAAAAATTGATAAAGATAAATGTGTTGGTTGTGGAAGATGTATAGATGTTTGTCCTGGTACCTTAATATATAAAGACAAAGAAAATAAGGCATATATAAAATATAAAGAGAACTGCTGGGGATGTACAGCTTGCCTAAAAGAATGTAAAGTAGCTGCAATTAAGTACTATTTAGGAGCAGATATTGGTGGTAACGGCGCCAGCTTATATGTAGAACAGGATAAAGATATATTAAATTGGAATATTACAGACAAAAACGGTAAGAAAACAATAATAACCACTAATAGAAAAGAATCAAATAAGTATTAGAAGCTTGAAGTTTGAAGTCAATTTATTTTCTTAAAGGGGGCATAAGATGAGGAGAAAAAAGAGTTTATTTTTACTTATTGTGATTCTAATTTTCAGTTTGTTATTCATCAACGGTTGTGAAAAAAAGCAGAATGTTAGTGATGGCTCTACTGTAAGAATTGCCTATTTCCCTAATATAACTCACTCTCAAGCACTGATAGGAATGAAAAATGGAGAGTTTCAAAAGGAACTTGGTAATACTAAAATTGAATGGAAACAATTTAATGCAGGAGCCTCTGAACTTGAAGCTTTTCTTGCAGGAGCAGTAGATATTGGATATATAGGACCGGGACCGGCTATAAGTGGTTATATGAAATCTAAGGGTGATATACAAATAATAAGTGGTGCAGCTGATGGAGGAGCAGTATTAGTTGGAAAGAAAGGCACTAATATAAAAACTGTTAAGGATTTGTCTGGTAAAAAAGTTGCCATACCGCAATATGGTAATACTCAAGACTTATGTCTGAGATTTTTACTCCAGGAAAATGGACTGAAAGATGCGGC
Organism: Clostridium sp.; assembly: GCF_047718555.1. Lineage (GTDB taxonomy): Bacteria > Bacillota > Clostridia > Clostridiales > Clostridiaceae > Clostridium_I. Next base: position 23,484 of record NZ_JBDNRK010000020.1, on the reverse strand, counting down.
AAAGGGTGGAACCGTTGAAATAGTACAGGCAGATAATCCGGATATACAGTCACTTTTGCAGAATGGTTTTATTGATGCTGCATTAGTACCTGAACCTTGGGGAGCTACCCTGCAGGAAAAGATAGGAGCATCAGTAATATTTAATTATAACCAGATATGGAGACAGGGTAACTATCCTACAGCAGTTATAGCAGTAAGGAGAGAATTTCTTCAGCAGCATCCAGATATAGTAGAAAAATTTCTTAGAGTACATTTGGAGATAACTGGTTATATAAATAAAGATGAAGAGCAGGCGGTGGCTGATACTAATGATGAATTTGCTGCTTTAACTAGGAAACCATTGTCCAAGAATGTTTTGAATATTGCTTTTAACAGGATAACAGCTACTGTAGACCCACAGGCACAGGCTGTAAGAGATATGATTCAAATGTCTATAAAAGCAGGCTTTATAAGAGAACCATACAGTGATAAAGATTTATTTAAGCTAGATATTCTCAATAAAATTTTAAAAGAAAACGGACAGAAAACCATTAATTAGATGTAAATTATCAGGGTGGAGGTGAAATATTTGAGCCTAATAATCAATGGAGTAAGTAAGAAATTTGTGACAAAAAGTAAGGAAACATACACTTTGGATAATATAAACCTTTCCTTTAAAAAGGGTGAATTTATATGTCTTTTGGGACCATCTGGTTGTGGGAAATCTACTTTACTTAATATAATTGCAGGACTTGAAAAACCAACTTCAGGAAAAGTACTTTTAAATGATAAAGAGATAAAGGAAATGGGGCCTGACAAGGCATTTATGTTTCAAGAAGCAGCTTTATTTCCATGGCTTAAAGTAATAGATAATGTTGAGTTTGGAATGAAAATGGCAGGGGTACCAAAGGCTGAAAGAAGAGAAAAGGCTTTAAAATATCTTAAAATGGTACATTTGACTAAGTTCCAAAATTCTTTTGTACATGAATTGTCAGGTGGAATGAGACAAAGAGTATCTCTTGCAAGAGCTTTAACACTTGATTCAGAATTATTATTGATGGATGAACCTTTCTCAGCCTTGGATAGCCAAACTAAGAGTATACTTCAGCTTGAACTTCAAAAAATATGGTGGGAAACAAAGAAAACTGTAGTATTTGTAACTCATAATGTAGAGGAAGCTGTACTTTTAGGAGATAGGGTAATAGTAATGGCCGCAAACCCTGGAAGGGTGAAACAGGAATTTAAAATTGAACTTGCAAGGCCTCGAGAAGCACAAAGCTGTGATCTTGCCTATGTAGCTTCACAGGTTATGAAGGATCTTAAAGAGGAGGTTGAGAAGGTTGCAAAGACTGAATATGACAGTGATTGGAATATTGAAGAGAATAATATTCTATATAATTCTGATAATAATTTGGGAGATGGTCTATAAAATAGGTGTAGATGTTTTAGGAGTATGGAAATCCTATACTTTTCCATCACCCATTGATGTAATTAAAACATTAATTTCACTTATGTCAGATGGCTCATTGTTTATTGCAATTATTGTAAGTTTAAGAAGGCTTGCAATAGGCTATATAATTTCACTTGCCATAGGTTTGAGTTTAGGACTTCTTATTGTGAGATATAAATATCTTGATGAAAATTTCAGTTCATTGATATTAGGACTTCAGACACTTCCAAGTGTATGTTGGCTGCCCTTTGCAATACTCTGGTATGGTCTTGATGAAAAATCTATAATATTTGTTATTGCCATTGGTTCAATATTTGCTATTTGTATGGCTACAGAATCTGGAATAAAAAATGTTAATCAATTATATGTTAAAGCCGGAAAGGTTATGGGAGCAAGAGGCTTAAAGCTTTATTGGAATGTTGTAATTCCCTCTGCACTTCCTTCTATAATCAGTGGTATGAAACAAGGATGGTCTTTTGCATGGAGGGCCTTAATTGCAGGAGAAATGTTATCTGCAACTAAAGGTCTTGGTCAAATACTTATGGTAGGTAGGGATCTTGCTGATATAAGTCAGGTTATGGCAGTTATGGTTGTAATTGTAGTTCTTGGTCTCATAATTGATAAATTGATATTTGGAACTTTAGAAAAAAATATGAGATATAAGAGAGGATTAGATAGAAGTATATAAAATAAATATTTATTAAAATAGTAAATGCCTAGAATTAAAATAATTTAAAATATAAATAGTATTAATATAATAGGAGGAGTTAATTATGGATCATTTAGACAGATTGGAAGCCGAAAGTATATATATATTGAGAGAAGCATATAAGCATTTTGGAAAACTTGGAATGCTTTGGTCTATAGGTAAGGATTCAACAGTAATGCTATGGCTTGCACAAAAAGCATTTTTTGGAAATTGCCCATTTCCACTAATTCATGTGGACACTACTTTTAAAATACCTGAAATGATAAAATTTAGAGATAAAATTGCCAAAGAGTATAATTTAAATCTAATAGTAAATACAAACTGGAAGGCATTAGAAGAGGGAATGGGACCTGAAAAGGGAAGATTGGTTTGTTGTAAGGCATTAAAGACTGATGGACTTCAGGAAGTAGTTAGTAAATATGAATTTGAAGGCCTTATTGTTGGAGTAAGAAGAGATGAAGAGGGATCAAGATCCAAGGAAAGAGTTTTCAGTGAAAGAAATGCTGATTCAGAATGGGATTATACTGATCAGCCGCCAGAGCTTTGGGATCAATTTAAAACTGACTTTAAAAAGGGAAATCACATAAGAATACATCCCCTTTTAGGTTGGAGAGAAATAGATATTTGGGAATATATAAAGAGAGAAAATATTCCTATTATAGATTTGTATTTTGCTAAAAATGGTAAGAGATATAGAAGTTTGGGATGTGCTCCATGTACTAAACCTATAGACTCCAATGCTTCTAATTTAGATGAGATAATTGAAGAATTAAAAAATACTAAAGAAACAGAACGATCAGGAAGAGCACAGGATCAGGAAGATGCTCATGCATTAGAAAAACTTAGAAAACATGGATATATGTAGTTGGGGGTGGCTAAGATGAAGAGCGAAAGAGAAAATTTAAATATAGTTGTGGTTGGACACGTAGATCATGGTAAGTCAACACTTATAGGAAGATTGCTTTATGATACGGATTCACTTCCTGCAGGAGCTATAGAAAAAGTGAAAAAGATATCTGCAGAAAAGGGGAAGTCCTTTGAATATGCGTACCTTTTAGATGCCTTTGAAGAGGAACAAAAGCAAGGTATAACTATAGATATAACTATGATTCAATTCTTTACAAAGAAGAGAGATTACGTAATAATAGATGCTCCAGGACATAAGGAATTCTTAAAAAATATGATATCAGGTGCAGCCAGTGCAGAAGCAGCTTTTCTTCTGATAGATGCAAAGGAAGGTATTCAGGAGCAATCTAAAAGACATGGTTACATACTTTCACTACTTGGTATAAAGAAAGTATATGTACTTGTGAATAAAATGGATCTTGTAGACTATTCAGAAGAGAGATTCAACGAAATACAGGTTCAATTCAATGAATTCTTAAATAATTTAAATGTTTATCCTGAAAAATATATACCAATATCTGCTTTTAATGGTCAGAATATAACTTCAAAACCATCTGAAATGCCTTGGTATAAAGGTGATTATGTCCTTGAGTGTATGGATAAAATAGAAAAGGCAAAGGGTATAGAGGAAAAGCCTTTAAGATTTCCAATACAGGATGTTTATAAATTCGATGACAGAAGAATAATCGCGGGAAGAATAGAATCAGGTACTTTAAAAAACGGTGATGAAATTGTAATATACCCAAGTGGCAAAACTACAAGAGTTAAATCCATTGAAGCTTGGCAGGGTAAGGATAAGACTGATGTGGTTTCAGCTGGCATGTCCGTTGGAATCACTGTAGAGGATGAATTCTTTAACAAAAGAGGAGAAGTTATCTGCCATAAGGATGAACATGTGGCTACTGCTAATATTTTTAATGCAAATGTATTCTGGATGGGTAAGAATAACCTGGAAAGAGGAAAGAAATATAAGCTTAAAATTGCAACTCAGGAAGTGGAATTTGAAGTTTTCTCAATTAACAGGATAATAGATGCGGCATCATTAAAAACTAATACTGAATTAAATTATATAAAGAAAAATGACGTTGCAGAGGTTACTATAAAGACAAAGACACCTATATGCTTTGATTCCTTTGGAAATATACAGGCTCTAGGAAGATTTGTAATTATAGATGATTATAATACTGCTGGTGGTGGAATCATATCAAATGTAGAAGATTCTCTTAACAGAGAGATTACAAATGTAAAAAGCAAAAATATAACTATAAGAAAGAGACTTGTATCTAGAAAAGACAGAGAAGAGGCTCTAGGACAAAAAGGTAAAGTAATATGGCTTACTGGATTACCTGGATGTGGAAAAAATGAAATTGCCGTTAAGCTTGAAAAGAAACTTTTCGAACTTGGCAAGAAAGTATATTATATAGATTCAGCTAATGTAAGATTTGGCTTAAGCAGTGATTTGGATTTTTCTCCTAAGGATTCCTATGAGCAGACTAGAAGAATATCTGAAGTTTCAAACCTATTTGCAGATAGTGGAACTATAACTATAGTAACTTCTGTAAGCAGATTTAAAGAAGCAAGGGAATATGCTAGAAAAGTAATTGGAAAAGATAACTATGTGGAGATATTAGTGGAAGCTTCTAATGAAATATGTAAAAAGAGAAATCCAAATGCCTTTACAGAGGATTGTGATAACATATTTGATTACGAAAAATCAGAATATCCGGTTGTATCTTTGAATATAGATGATTCAGAGTTTAATTCTGATAAAAAGGCTGAGGCTATTATAGATTTATTAAATCTATAAATTTTAAAATAATACATCTTAAAAGAAATAACTGTAGCTAGTATATAGTCTATTTCTTTTAAGATACTTAAATAGATACTTTATTTATAATATTGTAGATTGTAATTGTATATAATTACAATTTTCTAACTTGTTATTTTATTTAATATGCTTTACAATTGATATTATAGTATTAGGATAAGACATAACTATGTCTTATCCTATAATAATTTTTAGACATTTGATCAATGATTCTTACTTAATTCAGTAAAATTATTAAGAAATAATTTTAGAAGGTGAATATAAAATGTATTATTTAGTTATGGCTGGGATTGATTACAAAAACAGCAAACTAACCACAAGAGAAAAAGTGAATTTTACTTCTAGTGCCATAAAAAGGGCTTTTGAAAGAATAAAAAGTGAAGGTATTTTAAAGGAAGCTGTAATTTTATCTACCTGTAATAGAAGTGAAATATATGGGGTTTTGGAAGAAGAAAATGGAGAAGGATACCTGCGTAATTTCTATTCTTCATTTTTTAATATAGATTCAGAGGAAATTAAAGACAATGTGGTCTGTAGATCAGGCTTTCAAGTTATTGACCACCTTTTTCAGGTGACTAACGGATTTAAGTCTATGGTATTGGGAGAAGACCAGATACTTGGTCAGGTGAAAAATGCCTATAGTGAGGCACTTAATAATAAAGCTAGCGGAAAGATTTTAAACAGATTATTTTTAAGTGCTATTACTAATGCCAAAAAAGTTAAAACCATTACAAATATATCTCATGCATCTATATCTGTAAGTTCAATAGGTATAAAGCTTATACACAGACATTTCGGAAAGCTTAAAGGTAAAAAAGTCCTTGTAGTAGGACTTGGGAAAATGAGTAAGATAGCCATAAAATATCTCCTATCTGAAGGTGTAGAAAAAATTTATGTTACCAACAGAACTAAAAATAAAATTATGGATATGGAAATTATTGCAGATAATATTCAGGGTGTAGATTTTGATAATAAATATGAAGCTGTTAAAGATGTGGATATAATAATAAGCTGTACCAGTGCGCCTCATTTTGTCATACACAAAGAGGAATTCTTAAATAATTATAGTGGAAATCCTATGTGTATATTGGATTTGGCTGTGCCAAGAGATGTAGAACCAGACATTGGGAATATAGATAATGTAAAATTATATGTAGTAGATGATATAGAAAAAATAGCAAAAGAAAATGAAAACAAGCGCAGAATAGAATTTAATAGGGGTATGATGTTGTTAAAAGAAGATATATCTAAATATTTAGAGTGGATTGTAAACGAAAATATAGATATATATCAGTGTGATAATTCCACCAGACTTACCTTGGAAAAGGATATTGCACTTTAGCTTACAAACTTAATTTAAAGTTGAGAGAGGATTGTACATGAAATCTAAAATTACAATAGGTACTCGTGGAAGTAAATTGGCAGTTACTCAAACTAATATGGTTATTGAAAACCTGAAAAAGCATTATCCCAATCTTATTATAGAAGTAAAGCAGATTAAGACTACTGGGGATAAGATACTGGATAAAAGTTTAAGCAAAATAGGTGGTAAAGGATTATTTATAGCAGAAATAGAGAATGCACTGAAAAATCATGAAATAGATTTAGCTGTTCACAGCATGAAGGATGTGCAAAATGTTGTGTCAGGTGATTTTGAAATTCTGTCTGTGCTAAAGCGAGAAGATCCAAGAGATGCTCTGATTGCTAAGAAAAAAATATCTCTTTTGGATTTACCAGAAAGAGCGGTTATAGGTACCAGCAGCCTTAGAAGAATGGTACAGCTTAGGAGTCTTCGTCCTGATTTTCAGTTTAAACTTTTAAGAGGAAATATAGATACCAGGATAAACAAAATGCTAAATGGAGAAGCAGATGGAATAATATTGGCAGCAGCTGGTCTTAAGAGAATGGGCTGGGAAAATAAAATATCAGAATACATTGATGTACATAAATGTATACCTTCTGTTGGTCAGGGAGCATTATGTGTAGAATTCAGAAGTGGAGACAGGGCAGTAAAGGATATGGTAAGCCTTCTGGTGAAGGAAACAGAATTTAAATGTTTGCTTTCAGAACGCAGCTTTTTAAGGGAAATGAATGGAGGATGCAGTATTGCTATAGGTGCTCACAGCACTGAAATCAATGGTAAAATCGAACTGGAAGGTTTTGTATGTGATGATGATAATGCTGCTATTTTTAAAAGCAAAGCAGTAGGTAATATAGATGAATATGAAAATATAGGTATAGAACTTGCTAAAAAACTTGTGAAACTTAAGGAGGGCAAATAATTGTGGAGGGTATAGTATATATTATTGGGGCTGGTTCAGGAGATGAAAAGCTTATAACCTTAAAGGCATTGGAATGTATAAAAAAATCAGACGTAATAGTATATGACAGACTTATAAACACAAAGCTTTTGTCTTATGCTAAGGAATCAGCTGAAAAGATAGATGCAGGGAAAAAAGCAGGTAATCATACCATACCTCAGCATAATATCAATGAAATATTGGCAGATAAAGCGAAACAAGGCAAATGTGTGGTAAGGCTAAAGGGAGGAGATCCTTTCGTGTTTGGAAGAGGCAGCGAAGAGGCGATTCATCTTTTCAAAGAGGGAATAAAATTCGAAATTGTACCTGGAATTTCAGCAGTAAATGCTGTAACTGCCTATGCAGGAATTCCAGTAACACATAGAAATGTAAGCAGTTCCTTTCATGTAATAACAGGTCATGAAAATCCATCTAAACAGGAAGAAGCTATAGATTATAAGGTCATAGCAAAACTTTCTGGAACCTTGCTTTTCTTTATGGGACTTAACAATCTGGATACTATATGCGAAAATCTTATAAATTACGGTAAGAAAAGAGAAACTCCTGTAGCTGTAATATCCAATGGTACTCGTGTAAATCAGAAAACAGTGTGCGGAACCTTAGAGAACATTGGAAACTTTAAGGCTGAAATGGAATCTCCCGCATTAATTGTAGTTGGAGAGGTGGTTTCACTTAGAGAATATCTAAACTGGTTTGAAGATAAAATTAGCTTTAAAAAGAGAGTGCTGGTAACCAGATCAAAAGAACAATCACAGAAGATATGCTCAAGACTTAAAGATATAGATGCAGTTCCTGTAGAACTGCCTATGATAGAAGTAAAGGATAATATTGATAGAAATAAGGAAATATATTTAGATATAGGAAAGTATGATTGGCTAGTATTTACCAGTGAAAATGCTGTAAAAATATTTATTAAGGGATTAATGAAATATAAGGAAGACATAAGAGCCATAAGTAAAGCTAAAATAGCTGTAATTGGCAGTGCTACAGAAAAAGCTTTAAATAACTACTATTTAAAGTCAGAAATTTTCCCAAAGGAATTCCAATCAGAAAAATTAGCAGAAGAGTTAAAGCATAGAGTTAAAAGGGGAGAAAAGGTACTAATGCCAACTTCTAATATTGCACATAATTCCATTGCAGAAACTCTTGAAGAAATTGGAGCGGAGCTGGAGGTAGTATATATATACGATGTGGTAACTCCACAGTATGAGTCAGGTAAACTATTGAAAATTTTAGAGCAGGTTAATGTACTTACCTTTACCAGTCCATCATGTGTAAAGGGATTTATGAAGAATCTTAAAGAGAGTAAATTGGATTTCAAATTATTAGAGGAAAAAGAAATAATATGTATAGGGCCTATAACTGAAAAGGCTCTTGAAAAAGTTAATATTAATAATTACAAGTGTGCAAAAACTCATAATGTGGAGGGGATTATTGATTTGTTAAGATAATATCTGGAAAAATTTACACCCCTGGGGTGTAAATTTTTCCGGATTTAGTTCGCAATTTTCTTAAATTAACTACTATGTAATATACGAGGTGAATTATAATGAAAAAAATGCATAATGTAAAGTCAGAGGAACTCTTCAGGAGAGCGAAAGAGATTATTCCTGGTGGTGTAAACAGTCCTGTAAGAGCGTTTAAAGGTCTTGATATAGATCCACCCTTTATAGTGAGGGCTGATGGAAGTAAAATTTATGATGAAGATGGTAATGAATACATAGATTACATAGGTTCCTATGGTCCTATGATTTTAGGGCATAATTCTAAAATAGTAAATAATAAATTAAAAGATCAGATAGATAATTCCTTAAGTTTTGGGGCACCTACAAGGCTTGAAGTTGAAATTGCAGAACTTATAAGGTCAATTGTACCATCAGTAGAAATGATAAGAATGGTGAATTCAGGAACAGAAGCTACTATGAGTGCTCTAAGAGTGGCAAGAGGATATACTGGAAGAAATAAGATAGTAAAATTTGCAGGTAATTATCATGGTCATGGCGATTGTCTTCTAGTTCAGGCAGGTTCAGGGGCCTTAACTCACGGAGTGCCAAGCAGCAGCGGAGTACCAGAAAGTATTACTGACAATACTATAGTTGCTGAATATAATAGTATAGAATCCATTGACAGTATATTTAAAGAATATGGAAATGACATTGCAGCAGTTATTATGGAACCTATTTCTGGTAATATGGGAGTAGTTCCTGCAACTCAGGAGTTTATGGACTATGTACGAAAAGTTACAAGAGAATACAGCAGTATTTTAATTATAGATGAAGTTATGACTGGGTTTAGAGTGGCGCTTTCTGGAGCACAAAGTCTATATAAGGTGGAACCAGATTTAACTTGCTTTGGTAAGATAATAGGGGGAGGGCTTCCAGTAGGTGCTTATGGTGGCAAAAAGCAAATAATGCAGTGTGTAGCTCCACTGGGTCCTGTATATCAGGCAGGTACTTTATCAGGTAATCCACTGTCTATGACTGCAGGAATTACAACTTTAACATATTTAAAGAACAATCCAAAAGTGTATGAAGAACTTGAAAATAAAGGGCAAAAGCTGCAGCAGGGAATAGAAAAAGCTATAGCTGATTTTAAAATTGAAGCTACTGTAAATAGAGTCGGTTCTATGGTCACTTTATTTTTTTCCAAGAAAAAGATAGAAAATTATGAGGATGCCAGAAAATGTAATACAGAAGTGTTTGGAAGGTATTTTAAAGCTATGCTTCAGCAGGGAATATATTTGCCTCCATCTCAATTTGAAACCTTCTTTATTTCACAGGCTCATAGTGAGGAGGATATTGAAAATACTATAAGGGCTGTAAGAAATGCTTTTAGTAATTTATCCGATAACTAGCCACTGTAACACTACACCTTCAAAAGGTGAAGATAGACAAAGATAGCATGAATATTTTGTAATCATGTGTTCCTTAAAGGTTACTAATGAAAATTGTATAGCAAGGAGTGTTGAGGAGGAGTTGGCAGTGCCGCATATGAGAATAAATCCTATTTCCAAGGAAACTGTAATAATGTCAGAAAACCGCTCAAAACGACCAACAGATTTTTCTTCCAGTAAAAATTACATTGGAAAAATGAAATTTAGGGAGGATTGTCCGTTTTGTATTGCAAATCAGCATATGACAGCGGAAAAGATTTATGACAGTGAAGGTTCATATCCAGTTACAGTAGTAGAAAATAAATATCCTATTGTATTAAAAAAAGAAGACACTAAAAGTAATATATACGGTTTCCATTATGTAGTCATTGAGGGAAGAGAGCATAGTAAAAGTTTTTATGAACTTGAAAAAGTGCATATAGCTGAAATAATAAAGGCTTATATTAATGTTTCAAAGGATATATATGAAAATAAATTTATTAAATATGTACAGATATTTAAAAATAATGGTAGAGATGCAGGAGCATCATTGCAGCACCCCCATTCTCAAATTGTGGGTATTAATATTATGCCAGAAAAGGTAAAAAAAGAAATAGAAAACACAAAAGAATATTATAAAAATAATAACATGTGTGCTTTATGTGATATATTAAAAAATGAAATTCAGATAAAAGAGAGAATTGTGTATGAGGGCAAAGAGTTTATAGCCCTTTGCCCTTATTCTTCTACCTACAAATATGAAATTCAGATTGTAAAAAGAAAACATTCCAGTACTATGCTGAATTTAGATAAAAGGGAAATAGATGACCTAAGTGATATGCTAAAAGTTGTAACAAATAAGCTTCATAGAGTACTTGGAGAGAACATTTCCTATAATATATATTATAATTTTATTAAAGAGGATAATGAATACTATCATTTCTATATTGAAATATGTCCTAGAACAGTAAAGGGAGCGGGTTTTGAGATTAGTACAGGAATAATGGTAAATACGGTTTTACCTGAGATTGCAGCTAAAAATTTGAGAGAAGCTATTGTTTAGCTTCTCTATAAAATTGGAGTTTTATTTTTTTATAATTATTGACCTGAATTTATAGTTACCTTATTTAAATTCTATTTTATATAATTAATCACATCTAAATTTCGTTTTGGATATATTGAAGTTTCTCTTTATTCTGTATAATTGTAAAATGCCATGGCTGGTCATTATGAGCAGTAGGTGCATAAATGCCCGCTTCAAGTATCGCCTGCAAGTCTTCATCAGGTATCTGATCTGGTAAATATGCTCTTATACTTTTAAGTGTCTTTAAAACTTCGTTCATAAAAATCGTCCTTTCACATAGATAGTATTTGAAAATAAATAAAAAGTATATAATGTGTAATTTACATTATTATATAAAAATAATAACATTGAGTATAGCAATTTTAAAGTATGCACAAATTTGAAACTTGGTATCAAAAATGATATTATATATATTAATAAAATATTCAGATAATTTACACTAGTCAGGAGAGTAAATATGGGCTTACGGAGATTGGAGAAAGCATAAAGCCTGCTTTAAAATCCATGTGTGATTGGGGAAAAGAATACACAAAATTAATAGAACCAAATTTTAATAGTGAAATAGAGAATAATTAATATGTAATAATTTGACTTAATAATATGTGACTGATATGATAATTATACCAATATAATAAAATTTAGGAGAAAAGATAAATGGATGTAGACAGGAAACACCAAAATATACCTGATAAATTGTATAGAAGGAATGCTAGAAAAATTAGCTTTAAAAGATTAAAATTTATTGGGGAGGAATTCATCACTATATGATTATTTTTATAAATATTATTATCGTTATTTTACTTGTATTTATGAATGGTTTTTTTGTGGCTACTGAATTTGCAATGGTAAAGGTAAGAAAATCCAGAATAGAGACTTTGGTACATGAGGGAAATAAAAGTGCAAGATTTACAGAAAAAGTGGTAAATGATCTAAATTCATATTTGTCTGCCTGTCAGCTTGGAATAACTTTAGCTTCTTTAGGTTTAGGCTGGATAGGAGAGCCAGCTGTAGCAGATATACTTATGCCTTTATTTAATCTTATGCACATGCCAGAGAGTGCTATTCATTCTATTTCTTTCGTGTTTGGCTTTGCAATAATAACAGCTTTTCATATAGTGCTTGGTGAATTGGCTCCTAAATCCATAGCAATTATAAGCGCAGAGAATATCGCCTTATATACAGCATTACCCTTAATTATGTTTTACAAGTTAACCTTTCCTATAATGTGGACATTTAATCATAGTACTAATTTAGTCCTAAGAATATTTCATATTTCACAGGTAGAAGAGCATGAAGCAGCCCATACTGATGAAGAGATAAAATTATTAGTTGAAGACAGCTATAATCATGGACTTATAGATAAAACTGAATTAACATTTGTAGATAATATATTTGATTTTTCTGAGACAACGGTAAAGGAAATAATGGTGCCCCGTACGGATATGGAGTGTATTTCCATTGATGATACTTTTGATGAAATAATAGAAACCACACTGAAAGAACAATTTACCAGATATCCAGTTTATAGAGAGGGCAAAGATAATATTATTGGATTTATACACATCAAAGACCTATATGAACAGAAGATACATGGCAATAATCAGGATATAAAGGGAATTATTCGTGAAATAAAATTTGTTCCTGAATCATTATCTATAAGTGAGTTGCTTAAGACCTTTAAAAGGGAAAAAGCTCAGATAGCAATAATAATTGATGAATATGGTGGTACAGCTGGACTAGCTACAATTGAAGATATACTGGAAGAAATTGTTGGAGATATACAGGATGAGTTTGATGAGGAGAGCAAAGAAATCAATAAAAATGAAGAGGGAAATTATATTGTAGACGGTAAAGTACTTATTGAGGACATCAATGAACTTCTAGAAACTGATATTAATGTGGAAAACATTGATACTATAGGAGGCTGGGCTTATTCTCAGTTAAGTTCCTATCCTAAAATTAATCAGAAAATTATTTATTCAAATTATGAGTTTATTATATTAAAATGTAATAAGAAGAGAATAAGTAAATTGCTTATTAAGGGAATATCAAAACAACAATAAAATCACACAAATATTCTATTAATACAACATACTCCAATATTTTAAAAATATTGGAGTATGTTCGTTTTTTTGAATTTTTTTAATAGAGTTTCATATTTGTCGTTATATAGTCATATAAGTTTACTTTAAAGAATAAATTTAATTTAAAGGGGTGTGATAATTTATTGAATATAGAAAATTTCAATGGTTAGTGCTCTAAAATTTGGAGGAGGTTTTATTAAATGTATATTAGTGAAATAAAATCAAAAGCAAAAGAAAGTTTAAGGGGAAGAAAAGGAAAGGCGGCTTTAGCAACATTTCTTTATTATTTAATTACAATATCTATTCCAGAGATAATAAATTTTATTATAAGAAGTACAATAGGTAATACACCAGCAGATATAATTGTCCCAATTGTATCCATTATATGGTCTTCATTATTTTTAATTGGATTTTATAAATATTTTATAAGCTATTCTGATAGAGATAAAGATACAAAAATTAATTTATTATTTTCAGAGTTTCATTCTTTTCATAAAGCACTTGGATTTCAGTTATTAATAAGTATAGCTATTGCCGTTCTCTATTTAATATTAGGTCTAATAGGATTTATAATAGTTCAATTTAATGATTTTAATGCTCTATCAATAATTATTTTAATTATTCTCATTTTAATCGGAATTATAGGAACCATTTATATATCTTTTAGAGTAATATTCTCTGCTATAATTATAGCAGAAGATAAATCAATTGGTGTCATAGAATCCATAAAAATCAGTTTACAATTGACAAAAGGATATGTATGGAAGTTATTTTTAACAGGTCTTAGTTTTATCGGATGGATTATATTAGTTGGTATAACCTTTGGGATAGTTGGATTATATGTAATACCTTATATGCAGCTGACTTATATTAATTTCTATTTTGAATTGAAGAATAAAAACTTAAAGAGTAATGTATAGTCAATAGTAAAAATTAACACTATCAAAGTCATTTAATTCTAATTGATTTTGGTAGTGTTTTTATTTTAAAATCTTTTCTTTTATGCATATACTAAAAATAGTTTTAATCATAAGTAATTTGTAATTAAATGATATTTATAGTAAAATTAATATATAAGTTGTAAAATAAAGTTTAAATTTGAAAAATAGTATATAAAAATACAAATATATGGATAATAGATTTAAAATACTCTAGAGATAAAGGAGAAGATTTAAATTTTATTGTTTATAGGACAAGTATAAAATTTAAATTGAAATAAGATATTATGGATATATTTCTAGCAAGACAACCTATTTTTGATAAATCAAATAACATATATGGTTATGAAATATTGTTTAGGGATGATGAATTCAGCAATGAATATATGAATGAGGATGGAGATCATGCTACACTGTCTGTAATAAGAAATAGCTTTAATATTGGTGTAGAAAATATAGTTGGAAATAAGAAGGCATTTATAAATTTTACAGAAAATATTTTAAGATCAAAATTATCTTCAATAATTCCATCTGAAAATATTATAATTGAAATTTTGGAAAATGTTAGGCCTAAAGATGAAATCATAAATATATGTAGGGATTTGAAAAGAAAAGGATTTATTATTGCACTAGATGATTTTGTATTTAATGAAAGTTATGTTAAGCTTATAGAAATTGTAGATATAATAAAAATAGATTTTAATATAACTAAAGGTAATGAAAGAAGAGAAATAATAGAAACAATAAAAAGAATAGCATCAAAATGTAATAACAAAATAAAGTTTCTTGCTGAAAAGGTTGAAACAATTGAAGAATTTAATGAAGCTTTAGCCCTTGGATATTCATATTTTCAAGGATATTATTTTAGTAAGCCTAAATTAATAAAAGGCAAAAAAATACCAGAAAATAAGTATATATATTTAAATTTATTAAATGAATTAGGTAATAGGGAATTTTCTATTGATAATATAGAAAGCTTAATTAAAAAGGATGTAGCACTATGCTATGAGCTATTTAAAATGATTAATTCACCAATGTTTTATTTTGAAAATGAGATAAGGACAATAAGGCATGCAATAGCATTAATAGGTGAAATTAATATAAAGAAATGGCTATATTTTGTCTGCATGAAACCTATTTCTAAAGATAAACCTGATTTCATTATGATAGAATCCTTATTAAGAGCAAAATTCGCGGAGATATTAGTTAAAAAGGCTAAACTAAATAAGTATTCATTTAATGCTTATTTAACTGGTATTTTGTCATTAGTACATGTAATGCTGGAAAAGCCCTTAGAAGAAATATTAGAGAATATATCAGTGCCCTCTGAAGTTAAAAATGCATTGACAGGTAAGAAGATAAATATTTACAGCGAACTTTTAGAGATAATTGTCAGTTATGAAAATGGAGAATGGGATAAATGTATGTTAATTTTATCATATTTCAATCTAGATAGAGGGGAATTAATTAACAGCTATGTTGAAGCCATTTCATGGGTAAATTTAAACATTTGAAATAGTTTTATAGTATCCGCCTAATAGATGCTTGAAATACATAAAGAAAGTACAATATAATATATAATAGTATAATGGAGTTATATACATTAGGCACATTCAAATAAATAACTAGTCAGTATGCTAGTCTATTTTGAATCCTACTACGTCAACAGAACCCTCAGATAGCTTACTATCTTCGGAACCTGTTTCCTTGTATGATTCAAAATATCCGTCGCATCTTTGACTTACTATTTATTTTCATATGCCTTATTAGGAGGAAATAAAAACATGACAAATATTAATGAAAGATTGGCTGAGGAGTTTAAAATAAGTATAAAACAGGTAGATAGCGTTATTGAAATGTTAGATGAAGGCAGTACAGTGCCTTTTATAGCAAGATATAGAAAAGAAAGAACTGGTGGACTGGATGATACTTTACTGAGAAACCTTAATGACAGACTTATATATCTTAGAAATTTGGAAGATAGAAAGGAAACAGTAATAAAAGCTATTCTAGACCAGGAGAAATTAACAGATGAGTTAAAAGAAAAGATAATGAAGGCCAATACTTTAACAGAAGTAGAGGATTTATATAGACCGTATAAACAAAAGAAGAGAACAAGAGCAACCATAGCTATGGAAAAGGGATTAAAACCATTGGCAGAAGTTATTCTTAATGGAGAATTTAAAGAAGATATTGAAGGATATGCTAAGCAATTTGTTAATGAAGAAAAGGGTGTAAAAAATACAGAAGAGGCTCTATATGGAGCGCAGGATATAATAAGTGAAATTATTTCCGATGAAGCAGAGCATAGAAAGTGGATAAGAACTTTAGTTGAAAAGGAAGGTATTATTGAGACCAGCGGAAGTAGCGAAGAGCCTACACCTTATGAAATGTATTATGATTACAAAGAAGCTGTAAGCAAGATTCCTCCTCATAGAATTTTAGCTATAAATAGAGGAGAAAAGGGAAAAATTTTATCTGTAAAAATAAGCTGTGATGAAAATAAGATAATAGATTATCTAAAGAATAAATGTTTAAGGGGAAATAGTAATACAGATAAATACATAGAGGAAAGTGTAAAAGATTCTTTAAAGAGACTTATATATCCTTCTATAGAAAGAGAAGTTAGATCAGAGTTATTTGAAATAGGTGAAGATAGTGCCATAGATATATTTAAGGCTAATTTAAAAGCACTTTTGATGCAAGCACCAATAAAGGGAAGAGCAGTCTTAGGATACGATCCTGGTTTTAGAACAGGTTGTAAAATTGCAGTGCTAGATGAAACTGGAAAGCTTTTAGATACCGCAACAGTTTATGCAACTGCTCCTCAAAACGATGTAGAAGGAGCTATAAAAGTATTAAAAGCACTTGCATATAAACATAATGTAGGCATGATATCACTTGGAAATGGAACAGCCAGCAGAGAGTCTGAAGAAGTAGTGGCAAGACTTATAAAAGAAGTTAAAACTGAGAAAAATATGGATTTGTACTATGTTATAGTTTCAGAAGCTGGAGCTTCTGTTTACTCAGCATCAGAGCTTGCAAGCAAGGAATATCCTGATGTAAATGTATCATTAAGAGGAGCTATATCTATTGGCAGAAGGTTACAGGATCCTCTTGCGGAACTAGTGAAAATAGATCCTAAATCCATAGGGGTAGGGCAGTATCAGCACGATGTGACTCCTAAAAAAATGGATGAATCCCTAAGGGGTGTAGTGGAAGATTGTGTTAATAGCGTTGGAGTAGATTTAAATATAGCAACCCCATCACTACTTTCCTATGTATCAGGAGTTAATAGCAATATAGCTAAAAATATAGTTGATTATAGAGAAGAAAAAGGTAAATTTAGCAGCAGAAAAGAGCTTTTAAAGGTTAAGAGATTGGGACCAAAGGCCTATGAACAATGCGCTGGTTTTTTGAGAGTTATGGAAAGCGAAGAGGCACTGGACAATACTGCAGTGCATCCAGAATCCTATAAAGCTGCGAAGGAGCTCTTAGATATATTAGGTTATACAGAAGAGGATATTAAAGAGGGAAAGCTTATAGATATAGATAGTAAGCTTAGATTCATGGGAACAGAGAAACTTGCTGAAAAACTGGAAATAGGAGTTCCAACTCTATTAGATATAGTTAAAGAAGTAAAGAAACCTGGAAGAGATCCAAGAGAGGAAATGCCAAAGCCAGTACTTAAAACAGGAATAATTGATATTAGTCAGCTTAAACCAGATATGCTGCTTACAGGTACAGTAAGGAATGTAGCGGATTTTGGTGCCTTTGTTGATATTGGAGTTCATCAGGATGGACTTGTACATATAAGCCAGCTTTCAGACAAATTTGTAAAACATCCTTTAGATGTAGTAAAGGTGGGAGATATTGTAGAAGTTAGAGTTTTAGAAATTGATGAAAAGAGAAATAGGATATCTCTTACCATGAAGAAATAAATTCTCAATTTAGTATTGAATATTAATAAAATGTGTACTATAATTTAATTGTAAAATTAAATATTGATAATCTTCAGGGCAGGGTGAAATTCCCTACCGGCGGTATAGTCCGCGAACCAATTTTGGTATGATTCGGTGAAACTCCGAAACCGACAGTAAAGTCTGGATGGAAGAAGAAAAAACGTGTAGATGTGTTTAGTGCCCTGATTTTTATAATCAGGGCTTTTTGATTACTGTCTTTTGAAGAGAAGTCAAAATTGGAGGGGTAAAATTATGAGAAATTCAAAACTGAATATTATGACCAAAACAGCAATACTAAGTGTTATAGGTTTTTTAATTATGTTTATTGAAGTACCTATACCAATATTTCCATCCTTTTTAAAAATTGATGTAAGTGATTTACCAGCACTTGTAGGTGCATTTGCATTAGGACCAGTTGCAGGAATTATAATTGAATTAATAAAAAATATATTACATGGCATCTTTAATGGACAAACTGCTTTTATAGGAGAATTGGCAAATTTTCTAGTAGGTGCAATATTTGTGGGAGTAGCAGGAGCAATATATAAGAGAAAGAAAACAAGAACTAATGCTTTAATTGGTTTAGCTACAGGTACTATAATAATGTCAATAGGGGCTAGTATTCTTAACTACTTTGTTATACTTCCACTTTATGAAGCTGTGCTCCATTTTCCAATCAATGCAGTTGTAGGCATGGGAAGAGCGGTAAATCCAGCTATAAAAAATTTAAATACCTTTATAGTATTTGCAATACTTCCTTTTAACATAATAAAAGGTGTAGTGGCTTCAGTAATAACAATGGCTGTTTACAAGGTTGTATCACCATTAATTCATAAAGAAGCAGAGAAGGTAGAAGCAGTGCAGAATAAAGCTTAGGACTATTATCTTTGACTTGCTATTTATTTTCACATGCTTAAATAAAAAGAGGGTGTTCGGAATATATTCTGAACATCCTCTTCTTTAGCTTTAAATATTCCAATAATATAATAAACTCTGTATAATATCCTTGGATTTCTTTAAAGCTTAGCTTTAGTTATTCATTTTTTATATATCTCTTTTCCACATTATAAGAGCGTTTTCATTGTTATCAGCATAATAATTTTTTCTTATACCCTCTGTTACAAAGCCAAATTTACTATAAAGACTTTGGGCAATTGTATTAGATACTCTCACTTCCAGAGTAAGAGAAATAACTTTTTCTTTTTTACAAATATTTATAAGAGACTTCAGTATAAGCTTTCCAGCACCAATACATCTGTATTCAGGTGCAACTGCAATATTTGTAATATGTCCTTCGTCTAAGATTATCCACATACCACCATAGCCTATAACTTTATCCTCCAGTTTAACAACTACGTATCTGGCAAAGTTATTATTAAGTTCTTTTTCCATGGAATCTCTGCTCCAGGGATCTGTGAAACTTAGCTTTTCTATAGACAGAATAGAATCTATATATTTTTCTTCGAAAGGGCAAACTACTAAATTATTCATCTATACTTTTACCTGTCCTTTTTTCATACTCTCTTTCCGCCTGAGATTTTCTTATATATATGGGAGCTGAATTATATAAATTATCATTTTTACCTTGAAGTAATTTTTTAAGACCAAGTTCCCCTAAAGCCGACGCTCTAGCTACATTTAGATGAGTAGGGGCAAAGTTTGCTTCTGGAAGATATTTTACTATTTGTTCTTTAAATAATTTTATTCCATCGCCAATAAATGTAACGGATTTATTTTGTTCTTTAACAAGGGCTAAAAGTTCTTCTAAAGATATAATCTTGTAGTCTGTTAATCTATTCAGGTTATTTTCTTCGAATTGATATAATGCAGTGTACACATTACCTCTTAAAGCATCTAATATAGGGCATATAATACCAGTGGTATATGCCATATTATAAGCTAGAGCATCTAGGGTTGAGATGCTTATAAAAGGCTTATTGGAACCCTGGCTTAACCCTTTAACTGTAGCCATACCAATTCTAAGGCCTGTAAAGGAGCCGGGCCCTTTTGAAACTACAAAACCATCTATAGTGCTTATATCTGTGTTTATATTTTTTAGCAAGTTATCAATTATAGTCATTAAAATAATGGAATGTTGTTTCTTATAATTGAAAGTAATTTCTCCTAGAAGTCTTTCATCTTCAATAATGGCACAAGTAGCAGCTTCTGTAGCTGAATCTATACTTAAAACTCTCATAGTGTAATCCCCTTTACATAATTGTATCTATCTCCACAATAATTTAGTACTATTTTTCTGTAATTATTGCCCTTTGCAGGAAGTTTTTCTATTGTAACAGATATATGCTCCTTAGGAATAAGCTCCTCAATATAAATTGACCATTCTATTATGCTTACAGCATCACTAAAAATATATTCATCAAAGCCTATTGCATATATTTCATCAGGATCATTCACTCTATATACATCAAAATGATATAATTTTAATCTTCCATTGTATTCATTAACTATGTTGAATGTAGGGCTTGTTATATAATCTTTTATTAGAAGACCTTTGGCAACTCCTTTAGTGAAATGAGTCTTTCCTGTACCAAGTTCTCCATTTAAGCATATTATATCCCCTGGATTTAAAAGAGAACCTAATTTTTCTCCAAGTTCCATAGTCATATTTTCATTATTAACTATAAATTCCATAAGAATTCACCTCTTAAATATTTTATATTAAAAACAAAAAAAAGAAAAGGCAGAGCCTTTACTTCTTACTTAGTATTTATCATAATCTATGTTTTTAACATACTATAATATTTATATATTATAGTACATTTTGTGTTAAAGTATCCTTTAATTGGGCTACTGCGTTTTTACATATTAAACCGTCGATTACCATTCCATCAAGAATTGAAAATGCCATGTAGCTATCTAAACCATTTCTATAGGGCCTGTCCTCTGTTAGCGCCTGATATATGTCACAGGCACAAAGAATTTTGGCTTCATCAGAAAGAGTAAAATTATCTAATTTTCTTGGATAGCCGGCAGAATTTAATTTTTCATGATGGTTAGATGCCCAGTCGCTTATATCCTTTATATCTTCTATTCTATCTAAGATTATCTTAGTATAATACACATGTGATTTAATAATTGAAAATTCATCTTTTGTAAGCTCACCAGTTTTATCCAATATGCTATTGGGAATAGCTAATTTACCAATGTCGTGAAGAAGACCAGCTATTTTCATTTCTAAACATTTTTCTTCTGGATATCCTATATGTTGTGATACCATCCAGGATAGGTTGGCAATTCCTCTTGAATGTTTAGCCGTAAAAGAACTTTTATTATCAATTATACTGGCTAAGATATACGCTATTTTTTCAAATTGGTATAAATCAAGAGAGATATTTAATTTTGGAGAGATATTATCTAAGATAAAATCCATAAAAGATATATTTTCTATATCAAACCAAAATATCTCTTTTTCAGCAATAGATAAGAAGATATTAACTAAATTTTCGGAAAAAATAGAATTAGCGTTTAATTTAACCCATTCGATAATTTTAAATCTTTGCCTATAAGATGGAGCATCTTCATCATAGAGCAGTTCAACTAAATCAGAAAGCCTGATAATTTGACTAGCTAGTGGAATTTCATTTCCTTTTAATCCCATAGCGCCACTACCATCAAAATTTTCATGATGATATAATATTAAAGGACTTATGTTGCTGAATATAGGGAAATTTTCTATTATATGAGAACCATTTTTACAATGGTCTAAAATAAAAGTATTTGTTATATGACTTTCCTTCAAAAAATTTGACGCACCAATGTCATGCAAAAGGCTGGATATATATAACTCTTTCATGAAAATTTCAGAAAGACCTAATTGTTCTCCTAATTTTAATGAAATATATGTAGTTCTTTTGGAGTGGTTTAAGTAGTTATGCTTTGAAAAATTTATATTTGATATATCTTCGATTATTGTTGAATTTTTTACTGAACTTATTTCAGCTAGGTCTAATGCGATAGCCATGGCTCTTATGGTTTTGTCTAAACTTATCTTCATAGTATTATCCCACCTAAAATTTACTACTTTAATTTTAGAGCATCTTCAAAGAGGTAAATAATCAGTATACTAGATTATTTTGTATTATACTTTTTCTCCATAATTCTTTTGTGATAGAACTATGTGGAAAATTTGTAAGCTTGTCTCATACAAAATATACAGCATTTTTGAACTGGTATTTTTTTCAGATGTCTTATTGCAATTACATTTTATCACATTTAATTCTATTGTAAATTACTTAATAATACTTTAATAAAAAATGTTTTAGTAATGTAGAAATAATACAGTAAATTACTGTATAATATATATATACTTTTAAGCTATGCATTTAAAACTGAGGTGGAAAAATTGAAAAAACTAATCTGCTTATTTTTTTTATCTATAATAATTATATTACAGAGTGCCTGCGATAAGAACATAAATATTAATTCAAATACAGAGAGTAATAAAAAAGTTATAAAA
This sequence comes from Clostridium sp., assembly GCF_047718555.1. Lineage (GTDB taxonomy): Bacteria > Bacillota > Clostridia > Clostridiales > Clostridiaceae > Clostridium_I. Next base: position 874 of record NZ_JBDNRK010000020.1, on the reverse strand, counting down.
AATTTAGATATTATGATAACTAATAAATATCTTTACAATATAGTAAGTGATATTGCAGGTGACAATAATAATTTAGAGTTCATGTTAAAAAATGAAAATGAAGATTTTAAATATACTGACGACAGCATTCTAAATGTAGGAAAACAAGATTTATTTATATATACTGGTGCGGGATTCGAAAATTGGATAGATGATTTTTTAAGTAAGGTAGATAAGAGTAAAGTATCAATAATAAATTCTTCTAGAGGAGTTAGCCTTTTAACTTACAATAATAAAAATTCCAAAAGCTACGGACAGAAGAATCCATACTACTGGATGGATGTAGATAATTACAGAACAATGCTTCTAAATATTAAAAATGCTATAGAAGAAAAAGATCCTAAAAATAGAAATGAATATGAAACCAATTTTAGAAATCGTATTAAGGATGTAGACAAATATGAAACTACTATGAAAGACATTACTAATAAAATGAATGAATATACGACTATTACTGATACGGACAGATTTGATTATTTGTTAAAAAGTGAAAGCCTGAAAAGTATAAAATTTTATAGAAATGATCAAGGAAATATTTCCGCTGAAGATAATCAAAGAATATCAACGGAAAAGAATAATGGCAGAAAATTATGTTTTATATATGATGATGATAAAGATTTGCAACAAAATAAAGATATAATAGATAGATATGGTATACAGCCAATAAAGCTTACAGTTTATAATCCTGATATGAGTTATATTGATATGCTGAAGAGCAATATAGAAAGCTTTAAAAATGTTGTAAAATGATATTGATACAATGAACTGTTGTAACATTTCATATTTTAACCTGACTAACTTGGCGTAAGTCTCCCACGCACTCTGTGAAAGCGAT
>NZ_JBDNRK010000019.1:0-69416 GCF_047718555.1 Clostridium sp. | reverse complement strand
GTGAATCGCTTTCGCTGTGTGCGTGGGAGACTTACGCCAAGTTAGTCAGGTTAAATTAATTTTGAAGGTGATAGTATGCAGACAAATGATGTTACAGGTGTTTTACAATATGAGTTAATGAGTCAAATGCTTAATAGTATATCTCAGAATAGTTCTCTTTCTGGTGAATCAGATACACAGCAGAATATCTTTAATATGTTAATGCAAAGCATGTTAGATGCTACTAAAGACAATAATGGAGATATTGATATCAATAAATTAAATTTTTTAGGTAATAGTGATTTGAGTAAAATTGGCTATGGTGCTGGAACAAAACTGGATAACTTAAGCACTGGATCAGCTTTAAGTGGAAATAATAGTATAAGTGATGATATTAATACAGATATGAAAACTAATAATTTAACCATAGACCAGGCTGTTGATAATGCTTCTAAAAAATATGGAGTTGATAAAAAACTTATATTAGCAGTTATACAACAGGAATCCTCCTTTAACCCGCATTCTACATCCAGCGTAGGGGCTATGGGACTTATGCAGCTAATGCCTGGTACAGCAAAGGAGCTTGGAGTAGATAACGCCTATGATGTAAATGAAAATGTGGATGGTGGTACGAAGTATTTAAAGAGTTTGCTTGATACTTTTGGAAATTATAGGATGGCTATTGCCGCTTATAATGCTGGCCCTGGGGCAGTACAAAAGAGTGGGGAAAATATAGATAAGCTTCCAAGCGAAACACAGGATTACGTAGCAAAGGTTTCAAAATATTATCAAAACATATAGGACGTGGACTTTAAAATGGAAAGATTAGATAAAGTTTTAGCTAATTCTGGTTATGGATCTAGGAAAGATGTAAAGAAATTAATTAAAAGCGGTTTAATAGAAGTGGATGGAGAGAAAATAAAATCCAGTAATATACAGGTGAATGTAAATGAAAATAGAATAAATGTTAATGGTGAGCCGCTAATATATAAAAAATATATTTATTTAATGATGAATAAACCGGATGGAGTAGTTTCTGCTACCTTTGACAATTTTGATGAAACTGTAGTGGATCTTCTGGAAGAATATCATGCTTCTTTTAATCCTTTTCCTGTAGGCAGACTTGATAAAGATACTGTAGGGCTGCTTATTTTAACAAATGATGGAGAATTAAACCATAGAATGATCTCACCTAAATGGCATGTGGATAAGGTGTATTATGCAGAGATCAATAAAGATGTTGATGATGATGACATAAAGGCTTTTGAAGAGGGAATAGAAATAGATGATGGATACAAATGTATGCCTGCAAAACTTAGTATACTCAGTGCTGATTGTAATGGATCTAGGGTCATGGTAACTATTCAGGAGGGGAAATTTCATCAGGTTAAAAGAATGTTTTTAGCAAGAAATAAAGAAGTTGTATATTTAAAAAGAGTTAGTTTTGGGCCTATTCAATTAGATGAAAGTATAGAGGAAGGGGCTTATAGAGAACTAACTGAGGAAGAATTAAGAGTTTTAAAAGAAATTTAACACAATAGAATATGCTAAGGAATAATGATAAAATTTACTTAATGGTTTTTGCAGAGGAGTGAATTAAATGGCAAAGTATGAATCGAAACTTGAAAGTGAAAATATGGATTTTTTTTGCAATGCTATTTTGAGTTTGAATACAAAAGAAGAATGTTATAGATTTTTTGAGGATATATGTACAATAAATGAAGTTAAGGCTATTGAGCAGCGTTTGCAGGTTGCTAAAATGCTTGTGCAAAAGCAGACCTATAGTAATATAGGTAAGGCTACAGGGGCCAGTACTGCCACTATAAGTAGGGTTAACAGATGCCTTAATTATGGCAGTGATGGATATACTATAGTATTAAAAAGACTTGGAATAATAAAATCAGAAGAAAATAGTGATGATAAGGACGAAGAAAAATAATTGTACATATCTAAAGAGGTTTGCTGAAGTGAAAACAGTGAACCTTTTCTTTATCTAAAGTGAGAAGCATTACTTTTACTTTACTATAAAATAAACTATTAATGTTTGGATAAACACTTTTTAGAATATATGTTTAAATCATATACTAGAATGATATAATAAATAATAGCCAATGAAAAACTTCTAAATAATCAACAGCTATTTAAACAGTATAGTTGTTGATTATTTAAAAGTTATAGAAACACAAGGAGGCAAATATAATGGATTTGAAGAAACTATTGAATAGAGAACAATACGAGGCAGCAACAGCAGTAGATGGACCTGTGCTTGTTTTGGCAGGGGCTGGTTCTGGTAAAACTAGAGTTCTCACTTACAGAATTGCTAATATGATTGAAAATTTAAATATTTATCCCTCACAAATATTAGCTATAACTTTTACTAACAAAGCAGCTCAGGAGATGAAGGAAAGAGTTCGTCAGCTTGTGGGCAGTGAGGCTGATAATATGTGGGTATCTACCTTTCACTCCAGCTGTGTAAGAATACTTAGAAGAGAAATAGACAAATTGGGATATAATAAAAATTTTACTATATATGACAGCGCAGATCAAAAAACCTTGATAAATCAATGCATAAAGGAAGTTGGAATTAATGATAAAGATATAACCGATAAGGAGATAATATCTAAAATAGGAGCTCAAAAGGATGATTTAGTATCCGCAGAGGAATATAAGAGAAAGAATGAAAATAATTTCAGATTAAACAGAATTGCAGAAGTATATCTATTATATCAGAAAAGGCTAAAAGAAAATAATGCTTTGGATTTTGATGATTTAATATTTAAAACTGTGGAGCTATTTAAAAAGCATGAGGATGTTCTTCAGTTCTATCAGAGAAAATTCAGATATATAATGATAGATGAGTATCAGGATACCAATAAGGCCCAGTATGAATTAGCGAGACTTTTAGCAAAAGAGCATAAGAATATATGCGTGGTAGGAGATGACGATCAGTGCCTGCCAGAGGGTACTATGGTAAATCTAGGAGATAAAGTGGTTCCTATTGAGACTATAAAGGAAAATGACAATGTTCTATGTGCAGGAGGAAATGGAAGTACATTAAAGGGAACAGTTAAAAAAGTATTGAAAAAGTCATATAGAGGGCTTATGGTTAAATTGACAACTGTCTCAGGAAAGGTAGTTAAGGCTACACCAAATCATCTTACTTTTGCCAGATTAAATGTGCAGGAGGAAGCTTATTATGTGTATCTCATGTTTAAAAGGGGTATGGGATATAGAATTGGTCAGACACAAAGTGTAAGAAGCAGAAAAGCCGGTGATCCTGTTAATGGCATGTTTGTAAGGTTAAATCAAGAAAAAGCTGATAAAATGTGGATACTAAAGGTGTGTGGAGATAAAGGTGAAGCTACATATTATGAACAATATTTTTCAGTAAAATACGGAATACCTACAGCCGTTTTTTATTCAAAGGATAGAAAGATTACATTATCTCAGGAACAACTGGATAAACTTTTTTCAGAAATAAATACTTATGAGGCAGCGGATAAGCTCTTTGAAGAAAATTATTTAAGTGAAGATTATCCACATCACAGAGCTAATGCTGTAATCAGAGGAAATACTGCAAGGAGAACTGTAAATATTAATTTTTTCTCCTGTAAAAAATCAAAAGAAGCAAATTATTATTCTCATAGAATAAGCTTAATTACCAGTGGTGAAAAGATTAAAGCCAATATGGAAAGTGCCGGTTTTTCTGTTAGAAAAGAAAAGTCTGATACCTGGAGAATTGAGACAGAGAGAAGAAATTATGATGATACAGAGGACTTTGCCAAAAAGATAATGCAGACTCAAGAAGATCTTGATATAGCTAGAAAAGCAAAATTAACTAAAGATAAAAGCTTTTCCTTTATGCCCTTTGGAAATATAAAGCCGACCATGAGTATAGCCGTATGTGATAATGGAGAGATTGTAGAAGATATTGTAAAGGCAGTTGACTTTGAGTATTACGATGGTTATGTCTATGACTTATCTATCCCCTATTTAAGACAATATATATGTGAAAATGTAGTAGTTCATAACTGCATTTACGGCTGGAGAGGAGCAGATATAAGGAATATACTGGATTTTGAAAAGGACTATACTAATGCAAAGGTAATAAAGCTTGAGGAAAACTACAGATCAAAGGGAAATATTTTAAAGGCGGCTAATGGAGTTATTAAGAATAATCCTCATGAGCATTTTAAGCTGCTTAGGACGAGAAGTGAAGATGGAAATAAAATAAGGATGTATAGAAGCTATTCTGATATTGAAGAGGCGGAGTTTGTAGCTAATGAAATAAAGAAAGCCATGGATTCAGGTGACAGAGCCTATAAGGATTTTGCAGTGCTCTACAGAACTAATGCTCAGTCCAGATTATTTGAAGATGTATTTATGAAAAGACAGCTTCCCTATAGAATAATTGGAGGGCTTAAATTCTATGACAGAAAAGAAATTAAGGATATAATGGCCTATTTAAAGCTTATTTGCAATCCCTTAGACAATATCAGTTTAAAGAGGATAATAAATGTGCCTAAAAGAGGTATTGGTGGAACTACTGTAGATAAAATTGAAAAGTTTTCTAATGAAATTGAAGAGTGTATATATAGTTCTTTATTGGATATACAGAATATACCGGGACTTACAGCTAGAAATGTTTCAGCAATAAATAAGTTTATAAGTATAATAAACAGCTTTGTCATAAGAAAGGATGAAATCAGGGTTTCTACTCTAATCGAAGAACTTTTGGGACAAACGGGTTATCTTGCAGAATTAAAGAAATCCAATGATTTACAGGATGAAACAAGAATAGAAAATCTTCAGGAATTAGTTTCTGCAGCAGTAGATTTTGAAAACAATTCTGAGGATAAGACTCTCGCTGCCTTCCTAGAAAAAACTGCCTTAGTAGCAGATGTGGATAATTATGATACGGATGCAGATTCTGTTGTAATGATGACTGTTCATAGTGCAAAGGGACTTGAGTTTCCTGTGGTATTTATGGTTGGAATGGAGAATGGTATTTTCCCAGGGGCTGCATCTCTCACAGATTTTTCAGAGATGGAGGAATCAAGAAGGTTAGCCTATGTAGGCATTACCAGGGCAAAGGAGCAGTTATACATGACCTCAGCCCAAACGAGAAAGGTTTTTGGAAGAACTGTTGCCTACGGAGAATCAGACTTTATAGCTGAGGTTCCAAGGGAATTGAAAGAATATGTTAATATAAATACAAAGGGAAATAGTGCTGTCAATAAATTTTCTAGCGTTGGAAATAATCATGGAAGCAGTATGCAGGGATTTTCTTTTAATAATAGAGATATACCTCCAAAGAATACAGTGTTTAATAAAGGCTTTTCCACCAAATATGCTGAAAGCATATTGGAAGCTGATATGGTTCCAGCTAAAAAGGATCTAAAACCACTTACAGAAAGTGAAGCAGCAGCAGGGAGAAAGGTAAAACATTCTAAATTTGGAGAGGGAACTATTGTAGCTGTGAGCAAAAAAGATGGTAATATAAATTTAACTATTGCCTTTAAAAATATGGGAATAAAGAATTTAAGATTGGATTTAGCTCCATTACAGCTTATATAAATTGCAGTTAAATATTAATACGATATTGATAAGTAGTTCATAGGATTGCTTTATTAATTGGAAAATATTCGAGAAAATAGCTATTTAGGCATTTAGTTTCTTTACGATATTTAAGCTAAGGCATGTGAAAATAAATAGTAAGTCAAAGATGCGACGAATATTTTGAATCATACAAGGAAACAGGTTCTGATGATAGTTGAGCTATCTGAGGGTTCTGTTGACGCAGTAGGATTCAAAATAGGCTAGCATACTGACTAGTTATTTATTTGAATATGCCTAAATAGTATGAACGGAGTAGGTTAAAATATGGATGACAAATTAAAAAGAATGGAAGGGCTTATTGAAGAACTAAACAGGTATGCCTATGAATATTATGCACAGGATAATCCTACTGTTTCCGATAAGGAATATGATACAAAATATGATGAACTTTTAGCTTTGGAAAAAGAAACAGGTAAAGTTTATCCTTATTCACCAACTGTTAGAGTTGGTGATGTTGTATTGCCAGAATTTCAAAAGTATACACATATAGCCAGGCTTTGGAGCCTTGATAAGGCACAATCTATTAATGAACTTGAAGAATGGCACAACAGAAATTTAAAGTTTATTAATAGTTATAATGATTTGCATGAAGAAAAATTGCCGCCAATTAAGTATATTGTAACTAAAAAATTTGATGGATTAACTATAAATTGTACCTATGACGAAGCTGGAATTTTAATAAAGGCCGCCACAAGAGGTACTGGTGAAGTGGGAGAGGATGTAACTCAGCAGGTAAAAACAATAAAATCTATTCCACTTAGAATTAAAAATAATGCTGTAATAGAGGTTCATGGAGAAGCTATAATGACAAAGGAGGCTTTCGATGAATACAACAAGTCAGCAGTGGTACCACTTAAAAATCTTAGAAATGGAGCAGCAGGGGCCCTTAGAAATTTAAATGTGAAAGAAACGGCCAGAAGAAAGCTTTCTGCCTTCTTTTATGACGTAGGCTATAATGAAGGAAAACCATTTAAAACCTATATGGAAATGTTGAATTTTTTAATTGAAAGAAATTTTCCCATGGATGATTACATAAGAGAATGTTCTACTATGGAAGAAATAGAAAGAGAAGTAGAAGTTGTAAAAAAATTGAGAGAAACTTTAAATTATGATATAGATGGTGCAGTTATTGCTATAGATGATATGAAGACAAGAGAGTTACTAGGCTATACAGTTAAATTTCCTAAATGGGCAATAGCCTTTAAGTTTGAGGCTGAAGAAGCTACAACTAAGCTCCTTTCTGTGGAGTGGAATGTAGGCAGAAGTGGAAGAGTTACTCCTACAGCCATACTGCAGCCAGTGGAACTTGCAGGTGTAACAGTAAAAAGAGCAACTCTTAATAATATGGATGATATACAGAGAAAAGGAGTAAAGATTGGAAGTAATGTCTTTGTCCGCAGGTCTAATGATGTTATTCCTGAAATAATGGGTGTAGCTGATAATAGTGATGAGGAACAGGAGATAAAACCACCGGAAGTATGTCCCTATTGTGGAAGTGAACTTGTGCAGGAGGGTGTGCATTATTTTTGCGAAAATACATTATCCTGCAAGCCTCAGTTAGTAAAAAGCATAGTGCATTTTGCCAGCAGAGAGGCAATGAATATTGAAGGGTTTAATGAAAAAACTGCCGAACAATTGTTTGAAAAAATGGACATAAAAACTATAACCGATTTATATAAAATAAAAAAAGAACAGCTTTTAGAACTGGATAAATTTGCGAATAAAAAGGCAGAGAAACTTATAAAAGCCATTGAAAAAAGTAAAAACTGTGAATTATCATCTTTCATATATGCTCTAGGTATAGTGAATGTTGGCAAGAAAACAGCAAAGGATATAGTGAAAAATTTCAAAAATTTAGAGAAAATTGAAAATTGTACTTATGAGGAATTAATTTCTATACAGGATATAGGTGAAATAGTAGCTAAAAGTGTTTTAGAATTTTTCAATGAGGACAAAATAATAAAAACTATATATGAACTTCTTGATATAGGAATAAAGCCTTATTATGAGGAAGAAAAGGTCACAGATAATCCATTTTTGGATAAGACTATAGTAGTTACAGGTTCTTTGGAAAATTTCAGTAGAAATGAAATAAAAGAAAAGATAGAAGCCTTGGGGGCAAAGGTTTCCGGCAGCGTCAGCAAAAAGACGGATTATGTACTTACAGGAAAAAATCCAGGATCTAAATATGATAAAGCCATAGAACTGGGAGTGAAAATTATAACTGAAGAAGAATTTTACAAAATATTAAACAATTAGTAACTGTATTTTTACGAAAAAACATTTACAATTGTAAAAAAATGAATTAGTATTTAGGCATATGAAAATAAATAGTAAGTCAAAGATGCGACGGATATTTTGAATCATACAAGGAAACAGGTTCTGAGGATAGTGAGCTATCTGAGGGTTCTGTTGACGCAGTAGGATGCAAAATAGACTAGCATACTGATTAGTTATTTATTTGAATATGCCGTATATTGAGAGAGCGAATTAGGAGGAAATAAAATGAAGAAGGCAATAAACATTATTGGGTGGATATTGGTTTTATTAACAATGCTCACTTTAACTTGTACACTGCTTACTACTTATTTATTTGTTCGTCAAATAAGTTATTTTGACTCATATAATACATTTCAGTTATGTATGACTTTAACAATGATGATTTGGGCAGTTGGGATGTTTGTGGACAAAAGAGAAAGATCGCAGAATCTTTTTTATTCAATTTCTTGTACGCTTATTGCAATAGGAACTGTGTTTTTCATGTACATAGGAGTATTTTAATATCTAAACATTAAAATAAAAAAATAATTTGAAATTTTAAATTTTCTAGTATATAATGATTACAAGTTTTAAGATGTTTTTAATTAAAGTATTATATTTTTAGAGTCAAAGGTTACCTATAAGGTAACCTTATTTGTTATGAATAATTTTGTTTAAATTATTTGAGATTATGCAATAATATATTGTATAATTTAATTTGGTGATAAATAGAATCATTACATTCTAGAACAGTTTTTAATGACTATGAGTAGAAGATGATTGTCTTATAAAAATTACACCTGATAAAAAATATTTAAAGGGAAGAGAGGAATAATATGTCAGTTTCGAAAAAGGATGTAGAGTATGTTGCAGAGCTTGCAAGACTCAGCTTTAATGAAGAAGAAAAGGAAGAATTGATAAATGATCTTAATAAAGTTTTAGGCTACATAGAAAAATTGGATGAACTTAATATAGAGGATACAGATATAATTGTTAATCCTTATTATATTGAAAATAAATTCAGAGAAGATGAAATAGAACCTTCAATGGAGCTTAAATCAGTTTTAGATAATGCACCTCAAAAGTTGGAAGAATATATAATGGTACCTAAAATAATAGAATAAGCTGGTTTTTAATTATATTATTCTTAGGCATCCTTATTTGTTGTTTATTTTGAGATGCCCTATTAACTGCTTTAAAGATAATAATGGAGGTAAAAATATGGAATTACATAAGCTTAAAGCCCATGAGTTAAAGGATTTAATAAAAGATAAAGAAGTTAAAGTAGAAGAAGTGACTAATGCTTTTCTAAATAGAATAGATAAGACCGATAAAAAGATAGGCGCTTATTTGTATAAGTCTGAAGAAGAGGCTGTAAGTGAAGCTAGAAAACTGGATGAAAAGATTTCAAAGGGAGAAATCTTAGAGGGTTTAGGAGGAGTACCTGTTGGTATAAAAGATAATATAAATGTAAAGGGAATGCAAAATACCTGTGCATCTAAAATACTGGAAGGATATATTTCTCCCTATGATGCTACTGTCACGCAAAAAATCAAGGAAAATAATGGAATAATACTTGGCAAGCTCAATATGGATGAATTTGCCATGGGATCTTCTAATGAAAATAGTGCATATAAAAAGGTAATAAATCCTTGGAATAATGAATATGTTCCGGGAGGATCTTCTGGGGCGTCAGCGGCTTCTGTTGCGGCCCTTGAAACACCTATAGCCCTTGGAACTGAAACTGGCGGCTCTGTAAGACAACCGGCTTCCTTTTGCGGTGTAGTTGGCCTTAAACCTACCTATGGAAGAATATCCAGATACGGGGTAGTGGCTTTTGGTTCCACTTTAGATCAGGTTGGAACTATAGGAAGAGATGTAGAAGACTGTGCGCTTTTAACTCAGAACATTGCAGGTATTGATAAAATGGATTTCACTACAGTGGATACAGCTGTACAGGATTATAAAAAGAGTTTGGTAAAAGATGTAAGAGGTAAGAAGATAGGTATACCTGAAGAATATTTCGGAGAAGGTCTTGATGACAATGTAAGAAAGAAAATAGAAGAAGCTGTAAAAGTTCTTGAAGCTAATGGTGCTGAAATAAAAAAATGTTCACTTCCATTGACTGAGTATGCACTAGCAGCCTATTACATAATATCCTCTGCAGAGGCTTCATCAAATTTAGCAAGATTTGATGGAATAAGGTTCGGACATAGATCTAAGGATGCACAGGATGCTGTGGACATATATTCTAAATCCAGAAGTGAAGGCTTTGGAAAAGAAGTTAAAAGAAGAATAATGTTGGGTACATATGCTCTATCTGCAGGATATTATGATGCTTATTATAAGAAGGCGCTAAAGGTTAGAAATCTTATAAAGCAGGATTTTCAAAAAGTATTTAAAGAATTTGATGTACTAATTTCACCTACATCACCTACAACTGCCTTTAAGTTTGGAGAAAAAACTAAAGATGTAGTTTCCATGTATATGTCAGACGTTTATACCGTTCCAATAAACATTGCAGGACTTCCAGCTATATCAGTACCTTGCGGCTTTGTAAATGATTTACCAGTAGGCCTGCAATTTATAGGAAATTACTTTAGAGAAGATCTTTTGTTTAATTTTGCTTACAGTTATGAAGCATCTACTGATTGGCATAAGAAAACTGCAGTAGTTGAATAAGGATGGTGAATAGAATGGAATATGAAGTTGTAATAGGACTTGAAGTTCATACTGAACTTTCAACAAAAACTAAAATATATTGTGGATGCACAACAGAGTTTGGAGGTCAGCCTAATACTCATGTTTGTCCTGTGTGTCTGGGCCTTCCTGGTGCACTTCCGCATTTAAATAAAAGAGTAGTAGAGTACGGAATCAAAGCAGGTCTTGCATTAAATTGCTCTATAACTAAGTACGGAAGAATGGATAGAAAAAATTATTTCTATCCGGATTGTCCTAAAAATTATCAAATAAGCCAGGATGAATTGCCTCTTTGCACAGATGGATATATTGAAATTGAATTGGAAGATGGCAGCGCTAAAAAAATAGGAATAGAGAGAATTCATATAGAAGAGGATGCAGGTAAGCTTCTACATACAGGAGTAGGAACTCTTGTTGATTTTAACAGAGCAGGAGTGCCTCTAGCAGAAATTGTATCAAGGCCAGACCTTAGAAGCCCTAAAGAAGCAGTACAATATCTTGAAAAATTAAAGAGTATACTCTCCTGCATTGGTGTTTCCGATTGTAAGATGGAAGAGGGGTCTCTTAGATGTGATGCAAATATTTCTGTTATGGAAAAAGGTTCTGATAAATTTGGTGTAAGAACAGAAATAAAAAATATGAACTCTTTTAAAGCACTAGATAAAGCTTTAAACTATGAAATAGAAAGACAAATAGCGGCCTTAGAAAATGGAGAAAAGCTTACTCAGGATACAAGAAGATGGGATGATAACAACAATGTAACCGCCATAATGAGAAGTAAAGAATTTGCCAATGATTACAGATATTTTCCTGAAGGAGATCTTGTAACTTTAAATATAGGGGATGAATGGATTGAAGAGATAAGAAAAACAATACCAGAACTTCCTTATGAAAAAGAGGCTAGATTTGTTCAGCAGTTTAAAATTCCTAAATATGATGCAGGAGTGCTTACCCTTACTATGTCTATGGCTGATTTCTTTGAAAAGGCTGCACTGGCAAGTGGAGATGCTAAAGCTGCTTCAAATTGGCTTATGGGTGATATATCTAAAATAATGAAGGAAAATGCTGTATGGGTGGAGGATTTAAAATTTACTCCAGAGCAGTTGGCAGAACTTATAAAACTTATAAATTCAGGTACTATATCTAATGCCATAGGAAAAAAAGTTATTGTTGATATGTTTGACACGGGTAAGGATCCTAAAATCGTTATTGAAGAAAAAGGATTAATTCAAAATAGCAATGAAGATGAAATTCTTAAAGTAGTAAAGAACATATTAGACAATAATGAGAAATCCATAGAAGATTATAAAAATGGAAGAAAAAGAGTTCTTGGATTTATTGTAGGGCTTGTTATGAAAGAAACCAAGGGAAAGGCAAATCCTCAGATTGTAAATAAGCTTGTTAATGAAGAAATAAAAAACTATTAAAATTTAATCATTAAATAATAATATATACAATAATGCTATTCATTTTAAACAGATGTTGACTAAATTTTATTTATTAAATGAATAATTTTAATTGCAGCTAATATATTATATTAATTAGGCTGAATAAAAAATAATTGTAATAACTAAATACAGAAGAACACTGATAATCCATTATATATCTTGGAGTTATTGGTGTTCTTTTGCTTTCTTATGATTAATAATATAAATGCTCTGTCCATACATTAAATATTGTTTATAACAGGCAACAAATGTTAATAATGATTAATAGCAGGGTATTTTCAAAGAAATAATTTATAAGTAGTAGTACAGTTTTTATTCTAATGTATCTATATAATTAGGATATTAAATAGAATTGAAAGCTTCTAATAAAGAGTTTTTACTGCTTAAACTTGATTAAAAGTATGTTTTAGTAAAGGTATGTGTGTATGAAAATTTTAAAGAGATATTTAAGTATAATTTTAATTATTATTTGCGTAATTCTAATTTTTTCTGGATGCGTAGAAAAAAAAGACGATATAAGTACAATTAGTCAAAAGAATAGATATCTAATGTATGATATAGGAAATTTACCAGATGATTTAAGTAAAACTGATGTGAATTCCTCTAGAGTAAGAGAACTGGAAAGAATATTATTTCAGGGGCTGGTTTATGACAAAGAAGATAATAATGGTAATAGCAGTGTGGGCTATGCATTGGCTCAAAATTGCGACATTTCAAAGGATGGATTAGTATATACTTTTACATTAAAGGATAATATAAAATGGAGTGATGGAAGTGATATTACAGCTCAGGACTTCGTAGATTTTTTTAGGGGTATATTATCTCAAGATTATAATAGTGTGTATAGATATGAATTAAAATGTATTTACGGTGTATCTGACTTTGTATCTGGTAATAAAGATTTTTCAACTGTGGCTATTACAGCGCCTAAACAAAATGTGGTTCAGATAAGATTAAATTATCCCAGTCCATATTTTTTAGAACTATTAGCTCAACCAATGTATGGTCTTAGAAAAATTGATAGTAATATTGCCAATTGGAAAAAGGATTATGAAAATATAAATTATTCAGGTGCATTTTCCATTAAAGAGGTAGATAGTAGTGGAAATATACTTTTAAGCAAAAACAAAAACTATGTGTTTAAAGATTCAGTTAAAAGTAATGAAATTATGTTAGCTACAAATAAAAATGGAAGTGCTTATTCTTTAGCTGATTTTGAAACCTATAACAATGTTGATATTTTTTTAAATCCACCTTCAACGGAGATAGATAGATTAAAAAGTAAAGGTGAGGCTAGTATTTTTCCTGATCTTTCAGTTAAAGGGCTATTCTTTAATTTTAATAGTAAAAATATGGCCTCAAATTATAATTTCAGAGAAGGTGTAAGCTTAGCCATTGATAGGAATGAGCTAAAGAATAATGTGGTTGGTGATTGTGGAGAAGCTATATCTTCATATTTCCCAAAAGGAATGAATTTATCACAAGTAAAGAATAAAGGTATTATCAGTAATTCACAGAATGAAGCTTTAAAATATCTTAATAACAGTAATTATAATAAAGAAGATATAATAAAATTTATATATGTAGATAATGAAGATAATAAAAAAATCTGTGAAGATATTGTTAAAATGATAAATAATACTCTTGCAAAAAATAATAATTCCAATAACAAAGCAGCCGTAGTTAATAATATAAAATTTGATCTTCAGGGATACAGCAGTGAAGAAATTGGTAAAGTTATTAAAAGCAATAATTATGATATGTATTTGGGTGAATACAATATAAATTATAATAGCCCCATGTCATTTTTAGAAATTTGGAGATCTAATTCTCCTTACAATAAATACGGTTTTAAAGATCTTACCTATGATGATCTTATGTATACTGGAGATGTTACTAAAGATCAAAATAAAAAGAATGATATATACAATAAATGTATTGATGAATTAATAAAGAATATACCTGTAATCCCTTTGTATTCAAAGAATACTGTAGTGTGCTCAAAGAGTTCTATAGAAGGATTAAAACTAAATAAATTTGGAAATTTATTAATAGAAAATTTACAGGAGAAATAATATAAATCCAGTGAGATACTCTCAACTAATAGAAGTGAGAGTTTCCTGGATTTACAATTGTATCTAAAATAATAATTATTATATAAGGTTAATTAATATAAATGATATCCAACCATTTGTACTAATATGCATAATGTGACATATACTTCTGAGCTAAGAATTATAATCGTTAGTATTATGTGCTTTTTTATCAGTATCTTTGTGCCTTTTATGCTTATCACTCTTGTTATTTTTAGAGTTATTATTCTTAACGACGTTGGAATTATTTTTGGTAACATTATTGTATTTTTGGTAATCGCAATCTTCAAATACTAATTGGGAGTTATCTTTATAGGATTTTCCTTTTTCTAATCTATTTAAAGCCATTTTGTAATCAGGTTTAAATAGATATATGAACAAAAAAAATAAAAACATATTTTGACTGCTGTAAAAGCTATTTTTTGATTTAATAAAGCTATTTTTCTTTTTATTATAGGTTACAGATTTTAAGAATACAGGGGCTGTTTTTGAGGCTTCGGGAGTTGGCATAGAAGGCATTTTAAAATTTTGTTCATCTAGCAGGTCATCAGAATGGAGAGAAAAATTTTTATACCTTTCTGGATTTCCGAGGCTTGGAACCTCAGGCCAACTGTTAATAATTCCTGATTCAATAATTTGATGCTTAAATATGTTAGAAATCATTGATGCATCTTCATCCTCTTCAGGAGATAATAAAGTGCTTACAACATACAATAATATTTCTTCAGAACTATAGTCTATTTCTTTTTTATCAGTATCCTTTACGAACATTTGATTTTCAGGATTATATGTTTTTTTTATTTTGTCTAAAATTTTCATTGAATCCTCTTTATAATTTAAAAGTCCTGTATGCTTATATATAAGGGCTGAATTTATGAATAATAAACATTGAAGGCTTATATCAATAGCTTTTATATCCTCAGGGTTAGGTTCTAAATTTTCTGACAGATAGTCATACAAATCTAAAAGAAGAGAAAGTGACTTCTTATCTTTAGAATGATCATAGAATACATTTAAAGCTAAACAAACCTTTGAAATTTCATCTGAGGATAGATCGTATATGCTTTCCTTGTAGTCTTTAAGCATTTTCAATATGTCAAAGGAGAAGTTCTTAAATTGAAGAGCATCTTTGACATTACAAAGCTGAGAACAACTATAAAAAGCAGCCATAAGTAATGCTTGATCAGAAAATTTAAAATTGCTAGATTTTTCTTCAAATCTCACTTCTGGTTCTGAAGAGTCAGATATATCTTTTTTGTCTATAAAAACACCTTCGAAGTTTCGGAGATTAGCAGCATAGAACTCAAGCTGTTTTTTTGCAAGGTCATTGTAAACGTAGCTTAAATTTGATTTATCGGAATGAATAGTTTCTAAAATTTTGTAATATCTAGATAATTCTAGTAGTGATAATGTCATAAAAGCATTACTTGATATTGGTATTTCTTTCTTAAATTTTTCTTCTGCCCATTTGAATTTATTATCTGAATTTTCAAGTTCACAATCTCCTTTTTTGTATATGCATAAAAGTGGAGAAAATGAATTAAATGTGCTAATATCATTATTAGGAATAATTTTGTGTCTGAAATCTTTAGTATAGGCTGAAACACCAAATTTGGAATACAATACAATGATTTTTTCACTTTCTTTTGCAAGGTGAAATAATTGATTTTTTATATTTTCTTTATTTAAACAATTGATCTTTAAAAAAGGTCCTATATATCTCAAAATAAACACCGCCTAAAAGTAATCCTATATAGCATAATATGAAATAATAGCTATAATTGTGTATATAATTACTTTAGAAAGGAAGATTTTTATGAAGGTTGGTAAACTTGATTCTTATGAATTACAGAAAATAATTGATAGTAACAGAGGAATAAAAAGGGAGGATGTAAGAATTAGGGGAGGGATTGGAGAAGATTGCAGTGTTATAGAATTCGGTGACTTTGAATGTGTAGTGTCTACAGATCCTATAACGGGTTCGGAAAATGGAATAGGAAAACTTGCAGTGCATATTAATTGTAATGATATTGCATCCTGTGGAGTTGAACCTTTGGGGATACTTGTAACTATAATGGCTCCTGAAACTTCAACACTTACAGACATAAAGATGGTTATGGAGGAGATAAGTGAAGAATGTAAAAAGTTAAATCTGGAGATATTGGGTGGACATACAGAGGTAACCAGCGCAGTAAATAGAATGATAGTCTCCTGTACTGCCATCGGAAAGGGTAAAAAAAATTCTGCAGTATCAACAGCCAATGCACAGCCCGGAGACTATATAATAGTTACTAAAAAGCTTGGAATGGAGGGCACTTTCATTGCAATAAATGACAAATTTGAAAGAGTCAATAAATTACTTACAGAAGAAGAGATAGAAGAAGCTAAGGGATATATAGAAAATATAAGTGTGGTAAAGGAAGGTAGAATTTGCGGCCAGGCCGGAGTCAACAGTATGCATGATATAACAGAAGGAGGAGTTCTAGGTGCATTGTGGGAAGTATCTAGTGCCAGTAGATGCGGTTTTAAGGTGAACTATGATTCCATGCCAATAAGTAAGGTTACCAGAAAGATATGCGATGAATTTGGTGTGGATCCACTAAGATTCATATCCTCAGGCAGTATGCTTATAACTTGCAGTAATGGACAGAAATTAGTAGATTTGTTAAATAAAAGCAATATAGAAGCTGTGATAATAGGAAGTATTACTAAAGAGAAAACTATTATTATAAGAAATGGCAGAGAAGAAGATGTGACACCACCGGATAGTGATGAATTATTTAAAATTATAAATTAGAAAATCACAATCAATAATGATAGAAATGTAAATTAGCTATTAATTTTTTGGAGGATTTTATGCGTTTTGACGGAAGAAAATTTGATCAGATGAGGTCTGTTAATGTAATAAGAAACTATACTAAATACGCTGAAGGTTCGGTTTATATTGAGGTTGGTGACACCAGAGTTATATGCAATGTATCTATTGAGGATAAAGTACCAATATTTATAAGAGGCAAAGGAGAAGGATGGATTACCTGTGAATATAATATGCTGCCTAGAGCAACTCAAACTCGTAAAATTAGAGATATAACAAGGGGAAAAATAGATGGAAGAACTATGGAGATACAGAGACTCATAGGAAGAGTGCTAAGGTCAGTAGTCGATCTCAAGGCCCTTGGAGAAAAGACACTTTGGGTTGATTGCGATGTAATTCAGGCAGATGGTGGGACACGTACTACTGCTATTACTGGCGCATTTATAGCTATAGTAGATGCTGTAAACAAATTACATAGGAAAAAGAATTTTAAGGTATATCCAATTAGAAAATATTTAAGTGCCATAAGTGTAGGTATAGTAAATAATGAAAAACTTTTAGATCTGTGTTATGCAGAAGATTCTAATGCACAGGTGGATATGAATATTGTAATGACAGATGATGGAGAATTTGTAGAGATACAAGGTACTGGAGAGGAAAAGCCCTTTTCAAGAAAAGATTTAAATCAACTAATGGATTTGGGGCAAAATGGTATAAAGAAGATGATTGAAATTGAAAAACGTAGTCTTAAAATGGATGCACTTTGGATTGGAACAGGAGATAGGAAATGAATAAGCTTATAGTGGCAAGTAATAATCAAGGAAAGATTAGGGAAATAAAAGAAATTCTCAAAGACTTTCAACTACATGTATTCTCTTTAAGAGAATTAAATATTGATATAGATGTATTAGAAGATGGAAATACCTTCATGGATAACGCTTATAAGAAAGCCAAAGAGGTATATGATGTTACAGAAGGTTATATGGTGTTAGCGGACGATTCAGGGCTTATGGTTGATGCTTTGAATGGAGCACCAGGAGTTCTTTCAGCAAGATTTTCAGGAGAGCACGGAAATGATGAAAAAAATAATAAAAAATTGCTTAATATGCTAAAAGAAAAAAATAAAAACCAAAGGGAAGCTAAATTTGTCTGTGCTTTAGTGCTTATCATAGATAATCACAGAGAAATTAGAGTACAGGAAGAAATAAAAGGCTTTATAACTGAACAGAAGAGGGGAAAAGATGGATTTGGATACGATCCTCTGTTTTATGTACCACAATTGGAAAAGACCTTTGCAGAAATGACTAATAAGGAAAAAAATAGTATAAGCCATAGGGGAAAGGCATTAAATAATCTGAAAAAGAAATTGAAGGAAGAGTTAGGCATGTGAAAATAAATAGTAAGTCAAAGATGGGACGAATATTTTGAATCCAACAAGGAAGCGGTGACCAAGATAGCTTTGGCTATCTGAGGGTTCTGCTGACGCAGTAGGATTCAAAATAGGCTAGCATACTGACTAGTTATTTATTTGAATATGCCTTATAGGGAGGAAAACTTATATGCTAATAGGAGTACTAAGTGATACACATAAATTAAAGGGATATATAAAAAATGCCTGTGAACATGTAAAAGAATGTGATTTAATAATACATTTAGGAGATAATGTAGAGGATATAGAAGAAATAAAACAATATTATAATGGACATATTATAAATGTGAGCGGCAATTGTGACTATACGAAAAATATACCTAGTGAAAGATTAGAAATACTAGATGGCAAGAAATTTTTTATAACTCATGGACATAATTACAATGTAAAAAGCAGCCTTATAAATCTTAAATATAAAGCAATGGAAACAGGGGCAGATGTGGTATTATTTGGTCATACACATATAGCAGCAGTAATAAAAGAGGATGGAATATTATTTATTAATCCAGGTAGTGTTTCTATGCCGCGAAATGGAAAAAATAGCATAGCTATCATAGAAATTATTAATGGAAATATAGAGGCTAATATAAAAACTATATAAAAATATAATAAAAAAATCCAAAAAACTATTGACGAACAAAGGAACTTAGTGTAGAATAATTTTTGTCGTCAAACGGTGGCGGCAAGCAAAACGAAAATGAATTAAATTATCGGGGTGTGGCGCAGATGGGAGCGCGCGTGGTTTGGGACCATGAGGTCGCAGGTTCAATCCCTGTCACCCCGACCACCAAGCGGGTGTAACTCAATGGTAGAGTGCCAGCCTTCCAAGCTGGTTACGAGGGTTCGATTCCCTTCACCCGCTCCAATAAAATGCGTCTTTAGCTCAGCTGGATAGAGCAACGCCCTTCTAAGGCGTGGGCCGGGGGTTCGAATCCCTTAAGACGCACCATTAAAAACAAAATGCGCTTTTAGCTCAGTTGGTAGAGCACCTGACTCTTAATCAGGGTGCCCAGGGTTCGAGTCCCTGAAGGCGCACCATTATGGTGAATATAGTTCAGTTGGTAGAGCGCCAGTTTGTGGTACTGGTTGTCAAGGGTTCGAGTCCCTTTATTCACCCCACTATTTTGGGATGTCGTCAAGCGGTAAGACACAGCACTTTGACTGCTGCATTCGTAGGTTCGAATCCTGCCATCCCAGCCAAATTACATATGGTTTACTAGCTCAGTTGGTAGAGCACATGACTTTTAATCATGTTGTCCGGGGTTCGATTCCCCGGTAAGCCACCAATGATGCAGGTGTGGCGGAATTGGCAGACGCACTAGACTTAGGATCTAGCGCCTACGGCATGGGGGTTCGACTCCCTTCACCTGCACCAATACTTTTGTTGACATTTTCTTATTGATTTATATGTATAAATAAAAAATATCTTAACTACATAATTTTTAGCAGTAAAAATATATAATTTTAATTTTTTATTTGAAAGTTTAGATTGTTAATGAATTTTTAAGCGGGAGTGGCTCAGTGGTAGAGCGTCACCTTGCCAAGGTGAACGTCGCGAGTTCGAATCTCGTCTTCCGCTCCAATATATGCGGGTGTAACTCAATGGTAGAGTGCCAGCCTTCCAAGCTGGTTACGAGGGTTCGATTCCCTTCACCCGCTCCAATAAAATGCGTCTTTAGCTCAGCTGGATAGAGCAACGCCCTTCTAAGGCGTGGGCCAGGGGTTCGAATCCCTTAAGACGCACCATTATGGTGAATATAGTTCAGTTGGTAGAGCGCCAGTTTGTGGTACTGGTTGTCAAGGGTTCGAGTCCCTTTATTCACCCCACTATTTTGGGATGTCGTCAAGCGGTAAGACACAGCACTTTGACTGCTGCATTCGTAGGTTCGAATCCTGCCATCCCAGCCAAATTACATATGGTTTACTAGCTCAGTTGGTAGAGCACATGACTTTTAATCATGTTGTCCGGGGTTCGATTCCCCGGTAAGCCACCAATGATGCAGGTGTGGCGGAATTGGCAGACGCACTAGACTTAGGATCTAGCGCCTATGGCATGGGGGTTCGACTCCCTTCACCTGCACCAATATTAAAATTGATATTATTGTGGATGTCTTTATATAAATTAGCATTGAAGCTTAAGCGGGAGTGGCTCAGTGGTAGAGCGTCACCTTGCCAAGGTGAACGTCGCGAGTTCGAATCTCGTCTTCCGCTCCATAAAATATTAGTTATTCAAATATGTAAGTGGGTTGTAATTAAGATTATAGATTTAGTATCATTAAAGAATATGCGTTTTTAGCTCAGTTGGTAGAGCACCTGACTCTTAATCAGGGTGCCCAGGGTTCGAGTCCCTGAAGACGCACCATTTTATATCGGGGTGTGGCGCAGATGGGAGCGCGCGTGGTTTGGGACCATGAGGTCGCAGGTTCAATCCCTGTCACCCCGACCACACTAAGCGGGTGTAACTCAATGGTAGAGTGTCAGCCTTCCAAGCTGATTACGAGGGTTCGATTCCCTTCACCCGCTCCAATAAATAATTAATAAGTATAGATTACAAGCTCTGACTTTTAACTTTGGCTTTTAAGTTTGAGTTTATTTTTATTTATGTTTATGCATCCATAGCTCAGTTGGATAGAGTTGCAGACTTCGAATCTGAAGGTCGAGGGTTCGACTCCCCCTGGGTGCACCAAAGTCTTGATACAAGTCGGTTTACGAATGATGTAAACTGGCTTGTATTTTTATTTTTCCATAAAAGTTATAGAAACATTTAGTTTCTTTTAGAAGAGTGGTTTATAAATTTAGTAAGATCAATAGTTATAGCGAATTTTAGAAATATATAATTTAATAGTAAAATTTTTATTGTTATAATTTAACAATCAATTAATTATGTGGTATTATCTTATATATAATTAAGACAGACTAATAATATAGTCCGTCTTAACTGTTATTCTTTTATAACTTCTTTATTAACCGAGAGATATGTGTAATATTTCATAAATTGTACCTAAATCATGAAGTTGGTAAGGTGTTTCTTTAAAAAAATATATTTTACTAAAGCCCCATTTGTCTGGATTATAGATACAAGTTTCTCCAAGAATTTCATAGTTAGTTTCTAAATCTAATTGTTGTTCCTTAAAAGTAGTTAAACTAGCACTTTCAGGTATTGTGCCTGTTATTTCAAGAGCGTGTGTACTATCAGCGAAATTTGACTTTGTTTTCGTGTATAATGGAATCCCAATATTAATCTGCTGCCAACCAAAAGAATTAAGAATGTTATCATAATACCCGTCAAAGAGAAACTTATTCATGCCAACATTAGTATTCCAAATATAAAAAGGAGAATATGAATTATATAAATTTTTATTCTTATCTTTTTCAGTAATTAGATAAGCTTTAAATTGTAAATCTAGAAATCCATCTGTCTTAAAACCATTATCTCTTACCCTTTTTCTAATGATGTTCATATCGTAATCGCTAGGTAGTGTAACTTTATATTGCATACCAATCATAATTATCCCTCATTTCTATTTTATAAGTTTAATTTACTCCTAAGTTAGAGTTAAGTAAAATAATTATTAGTATGTGTGTTGTAAATTTTTTTATAGTATTATTTTTTAGTATATTGGCATACTATTTTTGAGGTGAATAATATTGTTTCAACCTAAAAGAGTTATATTTGAAAAAGTAGCATTAGAATATAAAACAGGAAGAGATATGTTAGAGTATTTTAAAGATAAAGATATACAATTAATATATTCTAAAAGTGGAAGAGTGACACAAATACCAGGAGATACGGCTTCTAAGATGTATTTTGAGGGTAAGAATACTTTGGTAGTAGGGGTAAGAAAATCTTATAAATTTCAATCATGTAAACCATCAGCCCATTATCAATTGCCATTAGTAAGTGGATGCATGGGGATGTGTGAGTACTGTTATCTCAATACGCAAATGGGCAAAAAGCCATATATTAAAGTCTATGTAAATATAGATGAAATATTGAATAATGCAGATAAATATATTGAAGATAGATTACCAGACACTACAATATTTGAAGGAGCAGCGACTTCTGATCCAATTCCTGTTGAACCTTATACCGGAAATCTGGGAAAATCTATATCTCATTTTGGGAAAAGTAATAATGGATATTTCAGATTTGTAACTAAATTTACAGATGTAGATGATATTCTTAATTTAAATCATAATGGGAGAACAACCATAAGATTTAGTGTAAATACAAATAAAATTATAAAACAATTTGAGCATGGGACTCCTAAAGTTGAGGATAGAATTAAAGCAGCAATGAAAGTTTTAAATGCTGGATATAATTTAGGATTTATAATTGCACCTGTGTTTTTGTATCCTAATTGGGAAGATGAATATAAAGTTATCATAGATAAAATTGGAAATAGCTTTATTAATTCAAATATCTCTTTTGAAATAATATCCCATAGGTTTACTAAAAGGGCAAAGGAGAATATTTTAACGGTATATCCCAAAACAATATTGCCTATGGAAGAGGAAATAAGAAAATTTAAATATGGTCAATTTGGATATGGAAAATATCTGTATAAAGATGAAGAAATAAATTATATGAAAAGATTTTTTAAAGAAAATATAGAGAAATATTTCCATGAGTCAAGTATAAATTATATTATATAAGAGCCTTACCACTGGAAAATTAAGTGGAAGAACAATAACCAGTGGTACTATTTCAGGAAGCATTATAACAAGTACAAATTCAATTTCTAGTTTAACAATAAGTGGTGCTTCTATAATAGGAAAAGTTAATAGTGTACAAGGGCTAGTTACAGGCGATCATTCAATAGGATTTCAAGACTATGCTAATACTAGAGCAGCAGCGGCAGGAATGTTTTTATCTTATGGAAGTGATGTAACTAAAGTTAGCATAACACATTTATGCATGGATACTGCAAGGGGTGCTTTTGCTTGAATCACACAAACTTCACATATAAATATGTACAAGCATTAAAAAGGTACACTTATAGATACTGTGTACCTTTTTAGTTTGCTAATCTTAAAAAGCTATATAAAGAGATTTAGTGATAATTATATTCTTCACAGATATTTTTAATTTATGCAATATTGAAGAAATAGTTTTACCAGAATTACGCCCAAATTTATCTACGTGGGTTAGCGAAACTTGGTTCTGTAGGATTAGGTGCATCAAAATATTTACCTGGTGTTGATAGGTCAAAATATAATTTAGAGTCTTCTGTTACACCAAAATCCTTATTTGATCCTGTATCTTTAACCTTGTTTAAGGCTTCTCTAAATAGTGCATTATGCGCTTCTTCACGATTTAATAGAAAATCTATGGTATTTCTTACTTCTTTATCATTTATCTGACGATATAAATATTCATATACAACTTTGGCTCTTTGCTCTGAAGCTATATTTGAAAGTATGTCTGCTACAAGATCACCAGTAACTGTTACATAATCAGCAGTCCATGGAGCTCCTGAAGAATTGATTAAAACTGGAGATAATCCAGTAAGTGTATGAGTTTCAATTTCTCCGCTCCCTACAGCTTCATGATTAACCTCATGTCCATTTAATAAATTTATAGTTTCTGCAACTATTTCCATGTGGCTAAGTTCTTCTGTACCTATATCAAGAAACAAGTCTTTTATTGTTGGATCTTTTATTCTAAAACTTTGAGAAATATATTGCATTGCGGCTTTTAGTTCACCATTTCCACCACCCAGCTGTTCCTGCATAAGTACAGCGTATTGAGGATTAGGGCTTGCAACTTTTACCTGTAAATTATTTAGTAATTGCTTTTCATGTCTGAACAAATATAACACCTCCATAATTAAATACGAATTTATTATTTACATAAATCTTAAATTTATTCTTTAAATTTAACTAAGAATAATATATAAACAGTGATGATATTCAATGATTTTTCATTGCAGTTAGATTGTTGACAGATATTTGGAATATATTAGACAATAAAAAAGCAGGTGCAAAGATATTTTATAGTTACAATATCCGTAGCAGTAACTTGGTTTTTTATAATACTTATAAATTCAACAAATATAGTTTATTTCACATCAATTTTATTTTCTGATGCATTTAAAGATACAATGATTATAAATTATGGATAGATTTCATGTTAAAGTTTATTAACCTATACTTAAAGCAATGGACATATTATTGAAAAGTAACTGTAACAAAAGCTATGTACTATATAAATATAAGAATTACTCCTTTTAAACTTATATAATATATGGAAAAGCACTGGTAGAAATACTGGTGCTTTTGTTGTGTTCAATAAGATATGGATAGAATACTAGATTAAATTTTATTTAGTTAATAAGCAAAGCTGCTAAGTTCAGCATATATTATTAATATAGCTTGTACAAAATTATATTGAGGAGGAATGATTATTTTGGTAATGAAAGGGATAGACATTTATAGCGGCACTATAATTACGGATTGGAGTGCTGTTAAGGATAGTGGGGTTGAAGCCGTTTATATAAAGGCTACTGAAGGTTTGACTTATGTAAATCCTTTAATGGACATCCAGTACAAAAATGCTAAAGATCAAGGCTTAAAGATTGGATTTTATCATTTTGCAGCTAAAAATAATCCAGTAGGTGAGTATAGACATTTTATGGATACTATAGGTAAGTATGATCAGGATTTAAAACCAGTACTGGATTATGAAGTTTCTAATCCAGACATGAGCTTTTTATCGCAATTCATGGCTCAAAATTCTGCTTTATTGTTATATGCTGCTCACAACGTGGCTGATAAGTCTGGTCTTCCTAAAAATAAGATATGGATAGCAGAACCCAATACTAGACCTACAGATACTAATGGCTATGCTGGTATTCAATATAGTTGGACTGGAAAGATAAATGGAATACAGGGTAATGTGGATATGGATATCTTTAGCACAGATATGCTATTTGATATTGGCAGTGCAGGTTCAACAATAAATCCAAAACAACCGCAGGAAACAGGAGATCCAACGATAAGGATAATTCAATTACAACTTAATACACTGCTTAAAAAAGGATTAGCAGTAGATGGCATAAAAGGTTCACTAACAACAGCAGCTATAAAAGAATTTCAAAGAATTATGGGACTTTCACAAGATGGAATTTGGGGACCTAAGACAGTAGCGGCAGTGGAAGAAATTTATTCGAGACCTGTGGATGGAGTGATATATCCCCATTATGAATATGCAACTAGATATATTCAAATGCGTGTAGGTGCTAAGGGAGATGGCATATTTGGAAATGAAACAAAAGTGCAAGTGCAAAATTGGCAGGCAAAACATGGTTTAGTGGCAGATGGAATCGTTGGATTAATAACCTGGAGTAAATTTCTTGATGAAAATGTATAGCATAAATAGTCGTTTTACTAAATAAATAGTATAGTGAGAAGTTTATTTTTTAGAATTATAAAAATATATTTGGGGGAATGAAAATTGAAGGAAATAATATTAAGTCAAATTTTAATACCAATTCTAGGTGCAATTATAAGTACATTTATAGGTATAATAACTTATTACGCTAAGCAGCTCTATAATAATCATAAAGACTTTTTACAATTACAGAAACAGCAATTGATACAGAAGATAGGTATAGATAAATATAATTCTGATGTAGCAATGATTAAAAATGCAGTTAAAGCAGTAGAACAGTTGGGCAAAGAAAATGACTGGTCGGGTACTTTTAAGCATAGTAAGGTATTAGAGCTTATTGGAGACAAGACTGGACTTACAGATGAGGAGATTTACAATATAATTAAAGGTACTGTTTTGGAAGTCAATAGCTTAAAAAATTCTTCAGGAGCTATTTCAACAGAAAAATAACTTACCTCCCTTAGGGGAGGATTTTTGGTAGAAGTATTGAAGTAAGTTCTTAATTCAGGTGGGGATTCTTTTATCCCATCTGAATTTTAGAACTGCGAATGTATGGCTTATTTGGCGTTGAACTCCCACTTGAAGAAAAGCAGAGAACCAAAATCTTGGATTTTGTGTGAATCGCTTTCGCTGTGTGCAAGCAGAGAACCAAAATCTTGGATTTTGTGTGAATCATTTTCACAGAATGCAAGTAGAGAACCTAAATTTTAATTTGGTGTGGATCACTTTCACAGAGTGCGTGGGAGACTTACGCCAAGTTAGTCAGGGTAAAATTTAAATCACAGAAATTTAATGCAGAAATAAATTAAAAAATTATCAAAAAATCTATTGAAAAATATAAATTATGTATTATAATAGAATTATAGAAAATAAATATTAAATAATAATTAATATTTATTAGCAATTAAAATTAATTCTTTTGATATATAATTTATTTTTAGGAGGTAGGTATTATGGATAATAAAAATGTTAATAAGGATGTTGAATTAAATAAGAATCTTTTGGATGATGAAAAGATTTATGCAGTTGAAGATGAGGAAATTGTAATGAATTGTGAAGGTCAGCCATGTAATTTTACTTACTTTAAAGAATAAAGATCACAAAATTAGTTAATATATATTTACAAAAATATATTGTAAGAGTAACATTAAAGGGTACCATAGCATATTTGGTACCCCTTTTTAGACGGCACTGGTAGAAATACTGGTGCTTTTATTAATAAAAAATTTATATTCAAGATACTGATCATCTATAATATCATAATGAGAAATTAACATTAAAATGAGATTATATTATGGTAAGGATCCCATTTAAATATAAAATTGATTTAGCACCAGTAGAAATACTGGTGTCCTTTTAATATCAATGAATCTTATTTATTGGGGATTTGTACTCCAACTAAATTTAGATAAATTATCAAGGAATATGTTAATGTTATGAGATAAATAATTTTATTTAACTAAATCATTACATAGAATAAAAGCAATCTTAATATTCAGCTTATATAATAAAAATTGTTAGGTTTTCTTCCAACTATATAATTTTTGTTAAGCACTAGTGAAATTATAACTAGTGTATTTTTTTGTTTTTTGAGATAAGTTAATAATATTTTACAGCAATTAAAATAAGTCTTAACAATAAGATGATATTATAAATTTGTGGAAATGAACTCCCTTTCTTAAACAATAAACTTATTCCTGTTGGCACCAGTACTCTCACTGGTGTTTTTTTATATCTGAAATTAGGGTTATATAAAGTGATATATTTATTGATTTATAGAAATATATCACTTTATATATAATAATTTATAGAAAAGAATAGTAAAAATAAAAGAGAATATATTTATTAAATTTGAGGGGATTTTATGAGGAGAAATAAATTTTATCAATTTAGCTTCAACAGATTTAGGATTAATAAATTTAAGATAATAGCATTAATGCTGGGGGTTATTATAATGGCAAGTATAATTATGTTTTTTCCACATTTTTTTAGAAATACCTATATAGTAACTATTTCCAGTAAGCAGGTAAAAAGAAAAGATAATAAAAATGTGTATTTAATTTACACGCAAACGGAAAATGGAGATGCAAGGGTATTTGAGGATACTGATAGTTTACTGGAATTTAAATTTAATTCCGAAGATATATATGGCGCATTGAGAATTAATAGAAGCTATGAGGTTAAAGCTTATGGTTTTAGGATACCATTAACATCAGCTTATGAAAATATTGTAAAAGTTAAAGGAATAAGATAAGCTATTGCTTATAAGAAAAGTCCTCTACATTATCAATTAGACATATTTATAATGTAGAGGATATTTATTATATTATCTATACTTATTACAATAATATTAAGTAATGAATTTTTTCTTTAAATTATTATCTAAATATTAAAATCTTCTAGAATACCTAATTTTTGAAGAAGTCTAAGATTAGTTTCACAACTCAATTGAATAGCTATTTCAACAGCTTTATCTAATTGCCCTTCTAAAACATATGAATTTTCTAAGAGAACTTCATTAGTAGTTTCATGAATTAGTTTAGCTATCGCAGCTTTATCCACAATATCACCTCCTTGACTTTATTAAAATAATTCTACAAAATAGTATAAAAAACCTTTGTAAAATCATGTAAAAGTTATGAATAAATCTGAAATACATAAAATAAAAATAGTTTGTAAATTATCAAAAAGCAGTAATAATTTAAGAAATGAAGGATATTAGCTTTTCCTGTAGAAATATTAAGAAAGAAGGAAGGTAATATTTTGGAATTTGATGATTTAATAAAAAATATATATGACAAAGATGACTCTAAATTTGAAAAATGGTATGAGCACAGGAAAATCATAAGGGATACCATTGATAAAAGAGTAACAGAGTTAAATTTAGATAATAATAAAAGTGTTGCAATATGGGGAGCAGGGAAGTGTTATGACATTGACTTAACTTATTTAAGTGATAAGTTTAATAAAGTCATACTTTTGGATATAAATGAGGATTGCATGAAAGATGCTTTGAAGCTTCACAATGTCAGTAACAGAAAAAATATTGAAATTAAAAAAGTTGATTTTATGGGTAATACAGATAAAATATACAGGGAATTTTTTGAACTCGTTGAAAAAAGGCACAGTTTAGAGGAACTGAGAACATATTTGGAAAATTTGAAAGATAGCATCATAAAAAATAATAATATAAATTTAGATTTAGGTAAATTTAATATTACTCTCTGCTTAGGTGTTCATAGTCAAATATTAGTAGCTATAAACATAATATTAATATACGCACAAAATTTTTATGATAAAAATGATATTGAAGATTTAATCAATATATTTAAAATATGCAAAAAAGAAGCTGAAAAAAATTTTAACCAATCTATAATTAATCACTCTACTGATTTGTTATTTATAGGATTTGATTTGATGGAATTGTCGTTAAAAAACGGTACTGAAAAATTCTACGGAGAAATTGAAGATGCACTATTAAGAAATGATATTGAAGGGGTAATCAAAATAGCAATGCAATGTCCGGTATCAGGAGCTGCACAGGCAGCGGAGGATATGTGGAATCGTATAATAAATAAAAAATTAAAATTTGATGGAATTGATTGCTGGTTTTGGAATTATGATATTACAAAAAGTTATGTTTTTATTTTGGAAACACTGGTAAAGAAGTGATATAATAATTACACTATATATAATATAATAGAAGTATGTTCTTGAAGTATTAAAGGTTTAGGAGTTGATACTTTGTCAGAAAAAACCATTGTTAGAGAGGAAAATAAAACAAAGATAAAGAAACCTAAGTTGTATAAGGTCATTATGCACAATGATGATTATACAACTATGGAATTCGTAATTAGGGTACTTACTGAGGTGTTTAAAAAAGGGGTTATTGAGGCTACAAAGATCATGTATGATGTGCATAAAAAAGGTATTGGGGTTGCTGGCATATATACTTATGATATAGCAAAAACTAAGCTTAATCAGGCAATGGATATGGCTGAAAAAAGTGGTTTCCCCTTTAAATTAAGTATGGAAGAGGAATAGTGTATGAGAATAGATGATTTGTTAAATGAAATTATTACGGCTGCTTATAATGAAGCTAGAGATAAAAAACATGAATATTTAACTCCAGAACATATTCTTTATGCTTCGTTATTTTTTGATGAGGGAAAAAAATTAATAAAAAGCTGTGGTGGAGATATAGAATTACTTAAAGATGATTTAAATACGTACTTTAATGACAATATACCAGTGGTAGAAAATAGTCAACCTATACAAACAGAGGGAATGCAAAATGTACTGAATACAGCAGCCCAGCATATATTATCTTCAGGAAAAGACAATATAAAACTTGAACATGTTATTGTAGCTATATATGATGAAGAAGAAGGTTTTGGAAGCTATTTTTTAAAGAAACAAGGGATAAAAAGATTAGATATTTTAAATTATATTACACATGGTATTTCTAAGGTAGAAGATGAGGAGGATTATGAACTTATCAGTGAAGGCGAGAAAAAAGATGGATACGATGAAAATGGTGAAGTGGACGGAGCAGATAAAAAAGAGAATTTTATAAGTAAGTTTACTATTGACTTAACTGAAAAAGCCAGAATGGGTAACATTGATCCTCTTATAGGAAGAGAAGATATTTTAGAAAAAAGTATCCAGATTTTATGCAGAAGGTTTAAAAATAATCCTGTACATGTTGGTGAGCCTGGTGTGGGTAAAACAGCCATAACAGAAGGATTAGCAAATTTAATTGCTGAAAATAAAGTGCCAAAGGCACTGAGAGGAAGCAGCATATATTATCTTGATATGGGAAGTTTACTGGCAGGAACAAGGTATAGAGGAGATTTTGAAGAGAGAATAAAAAAGGTTTTAAATAAGCTTAAAAAGCAGGGGAATACCATTGTCTATATTGATGAAATACATACTGTAATAGGCGCTGGGTCTGTTTCTGGTGGATCCATGGATGCTTCAAATATATTAAAGCCTTTTTTATTAGATGGAAAAATTAAATTTATAGGGGCAACCACTTATGATGAGTATAAGAAGGTTTTTGAAAAAGACAGAGCATTGTCCAGGCGTTTTCAAAAGATAGAGGTGTTAGAACCTTCAGTGGAGGAAACCTATAATATTTTACTTGGGCTTAAAGAAAACTATGAAAATTTTCATGAAGTTAAATATACAGATAAAGCGTTAAGAGCAGCAGCAGAATTATCTGCAAAATATATTAACGATAGATTTCTTCCAGATAAAGCTATTGATGTAATTGATGAAACAGGAGCCTATGTTAAAATACATAAGGCTGATGAAGATAATATCAGTACAATTGATGAAGAAGATATTCAAAAAATTGTTGCCTCAATGGCAAAGATTCCAGAACAAAATGTTTCAACCAGTGAAATTGATAAATTGAAGAAGCTTGAAGCAAATTTAAAGAAAGAAATATATTCTCAGGATAAGGCTGTAGAAACAGTTGTAAGAGCCATAAAACGTTCAAGAGCAGGTTTCAATGAAGATAATAAAACTGTTGCGAATCTTCTCTTCGTAGGGCCCACTGGAGTTGGAAAAACAGAAATTTCAAAGAAATTAGCTGAAATATTAGATATTCCACTTATAAGATTTGATATGAGTGAATATCAGGAAAAGCATTCAGTAGCTAAACTTATAGGAGCACCACCGGGATATGTGGGTTATGAAGAAGGTGGCCTTTTAACAGATACAGTTAGGAAAACTCCACATTGTGTACTGCTGCTGGATGAGATAGAAAAAGTTCATCCGGATATTTTAAATGTACTTCTTCAGCTAATGGATTATGCAACACTTACAGATAATACAGGCAAGAAAGCAGATTTCAGAAATGTTATTTTAATAATGACCTCCAATGCAGGAGCATCAAAAGTTGGAAAATCTATAATTGGATTTGGTGAGAGAAAGCTTCAGGGAGAGGAAATTAAAAAGGAAGTTGAAAGAGTATTCTCTCCAGAGTTTAGAAATAGACTTGACGATATTGTTGTATTCAATAATATAGATAAGGATATGGCACTGCTTATTGCAAAGAAAGCCTTAAAAGAATTCCAAGAAAAACTTTTAGAAAAAAATATAAGCTTACAGGTTACAGAAAATTGTTACCAGTGGGTTGCGGAAAAGGGATATTCTTCAGTGTATGGTGCTAGAGAAATTCTCAGAGTAGTGCAGCATGAAATTAAACCATATTTTGTAGATGCAGTTCTCTTTGGTGATTTGGCTAAAGGAGGGACTACAATAATTGATGTTAAAGATGGAGAAATAATAATTAACAGTGATTTTTCTAAAGAGCATTAAGCTGGTATCGAGCTACATTTATCAATGAATCTTACTCAGTGGGAGTTTGTATTCCCACTGAGTTTAGATGAATTATCCAGGGACGTGCCAGTGTTATCTCCACCTTTAGAAGGGGAGTGTTACAGTGGCTAGTCATCGGATAAAAACAAATTTTTACGCAGTGACATCTATTATCAATAGGAACTTAATGAATAGATTTGTAGTTATATTAATAAAATATTAAAATTTAAGTTAAGAAATGATAACAAAATGGAAAAGAAAATTTAATATTGATTTGATATTATAAAAATATGAAAATTATCCCTTACAAACTTAGTATGTAGTATTGATTTAGGTACCTGAAAATAAATAAACTAGCATACTGACTGGTTATTTATTTTCCACGCCTGAGCACTGATAGAAATGTCAGTGCTCTTTTTTTAGTCTATTATTCTTAAATCTACATTAATGATATTTTAAGTTAAATTTCACTTCGATAAACATAATAATTTCCAAATAAAATCTGAAGTTTAAATTATATAAAGGAGTAAAATAATTTTCTTTAATAAATTTTAAGGTGATAGGTATAAATATAGGACTAACTTGTAAATAATGTAAAATAAGTGGACAATTTATTTTTGGGATTAGCTGTTGTAAAAGCTAGTATAGAACAGCGTCAATTTTCTTTTCACATAACTAGTTATCAATGAATCTTACTCAGTGGGAGTTTGTATTCCCACTGAGTTTAGATGAATTATCCAGGGACGTGCCGGTGTTATCTCCACCTTTAGAAAAGCAGAGAACCAAAATCTTAGATTTTGTGTGAATCGCTTTCGCTGTGTGCGGTGGAGTGTTACAGCGGCTAGTCATCGGATAAATAAAACTGTCCATTAAATAACATTAATTACAAGGAGAGATTGAATGATGGAAATGCCAATACTGATAAAAAACTCTAAAGTAGATTATAAAGAGGCAAATATGGATGATCTAATAAGGAACGTGCGTAAACATTGTAATAATCTTGACAAATTGTCAAAAGAAGAATTTACATTAAATGAGCAAGTATTATCTTCACAGACGTTATATTTAATCCAAGATTGTATACAGATATTAAAATATTTAAAAGATAATGAATACAATATAGATATAGATTTTCAAGTTCACAATTATGAACTTAAGGACTATAAAAAAGCAGGCAAGATAGCTTTAAGTTGGATTGAAGATGGGGAAGCTTAAAAGATAGAATAAGAATTAAATTGGGTATGCATTTAGGCATATTCATATATCTTTGGAAAAGATGGCATTATAGTGGCTTAATATAATATAAAGATAATCTAAGTTTGGGAATTATCTTGAAAATAGCACCTAGGCTTAGATTATAAATTGTTAAGTACTTTTTCTAATTACTAAATCAGGGCGAATCATTATACTTGAGGACACATTTTTATTTTCCATAACATCATTAAGTAATTTAACGCTTAGTGAACTGGTGATTTCTACTTTGTTATCTACAGATGTTAATTCTGGATAGCAGCATTCAGTAAAGATAGAATTGTTAAAACCTGTTACAGCAACATCTTTAGGCACATCAAGGCCCAATTCTCTAAGCTTTTTAATAGCACCTACGGCAGTGATATCTTCGCCAAATATTATAGCGGAAAATTTTTTGTTGACTTTCATAAATTTTTCCACTGCTTCATAACCGCCTTCTAGTCCCTTTTCTACCGTCATTATAGAATTATCATCTATAGTTAAGCCGTGTTTATTCATTCCAATTATAAAGCCATCTTTTTTTTGATTTGCACTATAAGTGTCTAAATCTTTTACATATACAATATCTGAATGGCCTCTTTCAACTAGATGGTCCACACAAAGGGTTATGCCAAAAGAATCATCTACTAATATTGAATAGGTATTTTCTATATTTAAGAAAGCATTTATGGATACTATAGGAATATTTTTAGCATAGGTAGATATTGCAGATTTTATATCATCATCATTAAATACTGATCCCATTAGGATAATACCGTCAATATTTCTTTCTGACAGCATTTTAATGTAGTTTATGCTTTCTGTAGTTTTACCACTTGTATTGCAAAGAATAACACTATAGCCTAATTTATTAAATTCTCTTTCAATTATATAAGCAGTATTAGCATGGTGAACATCTGTAATATCTATAGTCAATACCCCTATAGATTTCATAGATTTTGAAACTAAACCTCTAGCTATGGCATTAGGGGTATAATTATATTTCTTTAATATATATTCAACTTTATCTTTAGTTTTTTTACTGATATTTTCTTTATTATTTAAGACTCTGGATACAGTAGTTATGGAAACACCAGCTTCTTTGGCAATATCATAAATATTCATAGTTGTTCCTCCGTAGAAATAGATATATAAACAAAATTGTTCATTTATGTTATATTTATTGAAAGCGCTTATAATTTTTACACATTAGTAGTAAATAATAATTGTAATTAACAAAAATAGGTAGCTGATTATAGCTATCAAGAGTAATCGTTTAATGCAATAAATTTAATTTCTAAAATTTTTTATTAATAAGATAAGCTTATTATATTTATTAATTTATATAATGTCAAATTTAACAGTAAACAGCGTGAACTATTGATAGCAATAAGATAAGAAAGATTATTTAATGCAGAATATTTACGTGAAATTCTTTTAAAAAATATTTTTATATAAAGGATTTTAAATATTGTAAAAAAATATATTAAAATAACTATTGAAATCTTTTACAAAGTATAATATAATGAAATTGTTGAAAATGAAAGCCCTTTCATAAGAACTTATAAATATCTATGTAGGGGGTACATACAACAAATATTTTCAATTATATAAATAAAAATTTTGGGGGTGCAAATTATGATATTTGGTGACATAAATAATCTTAATGATATGGAGAGGATTCTTCCTAAGCCTATAGTGAAAACGATTAATTATTTAAAAAGTAATGATTTCATTAATATGAAAGCAGGAGTTTATGAAATTGATGGAAAAGATATATATGCTCAAGTGATAGATGCTGCAACAAAGGAAAAAAGTAATGCAAGGCCTGAAGTGCACAAAAAATATATTGATGTGCAATTTTCAGTAGAAGGTAAAGAAAAAATAGGTTTTGCTAGAGATACTGGTAAAAATAAAGTATCAGAAGATTTATTAGAAGAAAAAGATATTAAGTTTTATGAAAATGCTGAAAATGAAGTGGATTTAATAATGAAGCCGGGAAATTTTGCTGTACTTTTTCCAAATGATGTTCATAGACCTGCTTGCTCTGTTGGAGAACCATGTAATATAAGAAAAGTAATTGTAAAGGTAAACTCAGAAATACTTTAAAAGGAGAATTCTTTTAATGAAAACTATACGTTGGGGAATGATTGGCTGTGGTGATGTAGCAGAAGTTAAAAGTGGACCTGGCTTTTATAAATGTGAAAATTCAACTTTACAAGGGGTAACCAGTAGAAGAATAGAAAGAGCTAAAAATTATGCTAAAAGACATAATGTACCCAAGGTATATAATCAAGTAGATGAATTAATAAATGATCCTGATATAGATGCTGTATATATTGCTACACCTCCAAGTTCTCATAAAGAATATGCTTTAAAATGTGCTAGGGCAGGTAAAATAGTTTATATTGAAAAACCTATGGCTGAAACTTATAAGGATTGCCTTGAAATAATAGAAGAATGTAAAAAAACGAATACACTTACATTTATTGCATATTATAGAAGAGCCATGGAAAGGTTTAAAAATATCAAGAAAATTGTAGAGGATAAAGTTATTGGAGATGTGAGGCTTGTAAATGTAACTTTATATAAAAAAGCTGCTAAGGAAGATTATGACAAAAACAATTTGCCTTGGAGATTAATACCTGAAATTGCTGGTGGCGGCAAGTTTTTGGATATGGGAGTTCATGAGATTGATATTTTGGATTTTATATTTGGGCCTTTCTTAGAAATTGAAGGAAAAGCATCAAATCAAGCAGGATTGTATGAAGTTGAAGATATAGTTACAGCTAATTGGAAGTTTCAAAATGATATACATGGCACTGGAATTTGGTGTTTTACAAGTTTCGAAAACTATGATAAAGTTGAAATAATTGGTGATAAAGGAAAAATATATTTTCAGTTCTTTAGTCAAAATCCTATATACGTAACAACAGAAGAAGGTGTAGCTCAATATCAGTATAAAGATCCAGAGCATGTTCAACAACCTTTTATTCAAAGTATTGTAAATGAATTAATAGGAAACGGAAAATGTCCAGGAGATTTAGAAAGTGCCGCAAGAACAAGCAAGGTGGCAGATGAAATATTGAAGAACTATAGAATTGAAAAAGGCTTTAATAAATTTATATAAATTGTAAGTTTGTATTACTTATTTGATTATATCAAAATATGAGAAAGTTTTATTATAAAGAATTTGTAAAAGAGAGAGGGGAAAATAATTATGCAAATGACTTTTAGATGGTATGGTGATGATGATAAAGTTACATTAGACCAGATAAAGCAAATACCGGGAGTTACAGGAATAGTATCTGCTATATATGATGTTCCAGTAGGCGAAGTTTGGCCAATAGAAAAGATAATAGCTTTAAAAGAGAAAATAGAATCTAAGGGATTAAGTTTTGACACTATAGAAAGTGTACCAGTCCATGAAGATATAAAAAGAGGATTGCCTACTAGAGACAAACTTATATCAAACTATTGTGAAACATTAAAAAATCTATCAAAAGTAGGAATAAAAGTAGTCTGTTATAATTTTATGCCAGTATTTGACTGGACTAGATCAGATTTAGATTTTGAATTAGAAGATGGTTCAACAGCTCTTGTATACAGACAGAAAACTGTAGAGAAAATGGACCCATCTACAGGAGAGTTATCACTTCCAGGATGGGATTCAAGCTATACAAAGGAAGAACTTAAGGACTTATTAAATGAATACAAAAAAATTACTGAAGAAGATTTGTGGAATAATCTAGAATATTTCCTTAAAAAAATTATTCCAGTTGCAGAATTGGCAGATATAAAAATGGCAATACATCCGGATGATCCACCTTGGTCAATATTTGGACTTCCAAGAATAATAACTAGCAAGAAAAATTTGGATAGACTTATAAATTTGGTGGATAGTCCTAGCAATGGAATAACTCTCTGCTCAGGTTCTTTGGGACCTAATCCAAATAATGATATACCAGATATGATTCGTTATTTTGGAGGTAAAGGCAGAATACACTTTGCACATACAAGAAATATTAAAATTACTGGTGATAGAGATTTTGAAGAAGCACCTCATAGAAGTGTAGATGGTTCTCTGGATATGGTTGAAATTATGACAGCTTATCATGATATAGGCTTTGATGGACCAATGAGACCGGATCATGGAAGAATGATTTGGGGTGAAACAGGAAGACCGGGATATGGTCTTTATGACAGAGCTTTAGGTGCAACTTATCTAAATGGAATATGGGAAGCTTTAGATAAGAGATATAAATAGATTTCTAAGAGGAAAAGGGGAGTTAAATTATGAATTTGCCATTTAAAATTGATTTGAAGGATAAGGTTATAGTTGTTACTGGTGCAGGTGGAGTTATTTGCGGTACTTTTGCCAAAGCATTGGCTCAGTGTGGTGGAAAAATAGCAGTATTGGACAGAAATGAAGAAAGAGCAAATGCTGTTGCAGGGGAAATAAATGCTAACGGTGGAATTGCAATTAGCGTTCCCACAGATGTACTTGATATTGAAAGTCTTAAAAAAGCTAAGAGCATAGTTAACGAAAAACTAGGAGCTTGTGATATTTTGCTGAATGGTGCAGGTGGAAATAATCCAAAGGGAACTACATCTAAAGAATATCTTTTTAAAGAGGATATAGAAAACAAAAAAGAAGATGAAATAACTTTCTTTGATTTAGATCAAAAGGGAATTGAATTTGTTTTTAACTTAAACTTCTTAGGAACTCTTCTTCCAACTCAGGTATTTGCAAAGGATATGATAGATAAAAAAGATGCAGCAATAGTTAATATATCTTCTATGAATGCTTTTACTCCGCTTACAAAGATTCCAGCTTATAGTGGTGCTAAGGCTGCAGTTTCAAACTTTACTCAGTGGCTTGCAGTACATTTCTCAAAGGTTGGAATAAGAGTAAATGCCATAGCTCCAGGTTTTCTTGTAACTAATCAAAATAAGGCATTGCTTTTAAATGAAGATGGAAGTTATACTGAAAGATCTAAAAAAATATTGAGTGCAACACCAATGGATAGATTTGGTGAATGTGAAGAATTACTGGGTACATTATTTTGGCTTATAGATAATAAAGCTTCAAGCTTTGTAAATGGTGTAGTTGTTCCTGTAGACGGAGGTTTTTCAGCCTACTCTGGAGTTTAAATTGTATTATACTATATGAAGCATAAAGTTGTTGATACTATTAAAAATATTTATTACTATCTTAGATATGGTAAATAAATAACTAGTCAGTATGTATACTAGTATATTTCGATGGTATTTATTTACACATGCGTTAAATTAATCTATTCTGTTGAATGTTTTACTTCCATTTAGATGGGTATAGATACCAATCTAAATGAAAGTTTTACTCCTGTATAAATCATGTCACAAATAATAGTTAGGTATATTGTTAATTCTATCAATAGTGAACTAAAGATTAAAATCAAGTAAATTTAGAGATATTTATATAGATTTACTAATCTTACTTCTCGCTATGTCAATTTCAGTTAAATTTTTAACTAGATTATATGTATATTTTTAAAATCAGATAATATGAATTAGATAATATGAGTATGTATATGGATAATTATAATCAGTTTTGTGAAAATTTAAATTTCTCAAAATTGAGAAAAGTTATCTATATAAGGCATGCATATATTATAGATTTGACTGTTAAGTAAACGCTTTCAAAATAAATATAAATTATATGAGGAGTGTATAAATATGAGTGAAACTACGGGTTCAGCAATAAAAATTCCAAATAAACGTTGGATACACATAATTCCACCAATTCTTTTAGTTTATATAGTTGCTTTTATGGATCGTACCAATATAGGTTTTGCCATGGCAGGGGGAATGAGTAAGGACCTTGGAATGACTGCCAGTGTTACAGGTATTGCAGCAGGTATATTCTTTATAGGTTATCTGTTTCTTCAGGTTCCGGGAGGACAGATTGCAGAGAAGGGAAGTGCTAAAAAATTTATAGCAGGTACTATAGTTGTATGGGGTGTTCTTGCCATTACCTCTGGATTTGCAAGAAGTACAGCTCAATTGCTTGTTCTAAGATTTTTGCTTGGTGTTGCTGAGGGTGGAGTCATGCCGGCAGTACTTACAATAGTTCGTCATTGGTTTCCAAGTGAAGAACGTGGTAGAGCAACAGCCTTTGTTATAATGAATAATCCAATTGCTTCCATTATAACTGGACCACTTTCCGGACTTATTTTAACTAGATTTACCTGGCACTATGTATTCATAATAGAGGGAATAATATCACTTGCATTAATTCTAGTTTGGTTACCATTAATCAGCGATAGACCAGAAACTGCTAAATGGATCAGTAAAGAAGAGAGAGATTATATTGTTGAAAGGTTGGAAGCAGAACAAAAATGCATGGATGCAACTAATCAGAAGAAGACATCTTTAAAGGAAATTTTGAAAAATAAAACTTTGTGGAAATTGGTGCTTATATTTTTCTTTGTTCAGACTGGTGTATATGGATATACATTGTGGCTGCCAACAATCCTTAAAAATTTGACTAAAACAGGAATGGGTCAGGTTGGACTTCTGTCTATTTTCCCTTATATAGCAACTATAATTGGACTGTTTATTTTTCCAACTCTTTCAGATAAGACAATGAAAAGAAAAAAATATATTGTAATTACAATTGTAGGGTTTGCAATATGTTTATATTTATCAGTTGGTTTTCAGCATTCTATATTGTTATCCTTTATAATGCTCGTAGGCTGCGGATTATTTTTACAAGCCTCTTCTGCCGTATTTATGACAATTCCGCCAGCAGTATTTAGTTCAGAAGTAGCAGGTGGAGCTACTGGAATTATAAATGCATTAGGTAATCTTGGTGGATTTATAGGACCTTTTCTGGTTGGATTGTTAATGCAAGTATTTAGTTATAGCATGAGTATATATAGCTTAGTTCTGTCCTTAGTATTTGCAATTATAATTACGTTTACTCTTCCAAAAGAGAAAAACGATTGTGCACATCAGACAGTGCCAATAAAACCAGAAGGTGTTGTTAGGTCTTAAAAACGTGCGAATTACAAAAAAATAGTCTTATGTAAAGAATAATCATGAATAAGTTATGAGAAGAAAAATATACAGATAATAAATATTAGTGAAAATGAATTGGGCATTGAAATATTATTCTAAATATAATATAATTAAAATAATCCAAGTTGAAAGCCCTTTCATTAAGCTTTTTTAAGATTTATTTAAAATTTAGTTTAGTGAGGTGTAATTATGATCTTTGGAAATATAGACAATATTGATGATTTGGAGAAGGTCTGTCCAAAACCAATAATGAAAGCGATTAACTATTTAAAAGATAATGATTTTGTTAATATGGAAACTGGAGTATATGAGATTATGGGGAAGGATATATATGCTCAAGTAGTAGATAGAACTACAAAAGAAAAATCTGAGGCAAAGGCAGAGGTCCACAGAAAGTGTGTTGAAATTCAATATTCTGTGGGTGGAAATGAAATAATAGGCTTTGCAAGGGATACTGGCGATAATGTTGTTGAAGAAGAGCTATTAAAAGAAAAAGATGTTATGTTCTATAAAGATGTAGAACATGAAACCGATTTGATAATGCAGCCGGGTAGCTTTGCCATATTCTTTCCGGAAGATGTTCACAGACCTTGGTGTGCCTATAATGAACCTTGTGAGGTTAGAAAGATAAATGTAAAGATCAATATTGCATTGATTTAAGCATATAAAAATAGATCTATTTAGTATCTATGAAGTGACAATGTATGATACTAAATAGACCTATATACTGCTGGCTATTTATTTAAAGATGAGATATATTATATAAATTTATATGAAGGGAAGATATTATTATGAGAGTTAGTTTTGAAGAAATGAAAAGTGAATTTAAAAGAATATTGATAAAAAAAGGGTTTAGTGAAGAGAGAGCAGAGGCATCAGCACAATTATTTACTGAAACTAGTTGCGATGGAGTTTATTCCCATGGATATGTTAGATTTCCAAGAGTAATAGAATATATAGATAAAGGATTTATAGATGTAAATGCTGTTCCTACTAAAATAGAAGGAATGGGAGCTTTTGAAAAATGGGATGGAAATCTAGGCATGGGAAATTTAAATGCTAAGTTTTGCATGGATAGGACTATAGAACTGGCAAAAAAAAATACAATAGGTTGTATTGCATTAAGAAACACTAATCATTGGATGAGAGGCGGCAGTTATGGCTGGCAGGCAGCTGATGCAGGATGTATTGGTATTTGCTGGACGAACACTTTTACAAATATGCCGGCTTGGGGAGCAAAGGATAGTAGAATAGGTAACAATCCACTTATATTATCTGTACCAAGAGAAGGTGGGCATCATGTAGTGGTAGATTTAGCCATGGCTCAATTTTCCTATGGCAAAATTGAAGTAACTAAATTAAATAAGGAGCAATTACCAATACCTGGAGGCTATGATACAAAGGGAAATATAACTACAGATCCAGAAGAAATTGAAAAAACTGGTAGAGTTTTGCCTATAGGTTATTGGAAAGGATCCGGCTTGTCAATATTATTAGATCTTATAGCTACAGTATTATCAGGTGGTAATTCAGTTTTCAAAATAGGAAAAATAGATG
Source organism: Clostridium sp. (assembly GCF_047718555.1). Taxonomy (GTDB): domain Bacteria; phylum Bacillota; class Clostridia; order Clostridiales; family Clostridiaceae; genus Clostridium_I. Next base: position 27,505 of record NZ_JBDNRK010000019.1, on the reverse strand, counting down.
GAGCATCAGAATATCAATTATCACAGATATTTATAGCTATTGATGCTGAAAGGGTAGCGGGAAATGAATTCCTTAAATCAGCAGTAAATGAAGTATTAGAGGATATAAAGGCTTCAGAAAGAGTTGATGACAATAAGGAGATATTCTATCCTGGAGAAAGAACTTTGCACACTAGAGAGAAAAATTTTGATCAGGGAATACCAGTAGATGAAGCTGTTTGGGGAAAAATAAAGAATATGTAAATAAGCATTATTAATAATTTTATGGAATATTTAACAGGTTAGATGTAAATGCGGAATATTACTTTTTATTATTAACCAAGGAAAGGAGAATATTAAAATTCTTCTTTTCTTGGTTTTAGTTATTAGAAAAATTTACATAAAACTTATAATTATTTTATGGATTTTATGATAGGATAAATTATGTACATAGTATATCTAAAACTAAGGATATCTAGAAAGAATTAGAAAAATTTTTATGGAATATATGTGCTATATTTCAACGAAGAAAGGATGGGGTAATTATGAATTACTTTAATTTAGATGGTAAAAAAGCTATTGTTACAGGAGGAAGCAGCGGACTTGGCAGAGGAATGGCTGAAGGCCTTGCAGAGGCTGGAGCAGAAGTGATTATTGTAGGTGTGTCAGATAAAGCTTATGGAACTGCAGATGAATTAAATAAATTAGGATATAAGGTACATGCAATAAAAGGAGATATTGGGAAAAGAGAAAATTTAAAAGAATTATTCAATAGCTGTTTAGATAAATTAGGTGGAGATTTAGATATAATAGTAAACAATGCAGGCATTCAAAGAAGAAATAAATGTGAAGAATTTCCTTTAGAGGATTGGGATGAAGTTATTAGTGTAAACCTTACAGCTACTTTTCAGCTATGTCAGATGGCTGGTATAAAAATGCTTGAAAAAGGCAGTGGGAAAATTATAAATGTTGCGTCTATGTTAAGCTTTTTTGGTGGATATACAGTACCGGCCTATGCTGCCAGTAAAGGTGGAGTAGCTCAGCTTACAAAAGCCCTTGCCAATGAGTGGGCAAGTAAGGGAATTAATATTAATGCTATAGCACCTGGATATATGGATACTTCTATGAATACAAAGCTGATAAATGATGAAGTGAGAAATAGTGAAATACTTTCAAGAATACCAGCTGCAAGATGGGGAACGCCAGAAGACTTAAAGGGTATAACTATATTTTTGGCATCTTCGGCCTCTGATTATTTAAATGGTACGGTTATCCCTGTTGATGGAGGATATTTAGGAAGATAGAGTATAACTTTTACATGGGACAATTGTGTATTAATATATTTATATAGTAATTTTAGAATTGAAAAATATATAACAGGACTTAATTTCTGTAGGTAAATAATTAATCAAAAAATATTGGAATCATTTTTTAAATGATTAGTGATATGTATGGAAATAAACAGAAAGTAAAAGATAGGATTTATACTGACTAGTTACTGAATAGAGGTGATATAATGAATGTGATTGTAGATAGATTTGAAGGTAAATATGCTGTATGTGAAAAAGAGGATAAAACTATGATTAACATTGAAAAATTAAAATTACCTAAGGAAGTAAAAGAGGGAGACGTACTTACAATAGAATCAGTAGGTATTTCTATAAATCTAAAGGAAACTATAGATAGAAAAGCTAGAATTAAAGAATTAATGAAAGATATCTGGAATTGATATTGGAAATTATTTTTAAAATATTTTATTATTATTACAAAATATTTAGGTATTTTTGAATTGGTATTTATTTTAATAGCTAATTTTTATTAAAATAATTTTTGTAAAAAGATTTACATAGATCTATTCAAAAAATATTATTGACAAAGAATGTTTTTTGATTTATTATATAGTAAATTCAATAAAATCTTATCCAGAGTGGTAGAGGGACTGGCCCGTTGAAACCCGACAACCAGCATTGTTTTTAATGTGTATGGTGTTAATTCCAGCAGATTGTTTCTGAAAGATAAGGAAAACTATTTTAGTTTGTGTAGTTGTTTTTCTTATTATGGAAAGACAACTTTTATTTATTTACAGGATAGATTGATGCAATAAATTAATAAGAATTGCAAATGGATGCGTAATAGAGATTATATTATCTATAATAACCTATTAAACAAATATGACAAGTAAGTGCGTTAAAATGAAAAGTATTAATATCTTTCTATAGGGGGTGAGCATTTGCCTATAAATATACCTGATAATCTTCCGGCTGCCAAAGTTCTAAATGATGAAAACATATTTGCAATGGATGAAAAACGTGCAAATAAACAGGATATAAGACCACTTAGCATAGTAATATTAAATTTAATGCCAATGAAAATTACAACTGAAACTCAAATATTGAGGCTTCTAAGTAATTCGCCTTTACAAGTGGATATAACTTTAATATATCCTAAGACTCATTCTTTTAAAAATACTTCAGAAGAATATTTGTTCAAATACTATGAAACTTTTGATGATATAAAAAATAAGAAATTTGATGGCATGATAATTACAGGAGCTCCTATTGAACAGATTGATTTTAAAGATGTGGATTATTGGAATGAATTAGTTGAAATTATGGAGTGGAGTTTGCATAATGTATACTCAACACTTCATATATGTTGGGGAGCTCAGGCTGGTTTATATTATCATTATAATATTCCCAAATACCATCTTTCAAAAAAATTGTTTGGAGTTTTTCTGCACAAAACCACTGAAAAAAATGTAAATCTGTTAAGAGGGTTTGATGATGTGTTTTACGTTCCACATTCAAGACACACAGAAGTGAGAAGAAAAGATATTGAAAAAGATCCAAGACTGAAAATTTTATCTGAATCTGAGGATGCAGGTATATATATAGTAACAGCAAAACATGGGCGTCAAATTTTTGTTATGGGGCACTCTGAATATGATCCTTTAACTTTAAAGGCCGAATATGATAGAGATATTTCAAATAATGAAAATATTGAAATTCCTAAGAATTATTTTAAAGATAATGATCCTAAAAAAGATCCAGTAGTAAAATGGAGAAGTCATTCTAATCTATTATTTTTAAATTGGCTGAATTATTATGTATATCAGGAAACACCCTATAATTTAGATGAAATTCTATAATAAATAATAATTGTATATTTTGATTTTATTAAGATATGCAAAAATATAATATAAAAGGAGATATTAGAAATGAGTGAAGAGAGAAAGTATAGTTTTGAAACATTACAGGTGCATGCAGGTCAGGAGGTAGATCCAACAACAGGATCAAGAGCAGTTCCAATTTATCAAACAACATCTTATGTGTTTAAAAATGCAGATCATGCAGCAAATTTATTCCAATTAAAAGAACCTGGAAATGTTTATTCAAGAATTATGAATCCTACTACTGATGTATTTGAAAAAAGAGTAGCAGAACTTGAAGGTGGAGTAGCAGGACTTGCAACTTCATCAGGACTTGCAGCAATAACTTATGCAATACTTAATGTAGCTAATTCAGGTGATGAAATAGTATCTGTAAGTACATTATACGGTGGTACTTATGAATTATTTGCAGTAACTTTGAAAAAACTTGGAATAAAAGTAACATTTGTTGATCCAGATGATCCTGAAAATATTAGAAGAGCTATAACTGATAAGACAAAGGCAGTATATGCTGAAACTTTAGGAAATCCAAGAATTAATGTGTTGGATATAGAAGCAGTAGCAAATATTGCACATGAAAATAAGATTCCTTTAATCATAGACAATACTTTCGCAACTCCATATCTTGTAAGACCAATAGAATATGGTGCTGATGTAGTTGTACATTCTGCAACAAAATTTATCGGAGGGCATGGTACTACTATTGGTGGAATTATAGTTGATGGTGGTAAATTTGATTGGAGAGCAAGCGGTAAATTCCCTGACTTTACAACACCTGATGAAAGTTACAATGGTCTTGTATATGCAGATTTAGGAGCACCTGCTTTTGCTTTAAAAGCTAGAGTTCAGCTTCTAAGAAATACTGGTGCGACTCTTTCTCCTCAAAGTGCATTTTTATTCTTACAAGGTCTAGAATCATTATCTTTAAGAGTAGAAAGACATGTATCAAATACTAGAAAGATAGTAGAATTCTTAAAAAATCATCCAAAGGTTGAATGGGTAAACTATCCTGAATTACCAGATAGTCCATATAATGCATTGGCTAAAAAATACTTACCAAAAGGTGCAGGTTCAATATTTACTTTTGGAATAAAAGGCGGACTTGAAGCTGGAAAGAGATTTATAAATAGTGTTAAATTATTCTCATTACTTGCAAATGTAGCAGATGCAAAATCTCTTGTAATTCACCCTTCAAGTACAACACATGCTGAACTTAATGAAGAAGAGCAAAGAGCTGCTGGAGTTACTCCAGACCTTATAAGACTTTCAATTGGTGTTGAAGGTGTAGATGATTTAATATATGATTTAAATCAGGCTCTTGAACAGGCTTAATTCATAAGCTTTAGAGTTTTAAGATAAAAAGGGATTGTCTCAAAATGTATTAATATGCATTAGAGACAGTCCCCTTTTGTTTTTTACAGAATATGAAATATTATAGCTATAATTAAAATAAAAGCTAAAGATCTATGGATAGTTAACCATTTACCTCGTGGTCTTTTGATTGATTTACCATATATGCCTAAAATAACTACTGCGGCCATAATTATTGCCGCAATTATGCCTGTTATTTTAATTCTATGGGAATTATAGGCAATAAAGAAATGTAATAACATAAGGATAAAAGTGATAATACCGGCTGTTTTGTGATTTTTAACTATGAATTTCATTATTTTTTTATAATAAGTAACAAAGTGATTTTTGTCTTTGGGCAATTTAAGAATATAATTTTTGTTGATAAGCTTTACAAAAAAATTAAGTAAAGCAAATATAAAACCTATAGCTGTTAATATACCTAAAGGACCAATGAAATGTCTTAAATTCATATTTTACACCTCCTTTACTTGTATTATATTACAAATATGAAGTATGTAAAATAAGGCACGTAGAATTTATCTACGTGCCTAAAACTTATTTGATAAGATTTAGAACTATTTTATATTGTTTTCATAGTCCTGAATTATCTTTTTAACCATTTGGCCACCAACAGAACCATTTTGTCTTGAAGTAAGATCTCCATTATAACCATTAGTTAAAGGAGTACCAACTTCTTGAGCTGCCTCTAATTTGAATTTGTTTAAAGCTTCTCTTGCTTCTGGTACTAAAATTCTATTACTTCTACTTGCCATGTGTTCCATCTCCTTTTTAATTGTTTATTTATGTTACACTAGTATATTGTGTAATTTAAACAATCATATTCTAGGGAATTCACGGTGCTATAGGAAATATATCCAAGCTATAAATAAATTTAGGCATCTTAAAATAAATAAGAAGTCAAAGATGCGACGAATTTTTTCAAGATGCCTTATATTAAGTTACAATTATAGGTGACAATTTAATTAATAATAACAATTCTTAAAATTATATTGATTATTTTTAAATATAATGTTAATGTAACAAGTATGATTTTTTATTAGGCACGTGAAAATAAATAGTAAGTTAAAATAGATTACTATACTTACTAGTTATTTATTTGAATGTCTTAAATTATTTCAATATAGGTACGAGCTCTATGAGAGTTTAAAAAAGTATTTTAAACAGTTAAAACTAAGAAAGGAGATATATAATGAAAAGTCTAAGTAAATTTTTAGAATACTACAAACCCTATAGAACTTTATTTTTTGCAGATATGTTTTGTGCGTTGCTTTTATCTGCCATAGATCTTGTTTTCCCTATTATAGTGAGATTTTTGCTCAATGATGTGTATATATTAAAGGATGGGAATAAGATAGTAAAATATGTTTTAATAGTGGGATTAGCTTTGCTTATAATGTATGTAATAAGGTATTTTTGTCAATATTTCATAACATCCTGGGGACATATTATGGGTGCAAAAATGGAAGCTAATATGAGAAGAGATCTTTTTAACCAGTTTCAAAAACTGCCATTTTCATATTATGATAATAATAATACAGGAACACTTATGTCAAGAATAATAACAGATCTTTTTGATATATCTGAACTTGCCCATCATGGGCCAGAGGATTTATTTATTTCTATTTTAAAAATAGTAGGATCTTTTGTTATACTCTCAAGTATTAATGTTCCAATAACACTTGCACTTTTATTTATTACATTATTAATGGTGTATTTTTCTATTTTCTATAATAATAGAATGAAAGATGTATTTATGAGAAATAGAAAGGAAATTGCAGATGTGAATGCAGTCGTACAGGATACTCTTGCTGGTATAAGAGTGGTAAAATCCTTTGGCAATGAAAAAGTTGAAGCAAAAAAATTTAAAAAGGGAAATAAACAATTCTTAAAAACTAAAGAAGAAAGCTATTTCCTAATGGGTAAATATTATAGTGGAAATGGATTCTTTCAGGGGATATTGTATCTTACTGCCATACTTTTTGGTGGAATATTAATAAGTAAATCACTATTAAATATATCAGATTTAGTAGTTTATATTCTATACATAAATATATTTTTAAATCCTGTTGATAAATTAGTAAATTTCACTGAGCAGTTCCAACGAGGTATTACTGGTTTTGAGAGATTTCTACAAATTATTAATACAAAGCCAACTATTATAGATAGAGAAGATGCAGTGGAACTTATTAATCCAAAGGGTAATATTAAATTTAATCATGTTTCTTTTGGATACCAGGATAAAAATATTATACTAAAAGATATAAGTATAGATATAACAGCCGGGAAAAACATAGCTCTTGTGGGGCCTTCAGGAGGAGGAAAAACTACTTTCTGTAATCTCATACCAAGATTTTATGAAGCAACGGAAGGAAACATTACTATAGATGGAATGGATATAAAAGATATAAAATTAAATTCTTTAAGGAATTCCATAGGCTTAGTTCAACAGGATGTATATATGTTTGGGGGAACCATAAAAGAAAATATAGCTTATGGTAAACAAGACGCGGCAGATGAAGAAATAATAGAAGCTGCCAGAAGGGCTAATATACATGAATTTATTGAAGGCTTAGAGGATGGATATGATACCTATGTAGGAGAAAGAGGAGTTAAGCTTTCGGGTGGACAAAAGCAGAGACTATCTATAGCTAGGGTTTTTCTTAAGAATCCTCCAATACTTATTCTTGATGAAGCTACTTCTGCTCTTGATAATGAAAGCGAAAGATTTATACAGGAATCCTTAGAAGAGCTTTCAAAAAATAGAACAACTATTGTAATTGCTCATAGGTTAAGCACTATAAGAAATGCAGATGAAATAATGGTTCTTACTGATGAAGGAATACAGGAGAAGGGAAATCATAAGGAATTAATTGATAAAAATGGAATATATGCAGCTCTTTACAATATGCAGTTTGATATTATAACATAAGATAGCATATATTTTTTATTAATTATATTTTTTGTGACATAATTACAATAGTATTAGGCATCTGAAAATAAATAAGAAGTCAAAGATGCGACGAATATTTTGAATCCAACAAGGAAACAGGTTCTGATGATAGTTGGACTATCAGAGGGTTCTGTTGACGCAGTAGGATTTAAAATAGGCTAGCATACTGACTTAGTTATTTTTTGAAGATGCCTTAATAGATAAAGAAAGGATTAGAACATATGGAACTTTTAAAGAAAAGAATACTTCAAGATGGAATTGTAATTGAAAATAGAATTTTAAAGGTGGACAGCTTCTTAAATCATCAAATGGATGTAAATCTATTTGATGAAATGGGAAAGGAATTTAGAAACAGATTTAAACACAAGAATATAACAAAAATACTTACAGTGGAAGCATCTGGTATTGGTATTGCATGTATAGCAGCACAACATTTTGATAATATTCCGGTGATATTTGCAAAGAAATACAATGCAACGAATCTTGATAAGGATACCTACGAGGCAGAGGTATATTCTTTCACTAAAGAAAAAACCTATAAAATAAGAGTTTCCAAGAAGTATATAAACAGTGAGGATAGGATACTAATAATTGATGATTTTCTTGCTAGCGGAAGTGCGGCTTTGGGTTTGATTGATATAGTCAGACAATCTGGAGCAGAGGCTTCTGGTGTAGGAATTGTAATTGAAAAGTATTTTCAAGGTGGAAGAAAGATGATAGAGGAATGTGGAGTAGAACTTCAATCCTTGGCTATAATAAATAGTATGGAAAACAATACAGTAAACTTTAGATAATAAAAAAGCACTATGAAATTCAGGTAGTTTTACCAATTGAATTTCATAGTGTTTTGTTAGTTATATTAAGTAAATAACAGTAATATATTTTTCGGTTATAAATCTTTATTTCTTTTCAGATAACTCATTGTTGAAAGTTTTTTTTCTTGTTATTATTTTATAAAGTATAAATGCAATTACAAGTATAACCATTGCTACATCTGCATAATGGTAATAAGAACGTATAGTCTCCCAATTTTCACCCATTATAAAACCTAAATAAACTAAAAATGCACTCCATATTGCAGAACCAACTATAGTATATAATACAAATTTTGAAAAATTCATTTTAGCTATTCCCGCAGGTAATGATATGAATGTTCTAATAATTGGGAGAAGTCTCGAAAAGAATATTATTTTATCTCCATATTTATTGAACATTGTATCACTTTTTTCAATTTTTTCCTTTGATAAATGGAGCTTATCTGCATATTTTTCTACAAGAGGCCTCCCTCCACGTGAACCTATTAAATATGCTATGATAGATCCAACAGTCCCACCTAAAGTGCCGGAGATTATCACAAGTATTAAATTTAGATGACCTTTAAAACTCAAATAACCACCAAAGGGTAAAATAATTTCACTGGGGATAGGGATGCAGGCACTTTCAAATAACATTCCTAAAAATGTACCTAAATAGCCGAGCTTATCCAGGATAACAATTATGATATTTATGATATGTTCTACCAAACTTAACACAATCCTTTCTTAGACATCTGAAATAAATAATAAGTCAAAGAGGCTATCATACTGACTGGTTATTTTTTGAAGATGTCTTATGTAAAAATAATTTATACATTATCTATTTTAATGGTTTAAATAAAAATTTTCTACAATAATTTAAATAAAGTACGAATTATAAGAAGATTGAAAACTAAAATTGGGAAAATCTTGATAGTTAGTTCGTACTTTATCACTATCAAGAATTAATATTACAAGAATACAACTTCCATTGACATTGAATATACTCTATGATAGTATATTAAGGAAATATGTCAGCCTTTAAATTCAGTCCTGTGAGACTGGGAAGGTAAAAATAATAGGGATTCCTATGCCTTCTTTTGTGGAGGCATTTTTTAATGTGTAAAAATAATATATAATATTTAGTAAATATGAAAGTGAAAAATTGATTTAATCAATTTTATACCTTTAAATTTAGTACAGAGAGACTAATAAGGAGGATGATTATGTTAAAGGGAAGAAGTCTTATAGATCCTATGGATTTTACTACAGAAGAGCTTGAGGAAATATTTTCTCTAGCGGATAATATAATAGAAAACCCAAAAGAATATCTTCATGCAGCAGATGGTAAGATTTTAGCTACACTTTTTTATGAACCAAGTACAAGAACAAGATTTAGTTTTGAGGCTGCAATGCTGAGGCTTGGTGGGCAGGTAGTTGGATTTTCAGAGCCAAATTCCAGTTCAGTATCAAAGGGAGAAACTGTAGCTGATACCATTAGAATAGTATCTTGCTATGCTGATATAGCTGCCATGAGGCATTCTAAAGAAGGAGCACCTAAAATAGCCTCTATGTATTCAGAAATTCCTGTTATAAATGCAGGCGATGGAGGACATCAACATCCAACTCAAACGCTGACAGATCTTCTTACCATAAGAAAGATGAAGGGAAGCCTTTCAAACTTTACAATTGGTATATGTGGTGATTTAAAATTTGGAAGAACAGTTCATTCTCTTATAAAAGCTATATCCAGATATAAAAATAATAAACTTGTATTAATTTCCCCTAAAGAGCTAAGAATACCAGAATACATAAAAAAAGAAATACTTGAAAAAAACAATATAGAATATGTAGAAGCTGAAAATTTAGAGGATGTAATAGATAGGTTAGACATACTTTATATGACAAGGGTTCAGAGAGAAAGATTTTTCAATGAAGAAGACTATATAAGATTAAAAGATAGTTATATACTAAATGAAGAAAAATTGAATAATGCAAAAGAAGACATGATAATATTGCATCCTCTTCCTAGAGTTAATGAAATAGATTACGAAGTAGATGAAGACAAAAGAGCCTGCTATTTTATTCAGGCAAAATTTGGCATGTATGTGAGAATGGCATTGATTGCTAAACTTTTGGGGGTGTGCTAATTGATTACTATAAATAGTATAATAAATGGCATAGTTATAGATCACATAAAGGCAGGCCATGGAATAAAGATTTATAATTATTTAAATCTTCAAGATGCAGACTTTCCTACAGCTTTAATAATGAATGTGAATAGTACAAAGGATGAAAAAAAGGATATAATTAAAATTGAAAATGTAATAGATCTGGATTTTAAAATGCTTGGACTTTTGGACCCTAATATTACAGTTAATATAATAGAAAATGAAAAAATTAAAGAGAAGAAAAAACTAAGCCTACCGGAAAGAGTTGAAAATGTAATTAAGTGTAAGAATCCAAGATGCATAACCTCTATTGAAAAATATGTACCGCACATATTTCATCTTGTTGATAAGGAAAAAGGTGAATATAGGTGTGAATATTGTGATGAAATAGTAACAGTATAGAGTATATAAAATAAAAATTTTTATAAAATATGGTTAAATGTTTAATAAAGCTTTCCTTTAAAAATAACTTATTATTTCATAGGAAGAGGAGCGAAAAGATTATGGAACTTTTGATAAAGAACGGAAGAATTATAGATTGTGCTTCTAATTTTGTTGGTGACGTATATATTAAAGATGGAATCATAAAGGAAATAGGAGATAGTTTAGATAAGAATTGTGAAACTATTGATGCAAAAGGTTATGTGGTTATGCCTGCTTTTATAGATTTGCATAGTCATTTTAGGGACCCAGGTTTACAATATAAAGAGGATATAGAAACAGGCAGTAGGGCAGCAGTTAGAGGTGGATATACCACTGTGAACCTTATGGGAAATACTAAGCCTATATGCAGTGATATGGAAACTGTAAATTATGTTATTAATAAGGCAAGGGAAATTGGTCTTGTAGATGCATATCAAACTGTAAGCATAACTAAAGATCTTCAGGGAAAAGATATTAGCCATCTCAATGAAATTGATGCTTCTGTAAAATGCATATCTGATGATGGAAAAGGTGTGTATAGTGGAAAAATCATGCATGACGCCATGGTTATAGCTAAAGAAAGAGATTTCGTAGTAATGTCTCATGCAGAGGATGAGGAAATTACACCAATAAGTACCAGGCTTTCTGAAAACATCATGACCGAAAGAGACATCACTTTAGCCAAATTTACAGGTTGTCATTTACATCTATCACACGTAAGTACAAAGGAAGCTATGAAGGCTATTATTGATGCAAAGAGAGATGGCTTTAATATAACTTGTGAAGTCACACCACATCATATAGCTCTCACAGGAGAAGATATATACAAGGTAAATCCTCCTATTAGGAAAGCTGAGGACGTAGAATATCTTATAAAGGCTATTGAAAAAGGTTATGTGGATGCCATAGGTACGGATCATGCTCCACATAGCAAAGAGGATAAGGAAAAGGGTGCCTGTGGAATATCTGGCATTGAAACTTCTTTTTCTGTATGCTATACAAAGCTTGTTAAAGAAGGTAATTTAACTATAAATAAACTTTCTAAAATAATGTCTAAAACTCCTGCAGAGATACTAAAGGTTAACAAGGGCAAAATATCAATAGGTTATACGGGTGATTTAGTAATTGTAGATTTAAATAGTAGATATACTGTCGATTCAGAGAATTTTCAGTCAAAGGGAAAGAATACGCCTTTTGATGGAAAAGAATTATATGGTTCAGTTGTAAGAACAATAAAGTCAGGTAAAACTGTCTTTCAGAGTGTGTAGGAGGATTATAAATTATGATTATAGATGAGCTTTACCAAAGAGTTGCAAAGAATGGTCATGTTTGTTTAGGTCTGGATACAGATATGGACTACATACCAAAGTGGTTTTTAGATAAATACAATGATATAGAAGATGCTCTATTTAATTTCAATAAGAAAATAATAGATGAAACTCTAGATGTAGTTGCTTGCTACAAGGTGCAAATCGCATATTATGAAGCTTACGGATTAAGTGGATTAAAAGCTTACAAGAAAACTTTGCAATATATAAAGAATGAAAAAGCTATATCTGTAGCAGATATAAAAAGAGGAGATATAGCAAAAACTGCTGAAATGTATGCAAAGGCTCACTTTGATGGAGATTTTGAAAGTGATTTTGTTACTCTAAATCCTTATATGGGTTTTGACAGTGTAGAACCATACCTTCCTTATATAGAAAATAAGGAAAAGGGAGCATTTATACTTTTAAGAACTTCTAATCCTGGCTCAAAGGATATACAATATATAGCTACAGATAAAGAGGAAAGAGTGTATAATGTAGTTGGTGAAAAGATAAATACCTTGGGAAAAGCTTATTTAGGTGAATGCGGATACAGTTCTATTGGTGCTGTGGTTGGCTGCACTACAGGTTTTGAAGGTAAAGAAATAAGAGATAAGTATAAGTCTACATTCTTTTTAATACCTGGCTATGGTGCTCAGGGAGGAACAGCAGAGGATGTAGCTAATTATTTATCAGAAGGCAACGGAGGAATAGTGAATTCCTCAAGGGGCATACTTCTTGCATATAAAAAAGTTGATAATGGACAGCATAGCTTTGAAAAATGTGCCAGAAATGCAGCTATAAATATGAGAGATGATATTATGTCATATTCAAAAAATAAATAAGTCAGTATGTTATTTATTTTCATATGACTTAAAGAACATAGGTTAGAAATATTAATTTTGGAGGAAACTCATGAGCGAAAAATATATGGTGAAAAGTGTATTCAGCAATGAAAAAATAGAAGAAGACATATATGAGATTACTATAGAGGGAAACTTTGAAGGTAAACCTGGACAGTTCTATCTCTTAAGAGCCTGGGATACAGAACCGGTATTATCTAGACCTATAAGTATATATGATAAAGATGCAGAAAAAATAAAATTTTTATACAGAGTCCTTGGAAGAGGTACAGAAATTTTAGCTAAATTAAAAAAAGGTGATGAAATAAAGCTTACAGGACCTTTGGGAAATGGATTTGATTTGGGAAAGCTGCAGGGAAAGGTTGCTTTAGTAGCAGGTGGTATAGGTATTGCACCTATGTTATACTTGTCTAAAGAATTAAAAGCTTCTTCTGTAGATTTATATGCAGGTTTTAGAAATAATAGCAAAACTGTGGATTATGTGGAAAAATATGTTAATAACTTTTACTTATCCACAGAAAATGGTGAAGCTGGACATAAAGGCTATGTAACTGATTTACTAAATGTTGAAAAATATGACGTAGTCGTTTGCTGTGGACCAGAAATAATGATGGCAAAAGTGATAAAAATGTGTAATGAGAAAGATATACCATTATATGTGTCCATGGAAAACAGAATGGCTTGTGGAATTGGTGCATGTCTTGTATGTACATGTAAAACTAAGGATGGAAGAAAGAGATCCTGTAAGGAAGGACCTGTATTTTTAGGAAAGGAGCTTGTAATAAATGACTAATGTTAGCATTTGTGGAGTGGATTTTAAAAATCCTGTAATAGCCGCTTCTGGAACCTTTGGTTTTGGAAATGAGTACATTAACTATTTTGATGTAGGCAAACTGGGCGGGATTTCTTCAAAGGGTTTAACTATTATGCCTAAGGAAGGCAATAATGGTATGAGGATTTATGAAGTAGCCAGCGGCATAATGAATAGTGTGGGTCTTCAGAATCCAGGGGTGGAACATTTCATAAAAGAAGAACTTCAAGAAATGAAAAAACTTAATACTGTAGTTATAGCTAATTTAGGTGGAGGAACTACAGAAGATTATGAAAAGGGTATAGAATTATTAAATAATACAGATGTAGACATTATAGAGTTAAATATTTCCTGTCCTAATGTTAAACATGGGGGAATGGCTTTTGGTATAAAATCTAATGTAGCTTTTGATGTGGTGAGCAGAGTAAAAAAATATTGTGATAAGCCACTAATGGTAAAATTATCTCCAAATGCTGAGGATATAGTAGATATGGCAGTTAAATGTACAGAGGCTGGAGCGGATTCCATCTCCTTAGTAAATACCTTTAAGGCCATGGCTATTGATATTAATAAGAGAAAGCCTATATTTGACAATGTAAGTGCAGGACTTTCAGGGCCATGTATAAAGCCTATAGCCCTTAGAATGGTTTATGAAGTGGCAAAAGCTGTAGATGTGCCTGTTGTTGGCATGGGTGGAATATCAAATGGGAAGGATGCTTTAGAATTTATTATGGCAGGAGCTACTGCAGTACAGGTTGGAACTGCTAATTTCATGAAGCCAGATATATGTCTGGATATAATAGATGACATTGAATCATTTATGAAAAAAGAAGGAATAAATAATTTATCAGAGATAACAGGTATAATTAAGTAAAAAGAAAAAGGAGAGTATACAATTATGGAAAACACAGAAAATAAAGTTATAGAAATTTTAAGAGAGTCAGAAGCACTTTTAGAGGGACATTTTTTATTATCCTCAGGAAGGCACAGTGAAAAGTACTGCCAATGTGCTAAGCTTTTACAACATCCTGATAAGGCAGAAAAGGTTATAAGCGTAATTGTAGATAAAATAAAGGATGTAGACTTTGATATAATTGTAGGACCTGCTATGGGGGGAGTATTAGTTTCCTATGAGCTAGCAAGACAAACAGGCAAGCCTGGAATCTTTGCAGAGAGAGTAGATGGAAAGATGACTATAAAGAGAGGCTTTGAAGTTAAAAAAGGTGATAAGGTAATAATCTCTGAAGATGTTGTTACTACAGGAAAATCTTCTTTTGAAGTAGTGGAAATCTTAAGAAAGCTTGGAGCAGAAGTAGTTGCATTATGCTGTATTGTGGATAGAAGAGCAAAAGATGTAAAGACTGAATTACCTATATATAGTGCTGTTAAGTTGGAAATTGAAAGCTATGAAAAGGAAAATTGCCCTCTTTGTGCAAAGGGAGTTCCATATGTAAAACCAGGAAGCAGAAATATAGTTTAATTAGTCTAAGATTAATTGGTAAAATTTTAATTAAATAAGGTTCAGTTGTACATAGAAATATTAACAAAATAATAGAAAAAGCTTAAAGTGGTAGATTTCGATCTGCCGCTATTTTTTTCTTGTAGAAAAGTTAGAAAAAAATAAATTAACTTGTATGATATTTGTGAATTTTACACAAACTTTCATATAGGAGGAATGCTTATGATAAAAAAAATGTCAAGGATTATATGTATATTTACAGTTGTAATGTTATTAATTTCAGGCTGTGGAAAAGGCAGTGAAAGTGCCCAGACCTTTAGTCCTGCTAGTCCTACGATAAAGAGTATAAATTCCATAAAGCCAGCAGTGGAGAGCAATACAAAAGTTAATTTTCCTAAAAACAACTACAAACTAGATGTAAAATTGGATACTGAACTTAAAACTTTAACGGGGGAAGAAAAACTAACCTATGTGAATAAGAGTAAAAGTCCTCTTAAAGAAGTATATTTTCATATTTATCCTAATGCATATAAAGAGAAGTCTACAACACCTGCGCAGTTTGGATTTAATGAAACCTTTCCAGAGGGATTTAGCGCTGGAAGCATAGATATACAGGATATATCAGTGAATGGGAAAAAATCTGATTTTGAAATAAGTGGAAGAGATAAAACAATTCTAAGAGTTCCCTTGGAGAAAGAGTTAAAGGCAGGAAATAAAGTTGACTTTGACTTAAAGTTTACAGTAAAAATTCCTAAAGGCAAGGATAGATTGAGCTATTATGGTACATCTTATAATTTTGGGAATTGGTATCCTATAGCAGCAGAATATGATGAAAAGGGCTGGCATTTGGATTCTTATTACAGTATGGGAGACCCTTTTTACAGTACAGTGTCTGACTACAAAGTAAATATAACAGTTCCGGAGGATTACATAGTGGCAGCTACTGGAGAATCCGGCAAGGAAAAAATCAAAAACAATTTAAAAACTTATTCTTTCAATGAAAATAATGTGAGAGATTTTGCTTTTACTACTAGTAATAAGTTTAAGTTTAAGCAGGAAAAGGTTGATGGAATAAATGTAAAATGTTACAGTCTTGGAACAGATAAAGAACTTTCTGATGAAATGAATTATGCTAAGAATGCTGTAGAAACTTTTAATAAATTCTTTGGCAAATATCCCTATAAAACTTATTCTGTAGCAGAAAGCAGTTTTTTAACTGGTATGGAATACCCTGGTATAGTGTTCATTTCTGATAATCCAGAATACAAGAAAAGTGGTTATTATGAAGTCATTGTAGTCCATGAAACTGCTCATCAGTGGTGGTATGGTGTCATAGGAGATGATGAGGTAAACGAAGCATGGCTGGATGAAAGTTTTGCCTGTTATTCAGAGGACATATACAACGAGAGTGTAAAAAATAACAGAGATGATTTTTTAAAATTAAAGGATTATTATTATACTTATGCTGCAGCTAATCCAAATCAAAAAGTCATGTTAAAACCAGTACAGGATTTCAAAGATGATATGGAATATTCTATTTTGGTATATTATAAAGGAGCTGTAATGCTGGATGATTTTAGAGAAAAAGTAGGAGACGAGGAATTCTTTAAAATAATTCAAACTTATTTTAACAGGTATAAATACAAAGTTACCAAAACAGGAGATTTTATAGCAGTAGCAAATGAAATTACAGGGAAGGATTGGAATGATTATTTTAATAAGTGGCTAAAAGGCGAATAGGTTCTGTAGAAAAGATATAATAATGTAAAAATGCTAGTATTATATACTAATCGATTATTTTTTTGCCGAAATTAAATTTTAAAAGAAATAATTGATATTTATACAATAATAGTGTATTATAATATATAGAAATTAAATACGACCTTTAAATTTGGTCCAGAGAGGCTGAAAAGGTAAGATTGTATATATTGTGTAAAAGCAGCATTATTTATGTGTAGCTTTGTTTTCGTATGCAAGAGCCTTCTGCCATAGTAGAAGGCTCTATTTTTGTGCAGAGACTAAAGATAAAGCTATAAAGCCTTAAATTTAAGTTGACAGGGAAAATAGACCTATGTTAATCTTTGAATAAATATAAAAAATGCTGTATAAATATTAATAGTTTAGGTTTTTAATATAAAGAAGAGGTGGATTTTATGAAAGGCATATTATATTTGGAAGACGGTACAATATATGAAGGGGATGGCTTTGGAAAAATTGGTACATCCGTTGGAGAATTAGTTTTTAATACTTGTATGACTGGATATCAAGAGGTGCTTACTGATCCCTCCTATGCAGGTCAAATAATAAATATGACATATCCTTTGATCGGAAATTATGGAACAAATAGTTTTGAAAATGAATCAGAAAAGGTGTATGCTAAAGGCTTTGTGGTAAAATCAGTAAGTAATAATCCATCAAATTATATGAATGAAGCAAGCTTAGATGAAATGCTTAAAAACATGAATGTGGTTGGTATTTATAATGTAGATACTAGGGCAATTACAAAAAAAATAAGAAATATAGGTGCTATGAAATGTGTGATTTCTAACGAAGAATTTTCTTTAGAAAGATTGAAAGAAATTATGGATAACACTGAGCTTAGTAAAAGCTGTGTAGAGGAAGTAAGCCCAAAAGAGATTAAACATATTCCTGGAAGTGGTTTTAAAGTGGCATTAATGGACTTTGGCGCTAAACAAAATATAATTGAAAATTTAAAACAGAGAAATTGTGATATAACAATATTTCCATACAATGCTACCTATAATGATATTATGGAGATAAAACCAGATGGTCTATTTTTGAGTAATGGTCCTGGAGACCCAAAGGCCATACCTGAAACTATTGAAACAGTAAAGAATTTAATGAAATCTTTACCTACCTTTGGTATATGTCTGGGACATCAGATATTGGCACTAGCTGTAGGTGGGGATACCTACAAATTAAAGTTTGGACATAGGGGCGGAAATCATGGAATCTATGATATTGAGAGAGACAAAGCATATATAACTTCTCAAAACCATGGATATGCAGTAGATGAAAAAAGCATAGAAAATAAAGGTATGATAGTTACGCATAGAAATCTTAATGATAATACAGTTGAAGGAATGAAACATAAATCTTTGCCAGTTTTTTCAGTGCAATTCCATCCAGAAGGGGCACCAGGTCCAATAGATACAGCTTATCTATTTGATAAATTCTTAACCATTATGGATGGGTCAATTAATGATGAAGCAATTTAATTAAACCAATTAAAAAAAATAACTGGCTATTATAATAATATGACCATGGGCCGTTATTTATTTCAAATACTTAATATTAACGATTTTGGAGGAAACAGATATGCCTTTAGATAAAACTATAAAAAAAGCTCTTATCATTGGATCAGGTCCAATAATTATAGGTCAAGCGGCTGAATTTGACTATTCAGGTACGGAAGCTATTAAAGCTATAAAAGAGGAAGGGATAGAAACTGTTCTTGTAAATAGTAATCCAGCTACTATAATGACAGATTATCATATAGCAGATAAAGTCTATATAGAACCATTGACTGTAAAAGCTTTAGAAAAAATAATAGCAGAAGAAAGACCGGATGGAATACTTGCAGGTTTTGGAGGTCAGACTGCTCTTAATCTTGCAATGAAATTAAAAGATGTGGGGATTCTTGAGAAGTACAATGTAAGGCTTCTAGGTGTAAATAGTGAAGCTATAAAGAAGGCTGAAGACAGAGAAGAATTCAAGAATCTTATGGAAGAGATAAATGAACCTATACCTAAGAGTATAATTGCAAACCATATTGAAGAATGTGTAGACTTTGTAAATAAGTATGGATTCCCGGTAATTATAAGACCAGCATACACTTTAGGTGGAACTGGTGGTGGAATAGCAGAAAATATGGAAGAACTTCTTGAGATAGCCAGCAGAGGAATTGAAATGAGTCCTATAGATCAAATTCTATTAGAGCAAAGTGTGGCTGGTTGGAAAGAAATTGAGTATGAAGTAATAAGAGATAAGAAAGATAATTGCATAATTATATGTAATATGGAAAATATAGATCCCGTAGGTGTTCATACAGGAGATAGTATAGTTGTGGCACCTTCACAGACTTTAAGAGATACTGAATATCAGATGCTTAGAAATGCTGCTATAAAAATTATACGAAATCTTAAGATAGAAGGTGGCTGCAATATACAGTATGCCTTAGATCCTAAAAGTAATAACTATATAGTAATAGAAGTAAATCCTAGAGTTAGCCGTTCCAGTGCTCTTGCATCTAAAGCAGCAGGTTATCCTATAGCTAAGATTGCAGCTAAGATTGCCATAGGATATAGTCTAGATGAACTTAAAAATTATGTTACTAAAAATTCTAGTGCTTGTTTTGAACCAGCTTTAGACTATTGTGTAGTTAAGATACCAAAATGGCCTTTTGATAAATTCGATACAGCTCTTAGAACATTGGGTACACAGATGAAGGCTACAGGGGAAGTAATGGCTATAGATAGAACTTTCCATAATGCTCTTTTAAAGGCAGTTACATCCCTTGAAGGAAAATTTAGTGCACTGAGAATTGAGGCTTTTGAAGCTCTAGATGTAGATGCTCTTGTTGATAAAATAAAGAAACAGGATGATGAGAGGATTTTTGCCATAGCAGAGATTATGAGAAAAGGAATTTCCATAGATGAAGTACACAATATAACGAAAATAGATAAATGGTTTTTAAATAGTATTAAGACAATAATAGATATGGAAAACAAACTTAAAGAAGATGCTGCAGAAGAAAACATAATTGAAGCTAAAAAGATGGGCTTTACTATAAAGGAAATAAACAGACTTACCAAAATAGGTGAAGATAGAGTAAGAGATATTTTGAAAGAAAATAATGTAAAAGCAGTATATAAAATGGTAGATACCTGCAGTGGTGAATTTGAAGCGGACACCCCTTATTATTATTCTTGCTATGAAGACGAAGATGAAGATGCTGTTTCAGATAATGAAAAGATAATAGTTTTAGGTTCCGGCCCTATAAGAATAGGTCAGGGTATTGAATTTGACTATTGCTGCGTTCATGGAGTTTGGGGTATTAAAGAGGCTGGATATAAATCAATAATTATAAATAATAATCCTGAAACTGTAAGCACAGATTTTGATACAGCAGATAAATTATATTTTGAATCTCTATATATAGACAATGTATTAGATATTATTGAGAAGGAAAAACCTTATGGTGTTATTGTACAATTTGGTGGTCAAACTGCCATAAATCTTGCAGAAATGCTTGATAAAAGAGGAATAAAGATTATTGGAACTTCCTTTAAATCTATAGACTTAGCTGAGGATAGAGAAAAGTTCAGTGAACTCCTAAACAGTATAAATATACCATTACCTAAGGGCGTATCTGTAATCAGCATGGAAGAGGCTTATAAAGCAGTTGATACCTTAGGATACCCTGTAATAGTGAGACCTTCCTATGTAATAGGTGGAAGAGCTATGCAGGTAGTGTATGATAAAAAGACTCTTGAAAGATATATGAAGGAAGCAGTTAATTTATCTACGGAACACCCTGTACTTATAGATAAATATATAAAGGGTACAGAAATAGAAGTGGATGCAATTTCAGATGGTGAAGATGTATTAATACCTGGTATTATGGAGCACGTTGAGAGAACCGGGGTACATTCAGGAGACAGTATAACAATGTATCCAACACGAACACTTTCAAAAGATGTTCTCAATACTCTAAAGGAATATACGGAGAGAATTGTAAGATCACTTGAAATCAAAGGACTTGTGAATATACAATATGTTTTTGATGGAGATAATGTATATGTAATAGAAGTAAATCCAAGAGCGTCCAGAACAGTGCCTATATTGAGTAAAGTTACTGGAATACCTATGGTAAAGCTTGCAGTAGAGATCATACTTGGAAAGAAACTAAAAGATCTTGGCTATGGAATTGGAATTAATGAGGAAAATAAATTATGTGCAGTAAAAATACCGGTATTTTCTAATGAAAAGCTGGTAGATGTGGATACTTATTTAGGACCTGAAATGAAATCTACTGGTGAGGTACTTGGTGTAGGTGATAATTTTGAAGATGCCATATATAAAGGATTCTGTGCTGCAAATTATGAAATTCCTAAGAGTGGCAATATATATGTATCTTTAAAAGATATAGATAAAGAAGAGGGGTTACAGGTAGTTAAAAAATATATTGAACTTGGCTTCAATATAATTGCCTCTGAGGGTACAGGAAAATTCTTGAAGGATAACGGTATAGAGTGTAATATAGAATCATTATCTGAAATAACTGATAATATGGTTGAGGACAAAATAGCATTTATAATTGATTCACCTACAAAGGGAAATAATATAGGTACCTTAGGCTTTAAGCTTAGAAGAAAAGCAGCAGAACATAGAATACCAGTATTTACTTGTATAGATACTGCAAATATATTTGTAACTGCTGTAAATTATGAGATATCAGGTAAAGAGGTTGAGTATTCACCTATGAATAAGTATTTTTTACAGTAGCACTTAAGTATATGGAAATAGATAACAAGTGAAGATTTTAAAATAATAGAATAGGTAAATGATTTGATTATTTTAAAAGATTTTAACTGGGAACTATATTAAAAATATAATAGAAACACTATCAAAATATGTTGTTCGGATAAAATCATTTTGATAGTGTTAATTTTTCATTGACTAGATTTTAGTGATTACTAATGCCTATATTTAGAGTTTGTTTTGAATAGACATTTGCATATTGTTAATTTTAAATATACAAAAAATTATTATTAAAATATTTAACAATGAGTTATAATAAATAATGAATGCTTATGTAAGGAGGTTTTTAAATTGGGAAAACCAAGTATTTTTAGTAATCGGTATAGAAGAGAAATGAGAAAGAGGAGAAACAGAACCATCACTATTATAATAGTGATTGCAGTTGTAGTTGTACTTGCAATAATATTGGTAAATGGCAGTGTAAATGATTGGGCTAAAAATAATTTCAATACGAAAAAAGTGTCTCAAGGGAATAATGATAAGAAGCAAAATACAGTTGGTAAACAAGATACAGCTGCAGCTGATGAAAAAGCAAAAGCTAAGCAAGAACAGCAAAAGCCAGTGGACAAAACATTTACAGTAGCTATGCCTGATGGAAAAGCTTTAAATATTATATATGATGACAGTTCAAGTACAAGAAAAATCACAAATATACAAAATCAGGATTCTGATATAGATTTTAATATTAATCCCACAGGTACATCAGCAGTTGCCTATGAAAAAAGCAAACAAAATGTGCTCCTTGTAAATGCAGATGGCACATCTTCAGATATTACAAATGCTTCATATACATCCAGTAATGGAACAGTTTTTAGTAAAGATAGTATATTGGCACAAAACAATAATTACATATGGCAGCAGTCACCTAAATTTATAGATGATGAAAATATAGCATATATAAGCCAATTACCGTGGTTTGATAATAGGCCTGCTAAATTTATATGGAAGTATAACATTAAAGATAAGACAAATGTAAATACAAATATGACAGGTACCAATATCCAAATAAATAATATAAATAATAAAGGACTTGAGATAGTAGTAGATAATGTCACTCAGTATCTCAAGGGAGATGGGTCTATAGCTAATTAATTGTGTTTTGGGAGAGGTTTTATGGAGATAGGATTATCATCGGCAGTATTTTATCCAAATGTTAAGACAGAGAATAGCATAAAGTTAATTTCAGATTTAGGTTTTCCATGTGCTGAAGTATTTTTAAATAGCCCTTTTGAATATGAAATTGATTATGTAAAAAAACTTGCAGATATAAAAGATAAATATAAATTAAAAATAAGCAGTGTGCATAGTTTTTCATCTTCCTTTGAGCCCTATCTTTTTGATGCCTACAAAAGAAGGAGAAGGGATATGTTGAAATTCTTTGAAATGGTATGTAGAGCAGGAAAACTTTTAGGAGCAAATTGTTATACTTTTCATGGAATGAGACTGGGACCCTCGGATTTTATAAGCAAGGAACTTATGCATGATGTGTATAATAATCTCACTTATATAGCAGGAGAAAATGAAATAAAACTGGCTCAGGAAAATGTGTCCTGGTGTATGTCAAGCAGTGCTGAATATTTAAGAGATTTAAAAGAAAATTGTAGATATCCTATATATTTTACTCTTGATATTAAGCAAGCCTACAGGGCAGGAGTAAATCCTATGGAGTATTTAGAAGTTATGGGTACAAAATTGATAAATTTTCATATTAATGATAGAGATGATAAAAATACATGTTTGCTTCCTGGAGATGGAACTGTAGATTTTCAAAGTATATTCAATAAAATTAAGTCATTAAATTATAGAGGTAATGCTATAATGGAAGTATATAGTAATAATTACGATTCCTATGAAGATATAAAAAATTCTAAAAAATATTTGGAAAAATTCATATAAGATTAGTTGGAGTAGAGATTTTCAATAAATCATATTTAGTGTTATGAATAGGTTTAAATAATAAATTAATGAAAGTTATAATTGTAAACTTATACTTCTTTGTTATATAATATATAAAAGATAGCTTATTATAAAAATGTAAATAAGAGATTAAGTTTGTATTATAACTATTTTTTAATATCATTTGTAAATGTATAATAATATGTTATAATATTTAAGTTGAAATAAGAAGCTTGCATTTTAATTAGGAGGAATTTACGTATGAACGCAAAAATGGAAAAAGTAGAAAATAATGTAGTTAAATTTGAAATAACAGTTGAAGCAGAAAAATTTAATGAGGCAGTAGAAAAGGCATATAAAAAAAATAAAGCAAAATATAATATACCAGGATTTAGAAAGGGAAAGGCACCTTTAACTATAATTAAGCAATATTATGGTGAGGGAGTGTTTTATGAAGATGCAGTAAATTTTTGCTGTGACGATACATACCCATTGGCTTTAGAAGAAAACAACATAAAACCTGTAGATTACCCACAAATTGATATAGTGGAAATTGGGTCAGGAAAAGATTTTGTATATACAGCTAAAGTAACTGTTACTCCAGAGGTTGAGCTTGGAGAGTACGAAGGTGTAGAAGTTAAAAAGGTAGAATATCCTGTAACTGATGAGGATGTAGATAATGAATTAAAATCTACTCAAGAAAAAAATGCTAGAATAGAAACAAAAGAAGAAGATGGAATTGTAGAAAAGGGAAATATAGCAGTTATTGATTTTAAAGGATTTGTGGATGGAGTAGCTTTTGAAGGTGGAGAAGGTACTGATTATTCTTTAGAAATAGGCAGCGGTGCTTTTATAGATAATTTTGAAGATCAACTTGTTGGATTAAAAAAAGGAGAAACTAAAGAGGTAGAAGTTACTTTCCCTGAAGAATATGGTAAGGAAGAGTTAAATGGTAAGAAAGCTACTTTCACTGTAACTATAAAAGAAATAAAGATTAAAGAATTACCTGAAATAGATGATGAATTTGTAAAAGAAGTATCAGAATTTGATACATTAGATGAATTTAAAAAGGATATAAGAACAAAAATGGAAGAAAGCAATAATGCTAGAGCAAAGGCAGAATATGAAGACCATGTTGTAGATGCAGTATGTGATAATGCAAAGGTTGATATTCCTGAGATTATGGTAAAGAATGAAACAGATCAAATGATTAAAGAATTGGAATCAAAATTGAAATATCAAGGATTAGATCTTGACTCTTATTACAAATTTACAAACAGCTCAGAAGAAAAAGTTAGAGATTATATGAAGGAAACAGCAGAAAAAAGAGTCAAAACAAGACTTGTTATTGAAAAGATAGCTACTGTTGTAGATGTTAAACCAACAGAGGAAGAATTACTAGAGAAGGCAACTGAAGCTGCTAAACAATATGGAACTAAAGATATAGAAAAAATGGCAAAACTACTTTTAGATGCACAAAAACCTATGTTAGAGCAGGATTTAACAAATGGTAAGGTAATAGATTTATTAGTAAATAGCAGTAAGGCAATAGACTAAAAAATTTTTAATTATATATTGATTATTTGCTGTGATATGTTAGCATAATATAAAAGGGGTTAATTGCCAGAATGGATTTCTGGCAATTAATTTTAATATTCATATAATGAGGAGGGAATTTTTATGGCTTTAGTACCAATGGTAGTAGAACAAACAAATAGAGGAGAAAGGTCTTATGATATATATTCTAGACTTTTAAAGGACAGAATTGTATTTTTAGGTGAAGAAGTAAATGATACAACTGCTAGTTTAGTTGTTGCTCAACTTTTATTTTTGGAAAGTGAAGATCCTGACAAAGATATATCACTGTACATAAATAGTCCGGGAGGTTCAATAACTGCTGGTATGGCTATTTATGATACAATGCAATATATAAAACCCGATGTATCAACAATTTGTGTTGGTATGGCAGCATCAATGGGAGCATTTTTGCTAACTGCTGGTGCAAAGGGAAAAAGATTTGCACTGCCAAATAGTGAAATAATGATTCATCAACCATTAGGTGGTTTCCAGGGGCAAGCAACAGATATAGGTATACACGCTAATAGAATATTAAGCATTAAAAAGAAATTAAATTCAATTTTAAGTGAGAGAACTGGTCAGCCTTTAGAAACTATAGAGAGAGATACTGAAAGAGATAATTTTTTGGAAGCTGTAGCTGCTAAAGAGTATGGATTAATAGATGAAGTTATTACAAAAAAGAAATAACCTTATAAAGGGGTGCTGATATGTCAAAATTTGAGGATAAGAAACAATTAAGATGTTCTTTTTGCGGCAAGAGTCAGGATCAGGTTAGAAGACTTATTGCTGGTCCTGGAGTATATATTTGTGACGAATGTATAGAGTTGTGTTCCGAAATAATAGCTGACGAATTTGAAGAAAATTCGTCAGTAGAAGTAGGAGCACTTCCAAAACCTATTGAAATAAAAAATTATTTAGATCAATATGTTATAGGGCAGGAAGAAGCTAAGAAAGCTTTAGCCGTAGCTGTATATAATCATTATAAGAGAATAAATTCGAATATAGGTAATGAAGATGTAGAACTACAAAAAAGTAATATTTTACTTTTAGGACCTACAGGTTCAGGTAAAACACTTTTAGCTCAAACTTTAGCTAAATTTTTAAATGTACCTTTTGCTATAGCTGACGCTACCACTTTAACGGAAGCCGGTTATGTGGGAGAGGATGTAGAAAATATACTATTAAAGCTTATACAAAATGCTGATTATGATGTTGAAAGAGCTGAAAAGGGCATTATATACATTGATGAGATAGATAAAATAGCAAGAAAGTCTGAAAATCCATCTATAACAAGAGATGTCTCTGGTGAAGGAGTTCAACAGGCACTTCTTAAAATACTAGAAGGTACTGTTGCCTCTGTACCACCACAAGGTGGAAGAAAACATCCTCATCAGGAATTTATACAAATAAACACTACTAATATTTTATTTATATGTGGTGGGGCATTTGATGGTTTAGATAAAATAATAGAACGTAGAACTAGAAAAAGTTCTATGGGATTTGGTGCAGATGTCCAATCAAAACAGGAGAAGGATATTGGTATTCTTTTGAAAGATATTATGCCAGGAGATTTATTAAAATTCGGTCTTATTCCTGAATTTGTTGGAAGATTGCCAATCCTTGTTACACTTGATGCACTTGATGAAAAGGCATTAATAGAAATATTAAGTAAGCCTAAGAATGCATTAGTAAAACAATATAAAAAGCTATTCCAAATGGATAGTGTAGACTTAGACTTCAAAACGGAAGCTCTTAGTGCTATAGCTAAGGAAGCTATCAGTAGAAATACTGGTGCAAGAGGCTTAAGGGCTATAATAGAAGATATGATGAAAAATATAATGTTTGATATACCATCAAGACAGGATATCAAAAAAGTATCTGTAACAGAAGATACCTTAAAAACAAAATCACCACAATTAGAATTAAAAGATGCCAGTGAAATACCTGCACCTCAGCCTACAGTGAAGAAAACTGAGGATATAAAAAAGAAAAAAGGGCCAGAAACAGCCTAGCTATTTAAAGAAGAGTAATTAAATATTACTCTTCTTTTTTAGTGGAATATATTGCTATGAAAGTGAACATACTAAAAATATTATTATTTTTAGAAAGGAGATATTTAGGCATATTCAAATAAATAACTAGTCAGTATGCTAGCCTATTTTGAATCC
>NZ_JBDNRK010000018.1:0-69839 GCF_047718555.1 Clostridium sp. | reverse complement strand
TCTATTTGTATTACTAAATTTCACTTATATATAGATTGATTTTTTTTAGATTGATATTCATACAAAAAAATAATATTTATAATTAAATACTAACTAATTCAACAGTTTGATTTTTAGAGGTTGAATTTTGTTTACTTAACAGGTGATTACTATGGAAGAAAGATTACAAAAATTTATGGCAAGTTGTGGAGTAGCATCAAGAAGAAGTTGCGAGAAAATAATAAAAGAAGGAAGAGTAAAGGTCAATGGTAGTGTAGTTCAGGAACTGGGTATTAAAATTGATGTAGATTTAGATGAGGTTTTGGTAGATGGCAATAAGATCTTTATTGAAGAAAAAAAAGTATATATTATGCTCAATAAACCAGAGGGATATTTATGTACATTAAAGGATGAAAGAGGAAGAAAAACTGTACTGGATTTGGTAAAGGTAAATGAAAGAATTTTTCCTATAGGTAGACTTGATTATGATACCTCAGGATTATTGATTATGACTAATGATGGCGAAGTGTATAATAAAGTAATACATCCCAGTAAAAAAATAGATAAGGTTTATGAAGCCATTATAAAAGGTCAGCCTTTCAAAGAAGAGATAAAAAGATTTTGTAATGGAATAGATATAGGTAATTATATTACAGCGCCAGCAAAGATTAAGATAATTGAAGGTAATGAAGAGAAATCCAAGGTGGAAATTACAATACATGAAGGTAAAAAGAGGCAAATAAGAAGGATGTGTAAGGCCATAAAGCATCCTGTAATTACTTTAAAAAGATTATCTATCGGTAAAATAGCTTTAAATACAAGCCTAAAAAAGGGTCAATGGAGATATTTGGAAAATAGTGAAATAGAATATCTTAAAAATTTATAATTCATTTGTCTAAAATTTTTGATAAATGAATTAATTCATGAAAAATATGTAGTGAAAATGAATACATTATTGAAAAATTTACAATTTGATGATAAAATTAAATAAATGTTTTGCGTAGGCTTCATTTTTAAGAAAGGGCTGATTTGTTATGGATAATAGTGAGGAAAGCGGCAAGCAGGATTTGATGAGAACTATTCAGCTAAAATTTCAAAGACTTAGTAAAGGCCAGAAATTAATAGCTGAATACATATTAAAGCATTATGATAAAGCTGCATTTATGACAGCGGCAAAATTAGGTGTAAGTGTTGGAGTGAGTGAATCTACGGTAGTTAGATTTGCCAATGAATTGGGCTTTAGTGGTTATCCTAAATTACAAAAAGCTTTACAGGAATTGATAAAAAATAAATTAACTACAGTTCAAAGATTAGAACTTTCAAATAATTTTATAAGTGAAGAAAATGCATTAAAGGGTGTTTTGAAATCTGATATGGAAAATATAAGGACTACCCTTGAAAAAATAAATCATCGTGCTTTTGAAGATGTGGTTAATTGCATTTTTGCAGCAAGAAAAATATATATAATTGGTCTTAGAAGTTCAACAGCATTATCTGAGTTCTTGGGTTTCTATTTAAATTTAATTTTAGATAATGTCAATATAGTTGCCTATGGTATGAGCGATATATTTGAGCAGCTGATTAACATATCCCATGAGGATCTTGTAATAGGCATAGGGTTTCCAAGGTATGCTATAAGAACTATAGAGGCACTTAATTATGCACAAAGCAGGGGGACAAAGGTAGTAGCTATAACTGACAGTTTACTGTCACCTTTAGCCACAAAAGCTGACTACACTCTGATAGCACAGAGTAATATGGCATCTTTTGTGGATTCTTTAGTGGCGCCCTTAAGTGTAATAAATGCATTAATTGTAGCTGTTGGACTTAGGGAAAAAGAAAAAATATCACGTACTTTTGAAGATTTGGAAAATATATGGAAAGAATATCAAGTGTATTCCTTTAAAGCTAGCGAGGAAAGATAAAACATATACACTAAGTTTAGTATATATGTTAAACTTTTAAGGAATCTTGGTACCGGCGAAAGCGACGTAGTCGCTTTTTTTCTTTGTAAGTATATTAAAGGAATTTAAAGATTATAGGGAGTGATTTTTTGAAACGAGTTATAGTTGTTGGTGGAGGACCAGCAGGTATTATGGCTGCTATGGCAGCTGCTGAAAGAAATAAAGTATTACTAATTGAAAGAAACGAAAAATTAGGAAAAAAATTATATATTACGGGCAAGGGAAGATGTAATGTAACTAATAATAAGGATATTAGTGAATTCTTTGATTTTATTCCTGGAAATCCTGAATTTCTATATAGTTCTTTATATACCTATAATAATATTGATATTATAAATTATTTTGAAGAAATGGGAGTAAATCTAAAAGTAGAAAGAGGAGATAGGGTTTTTCCAAAATCTGATAAGTCTTCCGATATAATAAATGCATTGAGGAGATCTCTAGAGAATAAAAATGTAGAAATTATGTTGAATACACGAATAAGTAGTATTAATATAGAAAATGATAGGATAAAAAGCTTAATTACAGATGATGGAAAGTTAATTAAAGGGGATCATTTTATAATATGTACAGGAGGATTATCCTATCCTCAAACAGGTTCTACGGGAGATGGATTAGTTTTTGCTAAAAAAGCCGGTCATAATATTACTAAAATCAAGCCTTCTCTTGTTCCTATAGAAGTAAAAGAGCCATGGATAAAAGATCTTCAGGGACTTTCTCTTAAAAATGTGGAGCTGCTTATTAAAAACAATCATAAGACAGTATACAGAGAATTTGGAGAAATGCTATTTACTCATTACGGAGTATCTGGTCCTATTGTATTAAAGGCCAGTAGAATTATTGATGAAAAAGAAGATATGTCCGTTGTGATAAACTTAAAACCAGCTTTAAAGACTGAGGAACTGGATAAGAGGATACAAAAAGACTTTGTAAAATTTTCAAATAAGGACTTTAAAAACTCTTTAAATGAATTACTTCCTCAAAAGTTAATCAATACTATTGTTAATCTTTCAGGTATAGATGAAAATAAAAAAGTAAATTCTATAACGAAAGAGGAAAGAAGAAGACTAGTTAATATTATACAGAATTTCACTTTACAGGTTAAGGGTTTACGTGGAATTGAAGAAGCCATAGTTACTTCAGGAGGAGTGGATATAAAAGAAATAGATCCATCTACCTTAAAATCAAAGCTAATAAATAATTTATCCTTTGCAGGAGAAGTAATGGATGTTGATGCATATACTGGTGGATACAATATACAGATAGCTTTTTCTACAGGACACCTGGCAGGAGAAAATATAGATTAATGCATTTTATATTATATATGCTTAAAAATAATAATTTGTTAATTTATAATAAGTTTAAAGGATTTTAATTTTTTTTATAGAATATATAAAAAGTGAACTTTTTGTGTAAGAAAGGCGGATTATAATTGAGATTGTCTGTAGCCATAGATGGACCTGCTGGAGCAGGTAAAAGTACCATAGCAAAAATAATAGGCAAAAATTTTAATCTTATGTATATAAATACGGGAGCAATGTATAGAGCCATAACTGTAATGGCCATTAGAAACAACATAACTTACTTAGAAATAGAAAAATTATGTAAACTTACAGACTCTTTAGAAATGCATTTTGATAAAGATAAAATTATTGTGAATAATGAAGATTTAAGTGATAAAGTAAATATGCCTGATATTAGTAAGCAGGTATCAAATTATGCTGCCGTTTCTGAAATAAGAGAAAGGCTTGTAAGACTTCAAAGAAAAATGTCTGAAAAATATGATGTAGTTATGGATGGAAGAGATATTGGAACTGTGGTTTTAAAGGATGCTGCTTTTAAATTTTATTTAACTGCTTCTCCAGAAAAGAGAGCAAGAAGAAGATTTGAAGAATTTATGACTAAGGGTATTGATGTAGATTATGAAAAAATACTTAGTGACATAATAAAAAGAGATTACATAGATTCCCATAGAGAAGTGAATCCTTTAACTAAGGCAGAAGATGCTATAGAAATAGATTCTTCTGACATGACTATTGAACAAGTAGTAGATTTTATAACTAATCGTATAAGAAAAGATATTTGTGAGGCTTCA
Organism: Clostridium sp.; assembly: GCF_047718555.1. Classification (GTDB taxonomy): domain Bacteria; phylum Bacillota; class Clostridia; order Clostridiales; family Clostridiaceae; genus Clostridium_I. Next base: position 65,801 of record NZ_JBDNRK010000018.1, on the reverse strand, counting down.
GGCATCTTCAAAAAATAACTTGGTCAGTATGCTAGCCTATTTTGAATTCTACTGCGTCAGCAGAACCCTCAGATAGTTTACTATCATCAGAACCTGTTTCCTTGTTGAATTCAAAATATTTGCCGCATCTTTGACTTGTTATTTATTTTCAGATGCCTTAGTTTAATTCTGAGGTGGTTTTTAGATGAAAAAAATTATTCTAGCAGATAGTGCAGGTTTTTGTTTTGGTGTAAAAAGAGCTGTTGATATAGCAATGAGTACAGAAAAAAAATATAATAAAAAAATTTATACCTTAGGTCAGCTAATTCATAATAATGATGTAGTTAAATATCTGGAAGAAAATAATATTTATGCAATTGATATTGAAGATATAGATAAATTAAATGAAAATGATATTGTTATAATACGATCTCATGGTATTTCTCCTGATATACTAAAATTATTAAAAGATAAAAATTTAAATGTTGTAGATTCTACTTGTCCATTTGTGGCTAAAATACATGAAAAAGTAAAAGAATATAGTGAAAATGGTTATGGAATTATTATTGTTGGAGATAAAGATCATCCAGAAGTAATGGGCATAAATGGTTGGTGTGGTGATAAAGCTATTATTTCAAAAAAAGGTGAAAACCTAGATAGCATTCCACAAAAAATATGCATAGTTGCACAGACTACAGAAAAGCAGGAAAATTGGGAAAAGGTATTATCAATAGTATCAGAAAAAGCTAAGGATGTAGTATCTTTTAATACTATATGCAGTGCTACAGAAATAAGACAAAAAAAGGCAGAAGAATTATCAAAAAACTCAGATGTGGTAGTAGTAATTGGAGCACATCATAGTTCTAATACTACTAAGCTCTATGAAATATGCAAAAGCAATTGTGAAAATACAATACATGTAGAAAATTCAGGTGAAATACCTGATGAATTATATAAAGAAAAAAATAATATTATAATAGGCGTTGCAGCAGGAGCTTCAACACCAGATTGGATTATAAAGGAGGCAATAAATAAAATGAGTGATGAGCAAAATGTAGAAGGTATGAATGAAGTAATTAGAATGATGGATGAAAATGAAAAGAAGGTTTATGTAGGTGCTTTATTAAAAGGAGAAATAATACAAATTAATGAAAAAGAAGCATTTTTAAATATTGGATATAAAAATGATGGTATACTTCCTTTAAGTGAAGTTACCAGTGATCAAAATGTAAAATTAACTGATTTATTTACTGTAGGTGAAGAAATAGAAACTAAGGTAATAAAATTAAAAAATGAAGATAATTATGTAGTTCTTTCAAGAAGTGAACTTGAGAGAGATGAGGGACTTAAAGCTATAAAGGAAGCTTTTGAAAGTAAAGCTCCTATAAAAGTACTAGTAAAAGAAGAAGTTAATGGGGGGCTTGTATCAAGATACAAGGGAATAAGAGTATTTATTCCAGCCTCTCATATAGAACTCTATCATGTAGATGATCTAAGTGCTTATGTAGGGAAAGAATTAGAAATCAACATAATTGAATTTTCAAAGAGAAGAAATACTACTAGAATTGTAGGTTCAAGGAGAGATTTGTTAAAGTCAGTTAAGCAAGAATCAGAGGAAAAGACATGGGAATCCTTAGAAAAGGGTCAAATAGTAGAAGGTCAGATAAAGAGACTTACAAACTTTGGAGCTTTTATTGATATAGATGGAGTTGATGGACTTTTACATGTATCTGAAATATCTTGGGGAAGAATAGAAAAACCTTCTGATGTATTAAAGGTTGATGAAAAAATTAAAGTATATATTTTAGATGTAGATAAGGAAAATAAGAAATTATCTCTTAGCGTTAAGAAACTAGTTGAAGATCCTTGGGTAAATGTAGAAGAAAAATATCCTGTGGGTTCAGTGGTACTAGGTAAAGTTGTACGTTTTGCTACTTTCGGCGCTTTTGTTGAACTAGAACCAGGAGTAGATGCACTTGTACACATATCAGAAATAAGCCATAAGAGAATAGCTAAACCTTCAGATGTACTTAGTATAGGAGAAGAAGTTAAGGCTAAAATTCTTGATGTAAATAAGGAAGATAAAAAAATAGGTCTTAGTATAAAAGAAGTTGAAGAAACTGTTGATTAGTAATAATTACTATTGTAAAAGATATAAATAAAATATATTTTAATTAATGAGCAAAAGGTATGCGTTTAACATGAATTATGGAACGCATACCTTTTGCTTGTTGTAATAAATTATAGTTAAAAGTAATATATTTTATCATTGAGAGTATAGGGGGATTTGTATGGAACAAATTAAGAACTTCAATACTACCAATGATTTAACAGATTATGAAATAAGCATGATAAAAAATGTAATGAATAAATACGATGTAACAATTAATTCTATAGAAAAAGTAAGAAGTGCTTATAAGATAAAAACAGAAAATGAGTTATTATGCTTAAAGAGAATAAAACATGGCAAAATGAAACCTATAAATGGAAGTATTCTTGTAGAAGAATTAAAAAGAAATAATTTTAATAAGGTGCCAGAATATATAAGAACTAAAAATAATAAATTTTTTGTGAAGTATAAAGGATCTATTTTTTATGTAATTAAGTGGATTAATGGTAATGAATGTACCATGAAAAATTTAGATGAGGCTGTTAATTGTGCTAAATTATTAGGAGAATTTCATTTAGCTACCAGTAAAATAGATAAAAGAAAATTATATTTAAGAGATAACACAAAAAATTGGAATAAAATTTTTACAAAATACCTAAGGGACATAAAGAATTACAAAGAAATTATAAATAATAAAATTACTATTAATGAATTTGATAGATTATATGAAAAAAATATAGAGTATTTTTATCTTAGAGGTATTTTTGCTCTTAATTTATTAAATCAGTCTTCTTATCACAACTTTAATTATGAAAATAAAACAATTTGCCATGACAGCTATTATTATCAGAATATAATAAAAAGAGATAATGATTACTATATAGTAGATTTAGATAGCATTGTAATTAATCTAAAGATTTACGATTTGGGTAAAATGATAAATAGACTTATGTATAATAGCCATTATAAATGGGACTTTAGTAAAGCTAAAATTTTAATAGAAGCCTATAATTCAGTGAATAAACTTTCCTTAGAGGAACTAGAAATAATGTTGGCCCATATTATTTTTCCAAGAAAGTTTTGGAAGCTAGGTAAAAAGAGATATGTTAAAGAAAAGGATTGGGAAGAAAGCAAATACATTCATAAATTAAAACGAATTATTAAGTTTAATGATAAACAGAAAAAATTTATTGAGGCTTATAAAATTTATTTGTATGATTTTGTTTAATAACAAGTTAATTAATTGACAATAATGACATAAATATTTATACTTATGCATATAAAAGCAAATAAAAACCAGAATTTGACCTATATATTCTCCATAAGATAAAGACAAAATATATGGGCTTTAGATACAATTTTGTTATAATTCTATTTTCCCTAAATTAGCGTAGGTAATAAATAATTTGTTTCTTTAAAAATGTTTTAAATCAGTATAAAGTATAAGAGGGTTAGTATGTACAATTGTATAGATTTAAATAAAACAAATATTTACAATCTAAAGAAGCTTGGAGCTTTTGGAACTAAATTTAATAATTTAAATAAGGATTTTTTCAATTTCTATGATAATTTGAATTTTGTTCAAAAATATTTTCAAAGAAAAAGAGTTAAAATTTTAAATTATGGTGAGGAATCCATAGGATATATTTGGACTACAAATAATTTTAGAGCAGTTTATACCATAGAGGCAATGAATGTATTGCCAAGTAGTAATTTGAATTTGAAAAAATGCTATGAAAAGTTATTACACTCAGTTAGTAACAAAGGTGTTTTTATTTATGAATGTGAAAAAAATGATTATAATTTTAAAACTTTGGAAGATATAGGTTTTAAGGTTGTAAATGGAACACTAGAAATGTGCTGTTCTTTAGAGGATGATTATAATTTTAAAATGAAAGATGATATAACTATTGAAAATCTAATTTTAAATAGAGATGAGAAAAAAAGATGCGACATACAAAATGATATCTTTAAGAAAGATGGAAGAACTCCTTTAGATGTTGAGGATATATATTTCGATCAATGCCAAAATTATTATTTTCAGCAGGGATGCTTTTTTATAAAGCTTAAAAATTTTGTTATAGGTTATGGACAGATAATAATAAATGATGGTATTCCTGTAATTGTTAATTTTGGCATCGTTGATAAATTCAGAGGTAGGGGTTACGGTAGGCTTTTTTTAATATTTTTGCTTTCTAAAGCGAAAGAAAATAATTTTAAAGAGATATTTATAAGAGTAGATTCTTCAAATACCATTGCTTTAAACTTGTATGGAACTGTGGGTTTTAAAGTAAAAAAGGAAATATGCACTTGGAAATTTAAAGTACATTAAAGAGAAATATTCTAAAAGTAAGTAATAAATTTAGTATTTATTGTTGCTGCCCATTTATTTCCACTATATTTAAATAGGAGCTGTTTAAAATGTGTTTTCAATTATTTTAAACAGCTCCTATTTATTCTAGATATTATCAAAAAGGTCATCTAAGGGTACATAGGATGTAGGTGTATTTAATAGGTTCCTATTTGGTATTCTTTCAAAATACATTCTATCTTTAATTGTTTCATATTTTAGCTCTTCATCTTTTGTTTCCAATTTAGCATCATACATAGAAAACAACCTCCTTATCAATGAATCTTACTCAGTGGGAGTTTGTATTTCCACTGAGTTTAGATGAATTATCCAGGGACGTGCCGGTGTTATCTCCACCTTTAGAAAAGCAGGCAAAACAAAATTTAGTTTGTATTTGATCGCTTTCACAGAGTGCGGTGGAGTGTTACAGCGCCTAGTCATCGGATAAAGTGGATTTATTTCTATATTAGTATTCTCAGCATATATAAAAATAATTCTAAGAATTTACAAGATTTTTAACTATTTTCATATAAAATATCAAATAATTTTTTTTAGGATTACAAAAAGTTATAAGCTTTTATTTTGATATAAAATAAAGTATAATGTATTAGGCATTCTAAAATAGATAACAAGAGACATGTATTAGTTAAGGCAAAGATTAAAGGTTTGATAAGGCATGTGAAAATAAATAGTAAGCCAAAGATGCGACGAATATTTTGAATCCAACAAGGAAGCAGGTTCCGAGGATAGTGGGCTATCTGAGGGTTCTGCTGACGCAGTAGGATTCAAAATAGGCTAGCATACTGACTAGTTATTTATTTGAATATGCCTAAAGCAAAGAGGTGAAGTTAATGGAAAACAATATTAAAAAATTTTATATAGAAACTTGGGGCTGTCAGATGAACGAAGAGGATTCCGAAAAGCTTTCAGGAATGTTAAAAATAAGTGGTTATGAAAAGACAGATAATAAAAAAAGTGCTAATTTGATCATATTTAATACCTGCTGTGTAAGAGAAAATGCAGAACAGAAGGTTTTTGGGAATTTGGGAGCCTTGAAGAGTGTTAAAGAAAAAAATCCTGATTTGATAATTGGGATTTGTGGATGTATGATGCAGCAAGATGACATGGCAAATACTATTATAAAAAAATTCCCATTTGTAGATATAATTTTTGGAACTCATAATTCGCATATGCTGCCAGAGTATTTAAATAGAGTTAAGCAAGAAGGTAAATCCATCGTTGAAATATGGGATAAGGAAAAGGGTATAGTTGAAGGATTACCTGTAGATAGACTTAGTAAAATTAAGGCTTTTGTAACTATAATGTATGGATGTAATAATTTTTGCACTTATTGCATAGTTCCATATGTGAGAGGAAGAGAAAGAAGTAGAACTCCTGATGATATAGAGAAGGAAGTAAGAGAACTTGTAGAGGAAGGTTACAAAGAAATAACTCTATTAGGCCAAAATGTAAATTCTTATGGAAAGGATCTAAGTCCAGCTTTGGATTTTGCAGATTTACTTTTAAGAATAGATAAGATTAATGGTTTAGAGAGAATAAGATTTATGACATCACATCCTAAAGATTTATCATTTAAGGTAATAGAAGCAGTTAGAGATGGTGAAAAGATTTGTGAGCATATACATTTGCCAGTACAATCTGGTTCTTCAAGACTTCTTAAAAAAATGAATAGACATTATGATAAGAAGTACTATATTGATCTTATAAGAAATATAAAAAGAGAAATTCCAAATATAGCTTTGAGTACAGATATTATTGTAGGTTTTCCAGGAGAAACTGAGGAAGATTTCAAAGACACCTTAGATTTAATAAGAGAAGTAGAGTACGATTCTGCCTTTACTTTTTTATATTCCCCTAGAAAGGGAACGCCGGCAGCAGAAATGGATGAAATGGTTAGTGAAGAGGTAAAGCATGAGAGATTCAACAGACTTGTAAATTTAGTAAATGAAATAAGTGCTAAAAAAAATAGGGAATATAATAATGAAATTGTAGAAGTATTAGTAGAGGGAACCAGTAAAAATGATGAAACTAAGCTTATGGGAAGAACTAGAACGGGTAAGCTGGTGAATTTTGAAGGCTCAAAAGAAAATATAGGAAATTTAGTTAAAGTGAAAATAACGAAGGCACAGTCATTTTCATTATATGGTGAAGAAGTTTAAAATTGAATTGAACAAGTAATCTCCTGAGGTATTGGTATATTTATATTTTTATAAAAATTTTTAAGAAAGAAGTTAAATATGATTGAAGTTTTCAAAGATTACTTGCTGAATTGAAGTCAAATATATGAATATAAAAAATATCTTAAATTTAGTGAGATAGGGAGAGTTGTATATATGGGATTAACACCAATGATGCAGCAGTACATGAGTGTAAAAGAAAATTGCAAAGATTGTATATTATTTTTTAGACTTGGTGATTTCTATGAAATGTTTTTTGAAGATGCTAAAATAGCTTCAAGGGAATTGGAATTAGTTCTTACAGGAAAAGACTGTGGACTCTCTGAAAGGGCGCCAATGTGTGGTGTGCCCTTTCATTCTGCCAATATGTATATAACTAAACTTATAAGTAAAGGTTATAAAGTAGCAATTGGAGAGCAGCTAGAAGATCCAGCAGCGGCTAAGGGAATAGTAAAAAGGGGTATAGTGAAAATAGTTACTCCTGGTACTTATACGGATTCTTCCTTTTTAGAGGATACAAAGAACAACTACATAATGAGTATTTTTGTAGATAAAGATAAATTCGGTATCAGCATAGCAGATGTGTCCACAGGAGAATTTAATTGTACTTCCTGGAATTTAGAAATGGAGTTAATTATAAATGAGATATCAAAGTATTCCCCAAAGGAAATATTAATTCAGGAGAGCTTAGATAAAAAATTATTGGAAGCCATAAAAGAAAGATTTAACTGCTCCTTTACTAAATTTCAAGATGAATTCTTCAATAAGGGTGCCTATGAAAATTTAAAAGAACAATTTTTAAATTTTCAGGAGAAAAAATATGATGATTTAATTGTAGCTAGTGCCAACGGATTATTAAGATATCTAATGGATACTCAAAAGATTTCTTTAAGCCATATTGATAATATGACTCATTATAATGTAGTAGACTATATGAGTATTGATGTGAATTCCAGAAGAAATCTAGAACTTACAGAAACTCTCAGGGAAAAGAGTAAAAGGGGATCACTGCTTTGGGTATTAGATAAAACCAGCACAGCTATGGGCGGAAGGCAGCTTAGAAGGTGGATAGAAGAGCCTTTAATAGATGCAAAGGTTATAAATGAAAGGCTTGATTCAGTACAAGAATTTACAGAAAATTTATCTATTCATGAAGATTTAAAAAATGCATTAAAACAAGTTTATGATATTGAAAGATTGGTTGGTAAAATATCTACCCTTAGCGTAAATGCAAAGGAATTAATATTTCTTAAAAACTCTATAGAAAAATTACCAGGTATAAAGGAAATATTAAAGGACTCTAAGAGTACTTTGTTAAAGGACATATACGAAAAGCTGGATGATTTAAAGGATATATATGATATTTTAGATAGTGCTATTTTAGATTCACCTTCTGTTTCGGTTAAAGAGGGAAATATAATTAAAGATGGTTATAATAATAATGTGGATGAACTTCGTCAGGCAAAGGCTCATGGAAAAGAATGGATAGCAAAGCTTGAGAGCAGTGAAAGAGAAGAAACTGGCATTAAGTCCTTAAAGGTGAGTTATAATAAAGTATTTGGTTATTATATAGAGATTACAAAGTCTAATTTAAATTTGGTACCTGAAGGAAGATATATAAGAAAGCAAACTCTAGCAAATTGTGAAAGATATATAACTGAAGAACTTAAAATAATGGAAGAAAAAATTCTTGGTGCGGAAGAAAAACTTATAAATGTAGAATATGAGCTCTTTGTATCCATAAGAGATGAGATATCAAAACATATAGACCGAATGAAGAAGAGTGCAAAACTGCTATCTGAACTTGATTGCCTTTGTTCTTTTGCCAGTGTAGCTTTAGAAAATAACTATTGCAAGCCTAAAATAGTTGAAGACGGAGCTATAGAAATTCAAGAGGGAAGACATCCTGTTGTAGAAAACATGCTTTCAGCAGGTGCTTTTGTTGCCAATGATACTAAAATAAATACTACAGATGAACAGCTTATGTTAATTACAGGACCCAATATGGCTGGTAAATCAACTTATATGAGACAGGTAGCATTAATAGTTGTTATGGCTCAAATTGGAAGCTTTGTTCCAGCAAGGGAGGCAATTATTTCAGTTTGTGATAAAATATTTACAAGGATTGGTGCTTCAGATGATTTGGCAGCAGGTAAAAGTACCTTTATGGTAGAAATGTGGGAGGTTTCAAATATATTAAAGAATGCCACCACAAAAAGCCTTATTATATTAGATGAGGTTGGAAGGGGTACTAGTACTTATGATGGACTTAGTATAGCTTGGTCTGTAGTAGAATATCTATGTATCAATAAGGATGTAAAATGTAAAACTCTTTTTGCTACCCACTATCATGAGTTAACTTCTCTTGAAGGAGTAATCCATGGCCTTAAAAATTATTCAATAGCAGTAAAACAAATTCAGGATGATATTGTATTTTTAAGAAAGATAGTGAGTGGGGGGGCAGACCAATCCTATGGTATAGAGGTAGCTAAGCTTGCAGGACTTCCTGAAAAAGTAACCTCTAGAGCAAAGGAAATACTAGAGGAGCTAGAAAGAGAAAATAAAAATGAAATTGCTGTTGATTCTATAAGTAAGGTTTCAAAGGAAAAGAATACAAAACAGAAAAAGAAAAAAGATAGTGAAATAGTTCAATTGGGCTTTGAAGACATAAAAAAAGATGAATTTTTAAAGAATGTTGCCAGCGTTGATATAATGAATATGACACCTATGGATTGTATGAATGCACTATATAAAATCGTAAAGGATGCAAAAAATCTTTAATAGAGAATATAAGGTGATAATTTGAAGAAAATAAATTTGCTAAATGAGGAGACTTCAAATAAAATAGCTGCAGGAGAAGTACTTGAAAGGCCTTCTTCCGCAGTAAAGGAATTGGTGGAAAACGCCATTGATGCACATTCAAAGGTTATAACTATAGAAATTGAAGAGGGTGGGCAAAAACTCATAAGGGTCTCTGATGACGGTGATGGAATAGATTCAGAGGATATTGAGATTGCTTTTTTGCCCCATGCTACAAGTAAAATAAGTTCTATTGAAGACATATATTCAATTAATACTCTAGGTTTTAGAGGAGAAGCTCTTCCAAGTATTGCGGCAGTTTCTCATACCATTTTAAAGAGCAGGTCAAAGGATTCTCAGGGTGGTAAAGAAATTTCTATAAGTGGTGGAGTTAAAAATTATATAAAAGATGTGGGCTGCAGTATTGGTACCTCTATAGAAGTAAAAGATATTTTTTATAACGTGCCAGCAAGACAAAAATTTTTAAAATCCTCTCAAAGAGAGGCAGCATTAATATCAGATATAATAAACAGATTGGCACTGGCCCATTCTAATATATCCTTTAGATTAATTAATAAGGGTAAAAAGGTAATTAATACTTATTCTACAGAAAATTTATTTGATACCATAAGAAATATTTATGGCAAGAACACCTCAGACAATATTATAAAATTTGAAAAGCATGGGGATATAGCATCAGTTTATGGTTATGTAGGCAATGCTGAAATAAGCAGAGGAAGTAGAAATAATCAAAGTGTTTTTGTAAATAAAAGATATATAAAAAACAAACTCATAGCTACAGCTGTGGAAAATGCAGTTAAATCCTTTTTGATGATAAATAAATATCCCTTCTTCGTATTATTTTTAGACATATACCCGGAGTTTGTAGATGTAAATGTTCATCCTACAAAGTCAGAGGTAAAGTTTCAAAATGATAGAGAGATATTTAAATTAGTGTTTGACGCTGTTCATGATGCCATTAAAGATAGCTTTAAGGATAATTTTGAAGTTGAAATGGAAAATTCAATGGAACTAGTTAAGGATTCTATTCCAAAGGTAAAGGAAAATATTCAAATTCCTATAGATTTAAAATCCTATGAAAATATGATAACAATAGATAACGATATTAATTCCAGTGAGGAATCCATAAAGGGAGATAATCTATATGATAATAAAGGAAATGTGCCTTTAGAAAATATAACCTCTTCTGTCTATGAAAAAATTTCTCAGGGAGATTCTAATTATTCATCTGATGTAAATAATAATTTAAATGAAAGTAAAGAGGTAGTGTTACCTAAGTTTCCAGCTCTTAGAATTATAGGCCAGTATCATAATACATATATTCTGGCTGAAAGCTCAGAGGATTTTTATTTAATTGATCAGCATGCTGCTCACGAAAAAATATTATTTGAAAAATACACTAAGGAAATAAAAAATAGCAGTGTAAGTGCCCAGATACTTCTAACACCTGAGATTGTAGAAATGAGTCCTGAGGATTTTATATATTATGTAGAGAATAAAAATATATTTTCAAATGCAGGTTTTAGCATAGAGATTTTTGGTGAAAACACTGTAAGTATCAGGGAAGTACCTAATTTTTTAGGAAGGCCTCAGCTTAAAGATTTATTTTCATCTATTATAGATAATCTTAAAAATTTAGGCTCTGGTGATACCTATGAAGTAAAATATAATAAGATAGCCACTCTTGCTTGTAAGGCAGCTATTAAGGCAAATGATACTTTAAATATAGAAGAGATGAAAGCTTTGGTGGAACAGCTGAGATATATAGATGAACCCTTTAATTGTCCTCATGGGAGACCAACTATAATAAAGATGACCCTTTATGATGTGGAAAAGAAATTTAAGAGAATACAATAATACATCCAAAAATGAGTAGTAATATATAGATGCAAAGTATATTTTGTATTATATTTTTTGATGATGCCTAAGGTGTAGAGGAGGTAAATATTAGTGCTAAGCTAATAGATGATATGGAAGATTTATTAATTTTAAGCGGACCTACAGGAGTAGGAAAAACAGATATCTCCATTAAAGTTGCTAAAAAAATAGGTGGGGAAATTATTTCTGCAGATTCAATGCAAATATATAAGTATATGGATATAGGCTCTGCAAAAATAACAAAAGATGAAATGGAAGGAATACCTCATTATATTATTGATATTGCAGAACCCAGTGATGAATTTAGCGTGGCACAGTATAAACAATTGGCAGAACGCAAAATAACAGAACTTGCTTCTGCGGGTAAATATCCAATGCTTGTAGGTGGAACTGGATTGTACATAAATTCATTAATTTTTAACTATGAGTTTACTGGAACCTATAAGGATGCTGAATATAGAAAATATTTAGAGGTTCTAGCTGACAAAAATGGCAAAGAGTTTGTACATGAAATGCTAAAGGAAATAGATGTAAATTCATATAACAGGCTATATCCTAATGATCTTAAAAGAGTCATAAGAGCCTTAGAAGTATATAAGCTTACAGGAAAGACTATAAGTGAGTTAAATGAAAATCAAGATATATATAATATTCCATACAATGTTCACTATTTTGTATTAAATATGGATAGAGAAAGATTGTATAATAGAATAAATAGAAGAGTAGATATAATGCTTGAAAAAGGGCTGGTAGATGAAGTAATAAAACTAAAAAATATGGGGTATAATTCAAATATGCAGTCTATGAAGGGAATAGGTTATAAAGAAATATTATATTATTTAGATGGTGAAATTTCGCTTCAGAAGGCTGTTGAAATGATAAAACAGGGCAGCAGAAATTATGCTAAAAGACAGTTGACCTGGTTTAGAAAGGACAAGAGAGTAAAATGGATTGATAAAGATAAATTTAATGATGAGGATGAAATTGTTGATTTTATTGTAAACAATCTTAAAGAAAATGAATAGTAATATGTTTAATAAATTAGAGAATTAAAAAACTTAGATAAAAATAAGAGGATTTAGTCAATTTTTATAGAATACTTATATAAAACAAACGGAGGTTGAAAATATGATTAATAAGTCCACAAATAATTTGCAGGATATATTTTTAAATGGATCAAGAAAGAATAGAATACCAGTTACAATTCATTTGACAAATGGATTTCAACTTAAAGGAAATGTAAAGGGATTTGATAGTTTTACAGTAATTATTGATTGTGATGGAAAGCAAATGATGATCTACAAACATGCAATTTCAACTATTACTCCTTTAAAACCAATATTATTTAATCAAAATATAGAGGATGAAACAAGAGAGTAGGTATTTGCCTATTCTTTTTTTCTGTGCTAATATATTTAGTGGTTTATATGAATATTGGTTGAATCTATATTATTTTATATATAAAAAAGGAAGTTATATTTAATTTTCAAATGTTTAAGAGGGGGATATACAAATGATAGAATTTACAAAGAATTTATTAATAGATAAATATAACATAAAAGAAGAAGTAATTAAATTGGCAGATAAGGCTTTAGAAGATATTAAGAGTGAATTTAATAGATATGATGCCATTAGAGAATATAATCAACTAAAGGTATTAAATGCCTTTCAGGAAGAGAGAATAAGTGATTCTCATTTTACTAATAGTACAGGATACGGATATGGTGATATAGGAAGGGATAGCTTAGATAAAGTATATGCAAGGGTTTTCGAAACGGAAAGTGCTCTTGTAAGACCACATTTTGTAAATGGAACTCATGCCATTGGGGCAGCTCTTTTTGGCAATTTGAGAACAGGTGATACTATGCTTTCTATTTGTGGAACTCCTTATGATACATTACATAATATAATAGGTATAAGTAAGGAAAAGAACATAGGTTCTCTTATGGAATATGGAGTAAAATATAAAAAAATTGATTTAAATGAAGAGGGCGAATTTGATTTTCAGGCTATAGAAAAGGTATTAAAGGAAGATGAAAGTATAAAATTAGTTCACATACAAAGATCCACTGGTTATGGCTGGAGGAAGGCTTTAACTATTAAAGAAATAAAAAATGTAATAGATTTTATAAAAGCTATTAGAGAAGATGTAATATGTTTTATTGATAATTGCTATGGTGAATTTATAGATATAAAGGAACCTACAGAAGTGGGGGCAGATTTAGCAGCTGGTTCTCTTATTAAAAATATAGGTGGAGGAATAGCACCTACAGGTGGTTATGTAGTTGGGAAAGAGGAATATGTAACGCAGGCTTCCTATAGACTTACCATACCTGGTATTGGAGGAGAATGTGGATCGACCTTTGGTGTTATGAGGTCTTTATATCAAGGATTATTTTTAGCACCTCATGTGGCAATAGAGGCACTAAAAGGAGCTGTATTTTGTGCAAGGCTTATGGAACTTGCCGGTTTTGAAGTCCTTCCTAAATTTAATGACAGTAGAAGTGATATTATACAGGCAATAAAATTTAATGATAAGGATAAGCTAATTAAATTTTGCAAGGGAATACAGAAGGGTTCTCCTATTGATTCCTTTGTGGAATGTGAACCATGGGATATGCCTGGATATGAAGATCAGGTTATAATGGCAGCAGGAGCCTTTATACAGGGAGCTTCCATAGAACTTTCAGCAGATGCACCTATAAGAGAACCGTTTATTGCATATTTACAGGGTGGTTTGACCTTTGATCATGCCAAAATAGGTATTATGATAGCTCTTTCAAATTTATATAGTGACTAGCAGTTGTAATACTTCACATTAATAAAAGATTTTGATTTTATGCTTTTTTGAAACGGAGGATGGCAGCGGCCATATTTGGACGATCCATGTAAATTCCGTAGAAATTTAAGTTTATGTGAATTAAAAAAGTAAGGTAGAAAGCATAATTTGTTTTCTACCTTACCTTTTAATAGCGTCTATATATACCTACTAACCTGCCTATAATATCACAGCTGGGAACAATTATCGGTTCCATGGTATGATTTTCAGGCTGAAGTCTTATATGATCCTTTTCTTTGTAGAATGTTTTTATGGTAGCTTCCTCGTTTATCAGTGCTACCACTATATCCCCATTAGATGCGGAACTTACCTTTTCAATGATTGCTAAGTCCTTATCATATATTCCAGCTTCTATCATGCTTTCGCCAGATATTTTAAGTATAAATAAATCATTATTATTTTTTATATATTCTAGTGGCAGTGGAAAATAATCCTCAATATTTTCTACTGCTAAAATTGGCTTACCAGCTGTAACTTTGCCTATTATTGGAATATCTATAAGCTCCTTTTTTACAACTGTGTCTTTAAGCAGTTCAATTGCTCTAGGTTTTGTAGGGTCTCTTTTTATAAGGCCCTTTTTTTCCATTCTAGAAAGATGACCATGTACGGTAGAGGTAGAACTTAAACCTACTTGAGCACAAATTTCTCTAACAGAAGGAGGATAGCCTTTATTTATAACTTCAGACTTTATGAATTCATATATTTCAGTCTGAATATCTCTATTATTATCTTTTGACATTGCTGCACCTCTAACTATAACAGTATTTTAGAAAATTATAACACATTATTATATATGATGCAAACTTATGTTCTGAAATTGTAAAAATTATAATTTAATAGCATGTGAGTTAAGGATAGTTTGAAGCATTAATTTATGACCTTCACTATTAGGGTGAATTCCATCGCTGTATAAATTATCTATATTATTACTATTTACAAAAGTAGTATAGAAATCTATTACATTAATATTGTTTTCGTAGGTAAAAGTTTTTATGTTTTCAGTGTATTGAAACAAATGTCCGTTTACTTTAGTATAATCTATATAATTATCCCAATAAATTTTAGCTAGAGTATCAATAACAGGGGGTTGTAGAGCTAAAATAGGAAGTATACTATTATTTTTAGCTTCCATTAATATAAATTTTATATTATCTATAATATTATCTAGAGAATAATTCAAAAGTAGGTCATTAGTTCCCGCCATAATTATTACATGAGAGGGCTTTAACTCCAGTATATCTCTATTAGATCGTGAAAGTATACCGGTGGTAGTATCACCATTTACACCTTTATTTATAGTTTTTATATTTAAACTTTTGTGAAGCAATTCAACCCAACATTCTTCGGAATGTACTCCATATCCATAGGTTAAGCTGTCGCCGATGCAAACTATTTTCATATTCCACTCAGACTCCTTGTTTCTAATAATTGATATTTTATTATATATTATAGCATATTATTTTAATGCCTAAATTCAGTGTATTAATATAGTGTAATACTAGAACTTATGTTATACTTATACTTGGAATGGAGGGATAATTTTGAAAAAACTTTTGACCATAATAATTTTATTATTAATTTTGATGATACCTTTTAAAGTTAAGGCAGAAGACAAAAGTTATGATATTAATAAACTTCTAATAAACGCTGAAATAACTAAAAATGGAGATGTAGAAGTCCATGAAGAACTTACTTATAATTTTCATGGAAATTTTAATGGTTTCTATAGAGACCTTTCAAAAAATGCTACCAGTGGATATACTATTGAGAATATAGCTTTAAAAGATAAAAATAATAAAATGACAAATTTAGTTTCTTCACAAGGAGAGGAAAATAATAGTTATAAAATAATTGATTCAGATGATAATACGCAAGTAAAGATATTTTCTAAAAGTGATAATGAGATTAAAACATTTATATTAAATTATAGAATTAATAGTGCAGCAGTAAAATATAAGGATCTAGGGGAATTATACTGGAAATTCTATACTGTTGAAAATAATATACCCATTAAAACAGTAGAGTTTAATTTGAGTTTAATGAATACTAAATTTGATCTTAATAAAATGAAATATTGGACTTATACTGATGGCAATGAATTTAATACAAATTATGACCAGGATGGAATACATATAAAGGGTAATAATTTAACTTCTGTTTTAGGAATCAAGCTTCACTTTCCTTCAGAATTTTTAACTATCGATAATAAGGGATTAGAAAATACAAATTACCAGGATGCTAAAAAAAGTGATGGCTTTGCAAATGATAGGAATAATAGTGGAGATCAAGCAGCTGTTATTATAGCTGTACTTGCTGTAGTAAGTTTAATTTCTGTATTGTCTTTAAGATATCTAAGAAATAAGAAGAAATTTCAAAAAGCTATTAGTGACTATAGAGAAGGCTATATATTTTTTGATGGGAATAGATTAGTTGATCCACCAGAGGATATATCTCCAGCTTTAGTAAGCTTATTGTATAACGAGGAATATATATCTAGATCTGTTATACCTGCGGTACTATTATATCTGTGTAAGAAAGGATATTACAGTATAGAAAAAGGTAATTATAAATTTGCAGCAAAAAATGTAGACAAATTAGAGGATTTTAAGTTTAGGCAAAATGCTGCTAATATACCTGATTCAATACATTTAAAATTTTTTATAAGCTGGTTTCAGATATATGAGGAGAATGGAGTAATTTCTTTGAAAAAACTTCAGGAAATGATAAAAAATCATAGAGAAGAAGCTAGGGAATTTAAAAATCAGTATTCGAATTGGGAAGATATGATTATACAAGAAGGGGAAAGTTTAGGCTTTTTTACCGAGATAGAGAATAAAAGGATATTAACCAATGAAGCCTATAACAAACAGCTCAAGTGGAAAGCATACAAAAATTATATTAAAGACTATATTGCAGAGCAGAAGAAGGTCTTAGATTATAGAAATATTGATGAAATTTTAATTTATGCTGTAGCTTTGGATATGGATAAAGATTCTCTTAAATTTTATTCTGAAAAATTATTATATGGTAACAACAATACTGAAAATATATATCTAGATGAATTATATTATTATCCATATTTCTATAGTAATTTAATTTTATGGGATGATATTGATAGTAATATTAATCATTTTACTTCAGATAGCGGAGGAAGCAGTAGTGATTTTGGTGGTTTTTCCGGTGGAGGAGATTGTTATGGAGGTGGCGGTGGAGGTTCTGGGGCATTTTAAGTTAATTGTGTACATCCCACAAGTCACAACTTCTAAGTATGGCGTAGGTAATGGGGAACGTTAAAGTGGGTAGTCATCGGATAAAAGCAAGTAATTTTAGTCATTGCAATATAATAAAAATTTATAGTTTTTATTAAGACAAGAGTAACTCTCAGAATGGGAAATTGAGAAAATTATTCCCATTTTGAAAGTTATTTTCCCAAAAATAGATTGTAAATATTGAAGCAAAGGATAGTTTGGTAATATCTAAACTGGATAGTTCAAGTGAAAAATAAAGTTTGATAATGCTATAATTTCATAAGGATCAGTACCTTTTATACCTCCTGTTGAAGGAAGTAAATTGACAGGAGTAATTGACATCACAGGAGCTTTAAATTTAGAAAATAATCCTAAGAGTCTAGTGATTATAAACAGAGGAACAGGCTAAGCAAAAGGGTATTAATTATAAAGTTGATAAGTTTCCTTTGGTTGCAAATGGAAAATCTCTTATAATGGGTGAAACTGGTGGTATTATAAAATTTATTGCGGATAAAAAATATGATGAGGTATTAACAGTACATGAACATCCTACTATTGGTGAAGCTGCTTTATTAGCTAAAGGTTTTAGATTTTAATTCTATGTTTTATAAAGAAAATGGAGAAGTTGATCTTACGTATTATATTGATGGATTACATTTAAATAAACTTGGTAATGAAAAAATAGCGAAAAAGTTATCTGAAATAGTACTGTAATTAAGCGGTATTTTTTTATAAAAAATTATTACTTTACATACTAAATATTATGTAAAGTAATAATTATGACAACTAATTAAAACTTCAAAATAAAAAACAATTTATGAAAATACATAAAAATCATTGATACTTACTAATATATATGCTATAGTTAATGTTATTGTTTAAATTTAAAGTAAGGAAGGATAAATATATAGTATGAGTAAAATGTGTATTTTTGATTCAACACTTCAATGTACTGATTGCGGTGATTGCGATAAATGCGATTTAGATAAAAGCAAAACCTGTAATAATTGTGGTAAATGTCTTGATTTAGATCGTGATAAGAAATCAATTTTGATAGATGGAATTATTGAAGATCCAGAAGAAATAAAAAAGATACAAGAACAAGGCTATGATCTTGATGACGATAAAGATGGCGAAAATGCAGAATTATTAAATGATTACGATGATGATTATATAAGAGATGAAAAAGATGATCTTCCATTTGATATAGAATTAATAGATGATATTGATGGACTACGAGAAGTAATAGAGTCAGATGATGAAGAGAAGAGAGATAGGGTTGTTGAAGAAAGATTTCCTGGATTTTTTGTTATTAAAAAACAAAAATAATGACATCAAGAATAAAATTTATTTAGAAAAATAGGATAAATTCATGCTAAAATGGAAATAAAAAAATAGGGCTATATTATTAAATATAATGGAATAAAATTAAAGTTCACGCAACATGAATTAATTAATTTAGGATTAAGTATAGCAAAAGGAAATGTTAAACAAGAGAGTATAGTATCGTGAATAAAAAATCACCATATTAAATAATTATAATATGGTGATTTTTTTATAAGTCATTTAGTGGATTAGATTTAACAGCTTCCCGCAATTTTTCATCATCTACATGAGTATATATCTGAGTAGTAGATACACTTTCGTGACCTAGTATTTGCTGAAGGCTTCTTATATCAACATCACCATACTTATACATAAGAGTAGCTGCTGTATGCCTTAATTTATGAGGAGTATATTTGTCAGAATCTAAATTAGCTTTTTTTATGTATTTTTTCACTGTAATTTCTACGGTTCTTTTACTTATTCTTTTATTATTTCTACTTAAAAAAAGAGCGTCCTTGTCTTCCTCTAGCACCTTTGGTAGCTGCTCATTTCGTACTATCATATAATTCTTAATTGCTTGAATACATATGTGGTTTAAATATACAGTTCTCTCTTTATTGCCTTTTCCTATGATTGAAAGGGTATCATTTTTGATCTTTGATATATTTATTCCTATCAGTTCTGAAAGTCGCATTCCACAATTTAAAAATAAAATCAATATGCAATAATCCCTTTCCTCATATTTTTCACCTTTAACTGCTTTTAAAAGCTCTTTACTTTGTTCTAGACTTAAATATATAGGATTTCTACTGTGAATCTTAGGAGATTCCAATTCTAAAGTAGGATTTTCCTTTAGTATTTTTGCTTTAGTAGATAAATATTTAAAAAAAGATTTCAATGTAGCAACTTTTCTTGCACGAGCATAATTGCTGTTGTTTCTAAAGTTTTCTGTAAAAGATATAAAAGCATATAAATCTGGAAGCGATATATTTTTAATGAATTCATCATCTATATCTCCGATAAATATTTCGTTAAAATCTTCGTCTTTTTTTACTTGACCTTTGTATAGTTTTAAAAAACGAAAAAATAAAATAAGATCAATTTTATAATTGTAAATTGTATTTTCTGATTTTCCTCGAATTGTTCCTAAATAATTTAAAAAGTCATTTACTTGTTTCGGTATGGTGCTATCAAACAGATTTTTTATATTATATTGCATATTAATCCTCCTAAAAATAAGATAAAATCTTTTTTTATATCTAACTGCGTCAAATTCTTATTTTACGCATAAATAATTCGACGTGAGGGGGATAAAATCCTTCTTTTATAAGTGATTATTATATTGAATTTAAATAAATTTTTATCAAAAAAGTTTTTTGTTGATCATATCAAATGTAATTTTAGAAATTCTATTTGCTGAAATTTTCAACAGATTTGATTTTTAATTTATTATAATATATGTATATATAAAAACACTTGGTTCTCACCTATTCTGCCTTATTGATAATCAAATGATAATATTTATCAACTATAGGTTTTAGGGTATCTGTTTTACTGGTAATTTAATTGGAAATTAACTGATAAATAAAGAAGATGATAAACAGTATCTTGTTATAAATAATATTCTTATAATAAAATTCAAAATTATTTAGTTAAAACTCTCAAGGTATTATAATATTCTTATTTATTTAAAAAATAACATTAAAAAAGAAAAATTAGATAAATCTAAAATAAAGATTATAAAATGTATTTTATGGTATAATAATAAATGAAAATTATTGGTGTAGTTGATATGAAGGTTCACTCCCACTATAGGGAGCTATTGGTGAATGGAAGTAACCAATGAGGGGGTGAGCCTTATGGAGAAATACATGGGAGATGTAATCTTATCAGTAACAGTACTGATTGGGTTAATTATAATATGTAATTCTAAACACCCTATTGAAATACAATTAACGATAAAAGATTTGCAATTAAAGATAGGTTCCAAAAGAGAAGAAGATAAGTAGTTACAGCTACTTATCTTCCGATTAAATTTATATCAACACTTGAAGCCAATGGCTCCCTTACCTTTATTATATCAAATTATTTAAAAAAATAAACACGGAGGTGAAAATATTTTGTTTATAATTTTATTAATTTTAAATATAATGGTATGGTTTATTGCTATATCTGCTATTAGAGGTAAAAATTTTAAATTACGCTATAAAGAAATATCATTAAAATGTAAGGTTTATAAAAATAATGAGTAATATTACAATCTAAAGTAGTTATTAACAGGAATTTTTGAGCTAATTTTTAAAGAGCTCTTTTTATAATTAAAATTCTATTATTCATTCTTGCTTTCTTTTTGTTTTTACCATTAATAATAATCTTCCATCTATGATAAGAATAACAAAAGTTATTATTTCTCCTAAAAGAATTATCTTTTCTATGTTAGTTACATCAGTTATATATCTGTCATAAACATTACTAAAGCCACTTTCATTGGCATTTCTAAGCTGCATATTATCTATAATAGTTTTTCTATAAAAACTTATATCGAAAACATTGTCATTTGGCAGGTATTTATTATCAATAGTTATATTAAATTTTATTAGATTAAAAATTATAACTATACTGGCTAAACATAATAGTATCTTTGAAGAAGTAAACAAAATTTCCTTCTTATTATTTATTAATATCTGACTAAAATAATTAGTTTTAAGTTTCTCTTTAAAAAATACTGTTAGGACTTTAAAATATTTTAATGCTATTTTTATTAAAAAAATAATCCCACAAATACCTATTATAAAATACAGTATTTGTGCATACTGAAAACTTATTTTCTTTAGTGTTGTATAATTAATCATGTTATATAAGGATAAGTTTCCTCCCAGCGTTCTAATCAAATTATTATTAATGTTCTTATAAGTGACTTTTACTGTTTCCCTAGTTGAAAATATATCTAAAAATAAACTTTGATTTTTATCCTTTGTGGTATAGGAGGTATATGGAACATATATCCTTTCATAGCCATCTTCTGAGGTACTGTAAATAAAGGATTGATTTTCTTTGTATACTCCAACAATTTTATAATTTTCATTATTTAAAGTAATTATGTCCCCAATTACTTTAGTGCTTTTAAATAGATTATTGGCTAAAATATCACTTATTACTGCGACCTTGTTTCCGTTTTCTACGGATAAGAAGTCAATTTTGCCACCTTCTATCATTTTATAAGGATATAAACTAAAATAGTTTTCATCTGTTAACACCATTTTTGTTTTTATTTTTTTACCAGGTGAATTGCCGTATTTATTCTTTACATCACACAGAGTTTCCTTGTAGCCTGTAAAGGTAAATTCTTTATATTTTTCCTTTACCTTATTAAGTTCTGCGAAGGTTATGCCATTGTCATTTGTGCTTAAACTTTTATTTGTTTTTTTGTATTCCAATATATTAGAAACATTTTTGTTTAAATTTAAATTAAAATAAGTACTAAATATAATCAGAATAATTAATACAATCAAACTTATTATAAATTTTAGCTTTATGATTCTTTTTATATTCACAAAATCACCTCTACTAATTTCCTGTATCTAATTTAACTTCTGAATTGTCATCTATAGCTTTGGAGGTGCTCATGACAATACCAAGATTGCTTGATATTGATGTTCCATTGGCGGGCTTAATAGAACAATTTTCATCATCTGAAGCTACCACCTGTACTTGAACTTTTTGAACATATTCATAGAATCCTAATGCTCCACCTTTCTGATTCACAACAAATATATAATCCAAACCATTTTCTTGACTTAAACAACTTTTTGGTATTACGCTATCATATCTTTTTGTATTGTCTATAGTACTTATAGTAACATTATCATCTTCTTTAAGATTGGGTTTACCATCTATACTAGCAGAAAATTCATATTGATTTGTTTGATCATTATATTGTTTTTGTAAAACGTTGGCAGTTAATTGCTTTGCTGAATTATTATTGTCACTGCTGGAGGCTATAATGTTTACTTTATCACCTACTGCAATATTTTTTGCATCATTAGAAGTATTAGTCCAATTAACGAGAAAATCAGGCTGGCTGCCTGCAATTTCAAACAATGCATTATTACCTGCTACTGTACTACTATTTGATGATTTATTAGAGGATGGATTTTGAGCTCCATTTTGTGAATTTATAGCTACTATTTTACCATCTATGTCTGACAATATACTTCCATCTGAAGTTAATCCATTGCGAATCTGTTTATATTTCATATTCTCCGTATCCAATTGAAATTGATATTCATTAATCTTATTCTGATCAGGATTAGGTGTATTTTTTAAAGCTTCTATTTGATTTTGAAGGTTTATTATTGTTGCTTTTTCTTCTCTTTCACTTAAAGTTATTGCATCATTATCTACTTTGGCTAAAACGTCTCTCCTTTTAACCTCTTGATTTATCTTTACAAGAACGTCTTTAACATTCCAATTATTCATAGCATAAATTTTGTGAGTATTTGCATATTTTATAGTTCCTTCTGTCTGATAATTATTTCCTATGGTCCCTGACTTTAAAGTAACCACACTAACTTCAGGAAGCAGCATATTTTTTATTGTTTTAGAAAAATATGTGCAGAAAACTATAATGCTAATGAAAATTATAATAATTATATTAATAATCTTATTTCTTTTATTCATATAAATCCTCCTATTTTAAATCAAGATGCTGTATTCCTTCCATCAGTTCTTTTTCCCCTTTTAAGAATATAAGTATTGATGGAATCATAAATAGTACTCCTGCTGCAAAAGCTACTCTAAGTTCTGTTTGATTAATTTGTGATAAAAAAATAGACATTGGTTGTTTTGTATTTTCCAGCAAAATTAAAGGCTGTTCTATCATATTCCAGTTATCTAAAAAGCTGAGTATGGCAAGCGAAGCCACAGCACCTTTGCATTGAGGCAATATAATTTTAAATAATATTTGAATATGATTAGCTCCATCAACCTTTGCAGACTGACACTGTTCATCCGGAATAGCTTTTATAAACTGTGTTAATAAGAATACACCAAAGGTTGAAAACATTCCTGGAAGTATTACTGAAGCATAGCTCCCTACTAGATTCATCTTTTTGAGAATAATATATATTGGTATAAGAGTTACCTGATAGGGCATTAGCATAAGTAAAATAAACATAAAAAATATAGGTTTATTAAATGGAAATTTTATCTTTGCAAAAGCATAAGCTCCTAAAACAGATATTACTATTTGTCCAATGACTGTAGGTAGTGTAAGTATTATAGAATTCCAAAATTTCAATAAAAATTCAGGACTTCTAAGAAAAACTTCATAATATTGAATTAGTGTAAAGGAGTCTGGAACAATATGAAAGCTATAATCTGAAAGTGATTGATTAACTTGTGCCATACCCATAAATGAACTAGAGATCATATATACTACTGGCAGTAAGGCACAGACAGTAAAAATAATTAAGATTAAGTATTTAATTACTTTTAAAAATATATTTTCTTTTATTTCTTTTATCATGATCATCATTCCTTATACATCATATTTGTTCTGCAATTTAAATAAAAAATAAATGGAAATTGATATAAAAATAAAAACTATAACTGATGCAGTGGAAAGTCTTTGATAATTTAAATTGGCAAAATTATTGTTTATAAAATGCTGCAGCATATAAATGCTCGAATCAGGATATTGTCCTGAAAGCAGGTAGGCCTCTCTATAAATTTTCAATGAATTTATAAGTGAAATTATAAATACAAAGAATATGGTGGGAACTATTAACGGTAAAGTAATATTAAAAAAAATGCCCACCTTTCCATAGCCGTCAATGGCTGCTGCCTCATAGTATTCCTTTGGTACATTGTTTAGTCCTGCAAGAAATATTATCATATTGTAGCCGCAATTTTTCCATACATAAAGTAAAACAAGAATAAAAAATGACCAGCCTGTACTAAGATAATCCGGTCCAACAATACCTAGTTTAGAAAGCAGCTGATTAACAGTACCTGTATGAGCAAAGAATATCTGCCATACAAGCACTACAGAGGCTACAGGAATAACCAGTGGTAAAGTTAATACCGTTCTAAAGAAGGAACCTCTTTTTATCTTACTATTCAAAATAATAGTGATTCCTAAAGATATTATAATAACTAATGGTACACTTATTAAATTAAATAACAATGTATTTTTAACTGCTAATTGAAAGGCGCTATTATTAAATAAATCTATAAAATTTTTAAAACCAACATACTCTACATTTCCAGCTCCTTGTGTAAAACAATACACCAAACTTATTATGAAAGGAATTCCAAAGAATAACAGAAATCCTATTATGGATGGAGCTGCGAAAATATAGCCTATTATGCTTTCTCGCTTATTGTAATTCACTATCTCTATTCCCTCCCTTACTTGTTAAAAATAATGTTTAATTGGTGATATTATTACTCCAGCGTTTCTTAATTAAATATATATACTATTACCTTTGTAGCAGTAACTGTATCTCCATCTTTTTTAGTCCACACGTCTACAAATGAATCCACTTTAATATCTGATATGGAGCCAGTTGTATCTTTTCCAACTGAATTCGCCGCTCCTTTGCCAGTTACAGTTCTTACAATTACAGCAGTGTTATTATAAACTTCAAACGTAACCATATTTTTAGCCGCTTCTGCTGATCCTATTTTAGGTGCTGATGCTGATCCATTCTTATTTTC
This sequence comes from Clostridium sp., assembly GCF_047718555.1. GTDB lineage: Bacteria > Bacillota > Clostridia > Clostridiales > Clostridiaceae > Clostridium_I. The sequence continues at coordinate 40,333 of NZ_JBDNRK010000018.1, read as the reverse complement.
TATTTTTTTTATAATAGTTATCTTGTTTCCATCTGTTTTTGTTACTGTGCCGCTTAGGGTTGCATTCTTTGCTTCGTCATCTGGTGATGCTGCATTGGAAGATTTATTATTTTCGGAATTTCCACTGGTTGCTGAAGATTGTTGATTGCCAGAATTTTTATTTGTATTTGTATTTGAACATCCTGCTGCAAACATCAAAATAACCAGACTAACTACACTTATCACAATTTTTATATTTTTTTTACTTTTCATTACATTAGCTCCTTTACTCATTAAGATATAATTTGATTTTGTTTTCTAAAGCTCTTACACAAGTTTCATAAGATGACTTATCCTCAAAATATGGAGTCAAAGATTCCATCATTATTTGATCTACTTCGTAATCAGTAATCACAGCATTTTGTATATTATCTGTTACCTTGCTGTAATATTTTTGCAAATTATCAGATAATGGCTGCTTTACTATTTTTGTTTTAATGAAAGGCAATTGAAAAATATTATTTACTTCATTCATATATTGCTGCTTCAAATCTTTTATAGCCTTTGTATTAACTGGTATAGAGGAATACAAATTAGGTGATGATTGTATATCCTCAGAAATAGCAATTTTTATAAAGTTATATGCTGCCGATTTATTTTTACAATTTTTACTAATTGCTAAGGAGCGGTCAATGATAGCAGTAGGTTTATCATCTCCTTTGTAGCTTGGCATACTATTTATAATTTGTGTTTCTCCCATAACTTGACTTATTAGAGATTCATATTCAAAGAAAGTATCGTTTATAATAAGAGGGTCATTTGAAAATAAAGCACTCTCATTTTTTAAATCTTCAAAACCATTAGTGCCAAAATAACCTGAAATGTCTGCTGACTTTTTAGATGATTTATAAATCTTCTTATAATTATCTATTATTTCTTTAAATTCTGGTTTATCAAAATATACTTTTTTATTGTTGTAATCAATAAATTCTTCACCACTGCTGGCTAAAAAATCTCCTATATTCATTGGCGTGGCAAAGAGAAATTTATTTTTATTTCCATTTATTGAAGAAATATATCCACCCAATGCATTCATAAAATCTTTTAGAGAGTACTTATCTTCCAATTTAATATTGTTATCTTTTAAAAGCTGTTCAGTGGTTATATATTCATTAATATAATAATCTAAAGGCATTATTAACTGTTTACCATTGTATAAGCCTGCCTCAATAACTTTTGTATTATAGTCTTCTTTTTTTAAATCTTTATCCTGTTCCATAAGAGGTTTTAAATCTAGAAGCATTTCAGATTTTTCTAGATTTATTGTACTCATATTATCTAAAACTAATATATCTGGACCATTTCCTGCTAAAGTATCTGTAAGCATTTTTTTTGCATATTGTTCATTTCCAAAACTATTGTCAACTATTACCTTTTCAATTTTTATATTAGGATATTTTTTTTCAAATTCATCAATAATCACCTTCATCCTGTTATCATATTTCCCATTTTTCCCTGTAAGATAGATTTTTAAAGTATTACTCTCTTTGGAGTTTAAATTTTTCTTATTTATTACAGGATAAATACCTAGAACTGATATAATTATTAGTAGGGTTATAAATAATATAATTTTTTTTCTCTTCATTACTTCACCTTCTTAATATTTTTGTTTGTTGTCTTTATATTAGCAAATGAAATGTTAATATAACGTTAAGATGGTATTATTATGCATAAATAAAAAACTCCTAAAATTCGTAATTCCTATAGCATTGTTTGTTAGCTATACTGAAATTACAAATTTCAGGAGTATAAATTATGTAATTTATATCACAAAAAATCTATTAATAAAAATTCATATCCAAATCTATAAGAAACATTATTTAGCCATTTATAAATTTGAAATTATATAGTTTAGAATAATATAAAAATTTTAACTTTGACTCGGCAAGTAATCCCTCAAAGCATTGATATATCTTAATTTTATGTAAATGTATTATTACTTAAAAAATACTAAAGAAAATTTAGAATATTCCCCTTTCTTACTTTCAACTAACACTTTACCTTTATGAAGATCCATTACATGTTTTACATAGGCAAGGCCGATACCTGTACTTGTTCTCCTTTTAGTTCCATAGTAAGGTGTAAATATTTCATGAAATTTAGACGCATCAATACCAATACCATTATCATAAACTTCTACAATGATATTTGTGTCATCTTCTGAAACCTGGATATTTATTTCATTATTAGTTTTATTTTTGTCTACAAATTTCATAGCATTATCAATAAGATTAACAATACATCTTTCTATCCAGATTTCCTTTCCCTTAATTGCTTCAACACCATCTTCCGGCATATTAAATTTTATATTGTTGAAAATTACAGTATATTCATCAACTATCTTGGCACAGACTAAAGCTAAATCTACTGTCTCTTCATTATTGGATAAACTGGAAGTGGACATAGCTAAAATATCAGTAATAACTCCATTTAAGCTATCTATATATTGTGTAATTTCCTTAGTATCTTCTCCGATTTCTATTTTAGCTCTTAAAACTGCTAAGGAATTTCTAAGTTCATGGGAGACATAGGAATTTAATCTTTGCAGGTTTTCGTAGGATAATTTGACTTTACTTAAAGCCTCATTATAAGCCACTGTTAAATCATAAATTTCATCTTTAGTTTTTGTGGGTTCAATAAGTTCTATAGTTTCAAAATTTTTCTGCCTTTTAACCTTACCTGTAAATTCAATTAAGGGTCTTAATGCAAAGGAAGCATATTGTCTGCTTAAAATAAAATTTATCACTAAAATTATAGCTATTACTATCAAAATAACTAAAATAATTCTTTGGTAAAGAATATTCATAAATATATTTTGAAAATTTTCCCAAGTGAGATTTATAACCTTTGAGGAGTTTTCACCGTTATATAGACGAAAATCATCAGGTAATATTTGATAGCGAATAACTTTGTTATTTTCATCTAAAATAATAAGTATATTATTTTTATTATGATTATTTATAATATCATTTTCATTCATATTTTTAAAATTCGATTCTATACCTTTGGCTCCGTAAGCTTTATTTATTAGATTTTCATCAAAATTATTTGGTAAATGTTCTGAATAAAGGACATTATTATCTTTATCTAGAATCATAAGAAGAGAGTTTTTAGAATATAAATCTTTTCCTATGCTATTGTTAATACTATTATCTTTTAAAGCTATGGTAATCTTATTATTTGCATCATTAGCTTTTGCTCCTTTCTCTTTTGGTATAGATACATTATAAGATTTATTAGATATAATACTTGATAGTATAGGCTGTCTATCGATATTTATTTTTAAAAAGCAGTAAAATAAAATTACACAAATAATGATTAAAGCAATAGTAAGCAAGCTATATAATAATGCTATTCTATTTCTTATTTTAAGCATATTCTATATCCCTTTCCTCTCAATGTTTCAATTAAAGTTTCGCCATTACTATCTTTTAATTTTCTCCTTAAGTTGGTAATATGTACTCTAATGACATTAGAAAATTCGTTGCTTTCTGCTCCCCATACATGTTCGATTATTTTCTCTGATGACAAAATTCCTGGGTAATTATAACATAATAATTCTAAAATATCATATTCTCTTGCAGTTAATTCAATTTCTTCTTCATTTAACGCTGCTGTTTTTTCCTTAGTATTTATGAATAATTCTCCTATTTTAATTATATTGGAAGGCTTATTATAATTACGTCTGATTAAAGCGTGTAGTCTGGCTCTCAATTCTTTAAGTGCAAAGGGCTTTCCTAAATAGTCATCTGCCCCGCTGTCCAGCCCAATTATTTTATCCTCTGTATCTGTCCTTGCTGTCAGCATTATTATTGGTGTTGTTATAAGTTTTTCTCTTACAGTTTTGCAGAGGGTTATTCCATCAATCTTAGGTAAATTTATATCTAGAATTATTGCATCATATTCATTTATTCCTATATAATACAACCCTTCTTCCCCATCATAGGCAGTATCACATATATAATTATATTTTTTTAAACCGTCTTTTAATAAAGCACATAGTTCTTTATCATCTTCTACTATTAATAAATTCATATTCTCACCTTCTTTAAATTTTAAAAGTCCCAATATAATATTTTATCAGATTTAATGTTAAGAGAACATTAAGATAACTTGTATAATTATATATTTTCCCATTAAAAAAGAACCGCATTAACGATTCCTTTCAACATTTTTATTAAGTCATAACAACTGTAATGGAATTATTTAAAGATGAAGCAGAAACCTATTTAATAAGACTTTCTTCTAATGCATAATTCTCTTTAAACCATATAATTATATTATTAATTCCATCTATGTCATACTGGTTTCTGAGAACAAAACTTCTTACAGCATTATCAGCTCCACTTATATCTACTGCAATTAAACCTTTATCTTCTCCAACTATAATCATTCCATCTTTTTTAGTATTGTTTTTAGACTTAAACATCATGCTTTTAGTATTAAGGTTACTTTCAATTGGTTTTACAGTATCGCATTCAACAAAAGTACTTGTTTTATGTTTTATATTATTTAGTATTTTCTCAAAGTCATGAGGGTTGAAATCACTCATATAAAATAAATTCCTTTCGCATAATCTTCTAAGAGTTTATGTATTATTAATAACTTTATTCCTTTTATTATTTTCGATTCGGTAAAATGTTGTGTATATTGACTTAAATTATAGATTAATATAGTTTAAACAAAAAAGGCATCAGTATTTCTACTAATGCTTTTTCTATATATATTTCTATTTTGGGGTATAAATTCTTCTACTAAATTATAGTATTTTTTCTTTGATTTGTAAACGTATTCTGCAAGATTTATTATAAAAAAATACACCAACATTTCTGTCAGTGCAAAATAAGGATTATTTCATGTCTATATCATAATATCAATAAGTTATTACAATTTCTTTTCAATATTGTAACCATTGCTTTAAGATAAATTAATTTTTCTTAACACAACATAACTACTTATTCAATTTTAAAGCATTTATTATCTTATCTGCTTGCTGCTGTGTAATAACTTTATCATTTACTAATTTATTTAAACTATCTCTTTGTTTTTCTCTGCTCTCTTCACCGATATTACCTATGTTTGCCATAAGAGAATTCAACACAGCAGCGGCTTGATCCTTAGTTATTGTAGCATCATTTACTAATGTTTGAAGGGTAGCATCATAACTTTTCTTAACTTGGTCTTTATTAGGCTCTTTTCCAATTAAATTTTGCGCTGAATTTTGATAACTTGAAGGGTTTTTATTACCACATCCGGCAAACAAAAATGGTGTGATAGCAAAAGCTAACAGTATAATAGCTGTCTTATTAAAAGTTTTAAGCCTTCTCACTTTAAAACACATCCTCTATTAATATTTTATTTATATAACTATATACTGTTAGTATGTTGTAACTTTTTATATTTATACATTATGTAATAATTTGTAACAAATCAGTATTTGAATGTAAACTTTATCCTTTCCTTCTTACAAATTCTTTGTATTGCCCATTTCCCAGCAAGACAAGCCGATGGTAACCCGCCTGGCATCATTTCCCATTGACCTGCTGTATAAAGATTATCGATTCCATTAATTCTACCTTTATGCATCAGGTTTTTAACTTTAGGAGTTAAGTCAAATCCCATCCAAGCACCTTTATATGCTCCACAATATCTCTCATAGGTAACTGGTGTACATACATCGTAGACTTCAAAATTACCTTTTGTTTCAGGATATATTTTTTCTACTCTCAGCATAATTTCTTTTGCTATATTTTCCTTTTCATCATAATATTGATTTTTGTCATTTTTCTTTAAATTTTTCCAATAGTCATAATCATTACACAAAATATTGATTCTTATTACAGAACATCCTTTAGGAGAAAAGCTCTCCTCATGACAATAATGCTTTATTCCAATTGTATTGACCATAAGTTCTCCGCACTTGAAGGGCTCAACCTCAAAGGAAGCTGAGTGATCTCTTTTTGATAGATCACATTTCACTCCAAGACCTATATTTACACTACTGTGAATATGATATTTTTCAGGATTGTTAAACTGAGTATCAAAGACCTTATCTCTGTATTTGTTTTCTAAGAAATTGTTCATTAACATATTGGCATCAACTGCCGGAATAAGATAGTCGCCACTAATGATTTCTCCATCTTCAAGTTCTATAGCTTTAGCTGCTCCATTTTCTATTATAATTCTTTTAACCTTTGAATTATACCTTATCTTCCCACCTAAAGCCTTATATTCTTTTTCCATTCTTAAAGCCATGGCTAAAGATCCACCTTTAGGCCATCCTCCATTTTCTGAAGTGAATGTACCTAATTCAAAAAATAATGCTGCTGAACTATATCCATTTGGAAGGCCTTCTATAAAAGCTCTTCTTATGATTGTACTTTTAAATTTACTTGAATATTCCTCTATAGATAGTTTATTTAACTGAATGATATGTTTACTAAAGGCTCCAAAATCCTTTGAAAGCTTAATATAGTCAAAAAAATTCATCATATCCATAGGCTTCTTCGTTGGCATAGTTAATTTTTGTATTTTCTTTACTATGTTAATAAATTCTAAAATTTCTTTCCTATCCTCTGGAGATATTTCAAGAAGATGTTGTTTAAGTTTATTTATATCTTTATATAAATAGAGAGTTTGGTTATTATGTTTTACTGAAAAAAGATAATCAAAATTATATACTTCTGTATTTTTTAAGGCCCCTAATTCACTCCATATTTTGTATAAATCTGTTTCTTTCTTTGTCCCCGTAAGCCAATGTATGCAATTATCAAAGTGATATCCATTTCTGTTCCAGCCAGTACACTCTCCGCCTGGTATAGAATGCATTTCATAGATTTCAGTATCGAACCCCAATTTTCTACCAAATATTCCTGCACTTAATCCTGATATACCTGCGCCAATAATTGTTACTTTTTTCATAATTTAATTTCCTCCTATGTTTTAGATTAAATATTCATTCAATAATCATTCTAAATTAACAGCTAGTGAATACTAGCTTTATTTTTTTATAATTCTTAAAATAATATCTGCTTCGGGTATAGTGCCAACACGCTCTAACCCTATATTTTCTATAGTAGCATAATTCATTATTATTCCATGAATCAGAGCCCAATATAAGAATGTAATCTTTAAAGGATCGCCCTCAATAACCATTCCCTCTTCTTGAGCTTCTTTAATCAAATTTGCTGTAAATTCATTCATGCGCATTGATTTGGCAAGTGCCTGCTTTACTCCTTCCGGCTTAGGCTCAAGCATAGCTGCTTGCTGAATAAAAAAGAAACGCAGCTTTCCTTCTCCTCCACTTTTAAGCCACTGTATTATCCACTCTGTCATAGCTACTAGGGCATTCCATCCCTTTAAATTATACTGTGCTACAATTGTACTTAAAATCATAGATGAATCTAAAGATTTTTCAATAACTGCTAAATATAATTCATCCTTTGATTTGTAGTAGTGATATATCAATCCTTGACTAATTCCGGCTCTCTTTACAATGTCTGAAATTTTAGCACCGCTGTACCCCTTACGTGAAAATTCCTCCAGAGCAGCTTCTAATATTTCTTCTTTTCTTTTATCTAATATTTTTTGATTTTGTTCTTCTGTTTTTGGCATATTAACCTCTCTTTTCATTGAACATTTATTCAATCAAATTATAAGTAATATTTTTATTAATGTCAATTAATTTATTATTCTATTTCTTGTCTTGTTCACTAAAGCTTATAACTTAAAACTAATCTATGGTTATCTCATGTTATCATTATGTATATTTTTCGCATAAAAAGAGGATTTAGAAACTAATCTAAATCCTTTTTTCATTCTATAATTATTTTTTAGTTTTATGCATTTTATGATGATGCATAAGTGTCATTTCAACAACTTTACACAAATACTTTCTTGCTGCAAATACTGATATACTACAATTTATTAATGCATTTAGAATATCTGGATTACTTTGTTCAAACATTTTTACAATTTTTTCTGCATCTGTTTTTATTTTTTTCATATCCATTTTTGATGAATTGGCATTTACGTTTGGCATTTTTTGCTCCACATTTCCTACATTAGGCATCTGTTGTACAGGTGCAACTGCATTTTGTTGTACAGATGGAATAGTATTTTGTTGTGAAGGTGGAATAATATTTTGCTGCATAGGTGAAGTTATGTTTATATTATTTATTTTATTCTCTTGGAATTCTTCTCCTCTAAATAAGTACTCAATATTTGGCATCATAGGTTGAATCATTGAACTGTCATGCTTTGCTTTAGGTGTCGTATATTTATTATGATACATAAAAACCTCCTGCAATTTTTTCCAACAGTACATACTATGCAGATGCGTTATAATTTGATTTATTATTTTATTACATTATTGTAACTAATTTTATAATTTTACATAACATATTTATGTAGTAAATTTTATGGAGGTAATTATGTATTATACTTACAATGGAAATCCAGAGGATGACATAGATACCAACGAAGAAATTTATCAAAGTCGATCCAATCATTCTATTAATGCTAATCCAGTTCCTTCTGTTAATAATAATATAAATAATGAAGGATATAATAAGTTGCCTTCTATGTCACCATATTCCCCTGGGACTAATTATCCTACTATGAAACCTAACCCACATATGTCTCAACCAATACGCCGTCAGATGATGGATGATATGAGTTATGATTATGATGACGACTATGATGATTATGATTATGATGATGGTTATGATGCTGGATACGATGATGGATATAGCGATTCTTTTGACGATGGTTACGATGATGACCCGGATTCTGATCCCGATCCTCGCCGTCGTAGGAGACGTAGAAGACGCAGACGCCGCAGAAGACGTAGACCTATGATGCATATGCCTTATAGACCTTGGTGGATGTATTAAATACAAATTTAAAGGAGTACTTCGTTCAAGAGTACTCCTTTAATACTTTTGCTTCAGACTTTAAGAATATTGCGTCCTTTTGGTTCATATTCTGTTGACTTTTTTATCCTACCAACTAATCCTCCGATCTTTTCAGCTCTTTTTCTTTTTCAACCACCGACTGTTCATATCTTTCTATTTTATAATTAAGACGTTCTAACGATTTCTGCATGTCTTCCATTCTTGCTATTAACTGCTTACGCTGCTCGATCAAAAGTTCTTTTCTCGACTCAATGGTCCCATCACCCTGTTGAAACAGTCCAACATACTCAATCAGTACTTCAATCGGAAGACCTGCACTTCGCATACATTTGATAAATTCTACCCACCTGCAGTCTTCTTCCGTATAATCCCTTATTCCGCTTTTATTGCGATTCACATTCGGAATCAGTCCGATGCGTTCATAATAGCGGAGTGTATCCTGGGAAAGATTAAATTTTTCACTTACTTCTGCAATTGTCATACGATTTTACCTCCTTTATTTAATATTATTAGTACTTGGAGTTAGTTCCAAGTCAAGCCCTCGAAAAAGGGAAAATTGCGTCTTTACCGAATAAAGTTGGCAGATCTGCATTCAGTGATTTCACCACTTCTTGAAATGCTGTACAGGTACCCCCTTTTTCAGGGGGCTTCCGTTAACTAATAATATTTTCATAAATTTTTCCTTATCTAGCTGTTCTCTATTTCTAATTTTCAAATGTATTTGCTACTTGTTTCAAGTATTTTGTAATCTCAATATGCTGTGGGCAGCTTCTCTCACATTTTTTACATTCAATACAATCAGATGCCTTACCATATGTTTTGGTATAATTAGCATAATATACGCTCTGTGTTGAGAATCCCTGATTTAATGCCTGTTTTTCAGCATTATATAGTGCAAAGTATTTTGGTATTGCAATCTTCTTTGGACATCCATCCACACAGTACTGACATGCGGTACAAGGTATTGCAATGGCTTCATTTTCCTCAGGTACTTTTGCCAATGTACCACCTTAAATCGGTTCCATAACGATAACAGGCTTATTATGTTTCTTTGCCACTTCATAACATTTTCCAGACTGAATACTTTCATTCTCCCAATCCAGATAATTTACTTGTAAAATTATGATACATATAAGCCGTATCAAAATAAGTAAATCCTCTTTCGCTGTAATGAATTCAAAAATGCCACCAGATTCTATCAATCTGATGGCATACATAAACAAAGAACTCTGTTTATAAAAATTCCAGCTCACTAAATGCTTTCATAAATTCTTTTACTCCATAATTTTCAAATTCCACTTCAATCATCATTTCATCTTCTTTAAGAACTTTTCCTATTCCATATTTCTTATGACTTACTTGTTTTTGTAATATGGGATTTACTGATTCAATGGATGTCTCCTCTTTGTTTTCTTCTTCTTTTGCCTCCTGAATCTGTTTCTTAAGTTCCTGTAAATTCGTTGTTGAACTTTTCACCGCATCATTCTGTATTAAGTGTGGTGGAATCATATGAATATATCTGCTTTCTCCAGGCTTTGCTCTGTAATAATCCGGATTTGTATAATAGGAAAGCTCTAGATAATCTTTCGCTCTGGTAATTCCTACAAAAAATAATCGACCTTCCTCTTCCTCCTCTTCCATGTCTCTCGTCTGTAATGGAATCAGACCGTAATTAACCCCTGTAATAAACACATATGAGAACTCTAATCCCTTAGAAGCATGTAACGTCATGAACTTAACAGAATCTGTATCACTATTTATATCTTTCTGCAAAATATTCACACCATATAATGCAGAGGAATTGATAAAATCTGTAAGCCCATTCAAAAACGTCATTTGCTTTTCTTTTACATACTCTAGAATAATATCCTGCAAAGTACATATGGAATCTTTATCTTCTTTGTAAGTAGAAGCCGTTGGTCTGATATACTTATCAAATTGAAAATAATTATAGAGTTCCTCTGATTTCGTTATTTCAGAGCATTTACTAACAAACTCCTGCATTTTTGTAAATAACTCCGATTTATCTGCTTCCTGCTCTTTTACTATTTTACCTGCTTCTTTTTCTGTTATTTTTTCCCCATAATCCTTATTGCTAAGAACATAAATTCCTGATGACAAATCATTATGATTCACCGAAAAGCGCAATAGCTTAATCATCCAATTTAATACAGGTATATCACGTATAGTTTTTTTCAATGACACTTCGTATGGAATTTTATTTTTCATAAATACATCTTCAAAAACCTGAGACTGATTCTGTAACCGATAAAAAATAGCAATCTCTTTATATGGCACCCCCAGGCTATGTATTTCCCTAATCTTATCTGCCAGGTAACAGGCCTCATTAAATGGATTATACTGATTTTTCACTACTATTTTATTTCCAGGTTCACGTATTCCAGTCAGATTGCTTCCATTTTGCAGAAAGCACTTTGCCGCTTCTAAAATAGAACTACTGGAACGGTAATTAATTGGAAGAGACAATTCTTTTGCATTATATTTATGCTTTAATGTATAGAACACATTCAATGCACTTCCACGCCAGCTATAAATAACCTGATTTGGATCACCTACAGCAAATAATCTAGTATTGGTGCTTTTTAATTTATCAATAAAATCAAGTTGTAGTTTATCACTGTCCTGAACCTCATCAATAATAATCCACTTTAATTCTGTCGTAGCATCATCTAGTAAAACATTGGCTGTTTGTAGTAAGTCTGAGAATGACATTTTGTTTTGTCTGATTTTTTCTTCTTGCAGCAACTTAACCAATTTATATATATCATCATTATATCGTGAAATCTTTTGATCTTCCTTCTGAATGGACATTGCCTGTTCCAGCCGTTTTTTTAACCGGTTCTTATATTTTATATGAAGCTTTTCTGACCGTATAATCTGCATGGCAATATCTAATTCTTCTTCTGGTTCTATTACCAGAAAATCTTTTGTATACCCCAGTTTTTCCACAGGCAGTATACTTCTCAGTAGATGAAGTGCCACACTGTGAAATGTTCCACATGTCTCTAATTCTTCCATCTGAATACTGTTGTCAGAAGCAATTAGCCTTTCTTTGATTTCATTGGCCGCTTTATTGGTAAAGGCTAATACAATCATATCTTTATAACTGACTTTTTTTGCATAATGCAGGTATATAATCTTTGAAATTAGTACTGTTGTTTTCCCGCTTCCTACATTTGCATTTACTATGCAAGCATCACTTTCATCTAATACTGCTTCTTTCTGATATTGATTCAGTATTTCTAATTTTTTCTCATAATCCATGAAATCCTCCTATTCCACAAGATTTTCATATCTTTTATGCAATTTATTTTTCACATCTGTTCTGTCACTGTCAGTCATATCAAGTCTGATTTTTAAGTCAATCCCTACGGTGGCTTCTGTATAAAATGAAATAATATTGATTAAACTTCTTTTATTGGTATCTTCCATGATCCATTCTTTATAAAACGCATTATTGGTCACTAAGATTAAAACATTATTATCTATCTCCACTTCTGGAATAGTACTTAAAAATGCTGCAAATGTGTCTCCATTTTCCTTCAGATACGCACAAAATTCTTTCCACTTTTCCTGTAACTGACTAAATTGAAATGGCTTTTTTATAAATGTTGTTGGGACATATTCCACTAACTTGATATCTTTTGGAGCTTCTATTTCTTCTAATAAATTCTGTAGTCCCCACAAAACCATGGCTTTATCTAATTTATAGTCCCCGATACATGCCGCACAACCACTTTCACATTTACATCCACCCACCATTTTAACAGCATTTTCAATAATCTGTGCAACAAGGTCAAATACTTTTTCTGAGTATCCTAGACCACCTATATATTTATCATAAATAAACATATAAACAGCATCTTGAAAATTCTCGTTTATTTCAATTGCATTATTTGACATTGCAACGCCCATATCTTCCTGTTCTGTCATGGTGGCCATCATAGCTGCATTTTTTATTGCATAACACAATCCTTCAAAATGATTATTTCTTATCAGCTGTCCATTCTGACTCTCTTGAAGCAGACGTCTATAGACCTTAACCACATTATCAGGAATTTTTATCCATGTACTTTCAGTATCATAATCCTTTGATAATGGTTTTTCTAACTGTTCAAATCCCAGATTTTGATGATTGTGGAATTGTAGTTTTTTATACATATAAACTATTTCATCCACATTTACATCACCAAAAGCAACTTTGACACGTTTATAATCCATTTCTTTACTGCCTTGAATAATCTTGATATTCGTATTGCTTCCCGGCATTGTATAATAGTTTCCATTAAACGGTATGGCATATGCAGTCTTACTTTCTAAATCAAGTTTTATGACCTGATACTGCACACCATCATGCATATATATTGCTCCCCTATGAATTTCACGGAATGCCTGCATTTCATCCATTTCTGTAATTTCTTTATTGTTTTCCTTATTAATCAGTTTATATCTGGATTTATCAATGTTTCTTAAACTGAAATCTCCTGCGGGGAACGAATTTCCGGACCATGCAAACTTGCCACTGTGACTGGTTAGTTCATTTGCCCGAATTAAAACAGGAATGGTTTCTCCTAAATCTGGGAAAAGCGAAATATCATCCAGCGTTAATGGTATTTCAGCTGCTGCAGCACGTATGTGAGCCAGTTCTATTAATAGATTATTCTTATCAATGACTGCGTTTTCACTTCCGCTTTCAAAGAGCCAGTTCGGATTAATCGCAATATATTTGTCAAAAGGCAGACTATCCAAGATCAAATAATTTGTACATTCTCTTCCACTTCTACCCGCTCTTCCAGTTTGCTGCCAGAAAGATGCTCTAGTTCCTGGATATCCCACAATTATTGTTGTGTCTATTTTTCCAATATCTATCCCAAGTTCTAAGACATTTGTAGACACCAGTCCACGCAAAACGCCCGTTATCATCTTATTTTCAATTTCTTTACGTTCTAATGGCGTATATCCTCCCCTGTATCCGGATATTTTATCTGTCAAGGATGCTCCGAAAAAGCTCTCTGTTTCCAATTTATCTCTTGATTCTTTTAATATTACTTCAACATTTCTTCTTGATTTGGCAAAGGCAATAAAGCTATTATCATTTTCTACCAAGTCAGGAATCAGATTTGCAGCAACTGTAGTTGTCTGTACCTGTCCATAATATTTTTTATCAGTTCCCATAATCTTAGGCGGCTGAACTAACACATACTTTCTTTCTGCAGCCGGTGAACCGTCCTTATCAATCTGAATAAATTTCTGTCCACAGATTTCTTCTGCCAATTCCACCGGATTTGCTATGGTTGCCGAACTGCAAAGATATTGTGGGGATGAATTATAATATATGCATACTCTCCCCAATCTTCTAAAAACATTTGCCAGATGAGAACCAAATGCACCTCTGTATGTATGTAGTTCATCAATGACAACATATTTCAGATTTGAAAATATGAAATCAAATCCAAATTTACTGTGATTCGGTAAGAATGCACCATTTAACATTTCAGGATTAGTTAAAATAATATTGGCACTTTTTCTGATTTTGCTTCTTTCATTTACGGTGGTATCTCCATCATATACACCAGCTGAAATTCTGTTTTCACCGAAGTATTCTATATATGGCAAAATAGCACGATATTGATCGCTTGCTAATGCTTTTGTAGGATATATAAAAATTGCTCTTGCAAGTGGGTTTGATAAAATTTTCTGAATAACCGGTAATAAGAAACTGAGTGTTTTTCCACTTGCAGTTGATGTGGTAATAACTATATTATTCTGTTCCATAGCTTTTTCAAACATCTCTGCCTGATGACAATACAGTTTTGTAATTCCTTTTTGAGAAAGATGTCTACATAATTCTTCTGACAAGTTACTTGGGAAACCCACATACTTTGCTTTTCTTCTAGAAATAGTTTTATTGTATATGATTAAATCCTTTATATTCATGAATCTTGCTCCTCTTCTCCTAAATTACTTTATCATTATATACCAAAGGATAAATAATTACATCTTGTTCCCTAAACAAAATGTATAATACAAAACTAATTTAGATCCTATATTTCTTAAGCATGAAGCATATACTCCATAAATACTTACGAGCAAAACAAGCGCACGTATAATACTTGAATTAACTTACACAAATAATAATGAGGAGTCGTAACTGACTCCCCTAAACTTTTACTTTTGATATGATTTTTCGTAGATAGATACACAATCCTCATGGCCCAATGGAAATGGATCGCACATAAACAGCCCGCCCATGGTATCTCTTGCATTCTTTGCCATAGTATAGAATTCTTCTGGTTTAATACCATAGTCAGACATTTTAAGATCAGCTACGCCACATTCCTCCTGTAGCTTTGTTAACACAGTAATAAAATCCATCGGATCGGTGGCAGCCTCCATACCCATAGCTTTTGCCATACGGATGAAACGCTCATCACAAACGTGCTTGTTAGCAAAGTAAGTTAAATACTAGCGGCTTATCATAATAAGTCCTGCGTCATATGGCAGTTCCTGATGATAAGCTGACATGGCATGTTCCATAGAATGCTCACTAGTGCATGCACTGATTGTCATTACCGCACCTGACAAAGTATTACCAAAGGCTACGTGTTCTCTAGCTTCCATATCATTTTCATCCTTGACTGCACGTGCAAGATAACGTCCAACATTTTCAATTGCAGTATGGAAGAGTTTAAGCATGAAGTGGATATAACAAAAGGAAAAAATCGGGTATTAAATGAAGATGTTATTATTCAATTTATTGCAACTGCTTACGTAGGATTAGTGGAATGGTGGTTCAAGAATGGAATGCCTTATCCACCTCATGTCATGGCAGAACAAGTAGGGATATTATTGGAGAGAAATCTATAAGGTATCAACACTACTGTCTCCATATGAGATGTCTGTGGAAATATATTCATTGTTTATTTTTACTGTGGCTTCATCAAATGGTCACTAAATTCACTAACATGGTTACAATTATTATTTAAATCTCAACTTCCAATTATATGGATAACTGGAAGTTAATAAATATAGAATATTAGCTCATTGTACAATACGGATAATGTCACAAACTTAGAAAAATA
Source organism: Clostridium sp. (assembly GCF_047718555.1). GTDB lineage: Bacteria > Bacillota > Clostridia > Clostridiales > Clostridiaceae > Clostridium_I. The sequence goes on along the minus strand of NZ_JBDNRK010000018.1, from coordinate 24,276 downwards.
TGCATTACCATAACCACATATTATGCCGGTTTTGTTCAACCAGACAAATTGGAATTTGTTTAACTGTTCCCGTAAGAATCTACCCAATACATTGATTATTTACTTCCAAAACACACTTTATAATTTTATTTTCAACTCCATATCCTCCATAGATATTTGTGGATGATGATATCGTCCTCTTTTGTTCAACATTTTCCCACCCTTCACAGCTTTTTTAGGGCACCAATGAAAACAAGCTAAACAGGTTGAACAGTCATTTCCCCAGTGTGGTCTTTTATTTACCATTTTTATATTATTTAAATGGCATACTTTTTCACATATTCCACAACCAACACACTGAGACGTATATGAAACATTTTTAGGAGTTAAATATAATCGTTTCCCTAGAGATTTACAAATAGCACTTACTATACAAGTCTTAAGGCTATCTTTCCCTTCAATTTTATTTGTACTTCTATTATTAATAGTAGTTGAAATTTCAGTTACTTTAGGCTTATAATTATTCAGCCTTTCAATTTCAATGTCATGTGGAGTTACAAGTGCATTGCCGGGCATATAAATAACAAAACCTGAAGATAATACTTTTCCTTTTCTATCTAAACATTTATTTAGTTCAATCAAGCTTGCACCAGAAGTTCCGTTGCATGTTGCAATAGCAAAAATATATGGATTACTTTTAAATGTTAATTTTTTTATAAAGGACTTAACTATATCTGGAATATTCATAAAATGAACTGGAAATACAAATCCTAATACATCTATATCTATCTGTACAGATTCTTCATTTCTATATATTGATAATGGAATTATACTTCCTTTATCACTCAAATTATTATTAAGTTTTCTTGCAACTGCTAAAGAATTTCCTGTTCCAGAAAAATAAAAAATTTTTGAACTCATACTAACACCTCTTATTATAATTATAATTTTAATTAATTATAATTCTTGTACTTAGGTACAGAGTCAAGCAGTTTTTATTATTTTCCTAAATTATTATTAAATGCATTACATAATGGACATTCATGAGGTTGATATAAATTTTCCTTAATATACTTTAGATTTTCCTCTACACTTTTAAGTTCTATAATCTTATCACTAATTTCTACAAGTTTTTCATCAATTAATTCTTCTACATAATTCAAATCTATATGTACACCATTAACAGCTGAAAATAAATTTCTTATTTGTTCTAAAGTAAAACCTGCACTCTTAGCACTCTTAATAAAACTAAGAATAATTAATATATCTTCTGAATAAAGTCTGTATCCTTTTGAAGTTCTATTAGGAATAGGAATTAACTTATTCTTTTCATAATATCTTAGTGTTTCCACATTAATGCCAGCTATTTTGGCGATTTCGCCTCTTAAATAATATTTCATATTGCTTCCCTCATTTATACTTTTCTCTTCAAAATATGTTTCCTTTGACCTATCCAAACAACTTAATATAAATAACAATCCATCCTCGAACAAAACCTAAATTTAAAGCTATTCTCGTATTTTCAAAAATTCCTCTTCGCTTAAAAACTTTATATTCTGGCCTTTTGCATTTAAGTCTGTTGCTTTTTTAAGCTTATTACTCATTTCTTCTCTACGTAAATCTTTTATACCCTTCATATTAGTCACTAATATTGTAGTGTTTCTTGTAACAGAACTTCCTGTGTTTCCACCAAGTCTTCTAACCAATCTCATTGCTTCATCTCTGGACATAGAATTTAACTTTCCAGTAAATATCACAACTTCATTTTTAAATGCATCATATTCTAATCTTTCAAATTTATTTTCTTTTTTAGGATTATTAATTCTATTAGATATTTTGAGAATTCTGCCTTTAGTTGACGATGGCTTATATCCAGTACTAGTCACAATTCCAATAGTTACGCCTATTAATTTAGATATTTCGTTAATATCCTTACACTTTAATTCTTCTGATATATTAACCAATATATTACTACAGGCGAGGGCATCATATAGCGCATCATGGTGCTTAAACTCATATCCTAAAAAATCATTTACTGTATTTAGTTTTGCATTTTCAATTCCTTTATAGAAGTTTCTAGAAAGTTTCATTGTACAAATGTATTGAAAACTAGGCAGTTCTATACCATAAAGCTCTGCACTCTTTCTTAAAACTGATATATCAAAGGAAGCATTGTGTGCTATTACTAAATTCTCATTAAAATGATGCTTAATTTGCCCCCATACTTTATCAAATTCTGGTTCATTCTCAATCATAGCTGCTCTTATTCCATGGATTCCAATATTAATTGGCATAAATCTCATTTCCTTAGGTCTTATTAAATGATGTATTTTTTCTACAACATGTCCATTTTTCACAACTACAATACCAATTGAGCATGGACTATTTCTTTTTTCATTTGCAGTTTCAAAATCTATAGCTATATAATTCATTTCTTTTCTCCATAATATTAACTTAATGATATTTAATATTGATTGTTAAATAATCCAGCCCCTTTTATAATTTCCTGCTCCGTAAATAAACTTAAGACAGCTTTATTATAATCACTTAAATTTTGTGACTTCTTTATTTTTTTAGCATATTTTTTATTATCTGAAAATATGCAAATCATATATCCCCATAGTTCTTTCATTCTTAATATTGCATTTCTATCTTCATTAAATAATTCTATATATTTATTAAAAATTTCATCATGAAAATCTTTTAATACTATTTTATCTACAAAAGTATTATTTTTAATCTCATTAATTAACCCTGGATTGGCTATTATCCCTCTTCCTAGCATTACTGTATTTACTTCTGGAAAAGCTTTCATTAATTTATTATGATCGTCAACAGTGAAAATATCCCCATTATAACATACTGGATTAATGCTTAAAGATAATGCATCTTTAAATACCTGTAAATTAGGCTTATTTCCATAAAAATCTTTTTGTATTCTTGGATGTATAATTAATTCTTCTAAAGGATATTTATTGTAAATTTTTATTAGCTCATAAAATTCTTCTGGACTATCTTTTCCTATTCTAGTTTTTATAGAAATTTTCATATCATCTATTTTAAATATTTCATCTAAAAATATATCAAGTTCTTCTCTTTTGGCTAGAAATCCTGAGCCTCTATTTTTTGAAACAACCGTTCCAGCAGGACATCCTAAATTTAAATTAACCTCATTATAACCTAATTGTTGTAGTTTTCTAGAAGTATTAATAAAACCTTCTGAATCATTAGTAAGTATTTGAGGAACTATATTCATCCCTTTATTATTTTCAGGTAAAACATCCCTTAATTCTTTAGTTTTAAGACTTCTACTTCTATTTGAAACAATAAAAGGTGTAAAGTATTTATCAATATTATGAAAAATTTTTTCATAAGTATTTCTATATATGTATCCTGTAATTCCTTCCATTGGTGCTAAATAGTATTTCATTCAATAACTCCTTTATAAACATTCTAAAAAACATTATATCAGCCTTCTTTTTTCTTATCTACTTAATATTAATTATATTTTCTTTCCACAAACCACTTAATAATAAAAATCCACGACATTACAGTAATTATTCTTTTAAAATAACTTTACTGCTGTTAGTAGCATATCTAGTAACTTTAACTATAAATCAATTAATATTTTGAACTCACGTTAACTTAATTGATTATATATATATCTTTCAATATAATAAACATAAAAGATATATAAGAAGAGGTGTAATTAATATATGAAATATAATGTAGAATTACTAAGGCAAGAAAATTATAAGCCAACATTTTGGTCTGGAGGCATGGCTACAGAACTAACAACATATCCGCTAAATTCTGATTATGCCAGTAAAAACTTTTTATGGAGGTTGGGAGTTGCTAAAATTGATATACCAGAATCTACTTTTAGTAGTCTACCAAAAGTTTCACGTAAATTTATGGTTATAGAAGGAAAAATAACTCTCGACCATGAAAATAAGTACAAGAAACCACTTAACTCCTTTGAGCAAGACGACTTTATGGGCGATTGGAAAACTAAAACTTATGGTAAAGCTTCTGTTTTTAATTTAATGACAAGGGAAAATTATAATGGTGAATTACTTCATCTTAATATTGGTCCTAGCAAACATCTTAAATTCGAATATAAAACTCCATTAAATAAAGATTTAGCAGCAATTTGTTTTTACACTGTAAATGGTGGATTTAATTCTACTATTAATGATAAAGTTTTTGAAACTGTTAAAAATGATTTAATTTTAATTAACTGTGTAAATTCAAGCTATACTCATGAATTTATGCTTTCTAACAATACTTCAGAAATTACTGATATAATAGTAAGCATAATTTATCGTAATTAGCTTATCTAACTCTAAATTACTTTTGCATAAAATCCCATCCCTTTGTTCTATTTTGTTGGTTTCATCACTTACAGTAATAAAAAATTTTGATGGGGTTTTTTATTACTTAAATTATTCCATCGAACACACATTTTTTTATAGCTTTAAAAAGACTTTCTTCAATATTAAGAAATAAAGCCACCATCCATAACTAATGTTGAGCCAGTAACAAAAGAAGCTTTATTTGATAGAAGCCATACAATACCATTTGCAATTTCTTCTCGATTACCCATTATTTTAATTGGGATCATCTGAGCAAACAATCAGGCATTGCCCCAGTAATTTCCGAATGAGTTGGTCCTGGGGCTACAGAATTTATTCTAATATTTTGCTGAGCAACCTCTAATGTAGCAAATTTAGTAAGGAAAGGATCTGAACAGCAAACTTAGTATCACTATAGGTAGCTGAATTGGCCATAGCCTTTATTCCATTAATAGAAAATACGTTGACGATAGAACCTCCGCCACTTTTAAGCATTTGTTAAATCTCATACTTCATACTTAAAAATACTCTCATTATCAATCAGAACTTGTTCACTTAATTACCAAATTCTTTAAAAGAGTCAGACTCCCTTGCGAAAACTGGGAGTGTAACGGACGGTTTTTGCTTACTACTGGTAATATCAACTTTACATTATTAGCCCTATGAGAATTATAACAGCACTGACAATTATATGGATAATGGGAAGTTTAGATAATAGATTATTAGCTCCACACCTATACGGATAATGTCACAAATTTAGAAAAATATGCATGAACTATACCACATATTATGCTAGTTTTGTTCAACAAGACAAATTGGAATTTGACTGCTTCGTGTTATGATCATAACAAGTTATTTAGGCAAAAAATCAAAGAGCATTTATTTTCTTAATATTTTTTGCATTGTCTTGCCTTTTGCTAACTCATCAATTAATTTATCTAAATATCGGATTTGTCGCATTAATTCATCTTCTATTTCTTCCACCCGATATCCACAAATTACTCCTTTGATGAGCGAAGCATTCGGATTAATGTGAGGTGCTTGTTTAAAGAACGTTTCCAAATCCACTTTATTAATTATTTGTTGTTGTAATGAGTGTTCATCATAACCGGTAAGCCAAAAAATGATTTCATTTACTTCTTTTTTTGTTCTTCCTTTTTTCTCTGCTTTTTGTATATAAAGCGTATAGATGCTTGAAAAAGGCATTGTAAAAACTCGCGGTTTCTCCATTCTGAAATTCTCCTTTACTTTTTATAAAAAATAATTGCACATTATAAAAATAATCAGTATAATCAACAGTTCTAAACTGTAGCACAAATTACTATTTATATTACTCAACCTTAAATTGGAATTTGTACTTTATAATTCCATTATTTTTTCTGCAACTTGTAATGCCTTAATTTGAGATACATCGATTTTTATTGTATTTAAGCTATCGTAAAGTGGTATTCGGAACACACTTCTCTCTATTACATCATATTTCCGAATTCCTTTATCAACATCTGCCTGTAATCTTTGAACAAGTGAATTTTCGTTACAAATTAAAGATATGCATTTCACATCACATGTTGAAATATCAATTCGAGAAAGAATTGTATCTATTGTGCTCTGCTCATGCATTACCCATCCGAAAATAACATTTTCATAAGCACTACAATGGATATAATTATTAAGCAAATAACAAATATTACTCATTACCATTGCCTTAGTTTCCTCAGTAACTTGAAAAGGATTCATATTCCAGCACCAATCACCATCTAAAAAGACACTATTGGGCAACTTATCCCTTAATATTTTACAAACGGTTGTTTTCCCCACTCCCATTGTTCCACCAATCATATATAACTTTTTCAAAATATAGCCTCCGCAAATTACTATTTATAATATTGAACCTTAAATCAGAAATTTATCCAATTAATATTTAATATACTGGTACACAAATCTCACAATAATGATTATTAACCATTTTGACTATATACCTTTCTAGGATTGGTCTTGTTTCATCAAATTGATATCCTTGTCTTAATAATTCTGGAAAAATATCATTCCACGCTTTCTGAACTGCTTCTGCTGTATGATTAATTTTAAAAACCACATACTTTCCTCCAGTAATATAACCTTCCCTTACATACTCATCAGTTAATAAATAATCCTTTGAAACAACAATACACGTATCATAACGACAATTTTCAGGTTTAGTCGTCTTAGGATTATCCTGAGCAATTCCAAGAATTATTGATTCGTCATTAAATAAATCGTTAGATTTTGCCCATTTTTTTATATTTTCCATTGTTTGAACATTGTTAATTCCATAAGGACCAATCTGCCTTATGTAAGCAATCCTATGCGTTGGAATCTTTTCAATTGTAATATCCACCATTTGCTTTATTTTCCTCCTTTAAGCAATAAATAACTTGTTCATTACAAGATTACTACCATTTAAAATAGAAATCAAAGCATTTTTTAAAATTGTTAAATTACTATTTATTCTCAAATTGGAATTTAGCTATTTCATTCTTTTAATTGTTTCATCTAATGCAATACATTCTGCATATCTGCCATTCCACATAAATTCATTGTAATATTGATAACTTTGTTCTGATGACATAAATTTATTATTAACTGTTGTATTTGCATATGCTGGAACTATAATATTAAATCCATGTTCAAATCCACATTTTATAGTAGCATCAATACAATAATCTGTTTGAAGCCCTACAATGATTATATCTTTTTCACCCTTATCTATTAAATATTCTAATAATCCTGTCCCTTTAAAAGCACTATTAACCTTTTTATCAAATATTTTTTCATCATTTATTGGTTGAAACTTTTCATATATTTCAAAGCCATCAGTTCCTTTTGTTAATTCATTTCCTATTCCATCATCGTGACGTACATATACTACTTCAATATTATTTGCTCTAGCCTCATGTATTATTTCTTTAACATTAGATACAAACATATCAAATTCATATAATTTTTCATTTGTTATTAACTTTTGTGTATCAACTACTAATAAAACCATTTTAATCTCCTTTTCAAATTTCTATTTTATTACCCAGCCTAAAATTGGAATTTATTTCTTCTTATCTTTTTTATTGATAGCACCTAAAGAGCAAAAAAGAGCAACACCTATAGCAATCCAAATGGCAATATTCACTTGAAATCCCCCCTCTAAAATTACTATTTGTCTGTGTATTATTTAAATAATCTTTACTTCGCATTTTTTTACTGTTCCATACTATATTAAAATACGTAATACCTATTTTAAATTTAATCATTAATAAAATACTTAAATATCAAGATTCACATTATTAGCCTAATTATTTAACTACAACATGTCCTATTTTAGACATTACACGCATCACTATATGAGAATACTATCCTAATCATTTCTACCTCATTATCCCTATTATAGCAATTATTCAACAAATAGACCATAAATGCTTTAAATTATGATAATTTTTTGTAAACAATCCAGATAAGTTTCTAAATGTATTTGAGATCTATTATTCCACTATATTATATTTAACAGCATGGTTATTATTAAAAATTTTACACTTAATAAAATTATTAACCTTAAATACATGCAAACAAATAATTTTTAAGTTATAATTTAAAGTGGAAACTTAATGAATTCAATAAAAATTTAGGTTTTTAAGTTAAAACATATTTTAGGAATTGAAAGGAAGGAAGCAATTTATGAAATATCCTATTGATATACACACACATACTGTAGCAAGTGGTCATGCCTATACTACTTTATTGGAAAATGCAAAATATGCCAGTGAAATAGGCCTTGAAGTTTTAGGTACTACAGATCATGCTCCTAATATGCCTGATGCACCTCATGAGTGGTATTTTGGTAATTTTAAATCTTTGCCAAGAGAAATTTATGGTGTTACTATGCTTTATGGCTGTGAAGCTAACATTGTTGATTATGAAGGGAATATAGATTTACCGCTGCATAGACAGGAACAGATTGATATTATGATAGCTAGCATTCATGATCCAGTAATGAAGCCAAATGATAATCCTGATTTAAATACTACTGCTTTTTTAAAGGCTATGGATAATCCTAACGTACACATTATAGGTCATTCTGGTAATCCTGCTTTTCCAATTCATGCAGAGGCATTAGTTAAAAAGGCAAAAGAAAAGAATATACTTATTGAAATAAATAATAGTTCTTTTATTAGATCAAGAATTGGCAGTGACAAAACCTGTTCAAAAATAGCCCGCCTATGTAAAGAAAATGGCGTAAGAATAATATTAAACAGCGACGCTCACTCCTGTTTTCATATTGGTAATTTTGATGCTGCATTAAAAATACTAGATGATATTAATATGCCTGAAAAACTTATTATAAATAGAAGCAAAACAGAACTGCTTAACTATTTAAAAGATAAGGGAAAGAAAATTGAACCAAGATAATTTTAATTAGCTGCTATGAAAAAAATAACAGTAAAGGAATAACTTCGCTGTTGTCTTAAAATTAGATTATATCTTTCAGTTATCTACTGAGTATTTTTCAAATATTGTTCATTACTTTGCTGTTAATACTTATAATTGATTAGAAATTCTAGTAAATCGTTATCCAGGGACGTAGCAGCCGTTATCTCCCACTTTCATAGAAATTGGGAGTATTACGGATGCTAGTCATCGGATAAAGTCTTTTCTCTATTACTGTAAAAGTTCTTTCAATGTATTTTTCCACAAAATCATTTTTAAGTACTAAGTTTAATTTCAACATGAATTGATTCAACTTCAGTAATTCATTTCTTGATAAAAATTCTAGATCTTTATATATTAAAAAACTTTTTTGATTTACATCGAATTCTTTAACAAGTAGTTTTTCTCCACTTTCTGAAGTATATAAAAAGAGTGAATTCTTTAATTCAGATTTTTCCTTATATATTAAATTTTTTTCATAGAGTTTCTTTACTATAACATTAACAGTAGAGGGAGCTAAATAAGCAAGTTTACTCAATCTAACTGAAGTAATACCTGGAAAAGCATCAATAATCCATAAAGCTCTAAGCTGAGGATATGTAAGTTTAAAGACTGAAAGTAATTTCCTATGATTGTTTACAAGGGTTAAAATAAAAGTTCTTAAAAGATTATAAAAGAGAACAAGTTTTTGAAGCATAAATTTTTCTTCAGAATTAAAATCGCTAAAGTCAATTTTTAATCCTAATTCATTTAATTTATCTATATATTCAAATAGAAAAGAATTATTTGAATATACAGTTATTGATTTTAAAATTTCTATAGTAAAATTCAAATCCTCTTCATTAACTGCTGAAAGCAATTGTATTAATGCAGCTTTATCATGTTTCTTCATTCTGTTTAATTTAATTAGATTATGTCCAGCTTCAGTGAGATTTAGACTGTATAATTTCTTATTTATAGTCTCTTCACGTACAACTAAATTTTTCTCCATTAAAAGTTTAATTATTTTTGTTACTGTAGGTGGAGACCAACACCCTATTTTTGCAATTTCTCCAAGAGAAATGCCTTGAAATATTTTTATAATCCATAGTACTCTTAGTTGGGGTAATGTAATAGTTGTTTTTTTAACAAAATTATTATAGTTACATTCTATATTCAAAAATAAGTATCTTGATAAGTTATAAAATTCATGAATATCAAATAATTTATTTTTTAGATCCATAATTGTATCCTTCCACATAAAGCAAGTGTCCTATATATTTAAAGAAATATGCATGTATAATTTTAGCATAATCTCAAATAGTAAATCAAATTTGTTTTAATTAATCGAATCTTGTTGTTTATATGTATAAAATAAGATATTATTATCTATGTATTAAATTTCAACATTCGAATGCTAACTAAATATAAAAATGTTATAGGAGTGATAACTTGTTAATTCCAAAGTCAATTACATGCTTAAAAAATTACACTAAAGAACAATTCGTAAAAGATTTTATCTCAGGTATCATAGTTGCAATTATTGCACTGCCACTCTCCATTGCTTTGGCAATTGCATCTGGGGTTTCACCAGAAAAAGGTTTATACACAGCAATTATTGGAGGGTTTATTGTATCCTTACTTGGTGGAAGCAGAGTTCAAATTGGAGGTCCCACAGCAGCTTTTGTAGTTATTGTATATGGAATAATACAAAAGTTTGGAATAGAAGGTTTGTTCGTATCAACTATAATGGCAGGAATTTTTCTTGTTATAATGGGATTATTGAAATTTGGAAGTTTAATAAAATATATTCCTTCTTCAATAACTACAGGATTTACAAGCGGTATAGCAGTAGTTCTTCTATCTACGGAAGTAAAAGATTTCTTTGGTTTGCAGATGAAAACTGTACCTTCACATTTTGTAGAAAAATTGATATCATATTTTAATAATTTTCATACAATTAATTTTCAGAGTTTATTTATATCCATTTTAACTCTTGGAATAATTATATTATGGCCAAGGATAAATAAAAAAATCCCCGGAACTTTTATAGCCATAATAGTAGTAACTATACTTGCAATGATTTTAAAATTAAATGTTACAACTATCGGAAGTCAATTTGGGAACCTTTCCTCATCCCTTCCGCATCCTAGTCTTCCAAAAGTTAATTTTACTATGATAAATGAACTGATGCTTCCAGCTCTAACAATTGCCATTCTTGGTTCTGTTGAATCTTTATTGTCAGCTGTAGTATCAGATGGAATGATTGGAGGTAGACATCGTTCTAATATGGAGCTAATAGCTCAAGGTTTCGCTAATATTTTTTCAGCAATCTTTGGCGGTATACCAGTTACAGGAGCCATTGCAAGGACTGCAGCAAATGTTAAGAATGGCGGCAGGACACCAGCAGCAGGAATGATTCATGCCCTGGTACTTTTAATTATTATGTTATTATTTATGCCCTATGTTAAATTAATTCCTATGGCCTCTTTAGCATCTGTTTTAGTAATGATTGCATATAACATGGGAGATTGGGAAGCATTTAGAACAATATTTAAATCTCCTAAAAGTGATTCCCTAGTGTTTATAGTTACATTTTTCTTAACTATTTTTCTAGATTTGGTTGTTGCTATAGGTGTAGGTGTAGTACTTGCATCCTTCTTATTCATGAGAAAGATGGGTGAAATTACAGAAATCAAATATATATTAGATGATGATGGTGACAAAGATGCTAATGAATTTATAGAAAATGTAACACTGCATGAGCATATTTCAATCTATGAAATCAGCGGACCCTTTTTCTTTGGAGCTGCCAATAAATTTATATCTGCAATAAGAGAAATGGGAGTACCTACTAAAGTATTAGTAATAAAGATGAGCAAAGTGCCTTTTATGGATGCTACAGCTTATCATTCTTTTGAAATGCTGTACAATATATGCAAGAAACACCATACAAAATTAATTATATTAAAAATTCAGAATCAGCCGCTGGAAATGCTTAAAAAATATAGTTTTGTAGATATGATTGGAGAAAATAACTTTTGTGGTACAGTGGAGGAAGCTATTGAAAGAGCCAATTTTATATTGAGTGAGTATCAGTCAGCGTAGATCATATGCAGTCATATAATATAAATGGCTTAAGTAGATTTTGACAATATAGAAAGCACATATTAATATTCTAATTACTTAATTGATTAGAATATTAATATGTGCTTCTTGGATTTTTCGGCAATTAAAATAACTATATTTGTCTATGTAATTAGCATAACATAGACAATAAACACAATAGTAGTATGTTGTTATTAAAAAGATTCTCACTTTTATTATAATATTGAGATTTTAATAGTTAACCTCAGTACTATTCTTAGAATCTTTTAATTTAAATATGGCAAAGCCCACGTAAACGAAAGCTATAGCATGATAGAATAACCAATAGTAGCTAAAATATTGAATACTAAAAATACCAAAAATCACATCAATTATAAATGGAGTAGTTAATGCGTAAATACTTATGCTGTATAATTGCCCATATTTTAAGTTTGTTTTAAGTACAGCATTAATTATAAGTGCAAATAAAGCCAAAAATAGAGCGCTAATAAGTCCTCCTAAAAAATAACGGAGTATGTTTCCAATAAAAATAAATGGTATAATGAGTTTAATAAAAGGCAAATAATTATTTATAATACTTTTATTAAGAGTTATCCCCTGTAATGATTTGAAATCTATAGTTTGAGTTGTCGCTTCATTTCTTTTTTCAATAGCTTTATCTTTTAAAATTAAAATACCTTTGTCATAGGAATCTAAGACATTAGGATTAGTACTGTTTGTTGTATCTATGACAACATAGTAATCCTTATCCTGAGATAAAATCATTGGCATATTGCCATCTACATTTAATTCTCCATCCTTTAGTTCAAAATTTGGCCATTTAGTATTATATATTTTTATTAGTTCAGATATCCCATTATTTACATCAACAGCCCCTCTTATAGCACCAATAAATCCAAAAAGTAAAGCTATTAATAACAAATATAAAATAGATTTTCCAACAGTTTCTTTTAAAACATCCTGATAATGTTTTATTCCTTGTACACTGCTTATCAATTTTTCAAAAAAATTTAATTTCTTTTTTTCAATATTATTTTCCACAAAAATCCCCCTTTAAAATATAAATGATTCTTACTTAGTGAAAATTCATACTTCCATTAAGTTTAAATAATTATCTAAGATCATACGCCCTTATCCATATCTTTAAAAGATAAATTATAACAGCAACTGGTTATGGAATAATCCAATCATTGTATGTATATTCGACATTTATGTAATAATTCCTCTGTTTATAAATTAATTTTTACTGTAAAATAAAATTTAAATTTCTAATCTTGAAGTAAAAATTTCTTATATAATACCCATGTATTATCTTTCCATATATAAATTGATATATTATCAAAATAAATATTAAAATTGCACTGAGTATCATTTACATAATTCCATATCTCTTCAAATTTATCTTTTATTCTTTTGGAAACGATGGTTGTATGAAAAACTCTTTCACCACTTTCGTTTTTCTTCCATTGGAGCCAATTTAGCGTTTTAAGTAGATGTTCTAATTGGTCATAAATTTTCTTTGCTTCTTTTGAAAATGTTGTTTTCATAAATATAACATCATTTCTAAAACTGCCATATCCCTCTATGTTTATTGGTGCTTTTTTAGTTCTATTTGCAAAAACTTCAAGTAGATCTATTAGTTCATCTATGTTATCACTGTCAAAGGGTGCTTTTAAGGTAATATGCCCTGGTAATTTAGTTCTTCTCACTTTAAATTTATTACAAACTTTCGTTGTTATTTCATCATGAAATTTTAATGCTTCCCCACTTAATGTAGTAACTATAACATATGGCATTAAAGAGTTCACTTTCCTTTCGCTTTTAGTATTTATCACATGATTAGCTGATGTACTATTTCCAACTTTTGAAAGTAAATATAATAGAAATACGTCCCTAGATAATTCATCTAAACTTAGTAAGATATAAACTCCAACTAAGTAAAATTAATCAATATTATAATTCTAAATCTCAATTAATTTTATACTTTATTTTTAAAATGTTTTTTAAAATTATCTATCCATAAAGATACCTTTAAAGTTTATTTAATATATAATTTTTAAATACAACTGCTCTTATTGCATCATAGCTTATTCCATCTGATACTTCTGCTTTTATTGGTGCAAGCCTATCTATACCTAGTTTGTCAGCAGCTAAAATAATCTCTTTTTCCTGTTCTTCTGTAAAGAACTCATCAAAATTAATTTGAAACTTTTCTGAATTACCTTCTCTAAAATACTTATCTATATGACCAAGTACTGTAGTTACAGTAAGTTCTCTTTCTTTAGCAATTTCTTTTATGCTCTTACCTTCTTTTATCATATTAATAGTTATATCATGAGTTTTTTCCTTATTACTTGTGTTTCTAGTTACAGTCCGAGCTGTGTGTAAAGTTTTAGTTTCTGCTCTTTCAGTCCATTTAACTTCAATATTGTTTTTTTCTACGTAGTCATTTATTAGATTTAAAAAAGTTTTACCATATTTTTCGTATTTAACTTGCCCTACACCAGATATATCAAATATATGCTCTTTATTTAAAGGATATCTTAAACTCATTTCTTTTAAGGTACTGTCTGGGAAAATAAAATATGGTGGTACACCCTCGCTTGCTGCTATTTCTTTACGCAGACTTCTCAAAGCTTCAAAAAGTTCATTATCTTCAGATATTTTCTTAACTGCAATAGCTTCTTTGAATACTACCTTTTCATCTCCTTTTAGAACTTTCATAGATTGCTCACTAAGTATAACTGTAGGGAATTCCCCTTCTTTTAAATTTATAAATCCATGAGATATAAGTGTATTTATAAACTCTGACAAATCCTTTTTAGAATAATTTTTCATTAATCCATAAGTAGATAGTTCATTAAATCTGTACTGCAATATTTTCTTTTGAGAAGAACCTCTTAATACATCTACAATTGTATTTACTCCAAAATCTCTTTTCATTCTATAAATGCAGGATAAAACTTTTTGCGCATCTACAGTTTTATCAACTAATTCTCCTTCAGTTAAACAGTTACTGCAATTACCACAATCCTCATAATCAGTATCTTCTCCAAAATAATTTAAAATGTATTTTCTAAGACATCCATTATGATGAACAAAATCAATCATGGTTTGAAGTTTCTTATAATCATTTATTCTTCTTTCAGGCTGCTGAGTTCCAACTTCAATTAAATATTTTTGAGTCATAATATCCTGTGGGGAAAACAATAAAATACATTCACTCTTTTCTCCATCACGGCCAGCTCTCCCTATTTCCTGATAATAGCTTTCAATATTTTTAGGCATATTATAGTGTATTACAAAACGCACATTTGACTTATCAATTCCCATACCAAAGGCATTAGTAGCTACCATAACATTAATTCTATCATATACAAAGTCTTCTTGATTTTGTTTTCTTTCAACATCGGATAATCCTGCATGATATCTAGAGGCAGATATGTTATTTTCAATAAGATTTTCATAAATATTATCTACTTCTTTTCTCGTTGATGCATATATTATTCCAGATTGATCTCT
This sequence comes from Clostridium sp., assembly GCF_047718555.1. Classification (GTDB taxonomy): domain Bacteria; phylum Bacillota; class Clostridia; order Clostridiales; family Clostridiaceae; genus Clostridium_I. Next base: position 8,878 of record NZ_JBDNRK010000018.1, on the reverse strand, counting down.
GTTTTCTTTTATATAATTTAATACATATTTTAATCTACCTGCTATTTTTAATATGTTTATTTTTAAATTTTCTCTATCAAAACCTGATATAAAAACTCCAGGATTATTAAGCTCTATTAGCTTTATTATATCTTTTCTTACTTCCTCAGTAGCTGTAGCAGTAAAAGCAGTTATTATAGGCCTTTTCGAAAGAGTTTTTATAAATTTACTTATATATCTATAGCTTGTTCTAAAATCATGGCCCCATTGCGATACACAATGTGCTTCATCTACAGCAACTTGAGATATATTTAGTGTTTGCATAAGGTTACAGAATTGAACTGATTCCAATCTTTCTGGTGCTAGATAAAGAATTTTTATTTCATTATTATTTAACTTTTCAATAATTGACTGGATTTCTTTAAAGTTAAGAGAGCTATTTATATATTCTGCACTTATACCTAAATCTTTTATATTATCCACTTGATCTTTCATAAGAGATATTAATGGAGATATTACGATTGTAACTCCATCAAATAATAATGCTGGTATCTGATAGCAAATGGATTTACCTCCCCCTGTTGGCATAACAGCCAAAGTATCTTTCCCACACAATATGCTGTCAATTACAGAGTTTTGAGATTTTCTAAATTCTTTATATCCATAGTATTCCTGTAATGCATTTAATGCTTCTTTCATCAAAATTGACACCTCATTTAAATCAATATGTAACTATCCTATTTATTATTATACATTATTGACAAATTTTCAAACAATATTTCAGCTATATTTCTATTTGTTAAGGATAATACTACTGTTTACATTCTTTAGATGCAGAATAGCCTGATTTTCTATTTAAAGTGTTTGATATTTTATAAATTTTGTTGTATTTATGACTTAAAGTTTTCTTTATAATGTGGTTGTTTTTTTGAAATTTAAGAATTTCAGTTTAAAGTATGGAATTGGACTAGGTTTACATTTTATATACTTTACATAATAAATATTACGTAAAGTATATGGCTAATTGACTAATATTAATATGTCCAGCTGTAGTAGAAATAATATTTATCTCTCAATTACACAATAATATTAGTATTAATTTCATCAATATGATATGATTAGATGATTTAAATAAAAATACGAATACGGTATGTGAAAATAAATAATAAGTGGAAAATGAAAAATAGACTAGTATAATAACTGATTATTTTTTGAATATGCCTAAGAATGGACGGTATAATAAAATGAATTTTAAAGAACTTAGAATTAGTGAAGATATAATAAATGCATTAAAGAAAACAGGTATTACTGAGCCAACAGCAATTCAAAAAGAGAGTATTAGCTTTATTAAAGAAGGAAGAGACCTTATAGCGGAGGCACAAACAGGTACGGGAAAAACTCTTGCTTTTTTACTTCCCATTTTTGAAAGCATATCAGTTGATTCTCCAACAATTCAGGCTTTGATTGTAACCCCTACAAGAGAACTTGCTATTCAAATAACTGAAGAAGCCATGAAACTTAAAGAAGCTAAAGCTATCAATATTTTAGCAGCCTATGGCGGTAAAGATATAGGATCTCAAATGAAAAAGTTAAAGAGAAACATCCATTTAATTATAGCAACTCCAGGAAGACTTTTAGATCATCTTGCTAGAAAAACAATAAACCTTATGAATTTAAAGACTTTAGTACTAGATGAGGCAGATCAAATACTACTTATGGGTTTTAAAAACGATATTGAAAATATTATAAAGGAAACTTCTAAAAAACGTCAGACATTATGTTTTTCCGCAACTATGGACCCTGAAGTTAAAAAACTAGCCTATAGATATATGAAGGATCCTTTAGTAGTTACTGCTAAAAAAGAAAAAGTTACACTGGATAATATTAAGCAGTATGTGGTAGAAACTACAGACAGAGAAAAGCAAGATGCTTTATGTAGTGTTTTAGATGAAGACAGACCATTTATGGCTATAATATTTTGCAGAACTAAGAGAAGAGTTGATGATCTTGAAGTGGCTTTGTATAGCCGTGGATATGATTGTATAAAACTCCATAGTGATATAATTCAGTCAAAACGCGAGAGAATAATGAAATCCTTTAGAAATGGAGATATCCAATACTTAATAGCTACTGACGTTGCAGCTAGAGGATTAGATATAAGTGGAGTTAGTCATATATATAATTATGATATCCCAGAAAGTGCAGAATCCTATATTCATCGAATTGGTAGAACAGGCAGAGCTGGTGAATACGGCTATACATGCATGTTTGTAGACCCTAAAAACAAAAGAGAATTGGATGAAATAGAAAAAGCTATAAAATTTAAGATTCCGAGAAGAGAATTAAGCATATAAAACTTAACAAAGGTGACTGTAGGTAGATCTGAATTCTAAGAAATCTACCTACAGTCATTTTTTATTTTAACTAACTTGCTTCTTAAGTTTAAAACTATTATTTTTACTATAATTATGAAATGTAAAAACCACAAATTTAATCTATTTGATAATATTTACAGTCCCCTCTCTTCTTGGGGCTGGTTTAGGTTTTTCTCCAACATTGTAACCAAAAGCACCTGAGCCATAATGTACATAACCAATAATGAACTTATTGATTTACTTAACCGTTTAAAATATTTCCTCCATTTATATGAAGTGTTTGACCTGAAACATAGGATGAATCATTAGAGGCTAAAAATACATAGCTAGGTGCAAGTTCTGCAGGCTGACCGGGTCTTCCTAAAGGCGTATCTAAACCAAATTGTGAAACGTCATAATCGCTAAAAGTGGAAGGTATAAGTGGAGTCCATATTGGACCGGGAGCAATGGCGTTAACTCTTATACTTCTATTTTCTAAAGAAAGTGATAATGATCTTGTAAATGAAACTATAGCACCTTTTGAAGATGAATAATCAATTAGAGTCTCATTACCCTTATATGCAGTAATTGATGCAGTATTTATAATTGAGTCTCCGCTTTTTAAATATGGCATTACTGCTTTTGTCATATAAAACATAGCAAATATATTAGTCTTGAATGTTCTTTCCAATTGTTCTTTTGTTATATCTTCAATACTGTTTTGAGGATGCTGTTCACCTGCATTATTGACAAGTATATCTATTTTGCCATACTCTTTAATTATTTTATCTACTGCATCTTTACAAAATTGATCATCACCAATGTCTCCAGGAATAGTTAAACAAGATGAGCCTTTATCATCTATAATCTTTTTAGTATCTTTTGCATCTTCGTGTTCATTTAAATAGATTATAGCTATTTTAGCTCCTTCTTTTGCATAAGCTATTGCTACAGCTTTACCTATTCCGCTATCTCCACCAGTAATAATAGCTACTTTATTTTTAAGCTTGCCAGTACCTTTATATTCAGGATCATCATATATAGGCTTAGGATTCATTAATTTTTCCAACCCTGGCTGTTGATTTTGCTTTTGAGCAGGTATAGTTTCAGGATAATTTAAAGTGCTTACCATTTCTATTCTTCCTTCCTTTTATAAAATTATATTTAACTTTATCAATGAATCTTATTAGTATAAATATAGTATTGTTAATTATTATAGATTTTATAACCTATAATTTATTAACCATGACATAAGATTTCAAAATTTAAAAATTATAAAATGAATTTTTCGAAAGAATGCTTACTTAAATAAGCAGTAACATAGATAGAATTAATAATAATACATTGTAAATAAAAAAAGCTGCTATGGTTAATACCAGCAGCTTTTTTATAATGTAAAATTATACGTTTATATCTACATTTATATCTAAAATACCTTTATTCGCTTCCAATACAGGATTGATACAATCATTTATGAAATCTACTACCTGACCAGGTGCTCTTCCAACGAAGTTTTTAGCATCTAATATTGATAGTATTTCATCTTTCTTTATATTGAAAGCAGGGTCTTTAGCTATTAAATCTATTAAATTATTATCAAGTCCATCTTGTTTTACACGTTTTGCAGTTTCCATGGAGTAAACTCTTATTTTTTCATGAAGTTCCTGTCTATCCCCACCTCTTTTAACAGCTTCCATTAGTATATTTTCAGTGGCCATGAAAGGTAATTCATTGTTTACTCTAGCCGCAACAACTTTATCATATACAACTAAATTGCTGGACACATTTATATATAGATTTAGTACCCCATCTAAAGCTAAAAAAGCTTCCGCAATTGAAATTCTCTTATTTGCTGAATCATCTAAAGTCCTTTCAAACCACTGTGTTGCAGCAGTTACAGCTGGATTAAGGGAATTTACAATTACGTATCTTGCTAGAGAGCCTATTCTTTCTGATCTCATAGGATTTCTCTTATAGGCCATAGCAGATGAACCTATTTGATGAGCCTCAAAAGGCTCTTCCATTTCTTTAAAACTTTGAAGTATTCTCAAATCATTACTGAACTTATAAGCACTTTGCGCTGCTTCTGAAAGTGTATTCAATACTATTGAATCTACTTTTCTGGAATAAGTTTGGCCGGTTACAGCGTAAGCTTCTTTAAAACCCATTCTTTCTGTAACTTTCTTTTCCAATGTTTTAATCTTTTCTTCATTACCATCAAATAATTCCATAAAACTTGCCTGAGTGCCTGTAGTTCCTTTTACTCCTCTTAGTTTTATGGTATCAATTACAAAATTTATATTTTCAAGATCAAGAAGTAAATCCTGCATCCAAAGAGTAGCTCTCTTTCCAACGGTAGTAAGCTGAGCTGGCTGAAGATGAGTATAACCTAAAGCAGGCAAATCCTTATATTTTAATGCAAATTCTGCTAAATGCTCAATAACATTTATAATTTTATTCTTTATCAGTATTAAAGCTTTCTTCATTATGATAATGTCTGTATTATCTCCTACATAACAGCTTGTAGCACCAAGGTGTATTATACCTTTAGCTTTAGGACATTGAACTCCATAAGCATATACATGACTCATTACATCATGTCTTACTTCTTTTTCCCTTTTTTCTGCTACCTCATAGTTAATATCATCAATATGAGCCTTTAATTCTTCTATTTGTTCATCAGTTATATTTAATCCTAATTCCTTTTCACTCTCAGCTAAAGCTACCCATAGCTTTCTCCAAGTCTTAAATTTCATTTCATCAGAAAATAGATATGACATATCTTTTGATGCATATCTAGTATTTAACGGTGTTTGGTAAATGTTTCTCATATAAATTTCCTCCTAGCAAAGGTTGCTTAATGTAAAATACATTTCATATTATATCATACATTCATAAATATTTAAATTTGCATGTTAATAAATTATTAAATTCATTTTACATTTTGCTGTAGTTTATTTTTACTCCACCTTAAGAATTCGTGCCCAACATGGCTGTAAATCTGATACAAGACATTTGTTATTTTCAATTTTAAATGTTTCTTTATTATTCAAAATATCAACTACTCTAACCCCTTTTATAGGTATATCAATTTCTAAGGAAGTAGATTTTTGTGATAAATTTACTACGATAATTATGCAATCCTCTTCCATTATTCTGGCATATGAAAATTGCTCATTCATAACTTTGATTTGAAAATATTTTCCATGCATTAATGCTTTTGAATTTTTTCGTATTTCAGCCAATTGATGGATTAATTCTATTAAATTTTTATTAGAATTACTTGATGACATACTTGTTAGATCCAGTTCAGGACGTAAATCATCGTCCGAAATATTCTTTGTACCTTTAATTCCCCACTCACTGCCGTAGTAAATAGAAGGGATACCAGGCATAGTAAACAAAAGTACATGTAAGGGGTAAATATAATCTAAGTATTTTAATGTACTGGCAATTCTATTCACATCGTGGTTATCAACAAAATTATATAAGTAAATATTTCTATATATACCAAAATTCTCTCCAAACTGGCGGTTAAATGAATAGGCAATTTCAAAATAGTTTTTATCATTATGGCTGGAGTATAATCCTTTATAGCATTCATAATTTGTCACAGAGTCAAGCATATTAGTATTTGCCCAACGGTTGTAATCTCCATGTATAATTTCACCCATAAGCCAAAAATCTGGTTTTATTTTTTTACATAAGGAAGACATTTCAGTAATAAAATTAAAATCAAGGCAGTCTGCACAATCTAAACGTAAACCATCAATATCCAGTTCTTTAATCCACATTTTTATGGCTTCAAAGAGATATTCCTTAACTTCTTGATTACCGAGATTAAGCTTAACAAGATTATAGTATCCATTCCATGTATCATAGCTAAAAGGATCATTTAATGGACTTTTTTGATTGAAATTGAGATTGTGAAACCAGCTGCAATATCTAGATTTTTGTCCATTTAAAAGTATATCCTTAAATGCAAAAAAATCACGACCTACATGATTAAATACGCCATCAATTACTACTCTTATATTATTCTCATGCAAAGTCTTTACAAGTTTAATAAAAGTATCTTTATTGCCTAAACGTCTGTCAACTACATTATAGTCTGTTGTGTCATAACCATGAGATGTTGACTCAAATATTGGACCAAAATAAATAGAATTGGCACCTAAATATTTAATGTGATCAATCCAATCATAGATCTTTGCTAAACGTTCTACAGGCCCCGCTTTAAAATCATTAGACTTTGGTGCTCCGCAAAATCCCAGTGGATAAATATGATAGAATACTGCTTCATTATACCAAGGGTTCATACAAAAACCTCCTTAAAATTTCAAGAACTCTGTTTATGACAAAGATAAAAGGATAGCCTTATGAGCTATCCTTTTATCTTATGAATCTAATTATTCAGTAATTGATTCGATTAACTTTGCTACTTCTTCAGCTGCTAAAGTTTCATCGTCACCTGAAGCAGTTACTTTAACAACAGCATTGCTAGTAACTCCTAAAGATAAAACTCCTATTAAACTTTTAATATTAGCCTTTTTACCATTGTATTCAAGACTAACATCTGATTTAAAAGAAGATGCTTTTTTTACTAATAATGTAGCTGGTCTAGCATGTAAACCAGTAGAACTTTTTACTGTAGCTTCTTTTGTTACCATTATATCCACCTCTGTTAACTAATATACTATTTTGAAATCTCTTTAATAAGTTTATCATTTTACAATAATTTATTCAAGTAAATTTTAGAAAATAATTAATACGATTTCAATAAGTTTTATTCTAGTTAATTTAACTTTATTGCCTATTTTTGCATATATAATACAAGCTGCAATTAAAATTATACATTTCATTAATAACGCTTTATAGATAATATTTAAATAGAATATCTATTTTACAGTAAATATTTATTGCAGCTTATATATTTCATTTCTATATCTAGCTAATTTTATTTACGAAATTATGTATTCTTTCAAGTCCTTTTTCTATATTTTCCATAGAAGTTGCATAAGAAAGTCTAACATATTCTGAAACGCCAAAGGCATTTCCTGGAACTACTGCTACTTTACTATCATCTAAAAGACTTTCAGCAAAATCAATAGAACTATTTATTACTTTTCCATTTGCTTTTTTACCTATTAATTTACTTATGTTCATCATTACATAAAAGGCACCTTCTGGTTTAGTACATGATACATTTTCTATACTGTTTATTTTATTTACCATATAATTTCTTCTCTCTTTAAATTTACTTATCATAAATTCTACTGAAGATTGATCTCCGGTTAATGCTTCTACAGATGCATACTGAGCTATGGAATTAGGATTAGCCGTAGTATGACCCTGTACATTTGACATTAGCTTAATTATTTCAGTATTACCACTAGCAGCATAACCTATTCTCCAACCAGTCATAGCATAGGTTTTAGACATACCATTAATTACAATAGTTCTTTTAAATAAATCTTCACTTAAACTAGCAATACTTAAGTGCTTAAAATCACCATAAATTAATTTTTCATATATTTCATCAGAAATAATTAAAATATCATGTTTTTTTGCAAATGCCGCAATTTTTTCAATTTCTTCTTTTGAATAAACTGTTCCTGTTGGATTATTGGGACTATTTAATATTATAGCTTTAGTTTTTGCTGTAACAGCCTTTTCAAGGTCATTAATAGTAAACTTAAAAGAATTTTTTTCTTCAGTAGCAATAATTACAGGCACACCATCACTTAATTTTACTAGTTCGGGATAAGTTACCCAATAAGGACTACTGATTATAACCTCATCCCCTGGATTTAATATAGCCTGAAAAACATCATTAATACATTGTTTTGCACCATTTGATATTATAATTTGTGATACATCATAAGTTAAATTATTATCCCTTTTAAATTTATTGGCTATAGCTTTTTTTAACTCTATTATACCTGATGCAGCAGTATATTTAGTATATCCTTCTTCCATTGCCTTTATAGCTGCAAGTTGAATATTTTTAGGAGTATTGAAGTCAGGTTCACCGGCGCCAAAACCTATAACATCTATACCATTTTTCCTCATTTCTTTTACTTTTGCAGTAATAGCTAAAGTAAGAGATGGAGAAATATTTTTTGCTTTGTTGGATAAAATCATAAAGAATACCTCCTAATATGGATAATTTTTCACTGTTGTAAAATTTATATGAAACTAGCCAATGCATATTACCATCCCTTTAAACGTGATATAGCATGGACAGTTCCTAGATAATTCATCTAATTTTGAGGGATAGACAGACTCCCTCTTATCCTAAATGAATTGCAATTATAATATATATAATAATATCTATAGAAATTATATTCCTAATTAAATTACTAAACAATAGTATTCTAAATATTTTTAACTTCACATATTAAAATAAATGCTGAGTTTACTTAAAACTTTCATGTCATATATAGAATATAATGAAAGATTTAATGGATATTACACATAATTTTGGCCACATAAACAGAGTTCTTTGTTTCAGGTGGAGTTTTTTTCTCCAGCTGAAACTTACT
>NZ_JBDNRK010000017.1:0-73144 GCF_047718555.1 Clostridium sp. | reverse complement strand
AACATAGAACTCTCACTGATGGAATGATACGCTTATTCACGGGTATTAATGACTCGTTAGAGTCACTTCCCAGGAGAATTACATCTATCTTCTATTCAGGAGATATTATAACATTAATATTTACTAGTATGATTTCCCGTTAAGGGATAAATAGAAAACTAAGTTAGATGAGATTAGTACACCCTATCGGGTAGAAAATCTTCGAATAAATTAAAAGAAATGAGTTTTAATGTTCGTTAGAAATTTAGATAGTTCTCTATTGAATATTATGACTACATTATACAAGGAGAATATAAAAATGAAAAAGAAAAAGTTGTCTTCAATCGCAATAATTATTTTAGGAATAATGTTAGTAGTAACAGGATGTGGAAAGGCAGGAACCAAAGCAGCATCTAGTAATGAGAAGCAAACTTTAATCCCCGTTAAGTTTGGAGTAGGAGGTTCTGGTACTCTTCCATATCTCTTTTTAATTGCAAATGAAAAAGGTTTTTTTGAGAAACGTGGTATCAAGCCAGAACTTACTACTTTTGCTAATGGTGTTGAAACACTGAATGCAGCAGTAGTAGGTCAGGTTGATGTTGGAGTTGCAGCGGATTATGCAGTACTTTCAAGGCTTAGCAGCGGAGATTTAAGAATTATAAGCTTTGCTCAGCAAGGTAAACCGGAAAATTCTAAACTTGTTGCATTACCTGGGATTAATTCTCCGGAAGATTTAAAAGGAAAATCCATAGGACTTCAAAAGGGTACTGTAGATGAAGTTGTAGTTTATAAATATTTAGAAAAATTTAATATAAAGCAAGATGAAGTAAAGAAGCAAGGTCTTGGTTCTGCATCTGAAGTTCTAGCAGCTTTTTCAAGAGGAGATGTGAAAGCAGCATTTTTTGGGGCAGCTTGGCTTGATAAGGCTTTAAAAATTCCTGGAGCAAGGGTCATAGGCAGCCAGAAAGACATACCTTTTTCGTCACGTGCTTTTATTGTAACGACGAATAAATTATTAAAGGAAAAACCTGATGCGGCTAAAAGGATGCTATTAGCTTTAAATGATGCTGTAAAATTTAGTGAAACAAATCCAGATGAGGCTGCACAGATTCAAGCGGATAAATTAAAAGTACCTAAGGAAAGTCTTGAAAGGCAACTTAAGGATCAAATTAATGATATACGCCTTAGCAGTGAAGATATTAAGCAATTGAAGGATGTTTATGATTATGCAACAAGTAACAATTTAATTAAGGGAGGTTTCGATTTAAAAGATAAAATTGCAACTGAACCTTTAAAACAGGCTCTCCCATCAAAATTTACTTATAATCCTGATGATTTAAAATAGAGATTAGATTACTTAAATTAATCAAAGATTAGTGGTAGAAACTTTTTAAAAATTTATATAAAAACAAACTTCTATTTTAGTATTGACAAATAGATTAATAAATCATATATTAATATAAAACACATATGTATACTAAGAATTAGTTGACTAGAGGAACTGGAGACTAAGTTTATTTTTAAAAATGAACTTAGTTTTTTTTATTAAATCTAAAATTTTACAAATAAAGGGTCATAAATGACTAGGGGGGGAGAAATTAAAAAATGAGTAATGAAAAATTAGAATTAAAAAACAAATTATACAGAGAAGTAGAGTTAAAGAATGCATTGGCAGTTGAAGGAATTAGATTTGATCCAAGTATTTTTAAAGAAGATCTGAGAAATAACAAGAATCTGTCACAATCTCATAATTGTATGGATTTTTCATTAGACAATACGGAAAAATATGAAGTACCTTTAGGCTTTCGTCTTGAAAATGGATTTGGGGTATTTTTAAATAAAAGTAGTAAGTCACCTTATTATATAGAAAAAGAAGAAGATGATTTTTATATTTTAAAAGAGGGAGTAAGATTATCAAAATTAAGTTTTCTTAAGCCACCTGAATTTTTCTCACAAAAAACTTCTGATGGTGTATTAATGAAAACTATAGCCATGGCATCTGGAGACTTTAGATATGGTGATAGACAGATGGTAATTGCATATAGTAACGAATGTGCCTTAAAAGATAAAGGATTGGACTGTTTATTTTGTAATATAAATGCTACAAAAGATAGATTTGGAGAAAAGGAAGGTATTAAGTGGAAATATCCAAAGCAAATAGCTGAAACAGTTAAGGCAGCCTATGATGAAGGGCTAGACCATGTAACTATTACTGGTGGCTTTATACCAGAAAGAAGAGAGGTTGATTACTACTTGGATACGGCAGAAAGTATTCAAGAAGCCTTAGGAAGACGGGATTTTAATGGTACAGCATGTATTGGAGCACCAGCTGATTTATCAGTTATTGAAAAATATAAAGAGGTTGGTTTTAGTACAATAGCTTTTAATATGGAAGTTTGGAATAAAAAGTTTTTTGATGCAATATGCCCAGGAAAGGGTGATGCAGCATGCGGTGGTGGCCATGAACATTGGGTTGAGGCAATAAAGTATGCAATAGAGGTATTTGGCTTTGGAAATGTTAGGAGTAATTTTGTAGCAGGACTTGAACCAAAGGAATATTTACTGGAGGGAATTGATTATCTTTCCTCATTGGGGGTAGTGGCTACAGCATCAAGTTGGGTCCCTAATATTGGTTCTAAGTTTGAAGGACATCGTACGCCAACGCCTGAATGGCATTGGGATGTAGTTAAAAGAGTAACAAATATATTGAGAAAGAATGGCATCACTTATGAACAATTATATAAAGCTACTCCAACTACATTTATCATACATGATTTGTATCGTATAGAGGATGAATTATTGCCAGACTTTGAAAAGCATATAGTACTTAATTAAGTATAGAAATATTAGTTAAATATTAAGTTTTAAGGTGTATTTAAAGAAAATATAATTTTTATTAACAGGATTAGGTATTGATTCTGTTAACTCACAGGCTATATTTGTCTTAATTATCTTAAAAAATATATATAAATTTATGTTTTAGTATTGACAAATCTATCAATAAGTTATATATTTATATAAAACATATACGAATACTAAGAATTAGTTGACCAGAAAAACTGGAGGCTAAGTTTTATTTTATTAAGATAAAGCTTGGCCTTTTTTATTTATTAAATTTAAAACCTTATAAAGAAAGGAATATGAATTATGGCAAAGAAAACAAAGCATATAGCTATCTATGGAAAAGGCGGCATTGGTAAATCAACTACTACTTCCAATATCAGTGCAGCTTTAGCAGAAGCAGGCTATAGAGTAATACAAATTGGATGTGATCCTAAAAGTGATTCCACTAATACTCTAAGAGGAGGAAATTATTTACCTACTGTATTAGACAGTCTAAGGGAAAGTAATCATGTAAAATTAGAAGATATTTCTGTAGTTGGTTTCGGTGGAGTGTTATGTATTGAAGCAGGTGGACCAGTGCCAGGAGTAGGATGTGCAGGAAGAGGAATAAATGCGGCAGTTTCTCTACTTCAAGAATTAAATGTATTTGAGAAGTATGAAGCAGATTATGTGTTATATGACGTTTTAGGTGATGTAGTATGTGGTGGATTTGCAGTACCAATAAGAGATGGAATAACTGATAGAGCCTATGTAGTAAGCTCATCAGACTTTATGGCTATATATGCTGCTAATAATCTCTTTAAAGCAATAAATAAATATGCTCCTTCAGGTGGAGCAAAACTTGGAGGAGTTATTGCAAATGGTTTAACCGCAACTTATTCAGAATCATTAGTAAATGATTTTGCATCACGAACAGGCACAAAAGTAGTAGGATATGTTCCACGTTCTTTGGTAGTTTCTCAAAGTGAATTATATGGAAAGACTGTAATTGAAGCTAATCCTAAATCAGAACATGCAGACATTTATAGAAACTTAGCAAAGTTTATAGCAAATGATGAAGATTTAAATGTTCCAAATCCATTAAATGTTACAGAATTAAGAGATTGGGCAAGAGATTGGGGAGATAAAATATTTAAATTAGAGTCTGGCGAGGTAAGTGGAGCAGAAGCAATATAATATTTATATATAAATATGGTATAAAAGAGAGTTAATGAGAGGGTAAATATATATTAAATTTAAAAATGGAAGGTGATTTAAAATGGGAAGATTATTTACATCAGAATCAGTTACTGAAGGGCATCCAGATAAAATTGCAGATCAAATATCTGACTCAATACTAGATGCAATAATCGAAAAAGATCCTAATGGTAGAGTTGCTGTAGAAACTACAGTTACTACAGGTTTAGTTTTATTAGTAGGGGAAATATCTACAAGTGCTTATGTAGATATTCCTAAAATAGCTAGAAAAACTATTGATGAAATAGGATATAATCGTGCAAAATATGGTTTTGATGCTAGTACTCTTGCAGTATTAACATCAATAGATGAGCAATCCGCTGATATAGCATTAGGAGTAGATGAAGCTTTAGAATCAAAATTAGGAGAAAAAGATGAGATTGAAGCTATAGGTGCTGGAGATCAAGGAATGGTTTTTGGTTTTGCTACAACTGAAACGCCAGAATATTTACCAACACCAATAGCATTAGCACATAAACTTTCAAGAAGACTAACAGAAGTTAGAAAAAATGGTACACTTAAATATTTAAGACCAGATGGGAAAACTCAAGTAACTATTGAATATGATGAAAATGATAAACCTGTTCATGTAGATACTATAGTAGTTTCAACACAACATAGTCCAGATGTTAGCTTAGAACAAATAAAGGAAGATATTGTTAAAAATGTGATAAAAGTTGTAGTTCCAGAAAACTTATTGGATGATAAAACAAAATATTTTATAAATCCAACAGGAAGATTTATAATAGGAGGTCCACAAGGAGATTCTGGATTAACAGGTAGAAAAATTATAGTAGATACATACGGTGGCTACGGAAGACATGGTGGTGGTGCATTCTCAGGAAAAGATCCAACAAAGGTAGATAGATCAGGAGCCTATGCTGGAAGATGGGTTGCAAAGAATTTAGTAGCAGCAGGAGTTGCAGAAAAGCTAGAAATAGAAATAGCATATGCAATTGGAGTTGCAAGACCAGTGTCAATTACTGTAGACACTTTTGGAACAGGAAAAATTCCAGAAGAAAATATAGTAGAGATAGTAGGAAAAGTATTTGATTTGAGACCTGCAGCTATTATAAGAGAGCTTGATCTAAGAAGACCTATATACAAGCAAACAGCAGCCTATGGGCATTTTGGGAGAACTGATATAGATTTACCATGGGAGAGGCTTGATAAAGTAGAAAAAATAAAAAAATACTTAGAAACCGACTATTCAGATAAGTTTAATAAAGATACTATTAGTACAGTTACGCATATTTAATAGGCTGAAAAGAACTTTAAATAGAGCTTAATAGAAATGTCCTAGAGTATTGGAGTGAATTATAGTAAATTTAACATAAAGTAAAAGTATAAGGGGCAGAACAAATGAAAAATAAAAAATTATCATTAATAGCAATATTTATAGTAGGAATAATGTTAATAGTTACAGGCTGCGGAAATAGTAGTGCAAAAGCTTCAGCTGATAATAGTGCTAGTGGAAAACAAAGTTTAATCCCTGTAAGATTTGGTGTAGAGTCAGCGGTATTTTCTACGCAATTTCAGATAGCAAATGCAAAGGGTTTTTTTACTAAAAACGGTATACAACCACAGTTAGTTACTTTTTCTTACGGTATTGATACTATAAATGCAGCTTTGGCAGATCAGGTTGATGTAGGACTTGCAGCAGATTTCGCAGCACTTTCAAGGTTCAGCAGTGGAGATTTGAGACTTTTAAGTTTTATCAGCAATGGTAAAGCTGAAAATACTAAGTATGTGACACGTGATGGTATAACTTCTCCAGAGCAATTAAAGGGAAAGCCAATTGGAGTTGCAAAGGGTACTGTAGGTGAGTATGCTTTAGCAAAATATTTAGATAAAAATAATATAAAACCAGATCAAGTTAAAATACAAGGTTTCACAGCAAATGCCGAGGAAATAGCAGCATTTTCAAGAGGTGATATAAAGGGAGGTTTCTTTGCTGGAGTTAATCTTGACAAAGTTCTTCAGACTCCAGGTGCTAAGGTTATAGGGACTCAAGCTGATATACCATTCTCATCCCGTGCTTTTTTAATAGTAAAAGATAAGCTTTTAAAGGAAAAACCAGAAGCAGCTAAAAGAATTATATTGGCTTTAGATGAAGCAACAAAATATATAAATGAAAATCCAGAAGCAGCAGCTGAAATTGAAGCTAACATAATTAAAGCACCTAAGGATAGTGTATTAAGAGAAATAAAAGACTATACTTTTGATATTCGTCTATCTGATGAGGATGTTAAGCAATTGAAGGATGTTAATGATTATGCTGTAAAGAGTAATTTGATTAAAGGTGGTTTTAAATTGGAAGATAAAATAGTAACTGATCCATTAAAGCAGGCTCTTCCATCAAAACTTACGTATAAGGCTGATAATTCTAAGTAATATACTGCACTATAAATTAAAAAAGTTATTTTAAATTAATATTGTTAAATGTAATGAAGGGAAGAAGTACATTAATTAAAATTTTTAGAGAGAAGTTCTCAAAGGCTGAAAGGAACTTTAAATGGAGCTTAATGGAAATGCATCCTGGAGCACTGAATTGAATTATAGTAAATTCAAGTAGGTACGCCTGTTATAGCGTAAAAGTATTGTTGTACTTTGTTATGTGATATCATGTTTTATTTATATATGATAATTAGAGTGGAATAGCAGAAAAGTCTGCCTCTGTTTAAGAGGTAGACTTTTTTGTTTGAAATAAAAATGAAAAAAAGGAAGTGTAAAAATGAAAAATAAAAAATTATCATTAATAGCAGTACTTATAGTAGGAATAATGCTAATAGTTACAGGTTGCGGAAATAGTGGTGCGAAAGCCTCCGCTGATAATAACGGTACTAATGGAAGTCAAAAGGCAATACCAGTAAGATTTGGTGTAGATGCAAGTGCATTTTCTGTAGAATTTCAAGTAGCAAATAAAAATGGCTATTTTACTAAAAATGGTATACAACCACAATTAGTTAATTTTTCTTATGGTATTGATACTATAAATGCAGCCTTAGCAGATCAGGTTGATGTAGGACTCGCAGCAGATTTTGCAGCACTTTCAAGATTTAGCAGCGGAGATTTGAGACTCTTAAGTTTCCTCAACACTGGTAAAGCTGAAAACACCAAGTATGTAGCACGTGATGGTATAACTTCTCCAGATCAATTAAAGGGAAAGCCTATTGGAGTTGCCAAAGCTACCGTAGGTGAGTATGCTTTAGCTAGATATTTAGAAAAAAATAATATAAAACCAAATGAAGTTAAAATACAAGGCTTTACATCAAATGCTGAGCAAATAGCAGCATTTGAAAGAGGAGATATTAAAGGAGGATTTTTTGGTGGAGTTGATCTTGATAAAGTACTAAAGACTCCAGGAGCTAAGGTTATAGGGAGTCAGGCCGATATACCTTTTCAATCACGTGGTTATTTAATAGTAAAAGATAAGCTTTTAAAGGAAAAACCAGAAGCAGCTAAGAAAATAATATTGGCGTTAGATGAAGCTGCAAAATTTATAAATTCAAATCCAGAACAGGCTGCCGAAATTGAAGCTAATATAATCAAAGCACCTAAGGATGGTGTATTAAGAAATTTAAAAGATACTACTCAAGATATTCGTTTAAATGATGATGATGTTAAGCAATTGCAAGATGTTTACGATTATGCTGTAAAGAATAATTTAATTAAGGGTGGTTTTAATTTAAAAGATAAAATAGTAACAGATCCATTGAAGCAAGCTCTTCCATCAAAACTTACATTTAATCCTGATAATCTTAAGTAGAGGTTTATAGTATAAATTTTAGGGGGATGGTAAAATGGCAAAGGAAAATTCAATAGTAATTGAGCATTTAAATAAAAGCTATAATGAATCATCAAAAAATGAATCCAAGTATGTTTTAGAGGATATTAATCTTAATCTGGATGGCGGACAGTTCTTTATCCTGTTAGGACCAAGTGGCTGTGGTAAATCAACCTTGTTAAATATAATTGCTGGATTTATAGAAAAAACTGAGGGCAATGTGCTTATAGGAAATAAAAAAGTTGATAAGCCCGGTAGAGAAAGAGCAGTAGTATTTCAGCATCCAGATGCTTCACTTTTTTCATGGCTTAATGTTAAAGAAAATGTGGAATTTGGTTTGAAAATGAAAAGAGTAAGCAAAGAAGAGAAAAGTAAGATATCCAGTAAATATATAGAACTAGTTGGATTGACAGGTCACGAAAAAAAATTTCCTCATGAACTTTCAGGTGGTATGAAACAGAGAGTTCAATTGGCAAGAGTGCTTGCAAATGATCCACAAATACTATTGATGGATGAGCCATTTGGAGCTTTGGATGCACAGACAAGACGTATTATGCAGAAAGAACTGGTGAGAATATGGCTTGAAACCAAAAAAACTGTTGTTTTTGTTACACATGATATTCAAGAAGCTCTTATATTAGGACAAAAAATAGGTATTATGTCGAAGTCACCTTCTGCCAGCATCTATAAAATTTATGATGTTGATTTTCCTTATCCAAGGAACATAACAAGCAGTGAATTTAATGAGCAGTATAGAAAACTTTTAGGTGAATTTGAAGAAGAATCAGCATATGCTCAGCCAAAGCTAGAAAAAAATCACTATTATCAACCAAAAGTAAGCGTATTGTAATTAGGAGGTAACATATGAAGTATTTTAGTAAATTACTAAAGTTAGGAATAGTATCTTGGGTTTTTATAATTGTAATATGGGAGATTGCTTCACTTTTTTCCAGACCTGATTTTTTACCGGGACCCGTAGCAGTTATAGCAGGTGGAAAAGAATTAGTTAATGATGGAAGTTTATTTAAATTTATTCTTATAAGCTTTCGCAGGGTTCTTACAGGATGGGCATTGGGAAGTCTTGTAGGTATACCAATTGGCTTGTTAATTGGAAAGATAAAAGCTGTGAAAGCTTTTATAGAACCTATTCTAAATTTCTTTAGATTTGTTCCTGCAATTGGTTTTATAACACTATTTATATTGTGGTTTGGTATTGGTGAAGCAGGAAAAATTGTTTTAATAATGTATGCAACTACTTTTATTGTTATGTTAAATACATCTATAGGAGTAGCTAATATTCAGGAGGAAAAGATAAGAGCAGCAAGATGTTTAGGAGCATCAGAAAGTCAAATACTATTTAATGTTATAATACCTGCTTCTGTTCCTCATGTTTTTACAGGTGTAAGACTGGCTATGGGTAATTCATTTGCAGCTATTGTAGGAGCTGAAATGCTTGCTGCAAATGAAGGAATAGGTTATCTTATATGGACTGCCAGATTGTATTTTAAAACTGAATGGGTATTTATTGGGCTAATTTCATTGGGACTTATGGGTTTTGTTACAGATAAGGTTTTAGGAGTTGTGGCAGGATCAGTTTTCAAGAATTATGGAGTTAGCAGCAAAGGTGGTTTAAGGAGAGCAGCTTAATGGATAAAAAGTAAATTTATATATTAATTGGTATCATCATAAGCTGCATCAGCAAGTATGACAAAAGTATCATATTCAAGTCATCCTTTGTTAAAATATTTTGGGCTTTTAGCGAAAACATTATACCACAAAATGATGACTTGTTTAATTTTACAATTATTGTTATTTAAAAACTTAATTAAAATAAAAACCAAAAAGAGGCAGGAAAAAATGAAAAACAAAAAATTATCATTAATAGCAGTATTTATAGTAGGAGTAATGTTAATAGTTACAGGTTGTGGAAATAGCGGTGCAAAAGCTGCTTCTAGTAATGGTAGTGGAAATACAAAGCAAAATTTAATTCCTGTAAGATTTGGTGTAGATGCAACTGTATTTTCTATAGAATTTCAGATAGCAAATCAAAAAGGTTATTTTGTTAAAAATGGTATACAGCCACAATTGGTTAATTTCTCTTATGGTATTGATACTATAAATGCAGCTTTGGCAGATCAGGTTGATGTAGGATTGGCAGCAGATTTTGCATCTCTTTCAAGATTTAACACTGGTGATTTGAGACTTTTAAGTTTTCTTAATATGGGTAAAGCTGAAAATGTTAAATACGTGGTACGCGATGGTATAAATTCTGTACAGCAATTAAAGGGAAAATCAATTGGAGTTCAAAAGGCTACAGTAGGTGAGTATATTCTAGCTAAATATTTAGATAAAAATAATATAAAATCAAACGAAGTTAAAATACAAGGCCTTGCATCAGATGCTGAGGAAATAGCAGCATTTGAAAGAGGAGATATCAAAGGAGCATTTTTCGGTGGAGTTAGCCTTGATAGAGCATTGAAAACCCCAGGAGCTAAAGTTATAGGAAGTCAGGCTGATATACCATTTATACAGCGTGGTTTTTTAATAGCCAAGGATAAACTTTTAAAGGAAAAACCAGAAGCAGCCAAGAAAATATTATTGTCATTAGATGAGGCGGCAAAATTTATAAATGAAAATCCTGAGGAAGCAGCTAAAATTGATGCTAATATAATTAAGGCACCTGAAGATAGTGTATTAAGACAGTTAAAAGATACTACTGAGGATATTCGTTTAAGTGATGATGATGTTAAGCAATTGTATGATGTTTACGATTATTCTACAAAAAATAATTTAATTAAGGGTGGCTATGATTTGAAAGATAAAATAGTAACAGATCCACTAAAGCAGGCTCTTCCATCAAAACTTACATATAATCCTAATAATTTTAAGTAAGCTGATAGTGGCCATGGTTTTTTGTTATAGATAATATTTTAGTATTTTAAGAAAGATTATCTGTAAAAAAAGTTGAATTGCGGTAAAATCTGCCTCTATTTAAGGGGTGGATTTTCTTAATTAGTGTTTAAAGTATAACATTTGATAAGTTGTAATTAGTTTTATTTAAAAAGAGAAATGAAAATATAAAAAGACTTAATAATTTGAATAAGTACATATTAATATTAGTTCATTAGAATTTATAATTTATTTTGGGGGGGATTATAAAATGGGAAAAGATAATTCAATATTAATTGAGAATTTAAATAAAACTTATAGTGATGAGTGGTCAGAAGGTGAATCACAATATGTAATTGAGGATATTAATCTTCATTTAAATGGTGGTGAATTTTTTATTCTGTTAGGACCAAGTGGCTGTGGTAAATCCACATTATTGAATATAATTGCAGGATTTATTGAAAAGACTAATGGTAAATTAGTTGTAGATGATAAAGATATTAATAGACCAAGTAGGGAAAGAGCAGTAGTATTCCAACATCCGGATGCTTCACTTTTTTCATGGCTTACGGTAAAAGAAAATGTGGAATTTGGCTTAAAAATGAAAAAAATTAGTAGAGAAGAAAGAAGTAAAATTTCAAATAACTATATAAACTTAGTTGGATTATCAGGTCATGAAAAAAAATTTCCATATGAGCTTTCAGGTGGTATGAAGCAGAGGGTTCAACTGGCAAGAGTATTGGCAAATGATTCTAAAATTCTATTAATGGATGAGCCTTTTGGAGCTTTAGATGCACAGACAAGAAGAGTCATGCAGAAAGAATTAGTGAGAATATGGGGTGAAACTAAAAAAACTGTTATTTTTGTTACTCATGATATTCAAGAAGCAATTTTATTAGGACAAAGAATAGGAATTATGTCTAAATCGCCATCAGCTAGAATTTATAAAACTTATGATGTTGATTTGTCTTATCCAAGAAATGTAACCAGCAGTAAATTTAATGAGTTGTATCAAGATTTATTATATGAATTTGAAGAGACAGTTGATAAAGGTGGTGAAAGAATTTAAATATAAAAAATGCAAATAAACTTAGATGTTTATTATTTTAATAATAAAATAAATAATATAAGATTACTAGAAATGATTTATATGGAATTAGGAGAAATATGGACAAGATAAGAGATTTATCGAAATGGATAGAAAACAATATAAAAAGTTATATTAACAATTCTAGCGACAATTCATTGGGTGATAAATTTAATGAAAAAGCAATATCAGGACCTTTAATTGGTTTTTCTAATGGAAATGATTCATATTATAAAAGACTTAAAGATGATATTGGTGAATTTTACTGGACGCCGTTAGAGGCATTTAAGGAAGTTTATCCCGAAGCAGAGGTTACAGCTAGTGAATTAACTGTTATATGTTGGGTTATGCCCTATGCTGAAAATGTTAAAAATGATCATGATAAGGATATCTGTTATCCTTCTGAACGGCTAGTAATGGCACGTATTAACGGAGAAAAAGTTAATTTAGGGTTGGGAAAATATTTGAAGGAACTTTTAATTAACTGTGGATATGAAGCTTTAATACCTTCATGTTCTTCAAGTTGGAAGGTTGAAAAAAGTCAAAAATATGAATTGGCAGCGACTTGGTCGGAAAAGCATGCAGCTTTTGTATCTGGATTAGGTACCTTTGGATTATCTGGTGCTCTTATAACTAAAGCTGGAATAGCAGTAAGACTTGGTTCTATCATTGCTAAAATTCCTCTTCCAGTAACTGAAAGGGAGTATATCAGACATAATGAATATTGTTTATTTTATTCAAAGGGTGTATGTAAAAAATGTATGGAAAGATGTCCTTCGAAATCTATCAGTGAAAAAGGTCATAATAAAATTAGATGTAGAGAGCATATTCACAAAGTAGTAGCAAATTATACAAAAGAACATTATAATACATCTGTATCACCATGTAGTTTATGTCAAACAAGAGTTCCATGTCAGTCTTCCATTCCAATAATATAAATATAGTCTAAAAATATATGATAGATTTTTGGAGTTAGTAGTGGTGAATAGTTAATTTACCACTATTTGCATATAAATAAAAATTATCATAATTTATATATGCGTAAGAGGTGAAGAATATGCCGCCATTAAGTATACTAATAAAACCATCCTCTAGTAATTGTAATTTAAGATGTAAGTACTGCTTCTATCATTCACTAAGCGAAAGCAGGAGTATTAAATCTTACGGATTTATGAATATGGATACTTTAGAGGAAATTGTTAAAAAGTCTCTTCAGTATGCTGATGAATTTTGTACATTTGCATTTCAAGGAGGAGAGCCGACTCTTATAGGCTTGGATTTTTACAAACAGCTAATTGAATTTCAACAAAAATATAACACTAAAAATTTAAAAATAAATAATACATTACAGACAAATGGTATAGCTATAGATGATGAATGGGCTCAATTTCTTGTAAAAAATAAGTTTTTAGTAGGTATATCTTTAGATGGAAATAAAGATATACACGATTTATCAAGGATATATATTAAGAATAATGGATCTTTTCACTCTGTAATGAAAACTATAAAGCTTTTTAATAAATATAAGGTTGAATACAATATTTTGTGTGTTGTTACTTCTTATGTGGCAAGACATATAAACAAGGTATATAATTTTTTCAAGAAAAATAATTTTAGATATTTACAATTTATACCTTGTCTTGACCCTTTAGATGAAGAGCTCGGCAGCTATGATTATTCACTTAAGCCTCAGAGGTATGCATATTTCCTTAAAAACTTGTTTGATCTTTGGTATAAGGATTTTATTAATAACGATGTTTTAGATATAAGGTATTTTGGAAATTTGACTCAAATGGCAATGGGATATCCTGCTGAATCCTGTGGCATGATGGGACAATGTGTGTGTTATTATGTTTTCGAAGCTGATGGAGGAGTTTATCCTTGTGACTTCTATGTGACGGATGAATGGTTTTTAGGTAATATAAAATCTCACGGTTTTGAAGAATTACGTAATTCTACTGTTGCTAAAAAATTTGTAGAAGTATCAACACATGTGAATAAGGAATGTGTTGATTGTAAGTATTTTGCATTATGTAGAGGTGGGTGTAGGAGAAATAGAGAGTCATTAGATGATAAAGAACTTCAATTGAATTATTACTGTTCAGCATTTAAAGAGTTTTTTGCTTATACAGAAGAAAGAATATATGGGTTAGCATATAGATTAAGCCGAAATTATAGAAGTATTAATTAAAAGTATTTTAGGGCACTGGGTACTGTACCAATATGATCAAATAATATAATTGAGATTAATGATGTTAAAACAGATGATGATGACTGGGATTTGTGTGTTGTTAATAAAAATGAAAGTTAAGACTAAGAGAATATGAATTTGTATTTTAATAATGATTAAGGGGATGAATTTATATGGCAAGAAACACTATTGATGAATTTGAAGGTATTATCAGAAACACTGTAAAAGAATCAGTACCATATTTCCCAGAGGAAATAAGACCACCAAAGAATTCTCCAAATGTGGTCTACATAGTTTTAGATGATATGGGCTTTGCTCAGCTTGGATGCTATGGATCTAATATAAATACTCCTAATATTGATGCTTTGGCAAAGGGAGGGCTAAGGTACAATAATTTTCATACTACGGCTATTTGTTCAGCAACCAGAGCTTCTCTATTATCTGGTGCAAATCATCATTCTGTGGGTGTAGGAACTGTAGCAGATTTTGCAAATGGATTTCCAAACTCCCGCGGTAGGGTAGATAACAGGTATGCATTGGTGAGCGAAATATTAAAAGAGGTAGGATACAGTACTTTTGCTTTGGGAAAATGGCATTTAGCACCTAATAAGCAAACTTCACCAGCCGGTCCTTATGATCACTGGCCTCTCCAAAGAGGATTTGATAAATATTGTGGATTTTTATCAGGTATGACAAATCAATGGAATCCTGATTTAGTGCAGGGAAATGAGAGAATAAGACAGCCTAAAACAGCGGAAGAAGGATATCACTTAACAGAGGATTTAACGGATAAAGCTATTGAATATATTGCAAGCCAAAAATCTGTTGCTGAAGACAAGCCGTTTTTTCTTTACCTGGCATACGGAGCTATGCACTCCCCTCATCATGCGCCAAAGGAGTTCATAGATAGATACAAGGGGAAATTTGATGAAGGTTGGGATGCACTAAGGGAGAGATGGTATGAGAACCAAAGGAAATTGGGAATAATTCCAGAAGATGCTGAATTAACAGAAAGAAATGAATTAGCGCCGGCATGGGATAGTTTAAGCATAGATGAGAAAAAGCTTTATGCGAAGTTTATGGAGGTCTATGCTGGATTTTTAGAACATACGGACTACCACATAGGCAGGTTAATCGATTATCTAAGAGAAATTAATCAATTAGATAATACAGTGGTAGTACTTATATCTGACAATGGTGCCAGTGCAGAAGGAGGACCTCATGGAAGAATAAATCAATATAAATCCATGAGTGTATATCCTGTGGAAACAATAGATTTTAATTTAGAAAATGTGGATAAGCTTGGAACACCTTTCGCCTTCAATCACTATCCGCTTGGTTGGGCTAATCTTGGTAATGTTCCTTTTAAATGGTATAAAGTGTGGGTTCATTCTGGTGGAGTGAGAGATCCTTTAATAATTCACTATCCACAAGGAATTAAGGATAAAGGTGGTATAAGAAATCAATATCACCATGTAATAGATATAACTCCAACGATTTTAGATATAATTGGAATCCAAAAGCCAAAGACTATTAAAGGCTTTGTCCAGAAACCTTTTCATGGTGTAAGCTTAAAGTATACCTTTGACAGTTCACAGAAAAAAACTAAAAAGAGAATTCAATACTATGAGCAGCTTGGACACAGAGCCATCTGGAGTGAGGGCTGGAAGGCTGTTGCAAACCATTTTTATAATGATAATTATGAAGATGATATATGGGAATTATATAATACTGAGGAAGACTTTTCAGAAAACCATGATTTAGCTAAAAAGTATCCTGAAAAACTAAAAGAATTAATTAATTTGTGGTGGCTAGAAGCTGGGAAATATGGTGTTTTGCCCTTAGCTGATTTTAATTTTCATAAGATTAAAAAAAGATTAGTAAAGCCATCGGCAGCTGGGGCATTCACATTCTATGGGGGATCTAAACCTCTAAGTAATTCCACGGCACCAGTGGTAGCTGACAGATCTTATGAAATAATCGCTAATGTTACAAGAAACAGCAGTGAGGATGATGGGGTTATAGTGGCCTCTGGAGGAAGATTTGGTGGATATTCATTGTATATAAAAGATAATAAGCTTAAATATCATTACAATTATGTAGGCGAAAAAAGATATTCAATTATTTCAGATTTTCATGTACCAGTGGGGGAGTTAGAGCTAAAATTTAAGTTTGAAAAAACTGGACAGGATGTTGGAATAGGAAAACTATTTATTAATGACAAAGAGGTTGGATCAGCTACAATTAAAGACACTTCAGGCAATGTTAATTTAGATTTATTTTCAATTGGTAGTAATGAAATGACTCCAGTAACTGAGGAATATAAAGTTCCTTTTGAGTTCAAAGGAAGAATACAAAAGGTAATCTATAATGTCAGAGAAGACGGAGATAATCAAGATTATGTTCTAGAGCATGAATTGGCCACAGAATAAGAGTGTTAAATAAATTTAAATGAACTGATATAAACTTTGTATTTATATTTGATTATTAATGAACATGGAGGTATTGATAATATGAATGTTCTATATATTCATACACATGATACAGGAAGGTATATACAACCTTATGGATATCAGATGCCTACACCTAATATGCAAAGGTTAGCCGAAGAGGGAACTTTGTTTAGACATGCCTATTGTGCAGGTCCAACTTGTTCCCCAAGCAGAGCTGGTTTACTCACTGGAATGATGCCCCATACCTGTGGAATGCTAGGGTTGGCACATCGAGGTTTTCAATTGAATGATTATAATCAGCATTTGACAAGCTATTTAAAAGAAAATGGATATGAGACAGTCTTATGCGGTATGCAGCATGAAGCACCGAAAACTGAAATGATTGGATATGATTTAGTATTAGCTGATTATCATGATGGTAATAAAATAGAAGATTTTGTTTCTGCTGATCTATCCTATGCACAAAAGGTCGGGGACTATCTTAAGGAAAAAAAGGATAAACCTTTTTTTCTTTCATTTGGTATGCAGAGCACTCACAGGAGATTTCCTGAAATTAATTGCAAAGTTAATCAGGATTACGTGATGCCACCTTTTCCGATTTATGATAATAAGCAAAATAGGGAAGATATGGCGGGCTTTATATCTTCCGTAGCTGTAGCAGATAAGTGCGTGGGAATTGTGCTGGAGGCATTAAAGAAATCAGGTTTGGATAAAGATACATTAGTGATTTATACAACTGACCATGGGATTGCATTTCCTAAAATGAAGTGCAATCTATACGATACTGGAATTGGGGTTTCGTTGATCGTCCGATATCCTGGAAATAAAATGAAAGGTGAAGCAGTAGATTCGCTGATTTCTCAGATTGATATCTTTCCCACAATTTGTGATATCTTAAAGCTTGAAAAGCCTTTATGGCTGCAAGGAAAGTCTATGCTTCCACTTTTAGAAGGAAGCGCTGTGAAGATACGAAATGAATTATTTTCTGAAGTTAATTTTCATGCAGCATATGAACCAATGCGGTGTATACGCACTGAGAGGTATAAACTAATCAAGTTTTATGATAGTCATGAGACGGTGGTTCCAGCTAATATAGACGATGGCTTAAGCAAAGATTTTCTTATTCAATCTGGATACTTAGAGGATAGAAGGGAAAGAGAAATGCTTTTTGATCTTTATTTAGATCCAGTAGAAAGGGTAAATCTTGTAGAAGAGGAGAGATATGAGGAAGTATATAATGTGCTATCTAAACAGCTTGATAAATGGATGAAGGAAACGAAGGATCCAATTCTTTCTGGAAGAGTGTCAAAGCCTAAAAATGCAATAGTTAATACTCTGGAATGTTTAAGTGCGGAGATGGATATTTTTGAATAGATGATTAAAATAAAAAAACAATTTAGTCAACTTTTAATTGTTTTTTATTTTCTATTGACAAGTTTAATAGAAAAGGTTATTATATACTAAAACATATAATATTGGTATGAATACTTGGGAATTATTGCTGACTAGAAAAACTAGAGGCATTTGAAAAAAGAGTAACTTTTTTCAAATGCCTCTTTTTATTTTTAAAAGTGAAATAAAAAGTTTATTAGACAGCTAGGTATCTTAGGCAAAATTTAAGGGGGATGGCATTAACGTGGAAAAATATTTAAAAAAATTTTTTTTAGGAACTTTAGTAATATCTTTAATAACACTTGTAGGATGCTCAGGAAAAGTAAATAATGGAAATTCATCAGCAAGTAAATCTAAAACACCTATAGTTATAAAATTTGGATATCAGCCTGGTCATGCTCAAATTGTTGTGGCAAGAGATAAAGGATGGCTTAAAGATGAATTTGAAAAGGATGGAATCACATTTCAATTTGAAAAATTTGTTTCAGGGCCACCGCTAATTGAGGCAATGACAGGAGGAAGACTTGATTTTGGTCAAGTTGGAGATCAACCTGCAATTCAAGCGAAAGCTAATAATGTGGATATAAAAGCTATTGCAGTGTACAACAGTACTGAAAAAGGGAATGCACTACTTGCAACAAGTAAATCTGGTATAAATTCTATAGCGGATTTAAAGGGTAAAAAAGTAGGTGTTACTATTGGGTCTGTAGGGCAGCAGCTTTTGTATATATATTTAAAATCAGTGGGATTGAAGATTACTGATATTCAACAAGTCAATCTTCAACCTGGAGATATAAAATCTAGCTTAGCTTCTAATAGTATAGATGCGGCAGTTACTTGGGAACCAAATATCACCCAAATAGTTGATGCAGGTTCAGCAAAAATAGTTACGGATGGTACAGGATATAAAAATAATGTCAATGTTATTATAGCAAAAAATTCATTTTTAAAAGAACATCCTGATGTAACAGTACGTCTTTTAAAAGTTCTTGATAAATCTGCAAGGTGGATAAAAGATAATAAAAAAGAAGCAGTTGGTATAGTTTCTAAAGATACAGGGATAAGTCCATCTGTATTAGAACCAATATTTGATAAAAACATATTGGATATCAATTTTACCGATGAAGAAGTGAAATCAGTAGATGATACTACAAAATTTTTAAAAGAGAATAATGTTATAAGAAAAGATGTTAAGGTTACTGATTTAATAGATAGAAGTTATTTAAAAAAAGCTGGGATTAAGTAAATAAGCATATGTACAGCAATAAAGGAGAGGTAATATGTTGAAGCTAGAAAGTAAAAAGCTAGAAAATAAAAAAAATAAAAAAAAAGATATAGCTACAAATATTTCAAAGACATTGGACTATATTTTGATGTTTTTAACTCCTATAGTAATTGTGATATTATGGGAAATATTTAGTGACAAGGGTTTTATCAATCCATCTATATTGCCTTCTCCAATTATTATATGGGATACATTGGTTCAAATGGCTCAAAGTGGTGAATTATTGAAACATCTAGTGGTAAGCTTGCTAAGAGTATTAAAGGGATATGCTATAGGCTGTATCCTCGGAATTTCAATAGGGACTTTAATGGGATTGATAAGAAAATTTGAAAGGTCCATAGTCCTTCTTATTGGACTATTAAGGCCTATACCTGTAATTGCATGGGTGCCTATGCTTATACTTTGGCTTGGTATAGGTGAAATATCCAAGGTAACGGTTATAGCTATAGGTACATTTTGGCCAGTTTTACTTAATACAGTGCATGGAATTGTAAGCACAAATAAAAAATATTTGGAGGTTGGAGAAATACTTGAGAAAAATAAAACAACAGTTTTATTAAAAATTATTTTTCCATCTGCAATGCCTTCAATATTTACTGGACTTAGAATAGGAATAGGAAGTGCTTGGATGAGTGTTGTTGGAGCAGAACTTATTGCGGCTTCTTCGGGTATAGGTTACTTGATTTCTTATGCAAGAGAGTTATCACAGCCAGATGTGATGATTGTAGGCGTTATTTCTATAGGAATTATTGGTCTTTTAATAGATACTTTAATAAAGATAATACAAAAAAGGATTTTAAGATGGAATGCAGATATATAAATAGATGGCGATGATAGGGAGGTGTTTTTATGGGATTAGACAAAAATTATGAAGAAATTTTAAAAATCGAAGGATTGTGTAAAAATTTTACAATAGATTCTGGTGAAGTGAAAGTTCTTAATAATATTAATTTGGAGATTCAGAAAAATGAATTTATATGTATTGTTGGAGCAAGTGGTTGTGGTAAAAGTACTCTTCTTAGAATTATAGGCGGACTGGAAAGACAGTATGAGGGGAATGTATATTTAAAAGAAAAGCCTATAAATGGTCCGGGTGTTGATAGAGGAATAATTTTTCAAGAGTCTAGACTTTTTCCTTGGCTTACTATTGAGAAAAATGTTGAATTTGGATTACCAGAAAAACTTGGTTCAAGTAACAAAAAGCCTATTGTAAAAAAACATTTAGAGTTGGTTGGATTAGAAAATTTTGAAAAGGCATATCCTTCTCAATTATCTGGAGGTATGCAGCAACGTGTGAGTATAGCGAGAGCTCTTGTAAATAATCCTGATATATTATTGCTTGATGAACCTTTTGGGGCTTTAGATGCTTTTACTAGAATGAATATGCAGCAGGAGGTATTAAAAATATGGGAAAAAGATAAAACAACTATGATTTTGGTTACACATGATATTGATGAAGCTATTTTTTTAGCTGATCGTGTAGTTGTTATGTCAAGTCGTCCAGGAACAATTAAAAAGATAATAGACGTAAAGATTCCAAGACCTAGGAAAAGGAATAATTACGATTATATAAAGATTAAAAATGAGATTTATGCTGAATTTTTTGGCGATTCTGAATCAACTGTGGAGTATTATATTTAAATTTTAATATAAATATATATTTATAAATTTAGGAGGAATTAAAAAATGAGTGATATAAAAAATCAATTGTATAAAGAATTAGAAATAAAAAATGCAGCAATGGTTGAGGGAATTGATGTTAATCCTGCAATATTTAAACACCTTAATTTAGGATTAAGTAATAGTAAATATCAAGAACAGATACACACATTATTTGAATATGACCACGAACCACATGCAGGTATAGAGTTCCCTGTGGGCTTTACTTCACCAAATGGTTTAAAAATAGGATTTAGATGGGATAGAAGATCAAATTATGCTATCAATTATGATGGAAATAAGTATTATTTAACTTACAAAGGTAACGAAGTATTTCCCATTGAATTTTTAAGTCGACCTGGATACTATAAATTAAAAACAACTGATGGTACAGAAATGTCTCACGTAGCTACTTATAATAGAGAAGGCACTATTTTTGTATCCTATAGTAATGAATGCTCTCTAAAAGAAAAAGGGCTAGATTGCAAATATTGTAACATAAATGCTACAAAAGATACCTATGGAGAAAAGCAAAATATACAATGGAAGTATCCTAAGCAAATTGGTGAAACTGCAGCAGCAGCTTATAAAAATGGTGCTAAGCACATAACTATAAGTGGTGGATTTGTTCCAGAAAGAAGAGAGGTTGACTATTACATTGATGTAGCTGAAGCTATAAAAGAACACACAGGATTAGAGGATTTTAATGGTACGGGTGTTATAGGAGCTCCTGCAGATCTCGAGGTTATCGATAGATACAAGGAAGTTGGATATAGAACTATTGGAATTAATATAGAACTTTGGGATAAAAATATTTTTAAAACAATTTGTCCTGGTAAGGAGCAGGAATGCGGTGGCTGGGAGCATTGGGTTAAAGCCTTGGAACATGCAGTTAAAGTATTTGGATATGGAAGAGTAAGATCCAATATAGTTGGTGGAATAGAGCCTAAAGCTTCTACACTGGAAGGAGTTGAATATCTTGCATCTAAAGGAATTATATGTGGTGTAGCTGCGTGGTGTCCAAATCCAGGGTCAGAGTTAGAGGGGCACCGTACTCCTGAGCCTGCTTGGCATCTTGATATGGCTCATAAAGTTTATAATATATACAGAAAAGCAGGATTTACTTACGATCAATTATACGATTGTAATGCGGCACCAACAACTTTGTGCCATGATTTATATAAAATAAATGATGAATTATTACCAGTATTTCAAGAAAAGGTTAAAGTTATCTAAAGTTAATTAATATATAAGAAAAAATAAATTCTGTTTATAAATTATAACAACAGAATTTATTTTTAAATTTTTTTAAGTTAAAGATTAAATTTTTAGTTTGAATGAAAGAATGTCAGGAGGAATATACATGGGACTTTTATCTACAAAAAGACCTCAAATTAGAGAAAAAAGATTAAATACATTAAGTGCATATTTAGGAAATGTAGATTTATTGTTAGAAGATATAGAAAAGGAAGATGCTAGGCAGAGGATAAGAACTTTTTCTCAGACTACTTTTGATGATATTATATATACTTTGAAAGCAATTAATGGAATAGAAGATGCTGCAATAGTAATTCATGGACCATCAGGATGCAGTGTTGTTCAATTAGATTTTTTATCTAAAGGTATTAGCACTAATTGGGCTGTAACTAATTTAAATGAAAAAGATTCTATACTGGGTGGGGAAAGAAAGCTAAGAGAAGCTGTTATAAAATTACAGGAAAGGTATAAACCCAATGTTATTTTTATTGTGGCTACTCCAGTAGTTGCCATAAATAATGATGACATTTTAGCAGTAATTTTAGAGCTGGAAGCAAAATTAAATATTAAGATTGTTCCTATTTTTTCAGATGGATTCAAGTCCAAAAGTAGTGTAATGGGGAGTGACTTGGTATTCCATTCTCTTGTGAAATATTTAGTTGCAGATAAAGAAGAACATAATAATGAACCAAATCTATTAAATTTAGTTTCAGTGCATGAAACTCAGCAGGAATTAGATGAAATTGAAGATACTTTAAGTAAAATTGGAATAAAAGCAAATATATTACCACGCTTTGCAAATTTAAAAAATATTGAACAGGCGTCTAAGGCTGCTCTTTCAGTGGGTATAGATAATGACAATAGTGATTATCTATTAAAAGTCTTAAATGAAAAGTACGATATTCCTTTTTTACAAGCAAATCTTCCTATTGGAGTAAAAAGAACAGTTGATTGGTTTTATACCATAGGAGAAGCTTTAGGATTAAAAGAAAGAACAGAAGAAGTAATTTCTAAAACTGTTAGTGAATTTAAAGAATATACTGACAGAAATAATTTAAATGGTATAAATGTATATATTAGTTTGCCTACCAGATTAGGATTTAGTGTTGCTAAATTCATAGAGGAGTTTGGAGGAAATGTAATAGGATTAACAGTTGATCATATAGATAAGTTAGATAAAGATGAATTAAAAGAATTTAAGCTAATAGATGAAAATATAAAAATACACATAGCAGATGGTCAAGATTTTGAAGAAGCAAACATTTTAAATAAAGTAAAACCTGATCTATATGTGGGTTTAAGCCATAAGAGCTCACTGGCAGCAAGGCTTGGTATTCCTGCTATTGCTATTGATAATTTAAATATAATTGGGTTTGAAGGAGTAAAAAGGTTTATTAGTCAAATTCAGAAGGCGTTGAAAAATAAATTTTTTGTTGATAAATTAAGAAAAATTAAAAATATACCTTATGACGATGGATGGTATAAAAAAAGTTCCAACTGGTATATTAAGCAGGAGGTAAAGTAATATGGGAGATATTAATTCTATTGAAGCATCACGTAATAGTTGCCTATTACATGGTGCCATCGAAACAATACAGGAAATAGGAGGAGCAGTACCTATTTTACATTCTACTGCTGGATGTGGATTACAGCAGCATCTTGGAGTTAACAAAGTAAGTGGATGTAATGGTGGTGGGTACATTGGAGGTACAGCTTTACCTTCTACTAATGTCACTGAGAAGCAAGTTATATTTGGTGGAACTTCTAGACTTCGCGAGCAAATAAAGAATACAGTAAAGATTATAAAGAGCGACCTATATGTGGTGTTAGGTGGATGTACTACGGAACTTGTGGGAGATGATATACCTGCTATGACAAAAGAATCACAAGAGCAAGGGTATCCTATTATAAATGCTAATACACCAGGATTTAAAGGAAGTATTTATAATGGATATGAAATAGCAGTTAAGACTATAATTGAAGGATTACCTAAGCTTTATGATTTATCTTCTGAAAAAATTGATGGTCTAGTAAATATATTTGGTATAGTTCCAAAACAAGATGTATACTGGCAGGGAAATCTTTTAGAATTAAAAAGATTACTTGAAGCTATTGGACTTAAGGTTAATACTCTTTTTGGATTTGGTCAAGGTGTTCAGCAGTGGAAAGATATACCTAGAGCAGAATTGAACATTGTATTTTCTCCTTGGGGTGAAGAGATAGGAAAATATTTAGAAGAAAAATATGACATACCTTATTTAGATTTTCAAAGTTTGCCTGTTGGTAATGATGATACAGGCTTATTTATAAGGCAAGTAGCTAATAAATTAAATTTAAATAAAGAAAATGTAGATGAATTTATAAATTTTGAGGAAAACAAAATAAATCATTATTTGAATAATATATCTGAGTTTTATTTTGAATATAATTTGCAAAAAGAGTTTTCTATAGTAGGAGAATCTTCTAGTGTAATAGGAATAAGTAGGTTTTTAGTGAATTCTTTAGGATTAATACCTAAAACTGTTATCATTACGGACAATCCACAGGAATCTTATTTAAATAAAATAAGAAATGAAATTAATAATTTATTACCACAAACAGAAATAGCACTGTATTTCACTGATGATAGGGGAGAAATTAATAATATTATTAAG
Organism: Clostridium sp.; assembly: GCF_047718555.1. Classification (GTDB taxonomy): domain Bacteria; phylum Bacillota; class Clostridia; order Clostridiales; family Clostridiaceae; genus Clostridium_I. The sequence goes on along the minus strand of NZ_JBDNRK010000017.1, from coordinate 48,431 downwards.
GATAGCAAAATTGAATTATTATTTGGAAGTTCTATAGAAAATGAAATTGCTTCTAAATTAAATATACCATTACAGCATATATCTTTTCCAATTTGGAATAGTGTTGTTTTAGACAAGACACATATAGGTTTTAAAGGAGCAATTACTTTATTAGAGGATTTAGGTACTTTAATTCGTAATTTTAAGGCTGAACCTTTAGATAAAAGTTTAATATCATAATTTTAGATTAAGAAATAATGGTGCTGAATAGATAAAGTAATTGAATTTTATGGGGAGGTAATAACCATGGGATATCCAACTATATACCCAACTGGGGTTACAATTTATAACCCTAAAAAGGCATGGAGTGGCTACACTATTTTTCAGGCAGCAGATTTAGGTGCATTGTTAATAAGTATGAATGGTGAAGAAGTTAAATTATGGAGAAATTTAAGGGGATTCCCAAATAAACTATTTCCAGGTGGATATGTGCTAGGTAGTACAGGTGAGCGAAATCCTAAATATGGATTTCAAGATTTGATTGATTTGGTGCAGGTAGATTGGGAAGGAAATGTTGTTTGGAAATTTAACAAAACTGAACTCATAGAGGATCCCGGTGAAGAGTCTCAATGGATAGCCAGACAGCATCATGATTATCAAAGGGAAGGTAATCCAGTTGGGTACTATGCACCTGATTTAGCTCCAGAAGTGGACAAAGGTAATACTTTTATTCTTACACATGAAAATGTTAAAAATTCTGTGATATCTGATAAGGTTCTTTTAGATGATAAAATTATTGAAGTTACTTGGGATGGAAAAATTGTTTGGGAATGGAGAGCAAATGAGCATTTCGATGAATTTGGTTTTGACGAAGCAGCTAAAACTACTATATATAAAGATCCTAATATAAGACCTTTAGGTGACAATGGTGTAGGAGATTGGCTTCATATTAACTCAATATCATTACTTGGACCAAATAAATGGTTTGATAATGGAGACGAAAGGTTCAATCCAGAAAATATTATTCTTGATAGCAGGGAAGCAAACATTATAGCAATAATAGATAAGAAAACAGGAAAAATTGTTTGGAAAATAGGACCACATTATGATACAAGTGAAGAACTTATTAATTTAGGATGGATAATAGGTCAGCATAATGTACACTTAATACCTAAGGGATTACCAGGAGAGGGTAATATACTTATATTTGATAACGGTGGATGGGGTGGATATGGTGCTCCAAATCCAAGTTCACCAAATGGTATCAAAAATGTTCATAGGGATTATTCAAGAGTACTTGAAATTGATCCTATAACCTTAAAAATTGTATGGCAATATACACCTAAAGAAGCTGGACTTATAGAACCTTTAGATTCTGTTAGATTTTATAGTCCATTTATAAGTAATGCACAGCGTTTACCAAATGGTAATACTCTTATAACAGAAGGCTCAGATGGTCGTATATTTGAAGTTACAAAAGAGCATGAAATAGTTTGGGAATATATAAGTCCTTATGATGGTAAAGGTAAGGCAAAAATGAATATGGTTTATAGAGCTTATAGAGTGCCTTATGAATGGGTACCACAGTTAGATAAACCAGTAGAGACAGCTATAAATAAGCTTGATAAAAATACTTTTAGAGTTCCAGGAGCAGCTGGCTTAGGGCGTAAAATAGAAACTGAGGTAAATGGAACTCAAGAATATAGAGGAAGAGATGAATCTAATTTTTGTGTTATAACAAATAAAGAATTAGATGAGGAAAATAATTAAGTCTTAGCAATAGTTTTAAGGATTATCTGCTAACTAATTCAATGTTTAACATTCTCCATTACATGCTGCATAAATTCATCTGGAGTAACAATTCTTACTTTTGAATTGTTACTCAGTTGATCTACTACATACTGTACATCACTCATAGTTTTACTCCAAGCGTGTACATATACAAAAGTATAGGCATCTGGAGAATGTACATCTGTATAACCAGAAGAAATATAGGAATTAATTCTATTAACTAATTGATCGTTATCTTCAAGTTTAGACCAAAGCAAATCTCTACAGGATACTATGGGTTTATTATTAGACCATACAATTTTTCCCTTATAGTCATTTTGCTTGCTGAAATTTAAGTAAAATAAGCCATGTATATTAGGTTGTTTCGTATATTTATTCCAAATATCTATGTTATCCAATGCCCAATCATCTAGAATTGATACATATTTTTGGTCTACATTTTTCATATAGGTATTTAGCTTTTTAATTTGTATATTTAAAGCAGCCTCATCAAATTTACTTGGATACATATAACCATTGCCGGAAGGTGATACAACAAAATTATCATTGGTAATACCGAATTTAGCACTTTTATAATATAGTTGTAGTACAGTTGGAGCCAGGTCGTAAAGAGATGGGGTAATGGTCCATCCCATATTGAAATTTCCTCTATCTTTAGATCCATACCATTTGGGAGAACCATAATTTTTACCAAGATTCCATTGCTGGTTGTCTCCGTCAGACATTATAAAAGTTACATAATGTACATTGTCTTCTTTTACTATTTTAGGATGGCTGTTTTGGGTTAAGTGTAAGGATGGAAGGCTGCTCAATACAGTTAGATTATAGGTCCAATCTGAAGGTACTGTATTTATACCATATTTTGAGGCTTCCTTTATATTATTGTATTCATCTGGACCCCATCCAAGACAAATGGAATCTTTTTTTGCAGCTTTAAATACCTTATCTCTAAGAGAAAAATCCTTTGGATCATCTTCATAAAACACCAGAGACTTTGTCATAATAGCATAATCTCGCAGAGGGCCTGCTTTAGTTGGAGATAATTGTACTATAATAGAATGATTTAGTCCTTTGTTCCACAGGTTATCATATGCCCAGTACTTATCTGTATTACTGCAATCTCCCTGCAACTTAGTTATACCCTTTGATTTTACTTTTTCCTCAATGGATTTTTCTACAATAATGGAGTTATTTAAAGCTGCCAGAGAGGAAGCATTATTTATAGAAGGATCATTTTTATTATTTTTACTATATAATACATAGCCATCTATATAATCTTTAAATTTATTTAATACTTCCCAGGGGTCTTCAATTAATTCACATTCTACAGAGTAATTGTTCTTTAAATCTCTTAACCATATTTCATAGTCTGGTTCTCCAAGGCTTAGAGTATATATATGAGAAGCAGAGCGATTATTTACCTGACCTTGAAGCGTAACAATCATAGCTTTTTCAGCATCTGTCATTTTACTGAGAGATATTACATAAAGCTTTGTAGGCTTTATACTGTTTTTTATATAATATGAATCAGGTACTTCAGCATTTACTTCTGAAAAGATTAGAGAAATAAACAACATTAAAAATGCAAATACAATAAAAATATTAGCAAAGAATTTTTTTAAGTCCAAGGTTATCTCCTCCTACAAATGTAGTATAAGCATCATTGTAGGATTTATGTAATATATAATTAAACAAGAAAAAAGTTGTCTATAATGTATATTAATGCATTTTAAGACAACTTTATTATGTTTCTTAGAATTAAATTCAAGTATATATGTTGCAATAAATTATATTCGTAATAAAATATTATTGTATTTAGGCAGCTGATATCCAAAGGCTATTTATTAAATGAACAATATTAATTGAAACTTATATATCTAAAAAAATATATAGTATTTAAAAATATTTGAATTGTTTTTTACGGTTTTTTCTACATCTGTGATAATAGAAGTTTTTTCTAAAACAATTTTTTCATTTCCGTATATTTCCTTATATACAGCTTCTACAAGGAATTGAATATTTAACCTGTCTTTTATTCTAAGAGCAAATTCTCTGTCGGTTTCATAGGAATATTTTATTATATTTATGGTTTTTAATCTTTTTAACGTAAAATTATATAAAGGTATTAAAGATTCACTATTTTTTATTTTTTTAATAATGAATTTTCTTCTTATAAAACTAATTATTATATATAAAATAATTATACATATGATTATAATTATATATTTGTAATTTTGAATTTTTTTAATAAAATCAATATTGCTTATTTTCATATCTGAATTATTTTGTTTTTCTTTAGTAGTGTTTTCTGATCTTGCTGTATTGGGTACATTTACCTGATTATTAGCGCTGGAACTTTGCGGTTGAGTTTGTTGTTCTGGTGTTTTTATATTTAAAGTATTTCCTTGTTGTGGAATAGTCTCTACATCATTTGCGGCACTATTTTCATAGTCGGCAGTGGGAGTAGTTTCTAATATTGACCAAATTCCTTTATCTGCAGAAGTAAGTACTTCAGCCCAAGCATGGGCATCATAGGATCTTATAATGTATCTTCCTCTATTGTCTACTTCTCCTCTCACTTTAAAGCCTTCTACATATCTAGCCGGTATGCCAACAGCTCTACATAACATTACGGCAGCTGTAGCAAAAGATTTACAGTATCCTTTTTTTTCATTGAATAAAAAGAAATCAACATAATCTGGAGAATTAATATTCATTGCATCAGGTTGCAAGCTGTATTTATAATTATTAAGTAAATAGTTTTTAATAAGTTTTAATTTTTCATTATTATCGGAAGCTGAAGCAGTTATGTTATGTGCCAATTCACGCACCCTTTGAGAACTGGTAAATTTTAAAGAATCATTAATTATACCGTATTTCATGTTATTCTGAGTAATACTTTGATAAATGTTATTTATGTCATTTTTATATGGTGAATTAAAAAAATCATCAGTAGTTTCTGTATTGCTGTAATCATAGTAGTTTATAGTGTAACTAGATTGAAGTTGTCCTACTAAATAGTTTTCGTTATCATACATAGAAATACTTGAATTCTGTGGAGAAATTACTTTTGTAATGTAATTAGGTGACATCATAACATCACCAAAGCTATTGTCTAAATTTTGAATGGAAAGAGTTTTAATTTTAGTTCCCTTCTCCTTATTATATTCAATATTTCTTTTGGCAAGTCCATTATTAGAAATGGAATCAGCGGCGTTTAATACTTGATTAGCCTTTATTGAAGGCAGAGACCTATTTTCTATCCATCTATTATAGTTGTAATCATAATACACTTTTGTTTTCAAATAACTAGGTACATCTCCACTTATTAGAGAAAGCTTTATGTTGTTTATTTGTAATTTACTTCCAAGAAAAGATGTTTTACTTGTATTTAAGCCAATGGAAGCAAAATTTGACGGAGTATTTTGATTAATATTCACTAGATTATTAAATTTGTATTGAAATAAATCTGCTTCTTCACCAGATTTAGAAGGTGTAAACCAGTATATAATAGTGGAAAAAATAATACATATTATTAGATAATAGATAATTAAGGATTTACTGTAGTCCTTTTTAACCTTTGTACTAAGCTTAAATAAGCTGTAATTTATAAATATTAAAAAAATATATAGCGGTAGTACATATTTTACTGCATCATTAAAATTTAATAAATCATATAATACCAATAGGCAGGTATTAATTAATATTACTACTATTCCTAGATTTAACTTGCATAGAATTAAATATAAAAATGTTAATATAGGTATTATCAAAATATAAAATGGAGAAATTAATGAAAAATCTACAGGAGAGTTTGTAGTTGTTAAGCTATTTATTTTTAATGTCAAATTAATTAAATTATTAGGTAATGAGGTAATATAAACGTATTTGTAAATAGCTAGATATACAATAGATAGTAAAAGTGCAGCCGATAAAAATAAAAGAACTTTTTTATTTCTATTTATCGTAGTAATATAGTTTATTAATTCAAATACTAATAAAGTTATTACAAATAATACTATTATATTTTTGTAGGAAATATTTATAACAATATATGCCTTATTAATTAAAATAATAGCCAATATAACGTTTAGTACAGCTATGGGAATATAAAATTTTTTCAATATATCACTTCCTTCAAAGGGCTACTTTTACTACTTTTACATTAATATTATGAAGTAAATTCTTTGTTTTATTAGATACATCTAAAACCGTAAAAATAATTAAACTTTCGCAATCAGCAGATATTTTTGAAATTGTTTCTACCTGGGTAGGTAATATTGTGTAAGTTATTACAAATACAAATCTGTGATTTTCAATATTTAGAAATTGTTTTTGCAGTACTCTATCAAAAAAATTACCATTTCCTAGACTTTTGTGCTCTAAATAATAGGATAAAATAGAGTGATAATCTTCTATATTTTGCAAGTAGAAAGAAGAAGATTTTAAATTTTCAATATATAAGTGAATAGCTTCATTTCTCAATAATAAATATTTGATTATGGACAATGAAAAAGAAACTAGGTTTTCATCTGTTACAGTATGAAAATTATTTGGCAGCAGTAGGCAGTTTGTCATATCTACATATATAGCAATATTACATTTTTTTACAGTATCGAATTTTTTTACATATAAATTATTTTTTTTAGCGCTTAATTTCCAATGTATATTTTTAAAATTATCTCCTTCCATATATTTATCAATGTATGAATAGGTATCAGAAGTATATGTATCTGAATTATTTTTATAGAAATTACTTACATTGTCCATAAGCTTTTCAATTTCTATAGGTAATTTAATACTTCTTGGGTATACAGTGAAAGTGAAGTTGTTATTAAAATTTATTTTTCTTGAAGCTATTAGAAATAAATCGTGTATCTCCAGTAAATAATTTTTTGCATTATAAATTCCTCTGGAAGATGCTTTAAAATTTAATTGAATGTCAAGCTTTTTAAAGGGCAGCAAAGTAACCCTTTCATTTAAATTTCCCTTTGTATCAATGAAATTGGATACAAAGTTTACATTAGAATATAAGAATGGACTTCTGTTATGAAAATGTAAGAAAATTTTTATATTCTCTCCTGTAAAAAAATTCTTGCTTTTTAAATTTAAATTAGATATTATGCATCGTTTTGAAAATAGCAGTGAAAGTAATGAAACTAGAAACATTAATAAAAATACTAAGAATAAAGAATTAATTGTTTCTTTCCCATAAAAATAGTAAGCTGAAATTAGTAAAGCTAAAGTAATTATAAAAGAAAGCTTAAATTTTATCATGCATATTTAATATTTGGTACTGATATTTCCTTCATTATGCTGTCGATAATGTCCGATATATTAGTGCCGTTAAATTTTTCTTCTTTTGATAATATTACTCTATGGGAAAGTACTTTTTTTACATTTTCTTTTACATCATCTGGAATTACATAATTTCTTTCATGTATATATGCAGTTGCTTGTGATATCTTTAATAATGCAATAGAAGTTCGCGGAGATGCTCCTAAAAGTAATTCATTACAATTTCTTGTCTTATTTACAATATCAACTATAAATTCATATATGCCATTGCTTACATTTACTTTTTTGACCTCATTTTGATGCTGCTTTAATTCATCAAGAGTTATAACTGGCAGTATGTGCTCTAGTGGATCTTTTGTTCTATAAGTAGAGAGTATTTTTATCTCTTCATTCTTTGTGGGATAACCTAAAGATAATTTTAGTATAAATCTATCCAGTACAGCTTCTGGCAAGGAAAAAGTACCGGAGTATTCTAAGGGGTTTTCAGTAGCCATCACTATAAAAGGGGAGTCCAATAAGTAAGTATTATTTCCATCGCTAACTTGACCTTCTTCCATTACTTCAATTAGTGCACTTTGAGTTTTAGGAGAAGTTCTGTTTATTTCATCTGCTAAAATCATGTTGGCAAAGATTGGACCTTTTTTGAAGTTAAATTCATGAGTATTTGGATTATAAATAGAAACTCCCAAAATATCGGACGGAAGTATATCTGGAGTAAATTGAATTCTGTTAAAATTTAAATCTATACTTTTGCTTAAAGCCTTTATTAACATAGTTTTACCAACACCAGGCACATCTTCAATGAGGATATGTCCTCCAGCTAAAATTGCCTTTAATATATCCAGCACTACTGATTCTTTTCCAATTACCACTTTTGATACATTTTCTATGACATTTTCTATGTCTTTTTTCAAACTAATCTCCTCCAAACCTTTGATAATATCAGGCATATAAAAATAAATAGACCTAGTATACTTACAGGTTATTTATTTGAGCGTCCATTATCATAATATAATATTACAGTTATGTATAGGTTAATTAATTGCTTTTATTAATAAAATATTTATTTTGTTCAAATTTTTTCTATTAATATTATTAATTAAATGCATAATTTTTAATCATAATTTACATACTATATTAATTATAATACTTTAAAAAGATTAAATAATAAAATTTTTTTGAATTTTCCATAATTATTATAATATAAACAGATTTCTAAGTATCAGTATTTATGATACTTAGAAATCGTTGTCCTTTAGGGAAAATCGTTATCCAGGAACGTAGCCACCCTTTACTCCCACTTTCACAGAATGCGATGGGAGTATTAGAGTGGGTAGTCATCGGACAAAAATAGACTTCTTAGATTTACAGAAATTTAATAACTCTGAATTTAAGAAGTCTTTATCAATGAATATGCCTTAAGTCAATGTTCATTGAAAGAATTAAAAGGAATTTTAAATTTATAATTCTTGCGAAAGAAGTTTTTTGTTAGAAAAAATGGTCTTTGTATCTATCCATTCGCCTATATTGGAAAATATCTTTTTATTGCATAATTCATTATGAAGAGAATGATATAATCCCTCATAAATTTTAAGAGTGCACAAATTATCAGGAACTTTTTGTGCAAAAAGTTTACTTGCCTCAGGGGAAGTTATTTTATCTGAATCACCATGAATTAGTAATAAAGGTACATTGAATTTTGAAGCGTTATCTATAGCCCATAGGCCTGCTTTATATGCTGCAGTAAAAAGTCTAGCTGAAATACAGCTGTGGGTTAATGGGTCTTTTGAATAGGCCTGCATAATTTCTGGATTATGAGATAATGCGGCTTCATTAACTATATTATCAACTAAAAATGATGGCCAGATCTTATTAAGTAAAAATGCAAAATATAGTTTTGACTTTGGAGGATTTGAATAGAGGCTAAGCCAAGGACTACTGATTATTACGCCGTCTATTTTTGGACTGCGTCTTAACACATAATTTAATGTTAGGTTACCACCAAAGCTGTGTCCATAGAAGAATATAGGCAAATTTTTAAAATGATTTTTAGTAGAAGCTAGTAATATATCTATATCGCTCATAAAAGCTTCATAGGAAGGGGTATGACCTCTTTTACCTTCAGATTTCCCATGACCTCTAAGGTCAAAGGCTGTTACTGCAAAATTATTTGCATTGAAATAATCTACTAATCCCTTGTACCAATTACTGTGATCACCAAGACCATGAATTATACATACTACACCTTTTATATTTCCATCAGGAATCCATTCTCTAAAAAATAATGAAGTACCATCTATAGCATTATGTGAAAATTCTTTTATTTTCATATATAATCACTCTCCAATTTATAAGTATTTTACTTTTATATAAAGTATTCTAATATAATACCAAGTATTCCGATATGCATTATATAAAATATAACATTATAATTTCTAAATGTCCATAGTTTTATAAAAATAAAGTATATAAGGAATATGAAAATAAATAGTAAATCAAAGATACTAGCATACTGACTAATTATTTATTTCAATATGCCTAAACTACATTAGTAATAAAAATACGAATATATTAGGATATATTGTAAAATATATTAGAAAAAAATAGAAAAAATTAGATAAAGTTAGTATAATGTATATGACAGCTTTTTTATTAATTATTATTAAACTAATGCGGAGGTCACAATGCGTATTAAAACAAGACTGCCATTGATGATAATTTTATTATCTTTAATACCTTTATTTTTAGTGAGCTTTTTAATATATGATCATACTTCTAAAATTCTTATAGATAATGGTAAAAATAATATATTACAGATAAGTAAAGGAGAAAGTAATACTTTAATAGCAATTATTAATGGACAAGAAAAAGAAGTAGAACTTTCCTCAGAGAACTTAAATGTAAAAAGTGCATTAGAAAATAGACTTATAAATAGAGATGATTCATTTTTTAATTCGCCACAGACAACAAGTTTGAGCAATGGACTTAAACAGAGAAAAGCTAAACTTTCTGAAATTCAACATTCCTTTGTAGTGGATTTGCAAGGTAATGTTATTGCCAGTAGTGATGAAAGTGCTGTAAAACTTAATGTGGCAGATAGACAGTATTTTAAAGAGGCTTTAAAGGGAAATTTATATGTTAGTGGTACGTTGCACTCAAAGGTTAATGGAGATTTAGTGGTGGCAATAGCTGCTCCGGTAAGGAATAATGAAGGTAATGTAATTGGAACTTATGTAAATGGCATATATGCTGACTATTTTGAAAATTTTATACATAATATAAAAAACGGTGAAACAGGTTATGCATATATTGTAGACAGTGAAGGATCAATTGTGGCTCATCCCGATGAGAAAAGAGTAGGTACAAAAATTGAAAATTTAAAACTTGGTAATGTTATTGAAAATATTAAAGATTATACAAAAACTTATAGTGCAGTAGATAGTTATACATATAATAAAGTAGACAAATTTATGGGATATAGTGTAATTCCAGATTTAAAATGGACTTTAGTAGTAACAATAAATGCAGATGAGATAAATGCACCAGCAGCTCTGGAATTAAAAATGATTATAGCCATTGCGGGATTTATATTGGTAATATCAGTTATTATAAGTATTTTTGCATCCAAATCTATAATAGATCCTATTTATTCATTGATAAATGTAATGAATAAAGCTGAAAAGGGGGATTTGAGTTCGCTGTTTGAGTATAAAGCTAATGATGAATTAGGAGTTCTTAGAGATAACTATAATAATATGATTAAAAGACTCAGCAGCAGTTATGAGGAGCTATCATCAGTGTATGAGGAATTATCAGCTACGGAAGAAGAACTTCGCAGTCAATATGATGAATTAATTAAAAATAAAGAGGAGCTGCAGATAAGTCAAGATAGATATAAGCAGGCTCTAGATGGAAGCAATGATGCTATATGGGAATTTAATATAAAAACTGGGGATTTTTTTGTATCTGATAAGTGGTATGAAATAACTGGATATATATCAAAAGTGGAAAATGTCAGCAAATTCATAAGAAAAGCAGTTATGCCTAAATACAGAAAAATATTGTATAATGCTATAAAAAAACATATAGAGTTAAAAACACCTTGGTTTGAAACGGAAATAAAGATAGTTACAAGTAAAGGTGAAAGCAAATGGATTTTAAATAAAGGAAAGCTTATTAAAGATAGTTATGGTAACTTTATAAAATATTCAGGTATAATTTCAGATATTACACTTAAAAAGAATTCAGAAGAAAAGATAAGGCAGTTGGCCTATTATGACTCACTAACTGGGCTTCCAAATAGATTGACATTTATTAAGGAACTAGATAAGGAAATAAAAATTTGTGAAAAAAATAATAGAACAGGTGCAGTGCTTTTTTTTGATTTGGATGATTTTAAAAGAGTTAACGATTCATTGGGACATGATGCTGGAGATAGACTTTTAAAAACTATAGGAGATAAATTTTCTGACATAATAGATGATAAAAATATGGTTTGTAGATTTGGGGGAGATGAATTTTTAATTCTCATGCGAAATATAGCTACAAAAAATGAGATTATAAGTTTTGTAACTAATATGATAAATATATTTAATAATGGCTTTGAACTTAATAAAAAACAAACTTTTATAACTTGTAGTATAGGCATATGTATGTTTCCAAAGGATGGAAAAGATAATAATGTTATTTTAAAAAATGCTGATACAGCTATGTATAAAGCTAAAGAAACAGGAAAAAACAAATATGAATTTTATAATGGGGAAATGTCAGAGGGATTAAACAGATATATAAAAATAGAAAAGGCTCTTAGAGATGCAATCTATAATGATGAAATATACTTATGTTATCAACCTCAAGTAGAGTTGAAAACTGGTAGAATTATAGGTACAGAAGCACTTATAAGGCTTAAAAATAACGAATTGGGATTTGTATCTCCCGATAAATTTATTCCTGTAGCAGAAAAGTCGGGACTCATTATACCAATAGGTGAATGGGTAATGAAAACTGCATTTAAACAAAATATGAAATGGATAGAGAGGGGATATGGATACAAACGTATTTCAATTAATGTTTCATCAGTACAACTTAAACAGAGTAATTTTGTGGATAAGGTTAAAAAACATATAAAAGAAGCTGGGATACCTCCAGAACTAGTAGAAATAGAGATAACAGAAAGTGTTTTAATGGAATCTCTTGACACAAATGTAGAAATATTAAGGCAGCTTAGAAAATTTGGAGTTAGAACTTCTTTAGATGATTTTGGAACTGGGTATTCATCATTAAACTACTTGAGGATGATACCCATCGATACATTAAAAATTGATAAATCCTTTATAGATGATATATGCTTTAATAAAAAGCAAGAAGCCATAGTAGATGGTATAGTCAATATTGCTCATAATTTAGAAATTGAAGTAGTAGTAGAAGGGGTAGAAACCCCGGATCAGCTTCACATACTAAGTCGGAAAAAATGTAATATTATTCAAGGATATATATTTAGTAAGCCAATGGTGGCAGAAGATATAAATGATATAATAAAGGGAGAAACTATTATTTTGCCTTTTAACTAAAGTTAAAATTTATTTTGGGACATAACCAGCTATTTGATTTCTCCCTCTTTCTTTTGCGGCATATAAAGCGGTGTCAGCTTGCCTTATAAATTCATTTATAGTTATATTGTCATTTGGAATAACGGAGGCTGCTCCAAGGGTTATAGTAACTATATTTTTGATATTTGAAAATTCATGTTTAAGATGTAGATTTTCTATTTCAGTTCTAAATTTTTCACCAAGCTTTAATACATTATTTAAAGAAATATTTGGAAAAATTATCACAAATTCATCGCCGCCGTACCTGGCAACTATATACTTTTTATCAATATAATTTGAAAGGGCAGAACCAATTGCAGCCAAACATTTATCGCCTTCAACATGGCCATAATTGTCATTATACTGTTTAAAGCAATCTACATCTAGCAAAATTAAAGATAAATTATGTTTGTTTTTCTTTGCTAAATCCCATTGAATATTCATAACGCTATCAAATTTTCTTCGATTAGGAATACCAGTAAGACTATCATTTTCTGATATGTATAATAGCTTATTATTTAATTCTTCAAGTTCCTGCTGGATTTTCTTCCTATAATCAATCTCAATTTTAAGACTGGTAGATTTGATAGCATTGTTTACGGCAATTGATGCATAGGCAGAAAGAGCCTTTAACATTTCTACATAGATGGTCTTAAAAGCTCCTTTTTCAATACTTTGAGCTGTCATAACACCTAATAAATTATTATCTATTATAAGTGGAAAGTAAACAGCTGAGTTTATTATAATTCTACTAGTATAGTTATGAAGATAGTTTGAGTCCTCTACGTATTTGGAATACTCACTCTGAATATCATTTATAACTACAAAATGTCTATTTCTCAGGCAATAAGCTGCTATGCTGGATTTACTGTCAATAGAGGCATCCGCCATGTCAATAATTTTGTTGTCTTCATTATAATAATTATACTTAAGAAGCCCATTTTCTTCATCATATAATGCAATACCAAAGGTAGATATACTAACAAAGGTTCTAACACTATTGCAAAGTATATCTAGAATTTCATCCAGATTGAGAGTAGAAGTAATTCTCTGCCCTAACTCACTAATTATAGATATATTTTTCAAGTTTTCCATAAGCTTTTCGGATTTTTTTCTGAAATTCTCACTTTTTTCCATTATGTTAAGTTTTTCTCTTTGTAATTCTTGCAGTTTGATTTTTGCTGTTATGCTATTAAGTCTTTGAGCATGTATAGTTTTTTCAAATTTTTCTTGATACTGAAAGTATAATTTATAGTATTTGTAGGAATTTTTTATATCTCCTATTTCTTCATATAATTTAAAAAATCTTTTACAGATTTCTATTGTTTTAACAAGAATATTATTTTTTATAGATATATTAAAGGCAATTTCTAGTTTATCCAGTGCACTATTAATATTTCCTCTATTTTTAAGATAATTACTATAGTCTAAGAGTACAGTAGCTTTGTAATATATATAAGTTTCTTTTAGGTCAACATCTAATGCTTTACAAAAGTATTGCTTTGCACGCTTAAAATCTTCTTTTCTTTCATAAATGAGGGCTGATATCCTATAAGCTTCAGGTAAAGCTAATTTGTAATTAAATGAATTCATTAGTTCAATGGATTTATTTAAAAGTGTAAGTGCTTTTTCATAATGGCCTTTTATATAATTCATTTCTCCAAGATTACATAATGAGATACCAAGAGTGGAGATATAATTTAATTTTTTATCAAAGGTTTCAGCCTTATTATAGAAGATAAAGGCATTTTCATAATCTCCAAGAGATTTGTATATTTCTCCAATGTTTGTGGATGTTTTTGCTAAGTAAAATTTATAAGTTGAATAACTATAATAGTTTTTGCTTACATTTATTTTTAAGGCTATTTTTTCAGCATTATTATAAAAATTAAAGCTTTTTTCATAATCTCCAAAATTAAGTAAATTATTTCCTATATATATTAGTGCTAAAACTTGCAGATCACAAATAGATTCTTTTTGTGATATACTTAAAGATTTAAAAAGAAAAACTAAAGATTTTTCATAATTACCTATATTAGTTAAGGCTTCACCAACTCTTAAAAGTGAAACAGCCATACCCGTAGTATAATTGATTTTTTTACATAATTCATAGGCTTTCTCACCTAATTCTATTGTATTAATACAATTCTCATATTTAAATTTATCAAGTTTCCATAAAATTTTATCTATGCTGGTTGTATCATCCATGTTAACCATAAGAATCAATCACTCCAATGTATTTTAATGAGTTTAATATATTAAAAATATAACAGTAAAATAAGATAAATTCAATTATTACCTCATGTATAATTGAATTATAAAAATATTTAGTATTTTAGCATGAATATACATTATGAATTTGCAGGAAGAGGTAATAGATAGAATAGTTGATATATCAGCATTGAATCTCATAACTAATGAAGAATTCTTAACCAATAGAGAAGTGGAAGTGGTGTTAGAGATTAGTGAAGGGCTTTCCAACAAAGAGATAGGGGAAAAACTTTGCATATCTTTATAAAGACTGAAAATACAGAATCTCTTTTAATAAAGTTTTTTGCTTTTAAAACTATTAAACAATATAACTATCCCAATTAATATAAACAAAGCAGGTACTAGTATACTTCCGTTAATCCACCAGAAAAAGTCATTCATTATTATAATCGCTAGAGAAATTAGGGAAATCCCTCCTAAAATGAAGACTGGAATTAGCAGCCCAATTTGTTTATATCCAAATAAGTACAATTGAAATAAACCAATGGCTACTGCCAGAGGATATATAGGCCAAGTACTTGCGGCAAATTGCCAACCAGTAAAGGTTTCAAAGAAAAATAATAGTCCTAAAGTTGTCAGAATACCACCAGGAACCAAAAGTCCTGGATTTCTTTTTGTTAAGAAATAACCAGCCTCAAAAACTAAACCTGGTATCAATACGAATAATGGCCAAAAGTTACTTATGCTGAAAAAATTCAGATTAAGTATATTGTTTAATAATAATATAGCACCAATAATTACCAGAATTATACCTACTGACAATCCTTTTTTATCCATTTTACACCTCCAAAAATAAATTTTATTTATTTGCTTAATAAATTATGTAAAAATGTTACATAATTTATTATACATTAATTTTAAACAAAATTAACCTAATTTCGGCTACTTTTTCTATAAAAACATCATCAAAATTTAAACTAACTATATAATTTTTTAAAAATAATTTTACAATGAGTAATTTTAGGAGTATACTATATACAATAACTAAATAAGTATTTGCTAGGGGTGCCGTAAGGCTGAGAAGGAGGATTCCTAACCCTATGAACCTGATATGGCTAACACCATCGTAGGGAAGCAAGGGTTTGTATATTACAGAGCTTGCTTTATGCAGGCTTTTTATTTTATAAACGCATAAAGAGACCAAACCTGATGTTTATCCTGCATCAGGTTTGGTCTCTTTTTAAATTAAAGATAAAGGAGTGTTACTATTATGAATTATACAACACAAATGGATGCAGCAAGAAAAGGAATAATTACAAGAGAAATGAACATTGTTGCAAGAAAAGAAGGTATGGAAGCAGAAAAATTAAGAGAATTGATTGCAGAGGGAAAGGTAGTAATACCAGCTAACAAGAATCATAAATCTTTAGATCCAGAAGGTATTGGAGAAGGACTTAGAACTAAGATAAATGTAAATTTAGGAATATCAAAGGATTGCTGCAGTATAGAAAAGGAATTGGAAAAAGTTAGAGTAGCCATTGAGATGAAGGCAGAGGCAATCATGGATTTATCCAACTATGGAAAAACTGAAAACATGAGAAAAAGAGTTATAGATATGTCTACGGCTATGCTTGGAACTGTTCCCATGTATGATGCTATTGGCTTTTGCGATAAAGAACTTAAGGATATAACTGTAGACGAATTCTTTGAAGTGGTAGAAAAACATGGGGAAGATGGTGTGGATTTTATTACAATTCATGCAGGACTTAATCGAGAAACTGCAACGGCAGTAAAAAATAATCCTAGATTAACTCAGATAGTATCCAGGGGTGGAAGTCTTTTATTTGCATGGATGGAACTGAATAATAGGGAAAATCCATTTTATGAATATTATGACAGACTTTTAGATATATGTGAAAAATATGATATAACTATTTCTTTAGGAGATGCTTGCAGACCTGGTTCCCTAAAAGATGCTACAGATCCAGCTCAGATTAAAGAACTTATTACATTAGGTGAACTTACTAAAAAGGCTTGGGAAAGAAATGTACAAGTTATGATAGAAGGACCTGGACATATGGCTCTTAATGAGATAAAAGCTAATATGCTTTTGGAAAAGAAATTATGTCATGGTGCACCTTTTTACGTATTAGGACCTTTGGTAACTGATGTAGCTCCTGGATACGATCATATTACTGCAGCTATAGGTGGTACAGTAGCTGCTTCCAGTGGAGCAGATTTCTTATGCTATGTTACTCCAGCAGAACACTTACGTTTGCCATCTCTAGAGGATATGAAAGAAGGAATAATTGCCTTTAAGATTGCAGCTCATGCAGCTGATATAGCTAAAGGAATAAAGGGAGCAGTTGAATGGGACAATGCTATGAGTAAAGCAAGAGCAGATCTTGATTGGGAAACTATGTTTGACCTGGCTATAGATGGAGAAAAAGCTCGTAAATATCGTATGGAATCTTCACCAGAAGATCCGGAAACCTGCACAATGTGTGGAAAGATGTGTTCCATGAGAACTATGAAAAAAGTATTGAATAATGAAGCTTTAAATATAAAATAAAATTTTAAATATTATTTTCAAATAAGGGCAGATGTATGAATTTTAGGAGGTGATATTACATGCTAGTCAACGGAAAAAAAATGAACTTTAAAGATGGTATAACCATAGAAGAATTGCTGAATGAACTTAAAATAGAAGCTTATAAGGTAGTTGCAGAAGTTGATTTAAACATCGTAGACAAAGAAGAATATGCAGTAACTAAGCTCACTAGTAATTCTAAAGTAGAATTGATAAGATTTGTAGGTGGGGGCTAATAAGTTAAGGATTTGCACACAAGATAATTTATCCGATGACTACCCACTCTAATACTCCCATCTTCTTCAAGTGGAAGTAAAGAGTGGCTACGTCCCTGGATAACGACTTCTAAGCATCAGATGGAATAAAAACTTCACCTGATGCCAAGAATTCTGTTTATTCGAAAATGTCTAAAGTGAGGAGATAATAAAATGGACGAACTTATTATTGGCGGAAGAGAGTTAAAAAGCAGACTTTTTATTGGCAGTGGAAAATATTCTTCAAATAAAATCATACCTGAATTATTAGAAAAGAGTGGAGCTGAGGTAATTACTGCAGCGCTTAGAAGGGTAGACTTTGATTCTGAAGAAGAAAATATTCTAAACTATTTAGGTAAAGATTCTATAATAATGCCTAATACTTCAGGGGCAAGAAATGCAGAAGAAGCTATTAGACTAGCTAGGATCGGTAAAGCAGCAGGCTGTGGAAATTGGGTAAAGATAGAAGTTATTTCAGATAATAAATATCTTCTTCCAGATAATTTAGAAACTATAAAAGCTACAGAAGTACTGGCAAAGGAAGGTTTTGTTGTGTTACCATACATGAATCCTGATTTGCCAGATGCAAGAAGAATGTTAGAAGCAGGTGCAGCTGCAATAATGCCGCTGGGATCTCCTATAGGAAGCAATAGGGGAATCAGAACAAAAGAGATGGTTAGAATTTTAATAGAGGAAATAGATTTACCTATAGTAGTAGATGCAGGAATAGGAAAACCATCTGATGCTGTTTTGGCTATGGAAATGGGAGCATCAGCAGTACTTGTTAATACAGCACTGGCAACAGCTGGAGATCCTGCTCTTATGGCAGAAGCCTTTAAGCTTGCCGTTGAAAGTGGAAGAAAAGGTTATTTGGCAAAATTGGGTGTAGAAAAAAGTTATGCTGAGGCATCTTCACCATTAACAGGATTTTTAAGATAGGAGATGGGATAATGAGTTTTTTTGATGTAGCCAGTAAACTACAAGATTATGATTTTGATGGTTCTTTCAATAGTGTAACTGAAGAACAGGTGAAATATGTTCTAAGTAAAGATACTTTAGATAAAGATGATTTCATGTGCTTACTTTCACCGGCGGCAGAAAAATTTATTGAACCTATGGCGCAAAAGGCTCATAAAATTGCAATTAACAATTTTGGTAAAGCAGTTACCTTGTACACACCTATATATATAGCTAATTATTGTGTTAATAAATGTGCATATTGCGGCTATAATGTGGAAAATGATGTTCATAGAAAAAAACTTAGTATGGAAGAAATAGAGAAGGAAGCAAAGGCAATACATGCCTCCGGTTTAAGACATATAATTCTTCTCACTGGAGAATCAAGATTTCATAGCCCAGTATCCTATATAAAGGACGCTGTAAAATTGTTAAAAAAATATTTCAGTTCTGTCTGTATTGAGATATACCCTTTAGAAGAAGATGAATATAGAGAACTTGTGGAAGCTGGAGTAGATTCACTTACTATATATCAAGAAACCTATAATATGGAGAAATACGATGAAATCCATCTGGCAGGACCTAAAAAGAATTACAGATATAGAGTAGAAACCCCAGAAAGGGCTGCAAGAGCAGGAATAAGAGGAATGGGAGTAGGTGCTCTTTATGGCCTTGAAAACTGGAGAAAAGAAGCTTATTTTTCTGGACTTCATGCAAGATATATACAAGATATGTTTCCATACATGGAAATAAGTATGTCCGTACCAAGAATCAGACCTCATGCAGGAAGCTTTACTGATATTAAAGATGTAAATGATAGAAATTTGGTACAGATAATGCTGGCCTTTAAAATATTCCTTAAGAGATCAGGAATAAATGTAACTACTAGAGAATCTGCACAGCTTAGAGATAACCTTATACCATTAGGAGTAACTAAAATTTCTGCTGGTGTTTCTACAGAAGTTGGTGGACATTCTTGTAAAGCTGAAGATCAAGGGGAAAAACAGTTTGAAATATCAGATAAGAGAAGTGTAAAGGAAATAAGCGATATGCTTAAGGCTAAAGGTTACTGTCCTGTTATGAAGGATTGGGAGTACGTTTAAGTATGGATGGAAAATTATTTGTAGTTACTAATAGAAAGCTTATAAAATATGGAAATCTAATTAATGTGACAGAGGCTATAGTAAAAGGTGGCGCAGATGCTATTATTCTGAGAGAGAAAGATCTCTCTTCTGAAGAACTTTGTAGTTTAGCAGTTAAAATGCAGGAAGTTGTCATGGATAGAATTCCTCTAGTGATTAATGGAAATTATGAGGTAGCTGTTAAATGTAAAGCAGAGGGTATTCAACTAAATTACAATACTTTTTTAGATTTTGATAAACCTTATGACAAGCTAAAGGGAGTTTCTATACATTCCTTAGAAGAAGCAAGAAAGGTTTATGATATAGGAGCAAATTATGTTTTAGCTGGTCATATATTTAATACAGCCTGTAAAGCTGGACTTCCGGGTAGAGGAACAGAATTTTTAAATGAAATTTGCAGTAAAGTATCTTTGCCAGTAATTGCTATAGGGGGCATAGAGCTTAGTAATATAAGTAATGTCCTAAGTGCAGGAGCTAAAGGTATAGCCTTGATGTCCTCTGTTATGGAAGCTGAAAATCCAGAGGAAATTGTTTATAAAATGAAAGAGGCTATTAACAATTATTAGAAAATTAAATGTATATATTCATTTTATATACATTTTTCTTTGTAAAATTTGTTTTTTTTATTGATTTATACAATAGTATTGTGTTAGAATAGGTTAGACAATTTAATAAGTCGAATGAAGGTAGTGGGATAATTCTTTAAACCGCTATTGGACGAAACTCTGGAGAGACTCAAAGGAGCACCGAAGGGGAAAACTAAAATTTTTAGTGAAACTCTCAGGTAAAAGAACGGAGATTATATGTTAAAGAAACCGTCTATGTGATATAGATATTTTAATTCTCACATATGAAGTTGTTCTTAATTTTTTATGCTTCTCAGAGACTAATTTTAAATTTAGTCTTTTTTTATTTCTATATATTGATTCTTTTGAGTTTATTAAGGCATATACAAATAAATAACTAGTTAGTATGCTGGTAGTCTATTTATTTGAATATACCTAACTTATTAATAAAATTCATTATTCAGGAGGAATTTGTTAAAATGAAATCATTTATTACAGTAATCGGAGAAGACAAAATAGGTATTATTCAAGGCATAACTTCAATATTAGCAGAAAATAAAATAAATATTATGGATATAAATCAGACTCTTTTGCAAAACTATTTTACGATGATAATGTTTGTGGATCTATCTAAAATGGAAATAGATGCTAAAGAACTTAAGGAAAAGCTTGATATTGAAGCTGATAAACTTGGAGTTTCAATTAAACTTCAACGTGAGGAAATATTTAGATCCATGCACGAAGTATAATAGATTGGAGAATTGAAAAAATGATTAATAACAAAGACATACTTGAAACCATAAATATGATTGAAAAAGAAAATCTGGATATCAGAACAATAACTATGGGTATATCACTTTTAGATTGCTGTGATTCTGATGGTAAAAAATCCAGACAAAAGATATACGATAAAATAACAAGAAAAGCCGAAAATCTAGTTAAAATAGGCGAACAAATAGAACTGGAATATGGAATTCCAATAATACATAAGAGAATATCTGTAACTCCTATGGCATTGGTTGCTCAGAGCAGCAGTGATACAGATTATGTGGAATATGCAAAAGTAATGGATGAAGCTGCAAAAACTGTAGGCGTTAATTTTATAGGTGGATTCTCTGCACTGGTACATAAAGGATGTACTAATGGAGATAGAATACTTATAAAGTCTATTCCAGAAGCATTGGCAGTTACAGAAAGAGTTTGTTCTTCAGTAAATGTAGGAACCTCAAAAGTTGGAATAAACATGAACGCTGTAAGGGATATGGGAGAAATAGTAAAGCAGGCAGCTTATCTTACAAAAGATAATGGAAGTATTGGCTGTGCAAAGTTAGTAATCTTCGCTAATGCAGTAGAAGATAATCCTTTCATGGCAGGAGCTTTTCACGGTGTTGGAGAAGCAGAATGTATAATAAATGTAGGTGTTAGTGGACCGGGAGTTATAAAATCTGCTTTGGAAAATGTGAGAGGTGAAAGATTTGATGTAGTGGCTGAAACTATAAAGAAAACTGCTTTTAAGATAACTAGAGTTGGTCAATTAGTTGCTACTGAGGCCTCAAAAAGACTTGATATACCTTTTGGAATAGTAGACTTATCTCTTGCACCAACTCCAGCAGTAGGTGACAGTGTAGCTAGAATACTAGAGGAAATTGGTCTTGAAGCTTGTGGTTGTCATGGTACAACTGCTGCACTAGCTATGCTCAACGATGCAGTTAAAAAAGGTGGAATAATGGCATCTTCTCACGTTGGAGGATTAAGTGGTGCTTTCATTCCTGTAAGTGAAGATGAAGGTATGATAAATGCCGTTGAAATTGGTGCATTGAATATAGAGAAGCTTGAAGCAATGACTTGCGTTTGTTCAGTAGGTCTTGATATGATTGCTATCCCTGGTGATACACCGGCATCAACTATTTCCGGAATTATTGCCGATGAAGCTGCAATTGGAGTAGTAAACAATAAGACTACAGCAGTAAGAGTAATACCTGTCTATGGAAAAGGTGTTGGAGACAAAGTAGAATTTGGCGGACTTTTAGGAGCTGCACCAATAATGCCTGTAAGTAAGTTCTCCAGCGAGGATTTTGTTGCGAGAGGTGGAAGAATACCTTCACCAATTCACAGCTTTAAAAATTAGTGGATATTTTAAGTCTATAAAATTAACTGTCTTATAATAAAAAAGCAATTTTTATTATAAGACAGTTTTTATTTAGGCATATGAAAATAAATAATAAGTCAAAGATGTTAGTTATTTATTTGAATGTGCCTAACTTTAACTTGGCAGAAACATGTTGAAATGATAGAATAATACTGTTGACATATCAACTGTAAAGTTAAATGGTATCTTTAGTGGTAATATTAGCTAGAATAGATGTTGTTTTATAAAAAGTCAAAGGTATTTATTTTAACTTATTTGTTTTTGGATGACTAATAATTAAAGGATGATATGTAAGTATGAATACAAAAAAGAGTAATATAATCATAGCATTAATGGTAGCAATGTTTTTAGGAGCGGTAGAAGGAACTGTAGTAACTACAGCTGTACCAACTATTGTTAAAGAATTGAATGGTTTCAGTGAAATAAGCTTAGTTTTTTCTATGTACTTATTGACTTCGGCAATTTCTACTCCTATATATGGAAAATTATCTGATTTATATGGAAGAAAAAATACCCTTACTTCAGGTATTATAATTTTTTTAATTGGAAGCTCTTTATGTGGATTTTCACAAAATATGTATGAACTTATAGTATTTAGATCTATACAGGGTATAGGTGCTGGAGCCATATTTACAGTAACTTATACTATAGTTGGTGATTTATTTACACTTTCTGAAAGAGCAAGGGTTCAAGGATGGCTGAGTACAGTTTGGGGTATAGCAAGTGTAGGTGGACCATTTTTAGGTGGATTTTTAATCCAATATCTGTCATGGCATTGGATTTTTTTTATAAATATCCCCTTTGGCATAACATCCATAATTCTTTTACAAAAAAATTTAAAGGAAAGCTTCCAAAAGAATAAAATTACTATAGATTTTTTAGGTATAATAACATTGTCCCTATCTATTATAATATTTTTATTTGGTATTTTCTCAATTTCAAATAATGCTAAATGGTATTCAAGATCTTTAATATTTTCTTTGATTATAACTACTATCTTTTTATTTATATTTTACTGTGTTGAAAAAAAGGCAAAAGAACCTATTGTGCCTTTTGAAATCTTTACTAAAACCAATATAATTGCTAATTTTATTAGTTTATTAGCTTCTGCTATTCTAATAGCTTTAGATGCATATATGCCTTTATATATACAGAATGTTCTAGGTTTTAGTGCGGTAATTTCTGGCCTAGCTATGGCACCTGTTTCTGTTGCATGGCTTTTGTCCTCTTTTATATTATCAAAAATTATTGATGTATATGGTAAAAAAGCAATGGTATGTATATCCTCTGTGGTTTTATTTTTAAGCTGCATACTTTTAGGTACATTATATTTAAAGGCTTCTTTGATGTTAGTTATATTATATACATCGCTTATGGGATTTGGCTTTGGGGGAGCTTTTACCACTTTGACAATAATAGTACAGGAATCTGTGGATTATAATAAAAGAGGAGCGGCTACTGCTTCAAATTCATTATTGAGAACTATGGGACAAACTGTAGGAGTAGCTGTTTTTGGAATTGTATTTAATCTTAATATCGTAAAATATTTTTATGGATTGGGAATGAATAATGTTGATCCTAATAGTCTATATAATTCAAATGAAATGAATATAGGGATTCCTGTTAATGAAATAAAAGAATCTCTAAATTATGGTATGCATATAGTTTTTCTGATATTAGTAGCTGCTGCTATAATAGGCTTAATATTATCTTTTATGCTTCCAAATACTAAGACATCCTCTACAAAATAATTATATAGTACTTTATACAGTGTATACTGCTGTTTATTAGTAGATTTGTTTTAAGTTATTATTGGTAATTGCATATCTATAAATAATTTGATAGTAATGTATAATAAGTTATATTCATCAATTAATATTACCTAGCAGGATTGTATACTCATATTAAATTTAGAAAGATTATTCAGTAATGTAAGGCTGTTATTTCTAGCTTTAGATGGTGTAGTATTAGATGAGATAGTCATCGGATAAATTAAAAAGAGGTGCAGTGAATGGAATTTTTAAAGAAATATTTTAAAAAGTATTGGAAAGGATTTTGTTTGGCAATAGCATTTCTTACTGTAGAGGCAAGCTGTGATCTTGTGCAGCCTACCATAATGTCAAAAATAGTAGATGTAGGTGTAGTAAATAGACAAATGGATTATGTGCTTAAGATGGGAGCTGTAATGCTCATGATTACAGCATTAGGTGCCTCAGCAGCCTGTGGTCGTAATTTCCTGTCCAGCAGTGTTTCTCAAAAATTTTCAGCAGATGTAAGATTAGATCTATTTAGAAGGATACAGGGATTTTCCTTTGATAATGTAGATAGATTTTCTCAGGCTTCCCTTATAACAAGAATTACAAATGATGTAACGCAATTGCAGAATTTCGCCAATGGACTTATGAGAATCTTCGTAAAATCACCTATTGTATGCATAGGGAGCATTATTATGGCTGTTAAACTTAATATTAGACTTTCTGTAGTTTTAATCGGTGTATTGCCCGTAGTTGCCTTACTTATATTTTTTAATATGAATATTGGATACCCTTATTTTGTAAGAGTACAGAGAGCTTTAGACAATGTTAACAGTATAATGAGGGAATATTTGTCTGGGGTAAGAGTGGTTAAAGCTTTTAATAGATTTAATTATGAGACAAACAGATTTAGAAATGTCAATGAGGAATATAGTGGTCTGTCCACTATAGCTATGCGTATAATGGCAGTATTTTCACCAATCAATGCTATTGTTGTGAATATTGGAATAATAGCAATACTGTGGATTGGTGCTGTTAATGTGAATAGAGGTAATATGCAGGTAGGTCAGATAATAGCCTTTATAAATTATATGACTCAAATACTATTTTCAATAATGATTATATCTATGGTGTTTAATACCTTTGTAAGAGCTAGAGCCTCAGCAGAACGTATAGGAGAAGTATTTATGGAGGAAAGCAATTTACAGTATGATAAAGATAATCAGCATAAAGAATTTAAGTACAAGGGAAGAGTGGATTTTGAACATGTGTATTTTTCCTATAATAATCAAAGTAAAGCAGTTATAAAGGATATCAATTTTACCTGTATGGCTGGAGAAACTGTAGGGATTATTGGAGCTACAGGTTCAGGAAAAACTACTTTGGTTAATCTTATTCCACGCTTTTATGATGTTAAGTCTGGCAGTGTGAAGGTTGATGGTGTAGATATAAAATATATAGACAAAGACATATTGATGAATAAAATAGCTATAGTTCCTCAGAAAACCATATTGTTTACTGGAACAGTTATAGACAACATAAGATGGGGTAAGGAGGATGCCACACTTGAAGAAGTGAGAGAAGCTGCAAAAATTTCCATGGCAGATGAATTTATCTCAAGTTTTCCGGAGCAATATGATACAAGACTTGGACAAGGGGGAGTAAATTTTTCTGGAGGACAAAAACAGCGTGTTTCTATAGCACGGGCATTGATTAAAAAACCTGAAATACTTATACTTGATGATTCCACTAGTGCTGTGGATGTTACTACAGAAGGGAACATAAGAAAAGGGTTAAAAAAATATGCCAAAGGACTTACTTGTATAATAATTACTCAGCGTATTACTTCTGTAATGGAAGCGGATAAAATAATTGTACTTGATGAGGGTAAAATAAAAGCTATTGGAAAGCATGAAGAACTTATGAAAAATTGTGATATATATAAGGATATTTTTAATTCTCAAATGGTAAAGGAGATGACCTCTATTGCCGGAGAATAATAAAAATGTTACAAGAGAAAATGTCAATATACCAGGTATGGGACCAAGGCGTGGTGGAAAAAGAAATATGGGGCCTGTAGAAAAGCCTAAAAATTTCAAAAGAACTCTGAAAAAATTATGGTTCTATTTTGGCAAGGAAAGGAAATTATTGATATTTATATTTCTGATTATAATTGTTGATGCTATAGTAACATTAATGGTTCCTTATCTTATTGGTAAGGCAATTGATTATATGTCTATTAATAATAGAGTAAATTTTAAAATGCTGGAATTAGTTTTAATTGCATTGATAGTATCGTATTTTTCTGATGCCATATTAACTTTTATTCAGGGCTGGGTTATGGCTGGAACTGCCCAGCGTATAGTAAAAAATATGAGAGCAGCTCTTTTCCAAAAACTTCAGAAACTTCCCATAGCGTTTTTTGATATAAATACTCATGGCGAAATTATGAGCAGACTATCCAATGATATAGATAATGTGAATAGTACTATATCTCAATCAACAACACAGTTAATGTCTGGTGCAATTACTATTTTAGGTTCATTGATTATGATGATTGTACTCAGTCCCTTGCTCACTTTAGCAAGTATGATTACAGTACCATTAGTATTTTTGCTTACTAGAGCCATAGCTAAAAATACCAGCTTTTTATTTAAAAGCCAGCAGAAAGAATTGGGAAGGTTAAATGGACAGATAGAAGAGGCTATTTCAGGAATTCATATAGTAAAGGCTTTTAATCATGAAAATAAAGAAATAGAAAGATTTGAAGAAATTAATGATAACTTATGTGCAGTAGCTTTAAAAGCACAGATATGGTCTGGATATTTAATGCCTCTAATGAATGTAATTAATAATGTAGGTTTTGCAGTAGTGGCAGGAGTAGGTGGAATACTGGCAGTAAAAAATATTATTACAGTAGGTGTTATAGCGAGTTTTTTAAGTTATTCAAGACAATTTTCAAGACCATTAAATGATTTGGCAAGTGTATTTAATACTCTTCAATCGGCAGTAGCAGGAGCAGAGAGAGTATTTGACATATTGGATGAGAAAGATGAAATAGCCGATATTGCAGATGCTAAAGTATTAGATAGTCCTAAAGGCGATGTAATATTTGAAGGAGTTAGTTTTGCCTACCGGGAGGATATAAAAATACTCAGAAATGTTAGTTTTGAAGCAAAAGCAGGAAGCAGTATTGCTTTAGTAGGACCTACAGGAGCAGGAAAGACAACTATAGTGAATTTACTTACCAGGTTTTATGATGTTTCTGAGGGAAAGATATTAATTGATGGCATAGATATAAAAGAATATACTAGAGACAGTCTTAGAAGTTGTTTTGGTATAGTACTTCAAGATACTTATTTGTTTACAGGAACAATAAAAGAAAATATTAAATATGGAAAACTGGATGCTTCTGATGAAGAAATAGAGGGAGCAGCTATTATGGCAAATGCGGATGCTTTTATAATGGAGCTACCCGAGGGATATAATACTGTGTTATCAGAAAGTGGAAGCAATTTAAGTCAAGGACAGAGGCAGCTCTTAGCTATTGCCAGGGCAATACTTTCGAATCCATCTATACTAATTTTAGATGAGGCCACCAGCAGTGTAGATACCAGAACTGAGATGAGGATACAGCATGCAATGATAAAACTAATGAAAGGAAGAACCAGCTTTATTATAGCTCACAGATTAAGTACTATTCGTGATGCGGATCTTATTATGGTGATAGACCATGGACAAATTGTTGAGAAGGGAAACCATGAGAAACTCATAGAGGAGAAAGGCGTATATTACAATATGTATTTTAGTCAGTTTAACAATATGGATACATAGATAATTTAAGAAGATGGCTGAACAAATTTTCACAAACTGAAAACTGGAAAAAATTACACCCCTGGGGTGTAATTTTTTCCAGTTTTACTTTGAATTCTCTAAATATTCATAAGCGTATTCAGCATATAGACTACTTGATATCTGTAGAGCATCTTCATCAATATTGAATCTATCATTGTGAAGAGAATAAATTGCATCTTTTTCAGGGTTTCTTGCACCAACCAATGCAAAAATACCTGGAACCTCCTGAAGATATTCCGAAAAATCTTCTGATATTAAAAATGTCATTTTATCAGCTATAGCATCTCTTGATAATATTTCTTCTACAGCATGCCTGCCAATTAATGCTAAAGTATAATCATTTATTACTGGAGGAACAGTAAAATCATATTCTAGTTCTGCTTCTGCTTTGTAAGACCTTGCTGTACTTTGAATTATTCGTTTCAAGGCATGGGGAATATTTTTTCTTATTTCATTATTAAAACATCTAGTAGTACCATGTAATACTGCAGTATCTGCTATTATATTGTATTGAGTTCCTGCGGTCATGGTGCCTATACTTACTACAAGTGGCTCTAGAGGATCTACTTCTCTACTTACAATAGATTGCAAATTTAAAACTATAGCAGAAGCTACAACTAAGGCATCTACAGCCAGATTTGGTTTTGCACCATGACCACTTTTACCCTTTACAGTTATTTTAAATCTGTCAGAGGATGCCATTCTTGGACCACCCTCAATGGATATTTTTCCACAATCTATATCGGGAATTAGATGTATACCAAATACACTATCTACTCCATCTAAAAAGCCTTCAGTAACTAAAGTTTTAGCTCCGCTTCCAGCTTCTTCGCCCGGTTGAAATATTAGTTTAACTGTACCACTGAGTTCAGCTTGTATATCTTTTAGTATTCGTGCAGCTCCAAGCAATGAAGCCATATGACCATCATGACCACAAGCGTGCATATATCCTGAAATTTTTGATTTATAATCTATCAAATTACACTCAGTAACAGGTAAGGCATCTATATCTGCACGAAGAGCTATAGTTTTACCACTTTTACCGCCTTCAATTGTTGCTAATATACCTGTACCTGTGCTGCTAGACACCTTATAGGGTATTCCCAATTTATCCAGTTCGCTTCTTATCTTTTTTGAAGTTTCAAATTCCTGTAAGCTTTGTTCAGGATATTTATGAAAATGTCTTCTAAGTTCTATTATATAATCCTTGTATTTCGGTGCGATACTTTTAATATTCATTTATTTCATCTCCAATCGTTTATTAAATTTACAATATTATTATCGATTATAAGGCAATAATACATAGATTATCATTGATATTAATAGATTTCATAATTTAATTATACTACAATATTGACAGTTTTAATATGATAAAAGAGCTGGTAAAAATGAAAAGTAAAGTTTTATATTGACATTAAAATATCAATGTGCTTATAATCAGATATTAATAGAGCTTACTTAATGAGAGTTTGTACAGCGCTGGTCATGGCATAAGAATTGCAGGCCGTTTTATTTATTGGAGGATTTATGAATTTATTAACAGAAACATTAGCAAATATAATGCCATTATATGGTGAAAAAGTTATTCTTGCAAAGAAAAGACTTGATTCTTTGGCAAAACCTATTGGAAGTCTTGGTGGACTCGAAGAAATAGCCTGGAGAATGGCTGGAATAACAGGAAAAATTAAAAATAGTATAAAAAAGAAAAATACAATCATAATGTGTGCTGACAATGGTATAGTGGAGGAGTGGGTTAGTTCCTGCCCTAAAAACTTAACAGCTATTGTAACGGAAAATTTTACGAAAGGTTTATCAGGTGTCTGTGTGCTTTCAGCACAGGAAAAAGCTGATATAACTGTTGTGGATATAGGAGTAGATTATGATTTTAATAATGATGCCATAATCAATAAAAAGATTGCCTATGGAACTAAAAATATGAAAAAGGGCCCGGCAATGACTAAAAATGAAGCAGTTACAGCTATAGAGACAGGCATAGAAATAGTTGATGATTTAGTGAAGAAGGGCTATGACATTTTTGGTACAGGAGAAATGGGAATTGGTAATACTTCTACCAGTGCAGCGGTATTAAATGTACTTCTAGATATTGATTTACAGCATGTTTGTGGAAAGGGTTCCGGTATTACGGATGAAATGCTTGAAAATAAAAAAAATGTTATAAGAGAAGCTATTATACTTAACAGTCCAGATAAAAGTGATGTAATAGATGTATTATCAAAGGTAGGTGGATTTGATATAGCTGGACTATGCGGATGCTTTTTAGGCGCAGCTAAAAATAGAGTACCAATTGTTATAGATGGTTTTATAGCAGCTGTAGCAGCTCTTTGTGCATACAGACTTAATAAAAATGTTGGAGAATTTATGTTTCCATCTCATTTATCCATGGAACCTGGAGCAGCATATATAATGAAGGAACTCAATATAAAGCCATTTTTACATATGGAAATGAGGCTTGGTGAAGGTTCGGGATGTCCAATGGCTTTTAACATAATAGATGCCTCTTTGGCTATAATGAATAATATGAAGACCTTTCAGGAATTAAAAATGGAAACAGATTATTTAGTGGATATAAGGTGATTACATGGGGAGAATAATTTTAGTTACTGGTGGAGCAAGAAGCGGAAAAAGTAGTTTCGCAGAGTCCATATTTGATGGAATTAAAGAGGTTGTATACATAGCTACAGCAAAAATATATGATGAAGAGATGAAACAAAGAGTAGAAAGACATAAAAAATCAAGACCGGCAGAGTGGATTACCTATGAAGGCAGCTATAATATTGAAAGGGCGGTCACAGACAAAAAAAATTATATTTTAGACTGTATTACAGTTATGAGTTCAAATATTATGTTTGATATTAC
Source organism: Clostridium sp. (assembly GCF_047718555.1). Lineage (GTDB taxonomy): Bacteria > Bacillota > Clostridia > Clostridiales > Clostridiaceae > Clostridium_I. Next base: position 17,420 of record NZ_JBDNRK010000017.1, on the reverse strand, counting down.
CGGTGAATATGAGATAATACCTTTAGAAAAACAGCAGGAAGTTGAAGAAAAGGTTGAAGGTGAAATAATTGATCTTATAGATAAAATTAAAGCTATAGATGGCAATCTGGTTATGGTTACAAATGAAGTTGGTTACTCTATAGTACCTGAAAACCATGTAGCAAGAGTTTATAGAGACATAATTGGAAGAATAAATCAGAAAATTGCTAGACTCTCTACAGAAGTCTATTTTGTAACCTGTGGCATACCAAGGAGGATAAAATAATATGCTTAAAGCGTTTATACTGGGACTTCAATTTTTAACAAGGCTGCCAGTAAACATACAAGTGGATTTTCATAAGAAAATTCTTGCTAAAACTCCTGTTTTTTTTTCAATAATAGGAATGATAATAGGTGGAATAGCAGCCATAGTATATTATTTATTGAGTTTTTTTAATAAGGACTTTGCAGCAGCTGGGGCAGTTTTAAGTCTGATAATAGTTACTGGAGGACTTCATATGGATGGACTTTCTGATACCTGTGATGGCTTTTTCTCTTCAAGGGGCAGGGAGAGGGTGCTTGAAATCATGAAGGACAGCAGAGTGGGGAGCTTTGGAGTTATTTCCATAGTATTTGATATATTGTTTAAATATGTTTTGTTAAAAAGCATGACTATTGAAGCAGCAATACCAGCACTCATTCTTTCCTGCGGCATAGGAAGGACTATGATTGCAATGCTGCTTTCCTTTGGGAGGTCTGCAAGGCCGGGTGGTATGGGAGAGATATTTATGAGTAAAAATTCAAAATTATTCTTTGCTATAACACTTTTAATATTGATTGTTATTGGAGCGATTATTAGTAAATACGCTTTTTTAGCAGCATTATTTGTAGCAATCATTTTTTCACTGTTGTTTATGAAGTATTCTTATAAAATAATAGGAGGGGTTACAGGAGATGTGTATGGAGCTAACTGCGAGCTAAGTGAAATAATGGCTCTTACAGTATTTCTTGTATTAATGAGATGAATATAGTTTTTATAAGACATGGTAGTACTGAATTAAATCATAAACATGTATACGCAGGTGTAATTGATTCAGAAATATCTCAGAAGGGAATAGAAGAAATAAAGAGTATAAAAAAGCATCTGCAAAAAATAAAATTTCGCGAAGTTTACAGCAGCCCTTTAAAAAGAGCTGTTCAAACCACGAAATTACTAGCTGAAAATTATAAAATAGATAGCAGGCTTTCTGAAATGAATTTTGGAATATTTGAAGGGTTAAACTATAGCCAAATAGAAAGCAAATATGCAAATGAAAGCAAGGCATGGGCGCAGGATGTACTGAATTACAGCATACCAAAAGGAGAGAGCTTAGCGGAGGTTTTCAATAGAACCAAAGTCTTTATTGGAGAGGTAGGCAGTAAGAAGGGTGATATACTTGTAGTTACTCACGGTGGAGTAATTGCCTGTGCTCTATCTTTGGTTTTTAACCAATATGATTATTTTTATAAATTTAAAGTTATGCATGGGACTGCTTCTGTGATTTCAATAGAGGATGGGTATATGTATATTAAAGCAGTAAATTGCAGAGATAATATAATAGATGTATTGTAAAGACTAACTAGTACTTCTTCTTCAAGGTTAATTAAAATTGTAAGGAAGATTTTTTCTTATAGTTGATTAATCAACTATATTGTAGTAATATATATTTTAGAAAGTTAAATGAAAGGATATTATTATGGATGATAAAATAGCATCTCTAACTAAATTAAATGGAAAAATATATAGAAGCACTCAATGCTATATTGATAAAAGACTGGAAGAGTTCAAATTGAGTACAGGAATATATCCATATTTACTCATATTAAATGAAAATGAAGGAATAAGTCAAAATGAAATAAGCAGAGAACTGAGCGTGGATAAGGCTATGTCCGCCAGAACTATTAAAAAGCTTATAGAATTAGGATATATTGAGAAAAGAGAAAATAAAGAGGACATAAGAGCTTATAGATTATTTTTAACTGATAAGGGAAGAGAGGTTATTCCGGAAATTATTAAGGTTATACATAGCTGGATAGCCATTTTAGTGGAAGGCTGCAGTGAAGAGGAAATGGAAATAGGAATAAGTTTTTTGGATAAGGTATTATTAAATGCTAGAAAACATAAGGGAAAATGTAGAGAAAGGATTGATGGAATTTGAAAAGTGAAAGTAATTTAAATAAAAGTAGATGGTTTATTTTGTTTACAGTAGTATTAAATACTTTTATGTGTTGCTTAGATGGGAGTATTGTAAATGTAGCCTTGCCTGTAATGTCTAAAAAACTTAATGTAAATATGGCATCTATTGAGTGGGTAGTTACAAGTTATCTTATAGTAATATCTGCCATGATTCTCATATTTGGAAGATTGGGTGATATTAAAGGCAAAACTAAGATATTTAGATTTGGAATAATTCTATTTACTATTGGATCTTTTTTATGCGGAATGACAAATTCTCTCTTAATATTAGTACTGGCAAGGGCTATCCAGGCTATAGGAGCAGCAGCTACCATGTCTACAAGTCAAGGGATTATAACTCATGTATTTCCAGCTAATGAGAGGGGGAGGGCACTAGGTATGTCTGGAACCTTTGTAGCTTTAGGAACAATGGTAGGACCACCTATAGGCGGATTTATTATTTCTGCATTAAGTTGGGAGTACATATTCCTGATAAATGTACCTATAGGTATATTTACTTTTATACTTTCAATGAAGATCTTCCCTAAGAATACAGAGGAATTAAATGAAAAATTGGATGTTAAGGGAGCAGTTCTATTTGTAATAGGTATAGTATCATTATTTGGAGCATTGGTGCAGGGGCAGAGTGCAGGATATAACCAGCCTATAATAATTATTGGATTTATTGTAGCTATAATAGCTTTAGCAGCTTTTTTAATTATTGAAAAACGGGTAAAAATACCTTTACTTCAATTAAGTATTTTTCAAAATAATTTATTTTCTTTGAGCATATTTTGTGGTTTTGTTTCTTTTATTGCCCTTAGTGCAGTAACTATTATTTTACCTTTTTATTTCCAGGATGTGCTTAAATTATCACCGGCTATAACAGGCTTATTTATGATGATTTCGCCAATGATTTTATCTGTGGTTGCTCCTATAAGTGGATATTTATCTGATAGGATAGGTTCAGAAGTTCTTACGTTTTGGGGGCTTATACTTATGAGCATAGGTTTTGTATTTATGGGTAGTTTAAATGAAAACTCTAGTTTATTAATTGCAGCTGTATTTATAGCTATCATGACTATAGGAAATGGCATGTTCCAATCACCTAATAATTCTCTAGTTATGTCAACTGTAGCTAAAAATAAGTTGGGAATTGCGGGAAGTGTAAATGCACTGGTGAGAAATTTAGGAATGGTACTAGGCGTTTCTTTGTCTACATTGATTTTATACAATAGAATGAGTCACAAAATAGGTTATAGGGTAGTAAATTATGTGGAAGGAAGAAATGATGTATTTATTTATGGCATGAGATATGTATTTATAGGTGCAGCGGTATTATGCGGTATAGGAGCTGTAATAACTGCTGTAAGATTATATTCCAATAAGGAGAATAACCAGGAAGTAATAGAAGAGTATTAAAGTATGAGGTGTGAAGAAACCAATATATTTATATTAAATACTTGTTAAAAAAACGTATTAGAGAAAAATCTAATACGTTTTTTTAAATTATTTATCATGTTATGGTAGGGTAATGACATATATATCTTATAAACAAGTAATTAAAAGACTATATGTAATTAAATATAAATTAGTTTCAGGGGGTGCAGTATGGATTTTAGGGATTTAATACAAAATGACAGAGAAAGTAAAAGCAATACAAAATTTGAGGGAACATTTTTGGATTATCTTGATATTGTGAAGGAGAATCCAGATATAGCACAATTAGCACATAAAAGGCTATACGATATAATTATGAAAAGTGGTTTTGAGATATTGAAGCCAGAAGAAAATCCAAGGATAAGAAAGATATATGGAAATGATGTTATCAAAAGATACAATTTTTTTAAAGATGATTTTTTTGGAATAGATAAAGTTGTTATGAAGATAGTAAATTATTTTTACTCAGCTGCTATGCGAGGAGAGGAATCAAGACAGGTATTGTATTTAGTGGGACCAGTTGGAGCAGGAAAGTCATCCTTAGTAGATGCACTTAAAAAATCTTTGGAGTCTGCTCCTCCTATTTATCATTTAAAGGGATGCCCATTACATGAAGAACCATTACATTTAATACCTAACCATCTTAGAGAAAAATTCAATGATCTTTTAGGTTTAGAAATTGAAGGGGATTTGTGCCCAGCATGCAAATATAAATTATTACATGAATATGACGGTGAATATGAAAAGTTCCCTGTGGTAACTAGTACTTTTTCCATAAGATCAAGAAAGGGAATAGGGGTTGTGCCGCCGGTAGATCCAAATAACCAGGATACTTCAATTTTAACAGGTTCTGTAGATATTTCCAAGATGGATATGTATTCAGAGGATGATCCAAGAATATTTTCTTTGAATGGAGCTTTCAATGTAGGTAACAGAGGACTTGTAGAATTCATAGAAGTATTCAAAAATGATGTTGAATATTTACACACTATTATAACTGCCACTCAGGAGAAGTCTGTGCCTTCACCAGGAAAGGGCTCTATGATATATTTTGATGGTATAATTCTTGCCCATTCCAATGAAGCTGAATGGAATAGATTTAAGTCAGATCATACAAATGAAGCTATACTGGATAGAATTGTTAAAGTAGAGGTACCTTATTGCTTAGAATTAAATGAGGAAGTAAAAATATATAATAAAATACTTAATAAGAGTAAGTTCAAGGCACATATAGCACCACATACTATAGAAACAGCAGCAGAATTTGCTATATTGAGTAGATTGAAGCCTTCGAATAAGGCAGACCCGCTTACTAAACTTAAGATATATAATGGAGAAGATATTGTAGAAAAGGGAACTACTAAAAAAATAGATATTTCTGAACTTAGAGAAGAAGCAGGTCTTGATGAAGGTATGCATGGTATTTCCACAAGATTTATAATAAAAGCCATAGACAACGCTCTTTCAGTTTCTGAATATGATTGCATAAATCCACTAAGTATTATGGAGAGTATAATTAAATCTGTTAAAGATCTAGATATAGCAGAGGACGAAAAGAAAAAGTATTTAGGCTTTATACAGGATACAATCAGAAAAGAATATAACAAGACTTTAGAGAAAGAAGTAACTAAAGCTTTTATAAATAGCTTTAGAGAACAGGCAGAAAGCTTATTTGATAATTACCTAGATAATGCAGAGGCTTTTGTAAACAAGACAAAGCTTAAAGACAAATCTACTGGAGAAGAACTTCAACCAGATGATAAATTTATGAGATCTATAGAAGAGCAGATTGGAGTATCAGAAAATTCAGCTAAGGGATTTAGAAGTGATGTTACTTCCTATATGTTCTATGTAGTTAGAAATGGAGGTAAAATTGATTATACTTCCTATGAACCTTTAAAGGAAGCTATAGAAAAGAAATTAACTACTTCTGTTAAAGATCTTTCAAGAATAATAACTAAATCAAGAGTGAGAGATAAAGAGCAGTATGAAAAATACAACGCTATGGTGGAGCAGATGAAAGAAAATGGTTATTGCGATTATTGCTGCGATGTTGTATTAAAATATGCTGCCAACAATTTATGGAAGGATTGATAGCATGACATTATTCAGAGATCATAACTCAACATCCCTGGGGCATGATAGGGCAGTAGAGGATAGAAGAAGACATCGTCAGTTGGTTGCAAAATCCATAAAAGACAATTTAGGAGATATACTATCAGAAGAAAGTATAATAGGCCAGAGTAAAGATAAAAAAATTAAAATACCTATTCGCGGTATAAAAGAATATCAGTTTATTTATGGAAAAAATGTACCTGGTGTTGGCAGTGGCGATGGAAGTGAAAAAAGAGGTCAGGTAATAGGTAAGGATAAGTCTGAAAATGGCGGAAAAGGTAATCAGGGCGCTGGTAATGATGAAGGTGAAGATATTTATGAAACGGAGATCACCTTAGAAGATGTAATGAACTATATTATGAATGATTTAGAGTTACCGAAAATGGATAAAAAGAAATTTGCAGAAGTGCTTACAGAAAACGGAACAAAAAAAGCTGGATACCAAAAACATGGAATTAATCCCAGACTTGCAAAAAAGAGAACAACTATTGAAAAATTAAAGAGACAGCAGGGAAAGAAGAGGGCATTAAAAGAAGAAGATATAAATGAGGAGATAGAGAGATTTCCTTTTAAAAATGAAGATTTAAGATATTACAGGATAAAAAAGACCTTGAAAAGAGAATGTAATGCAGTAATTATATGTGTTATGGACGTTTCAGGTTCTATGGATAATACAAAGAAATATTTAGCAAGATCTTTCTTCTTTATTCTGTCTCAATTTATAAGAACAAAATATTCTAATGTGGAAATAGCTTTTGTGGCACATTCTACTGTAGGAAGAGAAGTAAATGAGTTTGAATTTTTCCACAAGGTGGAATCAGGCGGAACCTATATATCAAGTGGATTGAATACAGCTCTAGAAATCATTGAAAAAAGATATAATCCTGTTTATTGGAATATATATACATTTTATGTCAGTGATGGGGACAATTGGACGGAAGACAATAATAGAGCAGTAGCGTCTGCAAAAAAACTTTGCGAAGTTTCCAATATGTTTGGATATTCAGAAATTATGAGCGGATATTATTCCACTAATATTAAGGATAAACTTGTCAAAGAAGTACAAAATAAGAATTTTGTTGCTGTGTCCATAAAACAGAAAAATGACTTATGGAATGCACTTAAAGAGATGTTAAAAAAGGAGCAAGTGGGGTGATAAATTGTGGAATATACTGTAGCAGATTTAGAAGCTTGGAATAAGAAAATTGAGAAAATAGTAAATGATATTGGTCTTGACTATTATGAACAGGAATTTGAAACAATAGGGTATAAAGATATGCTTGGCTATGAAGCATATCTTGGGATGCCATCAAGATATCCTCACTGGAGCTTTGGTAAAGCCTATGAAAAAAATAGTACCACTTATAAATATAATTTAAGTGGTCTTCCCTATGAAATGGTTATAAATTCAGATCCCTGTATTGCATATTTAATGAAGGAAAATACATTGCTGCTGCAAATATTAACAATGGCACATGTATACGGACATAATGATTTTTTTAAGAACAATAGACTTTTTGCAGAGGGTACTAGAGCGGATTATACTGTGGAGCTATTTAAGACTGATGCAGATATGGTAAGAGGGTATATAAATGATCCCAGCATTGGATATGAGAGTGTTGAGAGAATACTTGACGCAGCTCACGCCATAAAATTACAGACTTCAAGGGTAGTGGGAGAAAAGAGAATAAGTGATGAAGCACTTAAAAGCAGGATTATGCAAGAATATGTGAATAAAAATACAAATAAGAGCATATTAGAACCCTATATAAAAGATACGCCTCCTAACATAAGCAAAATACCCCTTGAACCTGAAGATGATGTACTATACTTTATTATAAGATATGGAAAGCTCAGTGAATGGGAAAAGAACCTGCTTCAAGTTGTGCGTAAAGAGACCGCCTATTTTATACCACAAATTGAGACTAAAATTATGAATGAAGGTTGGGCCAGTTATTGGCATTACAATATTTTAAAGCGCTTGAATTTGCCTGATAAACTACATTTGGAATTTCTTAAGCGTCATAATGATGTTATTGCACCGGGTATAGGCTTTATAAATCCTTATTTTATAGGTTTTAAAATGTTTGAATATCTTCATGAAAAATATGGTAAGGAAAAAATATTTGAGATTAGAAAACTTGAAAGAGATGAATCCTTTATAAGAAGGTATTTGACAAAAGAATTATGCTATGACCTGAATTTATTTGAGTATGCAAAAGAAAATGAAAACTATGTTATAAAGGATGTACCTGATGAAAAAGGATGGATCAATATAAGAAATACCTTGTGCAGTTCTTGTGGCATGGGGATGATTCCATATATTAGAATAACAGATATGTCTACAAGAGACAATACTTTAACTTTAGAACACGTTTATGATGGAAGAGAGCTGAATATGGGCTATGCAGAAGCTACTATAAAATATATATATGAATTATGGGGTCATACAGTAATTTTGAAAACTAAAATGGAAGACGGAGAGTTGAGTTTAATATGTGAGTCAAAGGATAGGGTTATAAAGCGGATGACTCAGATGAAAATATAGATTTAAAAATTTAAGAAAGCTTAAGGCTGGTTTTATACTGGTCTTAGGCTTGAATTTATTTTATTTCATGAAAATATATAATAAAAACAAGATAAATTTATATTTTTATATTGTAAAATAAGGAAAATGCGAAGTAACTTGAGAGTTATTTCGCATTTTCTTTTTAGTTTTTATATCATACTAAAATTTAAGCATACTTTAAAGAAGGACAGTTCTATATTAACTTTTTCCTATAAAGTCCTGTAAGTCCTAGATTATTTATTCTTTTTTTAATCTCTTTATTATCAATAGAATAAAGACCTAATTTTTTCATTCTATCAAAATATTCAGCTCCAGAAAAAGTGCATTTAATCTTCTTACCATCTTTTGCTTTTAACCTATAGTTTGCATAGGAAATTAAATCTCCTGTGGCTGTGGAATCAGGTAGTATTATGGGTTCTAGATTGGCTAAATATCGTACGGCATTGTGTCCAGCCAGAGAGCCAGTACACATGGCTTCAGTATGTCCTACAAAAAAGCCTGATTTTTCACCAGCACAAAATAAATTGCCTACACCAACAACTTTAAGATCATTAGTTCTTGGAGCAGCAGCCAGGTATCTAACGGAATTACCTCTACCACCAGAATAGGGATCCATAAATCTAGCTTTGTCTAGGCCTTTAATTTTTCGTAATTTATCCAGTGGATAAAAGGGTGTCATAATTTTTATATGTCCTGTATCTAATAGAATTAAATTTTCGGCAAATTTTTCAAGGGCATATTGCTGGCAAACTTTAAGTTTTAACTTTTCAAGATTTACATCTTCCTCTGGAATTTTGAAAATGACTATACCTTTATCATCTAACTGATCTATTATTTCTTTAGATAGACTATCTCTTGATATTTCGCAGGAACCACTAAAGGCTCCAAGGCTGCCATCATCTCTTTCAGATACTATATCTTTTGCTCCCGCAAGAGAACTAATACTTACCCTTGATCCAAAGGTAGGACATCTTAAAATGCACATTACACATCCATTACCATGTTTAAAGCAGTTATTCATTCCACCAGTAGAACCGGTGGTGTCTATAAATACATCGCCATCTACAATACTTCCATTTTCCAGTTTTATACCTGTAATTTTATCTTTTTCTTTTTTTATGTTTACTACTCTAGATAATGTTTTTACATCTATTTCTAAAGAGAATAAATGCTTTTTTACCTCGGGTTCAATTTTATTTACATCATAGAACCAGGCGTGTTCATGGCCGGGAAAGTCTACATTTTTATGTGTAGTATTATTATCTGTTATGTGGATTAAATCTCCGGCGCCAAGATTTATAAGTTCTTCTGCTGCGGTGTATCTTCCATTATTTCTCATTATGCCGCCTACATTTCCAAGACCAAGTAATAAATCAGTTCTTTCATATAAACTAACTTCAGCTCCTGCTCTTTTAGCCGTAATAGCTGCTGCACAGCCAGACCAGCCACCTCCGATTATTATAACCTTCAAAAAACTCACCCTTTCAATTAAGACATCTGGAAATAAACAACAAGTAAAAGATGCCTAAAGTTATTATTACTATCATATTCATGTTTTTTAATTTTTTTACACTTTTTTTCTCTAGTTTGTGTATTGAATTTATTATTTGTTTGATTTATCCTAGAAATGATACGTTATTTATTTAATTATGAATTTTATTAAAACGTATACAATGCTTAGCATCAGTTTTATTCAATGACTAGTGTTTAGATAATTCATCTAAACTTAGTAGGAGTACAAATTTACAATAGCATTGATAAAATGTCAGTATGTAACTGAAAGACATATTTCAAAAAAAGAAAAGAGATGGCTCAAGATTGAGATTTGTAAGAAAAGACGTATTTAATTTGACAATACCTATATTTACCGAGCAATTATTTGTTATGTCCATGGGAATGATTAACACCATGATGGCTGGCCATATAGGAAAAGAAGCTGTGTCAGCCATTGGAATGGTGGATTCAATAAATAATATATTTATTGCATTTTTTTCTGCTCTAGCAATAGGGGGTACTGTTGTAGTTGCACAATTTATAGGACAGGGAAATAATAAATTAGCTAATGAGTCAATGAAGCAGGTATTATATTCTGGAATTTTGATATCCATTGGAATAACTTTACTTACATATGTATTTCATAATCAGCTTATATCACTTTTGTTTGGTTCAGCAGAGGGTACAGTAATAAGAGATACTTACACTTATCTCACTATAACCCTTTTAACCTATCCGTTAATAGCTGTAGATTTAATTTGTAATGGAATATTAAGAGGTGCTGGAGATACTAAAACTCCAATGAAGAACAGTATTTTTATGAATTTTATAAACGTAATCTTAAGCTTTATTTTTATATATGGAATAAACATTCACGATGGATTCATTAATATTCATACTACTGGTTTTGGAGTAAAGGGCGCGGCTTTTGGTATAGCCTTTGCAAGGATAATTGGTGCAATGGTAGTCTTGGTGGTTCTACTAAGAGGAACTAAAATATTAAAATTAACTAAATTAAATGTATTTAAATTCAATAAAGAATTATTGAAGCCTATTTTTGGTATAGGAATTCCTGCCAGTGTGGAATCTTTATTGTTTAATTGTGGAAAATTAATTACTCAAGTATATATCGTAGATATGGGTACAATAGCCATAGCTTCCAATTCCATAAGTGTTTCTATAACTAATATGTTTAATATACCAGGTAATGCACTAAGTATAGCAGCTACTGCCTTGGTAGGACAGTATATGGGCAAGGGAAGGACTGAAGAAGCAGGAAAATGTTTAGCGTATATAACTAAAATTTCTACTGTAGGATTGATGACAGTAGGGCTTATATCTATACCTTTTGCAAAATTACTTTCAACACTATATACTCAAAATTCAGATATTATGCATTTAACTACTAATATTTTAATAATAAATGGTATAGGTACTTCACTTTGGGCTATTGGTTTCGTATTGCCAGCAGGGTTAAAAGGGGCAGGAGATGCTAAATATACTATGATTACTTCAATTATGGGTATGTGGCTAATTAGAATAACTCTTGGATATATACTTGGAATACCTTTGGGTCTAGGATTAATAGGGGTTTGGCTTGCAATGTATATAGATTGGCTTGTAAGGGGAATTTTGTATATAATAAGATTTAAAAAAGGTGCATGGAAAAATATTGTAGTAATAAAGAAAAGTAATAATATTTCTAAAAGTGAATCTATATAATTTTATTTAAACTATATAAATTGAAAAAATAAATCATATGATATAGTGATATATAAATAATATATAGGGAGTATTATTCATGGCTCATTTAAATATTTCTATGGAGGAAGTTCTGGTTTTAATTGAAAAAAATGCAGATTATGATAAAAAAAAGGTGAGAAAACTAGCGGCTATTAATGACAGGGAAATTGAAATAACAGTGGGTATAGGCTTTTTACCAAGTATCAAGGTTATTCTTATGTTCAATAAGTTTGAGAAGGGTAAAATTTACTTCACTCTAAACTCTAACGAGGGTATTATAAATATGTTCATGGGATTTTTAAAGAAAACCGATAGTGAGAATTATATATATATACACAACAAAATAGTTATAGTGAAAGCAAATAAATTTCTTTTAAAACAATTTTCGGGGGTACAGATTACAGATTTGAACATAGCAAATAAAGAGATGAATGTAAAATTCTATATCAGTAATAATATGTAGAGTAACAAAAATTTCAAAATATTTTTACAAGCCTTGAAGTAATATCTCTTCAAAGCTTGTAAGGGACAGCTGCTGTAATGCTTAAATGTTTATTGTGAAATAACAGCAGCATGTAAGTAAAAATTGATATATTTTAATTGAATTTTAATAAAGCTACTAATTTTTCGTTTTTAAATATGGCTTTAAAAATTGGATAACCTAAGCAAGTTACAACTATAAATTCTCCAAGGGCCACTTCACCAAAGCTTAATAGAAAAGGTAATTTCAATATAAAATATAACTCAATGGCAATTATTATGCCGTTGGCAATAGTAGGATATAATGTTGCTAGGAATAGATTCTTGGTTTTGCTTATTAAAAAAACAGCTATAAGTGTGGCGAAACTGCCAAAAGCCATATCTACAAAGCCCATTGGACTAAATATGTTCGCAATGATGCAGCCAAGAACAAGACCTGGTATATAAGCAGAATCTATAAAAGCCAATAAAACCATAATTTCTGTTAATCTGAATTGAATGGGACCATAGCTTAAAGAAGAGAGTACCCAGGTTAATGCACCATATAGAGCTGCTACCATAGCTGTTCTCACTAAATTTTTTGTCTGAAAGAAATTTTTCATAGTAACCTCCAAATTTTTTTAGTAAGCCTATTAAATTCAAAAGTTACAGCATTATAATATCAATGAATCTTAGGCATCTTCAAAAAATAACTAAGTCAGTATGCTAGCCTATTTTGAATCCTACTGCGTCAACAGAACCCTCAGATAGCTCACTATCTTCGGAACCTGTTTCCTTGTATGATTCAAAATATACGTCGCATCTTTGACTTACTATTTATTTTCATATGCCTTACTTAATTTAAATAAAACATTTTGGTTATAGATATATTAAAATTATAACAAAAAAGGCTGCCTAAAAGACAGCTTATCCATCTAAGTTATTCTAGATTTCAATGCCGTAGTTTTGTTTAATGACAGGAGGCTTCCGAACTGTCACTGAAAATTGTATCAGGTTAGTAAGGAAGTTTCAATAGATTTTTTATATAGGCGCATTCAAATAAATCTAAAATAGCATATGATTTTGCTTTAAAGCAATAATATAGACAATTATACAAGGAGTAATGTAATGAGTGTAGAATTAAAAAGACAGAGAATAAATATGGCCATGAAAAGAGAAAAAGCGGATTTAGTTATTAAAAATTCAAATATAGTTAATGTATTTACAAAGGAAATAATTAAGGGGGATATAGCAATTTGTAAAGATCAAATTGTGGGAATAGGTGATTATTCTGGTGTTATGGAGATAGATGCTAATGGAAAATATGTCTGCCCAGGCCTTATAGACAGTCATATGCATATAGAGTCTACTATGGTCACCCCGCCACAATTTGCCAGAACAATAATACCACATGGCACTACAACACTTATAGCAGACCCTCATGAAATAGCTAATGTTTGTGGAATTAATGGAATAAATTTTATGCTTAATCAATCAAAAGAACTACCATTAAATATCTATTACATGATGCCTTCCAGTGTACCTAGCACACCTTTTGAAAATAATGGAGCGGATTTAACTGCAGAACTTATTGAACCATTTTTATCAAATGATAGAATCTTAGGTCTTGGAGAAGTTATGGATTATCCAGCAGTAACAGGCGGCAATGAAAAAATGTTAAAAAAGATTGATTTGTTTGATAATAAGATCATTGATGGACACTCACCAAATCTTACAGGAGATGCACTAAATGCCTATAGAACAGCTGGAATTATGACTGATCATGAATGTTCTACCATAGAAGAGGCAGTGGAACGTTTAAGACTTGGAATGTACCTTCAAATAAGAGAAGGTTCAGCAGCTAGAAATCTGAAGAATTTGATTGAAGGTATTATTAAAAATCATATGGGATTTGATAGATGTGTTTTCTGCACGGATGATAAACATTTAGAGGACATAAGGCAAAATGGACATATAAGTTATAATATAAAAAAGGCAATAGAGTATGGAGTGAGTCCCATAGATGCCATATGCATGGCCACAATAAATGCTGCTCAGTGCTATAAATTAAAAAGACTGGGGGCTGTGGCACCAGGATATTCTGCAGATATATTAATATTAAACAGTTTGGAAGATTTCAATATAGATAAAGTACTTTATCGTGGAAAGATGATTTATGAATATAAGAAAATTTGTGCCAAAATTGACTTAAACATAGATGATAATAATGTATTCAATACCGTGAGAGTAAGGGATATAAGTGATGAGGATTTGAAAATAAAACTTGCCAGCAATGTAGCAGCAGTAATAAAAATTATGGACAATGAGTTAATCACTAAAAAAGAAAATAAAAAAGTGACTATAGAAAATGGAACTTTTATAGCTGATGAAACTTTTTCAAAAATAGCGGTTATAGAAAGACACAAGGCAACAAAAAATATAGGCCTTGGTATAGTTAGTAATTTTAATATCAGGAATGGAGCCATTGCCAGTACTGTAGCTCATGACTCCCATAATTTAATTGTAATAGGAGATAATGATGATGACATGATAACAGCCATTGAGGAGATTAAGAGGGTAAATGGTGGCTACACTGTTGTAAGCAGGGGAGAGGTTAAAGGAACCTTACCCCTTCCCATAGCAGGCCTAATGAGTGATAAAAATGCAGAATATGTGGAAAAGACTCTAAATAAAATGATTAAGGAAGCCCTGAAGCTTGGAATTAATAAGAATATAGATCCATTTATTACATTATCATTTTTAGCATTGCCTGTAATACCAGAGATTAGAATTACAGACAAGGGACTCTTTGATGTAACACAATTTAAATTTATTTAATAGTATGATTATCTCATGAAGATTTCATATTAAAACACTATCAATGAATCTTACTCAGTGGGAGTTTGTATATTCCCACTGAGTTTAGATGAATTATCCAGGGACGTGCCGGTGTTATCTCCACCTTTAGAAGGTGGAGTGTTACAGCGGCTAGTCATCGGATAAATGCTATGGTGGAAATTAATTTACAGATTTTTGTAGGCTAATTATAGTGTACCTCTTAAAAATAATGTTGAAAAATATTTCAATAATATTTAAAATAGGTATTATTAGTTCTATCGGCGATTTGTCAGATTACCTGATGAATTGAAATTAAACTATTTTTAAACAAAAGATAGTAGAAATTAAAGTGGTTTTAAATTCTTATATATTTGATGAATGTTTCAATAAAAACTATAGATTAATTAAATAAAATGAGGTGTAAAAATGAGTAGTATTGGAGGAAGCGGTTGCGAGTTGTTAATACCATTATGCGAAAGAAAGCCGCTGCAGGATATAGAACGTAGTATAGTTAAAAAATATAGAAAATATCTATGGACAAAATTTATTAGAGCAATTAAAGATTTTAAACTGGTAGAAGAGGGAGACAAAATTGCAGTAGCTGTCTCTGGAGGCAAGGATAGTCTTCTTATGGCAAAATTATTTCAGCAGCTGAAATATCATCCTCAAATTAATTTTGAATTGGAGTTCATTGCCATGGATCCAGGATTTCATGAAAGTAACAGAGAATTGCTACTTAATAATTGTGAATACTTAAATATTCCAGTACATCTTTTTGAATCTGGCATTTTTGAAGTTGTAGAAAATATAGCTAAGGACTATCCTTGTTATATGTGTGCCAGGATGCGTAGAGGAGCACTTTATACTAAAGCTAAAGAACTGGGATGTAATAAATTGGCTTTAGGACATCATTTTAATGATGTCATAGAAACTACTATGTTAAATGTTTTATATTCAGGCAATTTTAAAACTATGAAGCCAAAGCTGAAATCAAAAAATTTTGATGGATTAGAACTAATTAGGCCATTATATTATATTGAGGAAAATGATATTAAGAAATTTGTACGTAACAATGGATTGTCTACTATGAACTGCGGGTGTATAGTAGCAGCAGAAAAAACTTCAAGTAAAAGAAAGGAAGTAAAGGACTTAATAAGTGAATTAAAAAAGAACTTTAATGATGTGGATAAATCTATATTTCAAGCAGCACAAAATGTAAATTTAAACTCTATTGTAGGCTGGGAAAAGAATGGAGAAAAGTATTCTTTTTTAGATATTTATGATGAAGAATAAATATACATTTAAAATAATTAATCTACAAGTAAAATATGTGCTTGGTATTAAATAAAATGTAATTTTAATGGTAAGCTCATATTTAGTGATAATATAATAGACTAGATAAAAGATTTACTTAAATTTAAAAAAATTGTTTGAAAAAACTGAATATTGTTATATAATTTATTTATAAAATGTATAATTTATCAAGAATTGGGGGAGAGAGTTAGCTCTATGATCCTATGCCAACCTACAAATGAAAGGTGGCTCTGCTAGCATCGATAAGAAATATATGGAACATGAACTCTTCTTATCGGATAAAACCAATCAGAGGAGTTTTTTATTTATATTTCTTTTACATATATTATATTTTTTTACAAAGTGGTATAATAATTTTAAAAAATAATGTTGGAAGGATGTTCTATATGTTGAGATTAACACCCATGGAATTTTTTTTTAGAAGTATCCCAGAGTGCTTTTTAATAGTAATGATGGCACATATATTTTGTAATAAAACTATTTCTAAAAAATTAATAGCTGAAGCTACAATTATTTTATCTATTTCAATATATTTAATAAGATCATTGCCAATTGTATTTGGTGTACATACTGTACTGGGTAGTATAGCTTTTGTAATTATAGGGATATATATTCTTAATATATCTATTAATACCAGCGTTGCGTCAGTACTTGTATCTGTGATTTCAATTATAATTTGTGAGTTTATAAATAAATATATATTGGTATATATATTTAAAATAAATAAATTTGACAATGTGGGATTAAGGCTTATATATAATACTCCATCTTTAATTATGTTTATGTTTATAGTTGCAATGTTTTATATATTTATGGACAAAATTAAGAAACAACACTCTCAAATATGCTTTACAAAAAATAAATATGAATAATATTGTAATAATTTCCACAAAAAAACAATTAGTTTACTAATAAATATATTTTTGACATATATTTTATTTTTTATTATAACGTGGTATAATAATTTTAAGGATATTGTTGGAAGGATGTGCTATATGTTAAAATTATCAGCATTGGAGTTTTTCTTCAGAACTATTCCCGAATCTTTTTTAATAGTAATGATTGCTTATATTTCTTCAAATAAAAAAATATCTAGACAAAGAGTTTTAGTAGCCAGTGTAATTTTAGCAGTTATAACATATTTAGTCAGACTATTGCCTATTAGTTTTGGAGTAAATACTATTATTAATATGGCAGTTTTTATTATAATAGGAATTTATATTTTAAAAATTAATATTAATATAAGTATTATTT